>NZ_CADCWQ010000001.1:649920-1299840 GCF_902806455.1 Virgibacillus doumboii | reverse complement strand
TAGTAGACAATAAAATTCACACCTGACCCGTGACTTTTTTCCTATTATATCATTTAATCGGATGTGAAAAACATGTTATTTCGACAAATTAAAAATGAAAAAGGAATAACTTTAGTGGAATTGCTTGCAGCGCTTGGTTTGTTGGGGGTTTTAATCGTACTGTCATCGACACTAATTATTCAGTTGATGGGCAACGAAGAGCAAACCGGCAGTAACATTTCTTTGAGCCAGAATACCAACATTTTGATCAATGAATTACGCAATCAATATATGAATCAGAGTAATGATATTAACGAATTTGACGTTTGTTTTCAGGATATTGATGGTATAACAATCGAGCAAGTTATCATTAATAATGACAATAAAGAAAGTAAAGAGACACTAAATGTTACGGATGGCTGTATAAAAGATATGAAGAAACAAGAAGTGCTGCCGATAAAAATAACAACAACAAATGATCTAGGACAAGACTTAACGCTGGAAACAGCATTGAGAAGTAATAACAAGTATGTGGTAGAAGTTAAGAATGAAAATGAAGAATATGAATTCACCGAAGACGGAAAATTCGCTGAATGTACATATAATAAGAACACCCGCTTTAAAAATCCGAATAATAATCAAAAAGTAATGTTCAAACATAATAAATGCGAAAATAACACGTTTGTAGTTAATGGCAGTGCGTGGATAGACGGAAATATTGAAGTGAAAAATAAAGTGCGATTAAAAGTCACAAAGAACCTTTATATTAGTGAAGACGTCAGTATAGTGGGAAAGGGTGGAAATGCTGATGCCGGGAGCATGTGTGTTGGTGGAGAAATGTATTTTCCAGATGGTAAATCGGAGAGAGATTACGATATAGATTTTGAATGTAATAAGACTTAAGATTCCTATCTTCTAAACAATATAAATAAGGTCACATAACAGATTCCTTGTTTATACTAAAACGTGAGCATCACAGCTCACGTTTTAGTATTTCCTTATAGCTCTACTGAGTCCCCTATCTTCATCGCCAGTCCTTTACCGGTTTTCACATTCCGGACAAATTCATCCGCATCCTGCTCAATCACTGGAAATGTATTGTAATGAATCGGAACAACTGTTTTAGCGTTAATCCAATCGGTGGCAACCAGTGCATCCTCAGGTCCCATTGTAAAATTATCACCGATTGGAACAAATGCAACATCAATATCATTCATATCACCAATAAGCTTCAAGTCACTGAACAATCCGGTATCACCGGCATGGTATATCGTCTTCCCACCAATTGTCAGCAGGATTCCGCCGGGCATTCCGGTATAAATGATTGTCCCGTCGTCTTCTGTAAAGGATGAACCATGAAACGCCTGCGTATATTTCACTTTACCGAAATCAAATTCATGTGCACCGCCGATATGCATATTGTGCGTATTTAAGCCTTTACCGGCGAGGTAATCAGCAAGTTCGTTCGGGGCAACCACCAGCGCGTCGTTACGTTTGGCAATTGCTTCGGTATCCCCAACATGATCGTTATGTCCATGCGTTAAAAGAATGACATCCGCTTTAACAGATCCAGCATCCAAATCACACGCTTCATTACCTGAAATAAACGGATCAATCAAAATAATATGACTGTCTGTTTCAACCTTAACTACAGAATGTCCATGATAAGATACTTTCATATTATCGCTCCTTTATAAAAATTATCTGCACTTTATATATTCGATAAAGCTTATACAATTTCCTTTCCCGTTTCCTTTTTTCTCCATGCATAAAGGGGCAGTTTTTTTATCAACCGCCCCCTTTCACAGTCCGAAATCTATTCTTTTCCCATTTTTTTCTTAAGTTCTGCAAGTTCATCATCCACACTGTTGTTATTCAGTTTTTCAAATTCATCGTCCAATGTACGGCTTTCGTGTGAAATATCTTCACTTGTTTCCGCTTCCGCCTCATATTCCATAACCTTTTCTTCCATCCGTTCAAATCCCCGTTTGGATTCATCGCTTCCAATGGATGACATGGTCCGGTTCATTTTTGTTCTTGTCTTCGCAGATTCTGCACGTGCTTTTAGTGAGTCTTTCTTCAATTTCATCTGTTGGTATTCTTTTTTCATTTCATCCAATTTAGTACGTAATGTTTCCGAATCCTTATTTGCACGCTCCCATGATTCCACCAGTACTGAAGCCTGCTTTTCGTGTTCCGCTTTGTCCTCCAGTGAACGTTTTGCCAAATCTTCATTGTTTGCTTCTATTGCCTGTTCAGCCTGCTTCTGGCGTTTTTCTACCATTGCCTGGGCATCATCAGCCTTCCGTTTCATCATCTTTTCATTTGCGATTTGCTTTGCTACAGCTGCTTCGACTTCCTGAATATCATCTTCCATATCCCGGATAAACTGATCAAGCATTTTCACAGGATCTTCAGCCTTTTCAAGCATTGCGTTTAATTCCGAGCTGACTACAGTTGATACGCGTTTAAAAAATTTAAACATGTATATCTCCTCCACTCCAGATTAATAGTAAGTCGACAGGTTCTTAAGTACTGTACACTACGTAGTACGGCGGTTATAATCAAAAAGTTTCAAAAATAAATAACTGATTTATGTTTTTATGGTTTGCATCATTATTTTGTTATACTATAACTAATTAATGATAATGGGGTGTTTACTTTGACAGACAGACTTGAAGCTCTTTTGGAAAAAATAAAAATGAATGATCAGGACAGTATTTTCGTCACATCGACAGCCAACTTTTACTATTTGAGTAATTATTACACGGATCCACATGAACGACTTATTGCTGTATATGTCAGTAAATATCATGATCCATTATTAATAGTACCCTCAATGGAAAAAGAAGATGCAAAAGCTGCGGGCTGGAGCTTTGAAATAATTGGCTATCAGGATCATGAAAGCCCGTGGGAACTCTTCTCGGAATACTTAATACGTAATGATGCTGTTCCAAAATCAATCAGTATTGAACATGATCACCTTACACTGGAGCGTTATAATCAGCTGAAAACCATTCTTCCAGATGCTGCTATTTCCAATGCAAAAGAAGTGCTGGCAAATTTACGGGTTATTAAAAGTAAAAAAGAATATACACTTCTTAAGCAGGCTGCTGCACTGGCTGATTTTGGTGTGGAAACCGGAGTAAAAGCAATAAAAGAAGGTGCTACAGAACTTGGCATAATTGCCAAAATCGAGTATGAATTGAAGAAACAGGGGATTCAGCAAATGTCATTTTCAACGATGACATTGTCCGGAAACCAGACCGCATCACCACATGGAACACCATCCATGAAAAAAGTCGAAAAAGGTGATCTCGTCCTATTTGATCTCGGTGTAGTTTTTGAGGGCTACTGTTCAGATATAACACGAACCGTTGCATATCATTCGATTGGCCAGGAACAGGAAACGATTTACAATACAGTATTTGAGGCGCAAAAAAACTCTATTGCAGCTTCCAAAATTGGTACGGCTGTTGGCGAAGTGGACCTAACAGCACGGAATCATATTGAAAAAGCCGGGTACGGTCAATATTTTACACACCGAATCGGCCATGGGTTAGGAATAGAAACTCACGAATATCCATCTATGCATAGCAGTAATCAGTTACCGCTTCAGGAAGGAATGTGCTATACAATCGAACCGGGGATTTATGTGCCAAATACTGGCGGTGTACGGATTGAAGATATGATTTTTATGACGAATAAAGGACCGGAAATTTTAACAAAGTATCCAAAAGAACTTCAGATCGTTGATTAACTGGGAGTTTGAGCGGATGTTTTCGCTCTCGGGCTGATGTAAAAAAGGTGCCACGAACGGGCACCTTTTTTACTACTTATTCAGAAGGCTGTGCACATCATCATAATGCAGATCATGTGATTCAGCAACTGCTTCAAATGTGACATAGCCATCCAGTGTGTTAATTCCTTTTAACAACGCTTCATTATCCAGGCAAGCCTTTTGATAGCCTTTATTTGCTAATTGAAGGGCATATGGTACGGTTACATTTGTTAAACCGATAGTAGCCGTACGCGGTACTGCTCCTGGAATGTTTGGTACGGAATAGTGCACAACTCCATGCTTTGTAAATGTTGGATTGTCATGTGTTGTAATCCGGTCACTTGTTTCAAAAATACCACCCTGATCAATTGCAACATCAACAATAACAGATCCTTCAGGCATCGCCTGCACCATATCCTCCGACACCAATTTAGGAGCTTTTGCACCAGGAATTAATACTGCCCCGATTACCAGATCAGAATCGGCAATTTCATCACTGATATTCAATGGGTTTGACATTACCGTATTAATTGATGCACCAAAAATATCGTCCAGTTCACGCAGTCGTCCCGGATTCAGATCGAGAACCGTAACATTCGCACCAAGACCAACTGCGATTTTTGCTGCGTTTGTACCAACAACACCACCGCCGATTACGGTAACTTTTCCACGTTTAACCCCAGGAACGCCCGACAGGAGAACTCCTTTACCGCCCTTTGATTTCTCTAAAAATTGAGCACCAATTTGTGATGCCATACGACCTGCAACTTCACTCATCGGTGTTAAGAGCGGCAGTGATTTATTTTCCAATTGGACCGTTTCGTAGGCAATTCCTATAACTTTTTTGTCAATTAATGCCTTTGTAAGTTCCGGTTCATTCGCCAGGTGTAAATACGTAAATAAAATAAGGCCTTCATAAAAATAATCATATTCTTCCGGTAATGGTTCTTTTACCTTCATAACCATATCCTGACTCCATGCTTCTTTCGCAGTTGAAACAATAACTGCCCCTGCATCGGCATATTGGTCATCGGTAAAGCTGGAGCCAAGTCCCGCTTCCGTTTCCACATAAACTTCATGACCAGCCTTTTTTAATGTCATTACCCCCGCCGGTGTCATTGCTACCCGGTTTTCACTGTTCTTAATTTCCTTAGGTACACCAATTTTCACAAAATAACCTCCCTTAGATACATATGTTTTTTCTATTGGGTATATATAGTAAGTTGAAAGCAATTTCATTGTATCAAATCCCATATAAAAAAGCACGAAAATCATTACCGGTAGCGGTGAATAACATCAAGCCCGCCTGTAATTTCAAATATCGATCCGGTAATCATATCTGAGTCCTCATTACATAAATATATAATCGTACGGGCAATATCCTCACCTGTTCCCGGTCTGCCAATTGGCGTCGTGTCATGATGTACCTTTCTGCTTTGTTCAATACTGGACTCTTTCATTTCACCGACAATGTTACCGGGACAAACCATGTTGGAAGTGATTTGAAATTCAGCCTCCTCAAAAGCAACTGTCTTTGTTAACGAGACCAAACCACTTTTGGCTGCCGCAAAAGCTGATCGGTATACCCAGCCGGATGCACTGTTTGCCCCCTGAAAGCCATAGTTGACAATCCGGCCAAAACGCTTTTTTCGCATATATGGTACGGTCAGCTTCAACAAGTAAAAAACGGCATCAAGATTTCCCTGAATCATTTCATGCCATTCATCTTCGGTGTAATCAAGCAGTTTCTTGCGTTTAAAAATAAACGGTCCGGCATTATTTATGAGATAATCAATCCCTCCATGCTGCTTTACCGCTTTATCAACCAGGTTAGTAAGGTCTATTTTGTTTGTTACATCAGCCTGAACAATATGTAATAAATCGCTGTATTCTTCCAGCTCTTCTTCTACCTTCTGTGCTTTTTCATAATTGCTGTGATATGTTGTAGTAACTGAATGACCAGCTTTCAGAAATTTTTCTATAACTTTGCGTCCCAGTCCTGATGTCCCTGCTGTTATTAATGCATGTCCCACCAGTTGTTCCCCCTTTTATAAAATGTCCAAAGAAGCGAACTGCTTATCATGATTGGAATTATACCATAATATACTTAAAGAAAGAACTAAAGCGCAGAGTATCGGGGTTCAAAAAAATCCATCCCTATGAAAGGGATGGATTGGATTCATTTATTTCTTTTGATTATTATAGTAGTTAATACTTCGGTTATTGGAGAGGTTTTCCTTGTCTTCGATAACACCGCTTTGGTAACTCTCAATCAGTTGATTTCTGACAGCTGAAATTCCTTTTTTATCTTCAAACAGTTTTTCTTTTTTTGACAACTGCTATCACCTCCACCCTTAGTATGTACATGAAAATGTAACGGTAACTAAATTTTTTGTTTCCAACTATAGGAAAATCGATTAAAGTACTAATAAAAGGGGTATTTAAATAATAAGACGAAAGGGGAAATGGTTATGATTGATTTCGAATATAAAAATATTGTTGTAGCAGTGGATGGTTCTGAGGCATCTGAGAAAGCATTCAAAAAGTCGCTTGATATTGTTAAACGGAATGATGCACGCATGATTCTGGCACATGTTGTAGATTCACGAACTTTTGCAACGGCTGAAGCATATGACAGAACATTGGCAGAACGTGCAGAAGATTACGCAAAAGAACTGCTTAACAGTTATGTGGAAAATGCAAAAATAGCAGGAATTAGTGATATGGTCAGATGTGTTGAATATGGTTCCCCTAAAGTAAAAATTGCAAAAGATGTTGCTGCTAATTTTGATGCAGATTTGATCATTTGCGGGGCAACAGGAATGAGTGCTGTTGAACGCTTCCTGATTGGAAGTGTATCGGAAAGCATCACCAGGTACGCAAACTGCGATGTACTTGTTGTACGTTAAAATAACGCCTTCCGATTGGCTAGGCGTTATTTTAGATCTTTTTTTACCTCAGTGACAACGTGTGCAACTTCGGGCAGGATAAGCTTGTTCATGGCAAGCTTTACAGCACCTGACGAACCAGGTGTTGCAAAAATAACGGTATGATTGCTTACCCCTGCAATTGCTCTCGACAAAATTGCTGCTGAGCCAATATCCTCCTGGTAGCTTAACATGCGAAAAATCTCCCCAAAACCGGTCAGCTCTTTATCCAGCATAGATTGTATTGTCTCAATCGTCACATCACGATAGGCTATCCCAGTCCCGCCATTTGTCAAAACAACATCGACATCAGGATTTTCACAGCAGGAATCAAGCATATTTTTAATCGCGCTGCTTTCGTCCGGGATTATTTCCTTTCTTTCCACACGATGACCAGCGTTCTCCAAAAGCGATACCATCAGATTACCGCTTTTATCAGTTTCGTTTGTTCGCGAATCACTGATTGTGATAACCACACAATTTACAGATTGCTTTTTTTGCTTATGTTCATGTACCGACAAAAAATTCCCTCCTATTCTAATTCAATAAGACGAACAGTATCACGGGCTATCATAACTTCCTCGTTCGTTGGAATTACAATAACTTTAACAGGTGAATGAGGGTAATTTATAAAAGCTTCTTTTCCGCGAACTTTATTTAGTGCCGGATTCCAATACACACCCATAAACTCTAATCCTGTCAGTACTTTTTCACGGACGATGTCACTGTTTTCCCCTACACCTGCCGTAAATATGATTGCATCCACGCCCGACATTCTCGCCGCATAAGAGCCAAGATATTTATGGATGCGCGCAGCAAATACTTCCAGGGCAAGTTCTGCACGTTCATTTTCTCCAGCCTGTTGTTCAATATCACGCAAGTCACTCGAAAAGCCGGACAAAGCCAGCATTCCGCTTTTTTTATTTAATATATTTATTACTTCATCAGCTGTTTTACCTGTTTTTTCCATAATAAATGGGATAAGCGCAGGGTCAATGTTCCCCGACCTCGTACCCATTGTTACACCTGCGAGAGGCGTAAATCCCATGGACGTATCCATTGACCTGCCTTTGTCGATGGCAGCTATACTTGCTCCGTTACCCAGATGGCAGGATATTAAGCGAAGCTGCTCAACTGGGATACCTAATAATTCAGCTGCACGCT
The DNA here is from genome assembly GCF_902806455.1 of Virgibacillus doumboii. Taxonomy (GTDB): domain Bacteria; phylum Bacillota; class Bacilli; order Bacillales; family Amphibacillaceae; genus Lentibacillus; species Lentibacillus doumboii. The sequence continues at coordinate 1,291,989 of NZ_CADCWQ010000001.1, read as the reverse complement.
GTGATACATATTTATGTGATGTACCATGGAAACCATACTTACGAATGCCATACTTTTCATAGTACTCGTATGGCAAGCTGTATAAGTAGGATTTTTCAGGCATCGTTTGATGGAATGCCGTATCAAACACAGCAGCCATTGGCACATCCGGTAAAATTTCCTGGAATGCACGAATTCCTGTTAAATTAGCTGGATTATGCAGGGGAGCCAACTCCGAAACTTCATCAATTGTTTGAATCACATCATCCGTGATTGGAACAGAGTCGCTGAACTGTTCCCCGCCATGGACAACCCGATGACCTACCGCATCAATTTCATCCATCGATTGGATAACACCCGAGCTTTCGAGTTTATCCAATAAATGTTTTACAGCATCTTCATGATCAGGTATATCAACCGTTATTTTATCTTTACTATCGTCAATTTCCATGGTAAATACAGAATCAGATAAACCTATCCGCTCAATAAGTCCTTTTGCCAACACGTTTTCTTCAGGCATTTGAATTAATTGAAATTTTAATGACGAACTGCCGGCATTTATAGCTAAAATCTTGCTCATCGTAATTCAACTCCCTATCAGTGCCTATTTATTCAAGTACGTTGCAAACCAGCTGTTCATTTGAGAAAGAATATCATTCATTGCTGTTGTATTTTTAAATGATGGAAGCTTTACCAGCAAAGGCTGCTTTGGAGCAGATGTACCTTGCCCATTCTTTTGCAATATAAGAATACTTTTCACACTTTTCTCTGACTTAAATGCCGATTCCGGTAATCGCAGGACACCAACAATATGCGCATATTCTTGAAGGTACGCATGTAGCTTATCAGACTGATCACTGTCAAATAAGAAATCCGGAATGACAAAAATCAAATATCCTCCGTCTTTTGTATAATTTATACTCTGCTCAATGAATAAATGATGTGAATAGGAGTGACCTTCATCAGCTTTTAATTCAAATTCATTTGCACGGATGTCGTCCGGATAGTAACCGACAGGCAAATCAGCCACGATCAGGTCAACCGGATCCATTAGGAACGGACGTAAACTATCCTGGTGAAAAAATTCTATTTCTTTTTTCTGCAAATTTGCACTCAGTACGGCTAATTGTATTAATGTTGGATCGACTTCACCTGCAAAAGCCTGCTGTGTCTGTTTAAGCTGACCTAATACTGCTGTTAACAGGTTTCCCGTTCCACTTGCAGGGTCAAACACACGTAAATCTTCTTTGCTGCTCGTAAGCTTTTCAGCCAAATATCCGATAAATAACGCAACAGTTTCAGGTGTCATCAAATGCTGCTGTTGCGTTGAACCCTTCATTCCTTTTAGAATTGCCAACTGTATTGCCTTGCGAATCTCATCAAGTTGGTATAAAGATAGGTCTGTATGTCGTATGATATCCTGCAGTTTATGTGCAGCAGCTTCATCCATCTTGTCAGAAACATTTTGATCAAAAAACATTTCCAGTGTCATCGCCAGGCTATCCAAATATGTCTCATTTACCTGATTTTGAATTAATTCAGTTGCTTTGTCTATTTGTTCAAATAAAATTTCTACATTAGTCTTTTCCATTATTGTAAATCCTCCGATCTTTAAGCGCTTCTATTGTACCAAAAGACCGGTCCATTGCACAAAAATCTCCCCTGCAATTCGCGCAGCAGGGGAGATTTCACCATTTATTCTGCTTTTCTGGCAGCTTCCAATGCTTTTTCATAATCTGGGAAATTAGTTACTTCGCTAACATATTCAACATACGTAACCTTATCATTGGAATCTACCACGAATACGGCTCTTGCCAGTAAACGCAATTCTTTTATTAAAACACCATACTTCTCACCGAAATCGGCATCACGGTGGTCTGATAATGTATCCAGGTTTTTAACACCATTTGCTGCACACCAGCGGCCTTGAGCAAACGGTAAATCCATGCTCACTGTCAGTACATGTGTGTTATCCAGTTTATCCGCTTCCTCATTAAAGCGTTTCGTTTCCTCGGAACAAACACCTGTATCAACCGATGGAACAGCTGCAATCAGCCTGACTTTTCCTTTATAGTCATCCAACGAAACTTCTTTCAGATCATTGGAAAGCACAGTGAAGTCTGGTGCCTTGTCCCCTGCGGAAATCTCATTTCCTAAAAGTGTGACCGGTTCTTGTTGGAATGTAACATTTGCCATATGAATCATTCCTCCTAAAGAATATTTTATCTTCACACTTTATTATGAAATTATTTTCATCTAAAGTCCAACGATACAATGGTTTAAAATGGTACAAATTTATGAACGTCGGATTTTAAATATCATAATTTGTCTGGTCAGATTGCTGATTAGAGCTTTGATTGTTCTGGTTGTTCTGGTTGTCCTGATTTTTCTCTTTTTCCTGATTATTTTGCTTATCTTCATTCTCATTCTTTTTCTTGTTCTCCTGTTGTTCTTTTGAGTTTTTCTCTCCTGACTTTTGATGTTGGTTCGATTTATACGATTGAGCCGATTCCTTTAGCATTTGCTGAATTTTTTCAACTGCCTTTGGGGCGAAATCAATCATTTTTTCATATATATGTGTGTTCTCATCCAAGTGTATCATTTTAATCCCTCTTGGACTTACTATCAAAAATGCTATCGGAGTAATGGACACACCACCGCCGCTACCGCCGCCAAAGGGTAATTTATCACTTCCGCCTGATTCACCGCCTTTACTGCTTCCGGAATTAAATTCACTTCCACCCGCAGCAAATCCGAATCCAAGTTTGGAAACAGGAATAATTACGCTGCCATCCGGAGACTCAACCGGATCCCCGATAATGGTATTCACTTCTATCATGTCTTTCAGGTTTTCCATCGCAGTTGTCATTAAGCCCTGAATAGGATGTTCTTCCATGATGATCCTCCTTTTATTCATCAAATAATCGCTTCTTTTTTCACTGGGAATTTCCGTATTACTTTAAGAAGTGCGTACATAGCTTGCCCTATTCTGATGGATACAATGCAATCAAATTCCGATTGAAATTGCCGGTGATTAAATAATGGTGTTACCGTTAAGGATGGCTCACAGTCAAAGTTACTTTTTTCAGCTAACACCCCGATTAGCATACCTTTAATTGCCCATATTCCTCCGCTGGCCACACCTGCCATACTAGCTTCCCCTGTACCGACATGTGTTCGCCAGTTAAGTTGATGAAAATGTATTCTTCTAAATAAAATAGTAAATATATCATTCATATCTTTTATTTTTTGTACAAAGTTATTACTTATTTGATGTAAAAATTCCAGAGCCTCCCGAATCGATTTATCTTCATCCGTTTCCGATAGATCAATGCACCTTCTTATCAGTCTCAGACGGTAAAAATAGATATTGATTGTGATGGTTTGTTGCTGTTGATTTAAGAAAAATGCACTTTTAACTTTAACTTTTGAAAATAAAAGTAAAATGATGATTAAAATGAAGCCTAATAACAGCCAAATCATATACCACACCCCGTTTCATTCTATTTTGCTACAAATTTCCTTTTTTACTCTCAACTATTGTATCTGTTAGGAATTTTTGGATGGAAGTGATACTATTGAAAGAGAAGATACTTCATAATGGAGGCAATGATTACGATGCCAAATCGAAAAAACATTTACTTCTATTACCAGAAAGATACAAAACTTGAGGATAAATTACAGCCATTATTTGACCTTGCACATCAAAATGACTTTACAATTGTTGATAATCCGGACAGCGCGAATGTAATTGTAAGTGTAGGTGGTGATGGTGCATTTTTGCAGGCAGTTCGGAAGACAGGGTTCCGTCAGGATTGTTTGTACACTGGAATAACACAGTCTGATCAGTCCGGTTTATACTGTGATTTTAATATGGATAATTTTGACAGCATGCTTCATTCAATGGTTCATGAGGAAATGGAGGTACGACGTTTTCCGGTAATTAATGTACAGGTTAACGGTGAATCGTCGTTTAATTGTCTGAATGAGGTCAGTATCCGATCCACGCTTATTAAAACGATTGTTATTGATGTCCACATTGATGATATGCACTTTGAGACATTTCGCGGTGATGGACTGATTGTTGCAACCCCTACAGGAAGTACTGGATATAATAAATCAACACGCGGTGCAGTAGTTGATCCTAAAATCCCATGCTTCCAGGTATCTGAGCTTGCTTCCATTAACAATAACCGCTACCGGACACTGGGATCTTCTTTTGTTTTAAACAAAGACAGAAAACTGAAATTGGAAATTATTCAGGATGGTAATGATTATCCAATTGTCGGATTGGATAATGAAGCCTACTCCATACGGAATATAAAAAATCTGATGGTCACTTTAAGTGATAAAGTCATTAAAACGGTTAAGCTGAAAAATAATTCGTATTGGGACAGAGTGAAGCGGACATTTTTGTAAAAATGTTCTTTTCTCATAGCATTGTTCCAAAAGGTATTAACTGCGATATAGCAAAGATAACTACCGCATTAAATAAGGGCTGCCCTCTTTAAGGACAGCCCTATAGCCAGTATTATTTTATTTTAGTTACTGTGGAGAGCCGCCAAACTGCTGTTGAGCAGATTGTACAAGACGCTTCGTAATTTCTCCACCTACAGACCCGTTGGAACGGGAAGTATTGTCTGCACCAAGTTGAACACCAAATTCTTGTGCAATCTCAGTTTTCATTTGATCCAGTGCTTGTTGTGCACCAGGAACTACTAATTGATTACTGTTGTTGCTTGCCATGTTCAATCACCTCCTTGGTACTAATAGAGTTTGTAGCAAAGAGGATTTTTAAACTGGTAAGTCTTGTTAATAACTCAACTTTCCCACGAATATTAGCTCAAACAGTTACCTGTGGTAATGGAATACTTCTATTGTTGCCTTGAAACTTAATACACATTTCCAAAAGGTTGTTTTTTTGCACAAAAGACATAAAATGCGACGTAACTTTATATGGTTCTTGGTCCGCCGCTGCGGAAATACACTTCGCTGGGGATGGAAAACAGGTTATTGTTATCATTAGATAATGGAAGCGGACATATTTTCCGCTAATCCACCCAAAATCACTTTTTCAGCAGGGTTCGCGGACATATTTTCCGTTATCCGGTTAAATTTGCAGCAAATCAACGCTTTTATGACCAATAACGGAACAAATGTCCGTGAATATCATAAAAACACTCTTTATGACGCTAATAACGGAAAATATGTCCGCCTCGTGAGATTACCTGAGCGTGGATTGAAATCATCCGCCACCCCCAGTAGTACCGAACAGCATGAAATGTACATTCCGAAAGTTACTGCGCATTTTATATCAAATATGATGAAAACCAATGAACCTTTAATCCAAAGTAACTCAAATAGTCTATTCTATACTTCTCCATTCTTTCAAGACTCATTTCAATCTTGCAGAAGTTGAACAACAAAGCAGTTGCTGGCGGCCCTTTTTACAGCAAATCCTCAAATTCCTTTTCCACATCTGATTCACCAGTTAATTTCACGGTTTCAATGCCATTGATTGTTTCTTCAAGCAGCTCGGTGAAATCTTGTTGTGATTCGAACATATTTACCTTTTCTCTTGTCGGTTTTGTCTTTGGAGATTTCGGAACAAAAATCGCACAGCAATCTTCGTATGGACGGATAGAAATATCATACGTATCAATGTTTCTCGAAATTCGAATAATATCATCCTTATCCATCGCAACCAAAGGACGGATCACCGGATAATTGGTAACTTCATTGATCACATTCATACTCTCCATTGTCTGGCTGGCCACCTGACCAAGACTTTCACCTGTAGTCATTGATAATATGGATTCATTTTTACATACCTGTTCACTGATACGCAGCATCATCCGACGCATAATTGTCATTGCATAGCCGTCTGGCATTTCCCTGAAAATATGCTGTTGCAATTTTGTAAACGGAACAACATGCACTTTAATGGAACTCCCGTAATTTGTCAGTTTCTTAGCTAAATCCATTACTTTTTGCTTGGAACGTTCACTTGTAAATGGCGGGGAATGAAAATGAATTGCCTCAATCTGCACACCCCGCTTCATTGCAAGGAACCCGGAGACAGGACTATCAATTCCGCCGGATAGCAACAGCAATGTCTTCCCGGATGTTCCTACCGGCAATCCGCCTAGCCCTGGTATAACATTGGATGTTATATACGTTGCCTCTGTTCTGATTTCCACTTTTATTTCCAAACCCGGCTCATGAACATTTACCGCATACCCCGCAGTATTTGACAATAAATGCCCGCCAAGCACCTGGTTCATATCTTGTGAACGAATAGGAAAACTTTTATCAATCCGCTTCACTGACACTTTAAATGTATGGACATTTTCACTGTTTTCCAGTGCCCATAATGCTGCCTCTTTGATTTTTTCTTCTTCATTTTGAACTTTTACTGCCAGGCTAAGACTTTGGATTCCAAAGATTTCCTGACATTTTGTAATTATCGGATCTGGTTCATGTCCATTCAGTAAAACGAACATTCTCCCCTGCGTCCGTTTTACTTTTACCTCAGGATATTCTTTTAACTTATGGCGAATATTATTTTGCAGCTGAACGATAAATTTTTTTCTGTTTTTTCCTTTAAGTGCCATCTCACCATAGCGGATTAAAATATGATCATATTGCATAATTATCTACTCCATTACTGCTTTTAATTGATTTATTGATGCTTCCAATGCATGCAAAAACGTATTTATTTCCTCTTCAGTTGTGTCATAGGACATACTGATTCGAAGTGCAGAGGTGGTACGACTCTGGTCATACCCGCACGCTGCCAATATCTTACTTTCATCGGTTAGTTTTGATGAACAGGCAGATTTTGTTGAAATAAATATCTGCTGCTCGCCAAGCATATGAATAATTACTTCCGGCTTCAAACCAGGTACTGAAATATTCATTATGTGTGGTGCACCATCTTGAGGGGTATTAATCTGCACACCATCCATTTCAGTAAGTTTACTGTGGAGAAGCTTTTTCAACTCATACATGTGCTCCATTTCAGTTTCTTGCCGCTCCATAATTAGTCGAAGTGCTTTTACCATTGCCACTGCGCCTGCAAGGTTTTCCGTACCTGACCTTAGGGCACGTTCCTGATTACCTCCGTGTAACAATGGAAACAATACCGTTTTTTTGTTCACATATAAAATTCCTGTTCCCTTCAGTCCATGGAGTTTGTGACCGGAAATAGTGCATAGGTCAATTCCACTGTCAGCGAGTTTCAGTGGAACCTTCCCCACGCCCTGTACATTATCGACATGGAAAAATAATTTTGGATACTGTTTGGCGATTTCTCCAATTTCCTTAATCGGCTGGATTGATCCAAGTTCATTATTTACATGCATGATGCTGATTAGAATAGTATCGTAGCGGATTGATTGTTTTAAATCCTCTATTGATACTACACCATTTTCGTCCACTGGTAAATAAGTTACAGTAAACCCCAGTTTTTCCAGACTGCGGCATGCTTCAAAAACAGAAGGATGTTCAATTTCTGTAGTGATAATGTGTTTTCCGCGTCCCTGATGTTCCAGGGCAATTCCTTTTATCGCGAGATTGTTCCCCTCCGTTCCTCCAGAAGTGAATATAATCTCATCATTTTGTACATTCAAAAGCTGAGCTGCTTGTTCTTTCGATTTAAGCAAAAGTTTTTCTGTATCTCCGCCAAGCTGATGGATGCTTGATGGATTGGCAAAAAAATTCTCGGATACCTGTTGAAAACTTTTTAGAACAGATGGATCCGGCTTTGTTGTAGCACTGTTATCTAAATAAATCATGTTATTAACTCCTTGAAAATTAATGCGTACTAAAACAATCAAGGCTGACGTGTACCTCTCCAACTAATCACGTTGCAATTTGATGGAGCATCCCAAAATACAAATGATTTATAGGATTTTCCTCCTTCAGCGATCGTTGCTTTGTTCGTTGTGAACCGAGTCTTACACAATCTCCAGAGGCGTTAATTATACTGTTCTGGCGGGACCTCGACCTACAGTTTATATCTAGTTTATGCAGTTGGGCTCAGACCCATTTGATCCAGCCCGACTTTTTCAATATTAAGTGCGGCATTATGGTCACGGTCAAGTATGGTTCCGCAATCCTTGCAGACATGCGTGCGAACGGAAAGTGACTTTTTCACTTTCTTACCACAACCAGAACAGTTTTGACTTGTGTAATGAGGTTTTACTTTAACTAATAAACCGCCATTTCGTTCACATTTATAAACTAACATATTACGAAAATTTCCCCATCCGGCGTCGTGTATGGATTTTGCTAAATTGCGGTTTTTGACCATGTTTTTGATTCTTAAGTCTTCCACGAAAACCATGCTGTAATCGTTCGAAACACGAAAGCTTTGCTTGTGGTGAAAATCCCTACGCTGATTAGCCACTTTTGTATGGATTTTTTGCACCCTTTCCAGTTGCTTCTTCCAGTTTTCTGAGCCTTTTTCTCTCCGTGATAATTTCCGTTGCATACGTTTTAGTTTCTTTTCTTCTTTACGCAGGAATTTTGGATTTTTAATTTCTGTTCCATCAGGTAGGACGGCAAATTTTTTGATGCCAACATCTATCCCTGTTGTACTATATCCACCATCGATAGCCGTTTGATTTACGTGTTTTTCAACACTAAAAATCGCAAACCAACGACCCCCTTGGCGTTTGATAACGTCTTGTTTAACTGGTCCACCCAATTTCCGGTGAAGATTAATGTTAATCGAGCCTAGCTTAGAAACGCGTAAATGCCCATTATTATCAAACGAAGCAGCAAAACGAACGGGTTGAATCCTCATCTTGCCAGTCTTCTTGTTATTCACTTTTTGTGTACCAACACCAAATTGTGTAAAGGTAATGGAGCTATAATCTTTATATTTCTTTTGCTTCGGGTATTTCGCGTCTTCTTTGAAAAATTTATCAAACGCTTTTTCCAGTCGAAAAAACACCTCTTGTAGCGGTTGGGATGGCACATTTTTCAATACAGCAAGTTTCTTTTTATCTTTTACTTGTTGTTTTTGCAAGTTGTAACGTGACAACCCTTTTTTATGTTTCTTATAATACCGTTGTTTATCCAAAAGAGCAGCATTGTACTGCTGGCGACAGATGGATATCCAACTATCTAATAGTTCCACTTGCTTTTCAGTTGGGTATATTTCATACTTGTAGTTTAGTATCATCAGTCGCCCCTCATTTTCGAACGTGTGTTTGTATTTTGAGTTTACACTATTTTTTATTATTTGTAAAGTTCTGTTTATTATTTTCAGCAAATAATAAAAGCCATTCATCCCCCACTAAATCCGATAGATTTTGAAGGGGAATTCTGGCTATTTTTTGTTAAAAGAAAAAGATATGATGTTTATATCCTAGGCAGCCTTTACAATTATTCCTCTTTCACATCTAACATTTCCAGCAGAACATCAATGGAAACTTTATCGCTTTCGTTGGTGACCATAATGCTATCAAGTTTCATTGATGTTGATTGCTTTTTCGTATGCATGGCATATACTTTATCAGTCTTACTAGTCTGTTTGTCGAATGTTATTTCATTTTTTACCTTTACTCCATTTTGCGATTCAACATGTTTGTCCAAAATAACCTGCTCATTGCCGGCTGTTAAAAAAACAACTATGACAGCAGTCCAAATACTCATCACGCAAATACCCAAAAGCAGCAATATTCGTTTGTTAACTGATTCCATCTTAATTCGCAGCCTTCTGATATTCTTCGATACGTTTTAATGCTCCAGGTTCAATTTCTTCGATTGCTTTGGCAGCCTGTTCTAACGCAAGGTCATATTCGTATGAACGGAATAATCGCTCCGATTCAGATAATTTGGCTGCAAGTACCGGATATTGACTGCGGTAACGGTTTGCGTATTGAATAACTTGCTCGGTGAGATATGCCTGGTCCAGCATTACCTCCGTCTGTTCCGTTACATGATCAACAGCTACCTTAGCTTCTGATAGTGCATGTTGAACCTCCGAGATATCCAATGGCTGTTTCTCCAGTACGGTTATTACTCGACTGTTTTTTTCGGCAGCTTCTTCCATTATATTCCAGATAAAACTGGGAACTCCCGGGATATTACTTTTGTTAAGTCTTCGATTGCAGTGGTATAGTTCGTTCCTCATTTCGGAAAGTTTTTCTTTTGCTTCCAGTTCATCTTTTCGTAAATTTTGGATACGTTTTTTAAATTCATCATGCTTTTGCTGCAGTTCTTCAGCTTGATCAAATCCACTTTCCAATTCAGCCCGCAAATCAGAATGCGACCTTTTTTCATCCTCCATTCCGGTTGAGATCTCTTTCAGCTGGTTTCGCAACTGCATAATTGCTTTGTCCAGTGACAGGTATTTTTCCATATCACTATCTTCAAAGTGGTACGTTTTCTTGAGTTCTTCCACTTCTTCTTTCGTGGTATGGAATTCACCTTCCAGACTGTCCAATGCATCCTGATAACTCGGTATCTTCGTTTCGACGTAATTTTTTGCGATTGCTTCCTTTTCAAGCAGCTGATACATTTCTGCAATCCGGTCCTCTATCTCGGTAATGATCACTTTCGCTTCAGAAGCGTCACCTTTTTCGAGCGAATTAACACAATCCAACAGGCGGCGCTGATAATTATGTACTTCTTTTTCGAAGCCAAGATGTTCAATCCGGTAGCCATCTTCTTTCATACCCTTGAGGCCTTTAAACAGTTCATCAAGCTGAGCCGGCAATTCGTCCTTACAAGCTTTATAAGTTTCCGGAAATACATCAATCTCCGTTTCAAGTACGCCCAATTTATATTTCAGCTCTTCAACCAGCTGCTGCGCTTCAGAGTATTCACCGGAATCAACAAGGTCATGATACTGGTCAAGTTGTTCATCAAGCTCATCGATTTCCACTTCAAAACGAACTTCTGCTTTTCCGTACTGATAGCGGTTTTGTGAAAGCTGTTTGCGTAAAGCCTTGATGCCAGGCTGAATTTGTTCAATCTCTTTTCGGCTCGATTCTTCGGATTCCATCAGTTCATCCAGCTCATCAAGCATACTCTCGATATCTTTTTCAATTTTTTGCATGGTTTGATCAACATTGCGCAATGTTTTTTTAGCAGTAGGAAAACGATATCGGTCTGCAGCTTCTTCAGCATCGAACAGGTACTCTTCAATATCTGGCAGCTCTTTGGTTACGATGTACTCCCAGCGATCTTTCCACTTTTCAAATTTAACCTGTGTTTCACCTGATAAGTTCAATTGTTTGATCCGGCCGATCTGTGATGCGATATTACGATTCATAATATCCATTTTCCATGCCTCAAGACGGTCAACCACATCGTATACCCGTTTACGCATAATGAGTCCAATTATTATTAGTGTTATGATTACCAGAATAGTTCCAATGATATATGCCATAAAATGCCTCCTAAATGTATTCCTGAATAAGAGGATGATTGTTCGCTGAAATCTCCTGAAAAACAGGTATAAAAAATCAGAACGTTTCAAAGAGATTATAAATATGTCATTATTATACATATGATACCATGTAATTGGCATTTTTGGCTAAAAAAATTCAAATAAATTAAGGATTTGACAACTTTTTTGCTCAAAAAAATAAAAATGGCGGTTTTTACTTGCCATTTTTTGGTTCTGCTGAATTATAATCAGTTAGTTTGCTGAACTACAAAATCAAGCCAACTATCAATTGTTCTGACATAATTTTTCACAAACTGATTGTGTGAGTGTTCCCCGATTACCTGATTTTTCCATTCGTTCTGCAACATATAGGGTGTCATTAACATTCCTTTCAATTGCATTAACAAAAATTGACTGTCCGGATTTTGCTTTTTCTGTTCCGGAAGAATGGCTTTGAAAGCATTACTTATAAAATAATTTTCTTTTGCAAGATATGTAACAGTCATCTCCCGAACGAATACAGAATCGAGTGAAAGTTCCCGGTGAATGAAACATGAAAATTGATGATTATCCTGCTTGTACTGTATAATAGCTTCAATCATTTTTTTCAGTCGTTCCAGTGGGGATACGGTTTCATTTACAAGCAATGACTCTTCCATCGTTTTCAAATATGCTTCATAATACTGTGTGACAGCATGTTCCAGAAGTCCTTGTTTGCTTTTGAAATAATAACTGATTAACGAGACGTTTACCGTGGCTTTATCAGCTATATCCCGTACAGACGTGCCATGGAAACCATTTTGAAAAAATAATGAAGATGCTGCATCTATTACTTTTTGTTTTGTTGGATTTTTTTTCATCAGTAATCAACCCCTTACATCTCTTTTACGACAAAGTGAGAATGAATCCTTCAATTTTCTCTCGACAATTATCTCTGGTCTTTGTCGAAATATGCATAATCGAAAGGAAAATGAATATGTTTCAAACCGCAACATACTCCGGTGATAAGGTAAAAGACTATCAACTGTTATTGAAACAATTGTCTGCTCTGTCTGAAGGCGAGCAGGATGATATTGCCATTTTATCGAACGCTTCAGCATTATTAAACCAATTTCTTGGGGAAGTAAACTGGGTCGGGTTTTATATTTGGAGAGAAGATGAGCTTGTACTCGGGCCATTTCAGGGTCTGCCCGCGTGCATCCGTATCGGATATGGCAAAGGCGTTTGCGGTACTGCAATTAAGGAACGGAAAACGCAAAGGGTGGAAGATGTTTTCGCATTTCCGGGACACATTGCGTGTGACAGTGCAAGCAGGTCAGAAATTGTTGTACCATTGATTATAAATGATGAAATCTATGGTGTACTTGATATCGATAGTCCGATTACAAACCGCTTTGACGAAACAGATCAGATATATTTGGAAAAGTTTGCTGAAATACTGCAGAATTATATCAACTGAACAGATGCGGCTGGGATCAACCCCAGCCACATTTTACAATTCAGGATATTTTTTTAGTTCTTTTGCTTTAACTACACAGTTCTTACCCATATTTTTTGCTTCGTACAATGCCTTATCTGCACGTATGAATACTTCACTTACCGAATCCTTCGTTTTATCAACCCATGAAGCTACCCCACTCGATAATGTAATCTTCGGCTCCGTAAAGTTTTCAACCTGTTTGCGGATCTGACCGGCCATCGTTACCCCATCATCAATACTTGCATTAGGCAGGTAAATTGCCAGTTCTTCTCCTCCCCATCTTGCAGGGATGTCCTCTTCACCTAATTGTGTTCGAATAATATCTGCCACCTGGACAATTACTTCATCACCTATATAATGGCCATACGTGTCATTAATCTTTTTGAAATCATCAATATCAAACAGAATTAATGCTCCTTTCTCATCTGTTGCCATATGGTCCTTTAATGATTCATCAAGGTGGTTCCTTGAATATAAGTTTGTAAGGTAATCGGTAATTACTGCTTTCTCCAATTTACCCCTTAAGATCGAGTTTGTCAGTGCTAATGTTGAATGCTGAATAAGCGATTGCATCAACTTAAAGTTTTCAAAGGAAAAAGAATACTTTTCCTCTTCCATAATAATTACCGCCCCGTGTATCATTCCGGATTGTATCATCGGAATGATCATTACAGAGCCGTAGGGAATCCGAAATTTATCCCTTTTAAAATTACCCGAGAATATCGGTTCACCATTTTCCTCTATCTCCTTAAGTATGTATTCCGCAAACAGTTTACCTTCGTTTGTTGCAAAATAATTCGTACTTCCTGTTAAAAAATCAAATTGACCCCCCGGTTCATCCTGAACATAAAGAAATCCGACCTGTGAAGCTGGGCAGGCATTTATAATTTGTTTTTTTAATATAGCTATAATTTCGGAAAGCTTTAAATTAGAATTAAGTTTATGTGTCGCATCATTAATTAGTTTCAAATCAGAAATAAGATTTCTTGAATGCTGATAAAGGGTAATATTTTCAATTGCGGCACCAGCAGTATTGGCAAATTGCGAGATGAAATCAATTTCTTCATCTGGAAAACCAATTGTGCATGGTGTAATGAGCTGTAATACCCCGTAAACAGCCTGTTTCCCTCTTAATGGTGCATATAGTGCCGTATTTTTGTCCGTCAGCCGATTTTCCAGCTGCACCTCGCCCGAAAGAAACGCCTGCGTACTGACCCTTTTTGTTGCATCATCACTGTATTCGATAGCTTTAACAGGCAATGAACTATCCGCATCATAATCCTGAGATAACAACAGATAATATGAGAAAGATGGATACAGTTTTTCTAATCCCTGAACGATTTTTGTCAGTATATCCTGTTTATCACTTGAAGCATTCAAACGGGATGACAAATCAAACAGGAACTTATTCCTTTCCTCACTGTGCTGACTGGAAATATAATAGTTAAACAACTTGAGAAGCCGCTCTGTTTCCATTTTAAGCAGATCAATAACATGATCTGATGGAGTTGCTGTGTTTTCCGGACTGGTGAAAAACAGAAAGCCCGGTGATTCATCGTTTGCTAATAGCGGAATAACGATAGAATTAAGAGGCTTGTCTTTCTCTTTAAAAACAAATGAACCATCCATTACATGCTGGTCCATATTGTCTTCATAGAAATAAGCTACTGATTGTTTTAACGGGCCATTTTCCTGAAAGTCCGTTTTGATTTCATATGTTTTATTCCAATTATTATATATGTAAACGGCTGAATGAGTCATATTTAATAAAACTGTCAACTGTTTAACAGCTTTGGAAAGCAGTTTACTATATGATTCATGTTCTATATCAGAAATAAGTTCAAAATATGTGCTTCTGATTTTCTCCTGCAGTGTTTCTTGAGATATCATATATATCACCTATCATATAGTACTTTCTACTTATTATATCGGAACAAATGACAATTTCCTATAGAATTTATTGAAAAAAACTTTAATGACTTATATAATCATTAAAAATTGCTTGATATTGTTGACTTCCTTGTCTATAACTTATATACTATTCTTTGTGTAAAATAAAAAGGTAGCTTACGTGAACCTGCGTTACTGTCATTTTGTTCCTCAACTACTTGAGGTGTATCGCGTAACTCTCGGCTGCTGGAGCGATGGTACATGAAAGCAAAATGCATAGCGAGTTGGAACACACTGTCTTATTTTATGCAAATAAAATAAAAGGAGGAAATGTCTAATGGCACGATATACTGGACCAGTATGGAAAAAGTCACGTCGTCTCGGCATTTCATTAACCGGAACAGGTAAAGAACTTGATAAACGCCCTTACGCTCCTGGACAACATGGGCCAAACCAACGGAAGAAAATGTCCGAATACGGTTTACAACAACAGGAGAAACAAAAACTTCGCTTCATGTACGGATTGAACGAGCGTCAATTCCGCAGCATGTTTGATGAAGCAGGTAAAATGAAAGGTATTCATGGTGAAAACTTCATGATCTTGCTTGAATCCCGCCTGGATAACCTTGTTTATCGCCTGGGACTTGCACGTACCCGCAGACAATCCCGTCAGTTGGTAAACCATGGTCATGTAACTGTTGACGGCAAACGCGTTGACATTCCATCTTACCGTTTGAAGCCAGGTCAGGTTGTTGGTCTTCGTGAAAGATCACAAAACCTTGACATCGTGAAGGAAGCTATCGAAGTAAACAACTTCGTACCGGAGTACCTTACATTTGATGAAGACAAAATGGAAGGAAGCTATTCACGCTATCCGGAACGTTCTGAACTTCCAGCTGAAATTAATGAAGCGCTTATCGTTGAGTACTACTCACGTTAAAATTAAGTATTCAAAGAATGCAAACACTCAAATCCTTGATATTATAAAGGATTTGAGTGTTTTTTGTTTTATTTAAGATACATAATGATAATTTTGATAATTATGAAACTTCTTATGCCTTTCACCCGTATATTTAATATAATGGAAAAAAGCGGGTTATATTGGGTAAGGAGAGATTTAAAACATGTATATTGCAATCGGCATTGGCATCGCAGTGGTTACTGTACTACTGCTGGTAATTGACAAATTTGCTCCCTTTTCAGAGTTTATGGGTGGCTTTAAGAAAGGTACTTTTCCAAAATTCATCATCGGTCTTTCCACCGCTGCTGTTTTGTGCATAGGATATGGTATTTATTATGAATTGACTTATCAGCCGCCATACCTCGATATCCAGGTGGACGGTAGCAATCACACGGTATTTGGAGACATTGGCGAAATCGGCTATTATGCAGATGGTCTGGTCACGAAAGGCGAGGAAAATACCGTTTATTTAGTATCCTGGGCAAATCTGAATCTTTCCGGCAATACCAGCATTACGATAGAATATCCATCCGCAAAAGAAGAGACATGGACTCCAACCGTATCTCCTGTAGATGGTATATCCAAAAATTTGAAAGATGAATATGGCATCAAAGAAATCTATCAGCTTGAACCCTATACCTTTGAGGAATCAGGAGTTATCGAGTTGACAATTAATGATGAAGAATTTTCGATTGAAGTGAATTAATATGAATGGAGCCATTATCTAACAAATAATGGCTCCATTACATTTAGTTCTTGTAGCTGATCAAATAGTATTTTTTCTTCCCGCGTCTGATAATCGTGAACTTATCCTCAATCCGGTCTTCCCCATTCACCAGATATTGCAGGTCCTGTTGACGCTCGCCATTTATATAGATTGCACCGTTCTTAATATCTTCCCTTGCCTGTCGTTTGGAAGATGAAATCGATGCGTTTACCAATAAATCAACTAGTCCTGTTTCTGGTTCAGATGTCTCATATGTCGGCACGTCCTTAAACCCTTGCCCAATGTCACTGGCAGATAAATCTTTTAAATCACCGCTAAATAATGATGCAGATATCTTCTGGGCCTGTTCCAACGCTTCCTGATCGTGAACTTCCCTCGTCATCTCTTCTGCCAATCGTTTTTGAGCCACACGGTTCTCAGGATGGTTTTCAATCTCCTGCTGCAGCTGATCAAGTTCATCATGCTCAAGGAACGTAAAGTAGTACAAAAATTTCATGACATCCCGGTCATCCGTATTAATCCAAAACTGATAAAATTCGTATGGTGTTGTTTTTTCGGGATCGAGCCATACTGCCCCGCCAGCCGTTTTCCCGAATTTTGTTCCGTCTGCTTTTGTAATCAAAGGTACAGTTAAACCGAACACATCAATCTCTTCTTCCAGGTCTTCTCTGGAACGGCGGATTAATTCCATTCCTGCTGTTATATTTCCCCACTGGTCACTCCCGCCAATTTGCAATGTGCAATTTTCCTCTTCATATAATTTCATAAAGTCGAGTGACTGCAAAATCATGTAACTGAATTCGGTAAATGAAATCCCCTGTTCAATTCGTGCTGAAACAGATTCTTTACCAAGCATGTAATTAATACCGAAATGCTTTCCTGCATCCCGAAGAAAGTCAATGACTGTCATGCTGCCCAGCCAGTCGTGGTTATTACGGGCTACGGCGGCGTTCGAACCACTATCAAAATCCAGTAATTCAGCGAGTTGTTGTTTAATTTTATCGCTGTATCCATGTACCACATCAGCCTCATTTAACGAACGTTCAGTGGATCGTCCGCTTGGGTCACCAATCATCCCTGTTCCACCGCCGATTAAGGCTATCGGACGGTGCCCTGCTTTCTGGAATCTTTTTAACATGGTAATTGGTACCAGATGACCAAGGTGCAAGCTGTCAGCAGTAGGATCAAACCCACAGTACACCGTTACCTGTTTTTCATTTAAATGCTTTGCTAACCCCTCATCATCAGTTGTCTGGTGAATCAAATTACGTTTTTCCAAATCCTTTAATATATCCATTGGGACACTCTCCATTCTCTTATAATAAATTTTAGTGAAAGGAAATGCACTGCACACCAGGTGGTCATTTGTTCCGTTATTTGAGTCAAAAACATCAATTTTGAGCTGTTTACGGACATTTAATCCGCTATGTGGCAAATAAGGAGCTTTATTCATACATTTTCAGCAGATAGCGGAACTGATGTCCGCGAACATCTTCAAAACCCGTCTTTTTACGAAAATAACGGAATAGATGTCCGCTCATTGTCATCCATCCGCCTCCACCCCTTTAAAAATAAAAAAACCCATCCCTTAAACGATTAAAAGGGACGAGTTAGTTCTCGCGGTACCACCCTTGTTGCATAAATTTATGCCACTTTGGGGTTGTTAACGATGACACCACCGTCTTCTTTATTAAAAAAGAAGAAAGCTCCAGATTGTAATTCGTCTGCAAATATATACCGGCTTGCAGCCACCGCCGGCTCTCTGTGAATAGGGATTTGCATAACTACTGCGACCATTCATTGCTTATTGTTATTAATTATTATCTATTCATACCATATTCATAATGGAAAAGCAATATATTTTATCCGATTTTTTATACAACAAACCTTTCCACTATGCTATAATGATACAAGGAATTTAGGAGGTATCATAGTGGATTATAAACAACAGTTTCAAAAATATAAGCAAAAAGCCAAATCAATCTGGGAAACTGGTAAAGTCCAAAAAACATCACGTATAACCTATGATGTTACCTGGAATGTTATTTTATTTTTCCTGGTTGTTGGTTTAATCGGCTTCTTCTTTGCCGGTGGTCTGGGTGCAGGCTATTTTGCGTCACTCGTTAAAGATGAACCTGTACGCAGTTATGCAAGCATGGAAAAAGATATCTACAACTATGAAGAAACGTCAAAACTGTATTTTGCCGGGAATAACTATTTTGGTGATGTACGGTCAGATATACATAGAGAAGAAGTGAAACTGGAAAATGTTTCAGATGTGCTGATTAATGCTGTAATTGCAACCGAGGACGAATACTTCAAAACACATGAAGGAATAGTTCCAAAAGCAATTGTCCGTGCAATGGTCCAACAGGTTACAAACTCACCTGTGCAATCGGGAGGAAGTACACTTACCCAGCAACTAGTCAAAAATCAGATTCTGACGAACGAAGTATCATTTGAACGTAAAGCAAAAGAAATCCTGATAGCAATGCGGCTGGAACGTTTTTTTGAAAAAGAAGAGATTCTTGAAGCATATTTAAACATTGTCCCTTATGGCCGTGATGCTTCAGGGGGAAATATTGCTGGTATCCAAACAGCAGCACAAGGTATTTTCGGTATTGATGCGTCAAAAGTAAATTTACCACAGGCAGCATATCTTGCCGGACTGCCTCAAAGTCCATCCTATTATACCCCTTTTAAAAACAATGGCGGGTTAAAGGACAAGGCAGGGTTACAGCCAGGTATCAACCGGATGAAATCGGTACTTAACAGAATGTATGAATCAGAGTATATTACGAAAAAAGAATATGAGAAGGCATTAAACTATGATATTGTAGCTGACTTCACCGAAGAATCACAATCACCCGTTGAGAAATATCCTTATTTAACCTTTATGGCTGAAGAACGTGCAAAAGATATTATTCTTAAACAGCTTGCCAAAGAAGATGGGTATTCAATGGAAGATTTGAATAAAGATGAAAAGCTGATGGAGGAATATCGTATACTGGCTGACCGTGCATTACGAAGAAACGGATACAACATTCATACCACTATTGATAAAAAAACACACGATACGTTTAAAAAAATAGTTAAAAATTATAAGTATTACGGACCCGATTGGACAGGGAAAGTTACGAATGAAGAGACTGGTGAACGAAAGAAAATAACGCAAAAAATACAAACAGGTGGTATTTTAATAGAAAATAAAACTGGTAGAATTATAAGTTTTATAGGCGGTCGGGATTACAATCCGGAAAACCAGTTTAACTATGCAATGCAAGCTGAACGTTCTAACGGTAGTACGATGAAGCCGATTCTGACGTATGCACCGGCATTTGAAATGGGAGCCGCACAACCAGGAACTCCTATAGCTGACATTAGAACGAGTTATTCAACACCAAGCGGTACTTATACACCTCATAATTACGCAGGCGGGTACCATGGAATTGTCTCAGCAAGAAAAGCACTCTATAATTCTTACAACATTCCGGCAATTAAAGTTTACGATAAAATCCGGGATTCGAATCCGGTGAAAAAATTTCT
Organism: Virgibacillus doumboii; assembly: GCF_902806455.1. Lineage (GTDB taxonomy): Bacteria > Bacillota > Bacilli > Bacillales > Amphibacillaceae > Lentibacillus > Lentibacillus doumboii. The sequence continues at coordinate 1,272,002 of NZ_CADCWQ010000001.1, read as the reverse complement.
CGAACCAGCGGGTATCACAACAATAGGTAAAAATGAGTATGCAAACCTCTCACTCGGTATCGGTGGAACAACCACAGGGGTTACTGTTGAGGAAAATGTAAATGTATTCTCAACACTTGCCAATCAGGGGCAAAATGCTGATGCTTACCTGATTGACAAAATCACTGACCAAGACGGAAATGTTATCTATGAACATGAAACAGAACTAACACAAGTATACTCACCGCAAACTGCCTATCTGACATTAGATATCATGCGGGATGTTATTGATAGAGGAACTGCAACATATGTTAATTCGCAGCTGAAATACAGAGGAGTTGACTGGGCAGGAAAAACTGGTACTTCCCAGGAATACAAAGACGCGTGGTTTGTCGGTGTCAACCCGAAAGTCTCGATGGGTGTGTGGATCGGTTACGATATAGGAAAAAGTATTCAATGCCCTTCATGTACCCTGAGTTACAGCCAGCGAACCCAGAATTTATGGGCCCAACTGATCAATGCGGCATCAGACATTAATCCTGAACTTGTTGCACCGAATAAAAACTTTGAACGCCCTGGTGGAATCGTTTCGAGAAGCTATTGCGCTATTTCCGGAATGCTGCCATCTGAATTATGTAAAAAAGCAGGACTTGTGAAAACAGATCTATTTAATGCAAAATATGTACCTACTAAAGAAGATGATAGTCTTATAAAGGGCTCCTACGTAATGGTAGATGGAAAATCTGTCATGGCTGGAGAAAATACACCTGAAGAATTTACTGAGGGTGATGGTATAGCGTTTAATCCTGAATTTTTAGAACGGAAAGGTTATGATGAGCTTAGTGATCTTTCGGTACTATTCCCACGAACAAATCGAGAGAAATGGGAAAAAATCAGTTTGCCACCGTCTGATGTTAGCAATGATACGATAAAAGATGATGGCAAAAAGCCTGCTGCACCTGCTTCCTTATCAGGAAACGGTAAACTGTCCTGGAAGGATTCAAGCAGTAAAGATGTTGTCGGCTACCGGATTTTCCGGGCAAGTAAGCCGGGAGGTTCATTTAAGCTGATAGGTAACACGACAGAAACCAGTTACAATATTTCCGGTGGTAATGCTGTATATCATGTAAAAGCAGTTGACTACTTCGGACTGGAATCTTCCGCATCAAAAGAAGTTGTCGTAGGTGATTTTTCAAAACCGGATAAGCCAGACAAACAGGAAGAACCGGATAAGCCTGAGAAAAACGATGAGGACAAAAAGCCAACACCACCGACGGGGATTAGCACATCATATGACAAGAAAAGTAAAACAATAACTGTTAAATGGAACCATAACTCGGCTACTAACTTTACGGTGACGCTTAGTGGTGAAAACTATAGCAACTCTAAGTCTACAAAAAGTAAACAGGCTATTTTCAAAATAAATAAGCCTAAAGGTACTTATAGTGGTACCATTACAGCCAAAGAAAACGGTAAAACGAGTGACAAAGCAACTTTCTCCATAGAAATTAATAACTAATGAAGAATGGCAGGCAGTACTTTTGAAAAGTACTGCCTGTTTTCTTAAGATTAAAACATACACTCGGAATGTTTATGCAATATAATTTACCGAAAATAATGTGAACTTGAGCGAGAAATTTGTGAACTTAAGCGAAAATAATGTGAACTTGAGCCAATTTCAACCAGTTTGAGCCGATTCTGTGACAACTTGAGCGAATTCCGCAGCATAGTAAACTTCTGTCAACAAAGAACAGATCAGGTCTGCACTTATTTGGGTAGTCCGGTTATAATTTTCACTTTTCACTAAAAATGCAAACAGTTATCCTGTATAATAGACTAATATAAGAATCATTTCCTCAACAAGGCGGTGAAATAATGGATCATGTTAAAACGTATCATTCGATGACACGCGAAACTCCAAATGGTTCAATCATCATCGAGGGACCACTTTCATCCACAGAATTAAAAAAATATCATTTCCATGAACAGTTAACAGCATTTCGTCCTGCACAAAAACAGTTTGAAGCTGTATTGAGTATAGCGGACTTCCCGGAAGGAAGGCTTATTATTGCCAGGACAGACGATACAATCATCGGGTATGTAACGTATTTACACCCGGACCCGCTTGAACGGTGGTCCAAATTTAATATGGAAGACCTGATCGAATTGGGAGCTATTGAAATTATCCCAAAGTATCGAGGTGCAAAAATTGCATCCGGATTACTGGAATTATCCATGATGGATGACTTTATGGAAAACTACATTGTAATCTCCACCGAATATTATTGGCACTGGGATTTGGATGGAACGAGATTAAGTGTATGGAATTACCGGAAAGTAATGGAGAAAATGATGGCTTCTGGTGGCCTTCTGCCTGCTCCTACCGACGACCCGGAAATTATATCTCATCCCGCTAACTGTCTTATGGTTAGAATAGGGGAAAACGTACCTGAAGAATCAATAAAACAATTTGATAAACTGCGATTTTTACAGCGCCACAATTATCGGAATATGAGGGAGGGAATATAATTGCTTGTCGAAGAAATCATGAAATCTAATATTGTTACACTTCCACCAACAGCAACGATTGCTGAAGCATTGCAACTGCTGCAGGAACATCACATTAGACATATTCCTATCACAGATCAGGAGAAACAAGTAATCGGAATTGTCTCTGATCGGGATGTCAGTGATGCATCACCATCTGTTTTTGATAAAAATCGAGATCAAAATGAGTTAAAAAATGAAATACAATCAATTATGAGCCACCCCGTCTTAACAGTTCACCCTCTTGACTTTGTAGAGGAGGTTGCCCGGGTTTTTTATGAGGAAGAATTTGCATGTCTTCCAGTTGTAAGCGATAACAAAATAGTTGGTATCATTACCGAGAAAGATATGCTGCATACATTCATACAACTAACCGGAACTAATGTCCAAAGTTCGCAAATAGAAATAAAAGTGCCGCACAAGCCGGGGATCTTGCCAGAAGTAGCTTCTATTTTCGGGGAACGTAAAACAAATATTACCTCCGTATTGGTATATCCATACAATGATGATCCGAATTTTAAAATACTCGTTTTCCGGATACAGACCATGAATCCAATGCCTGTCATTCAGGATTTGCGTAATGCAGGCTATGAGTTAATGTGGCCTAATAACATTGCGGAGCCAAAACTATGACATGTAACGCGTCGTTTATTTTTTCCAATGCATTTTTAGACTATCACTTTCATTCGGATCATCCATTTAATCAAAAAAGAGTATTATTAGCGAAAGATTTGCTGGAGAAATCAAACATACTTACCAAAGATAATATTGTGGAGCCCCGCACCGCGACAATTGAAGAACTTGCGCTTTTTCATGATTTGGCATATATACAGGCTGTTAAGAAAGCCGGTAATGGCCACTTACATTCTGAGGAAAGTATGGAATACGGACTGGGAACAGAGGATACACCGGTTTTTGATGGAATGCATGAAGCAGCAAGCAACCTTGTTGGCGGTACCCTGACTTCAGTCGACACAGTACTGCAAGGCCATTCAGATCATGCACTGAATCTTGGTGGCGGACTCCACCATGGGTTCAAACGGAAAGCAAGCGGTTTTTGCATTTATAATGATGGTGCGGTTGCTATCAAGTATATCAGGGAAAAATATGATCTAAGAGTAATGTACGTGGACACGGATGCACATCATGGAGATGGGGTTCAATGGGCATTTTACGATGACCCTAATGTATGCACCCTTTCCATCCACGAAACCGGGAGATACTTATTTCCAGGCACCGGAAATGTTAATGAACGTGGAATTAAGGAAGGCCATGGATACTCCTTTAACCTCCCTATCGACGCATTTACTGAAGATGAGTCGTTCATCAATCTCTATGAATCTGCTTTCAGAGAGATTGCTGATTACTTTAAACCTGACGTAATTGTGACGCAAAATGGTACGGATGCACATGCTTATGACCCACTGACACATCTATGTGCAACGATGGACATTTACGAAAAAATTCCATTGTTGGCACATGAAATGGCCCATAAATATTGTAATGGACGCTGGATTGCACTTGGCGGTGGTGGATATGATATGTGGAGAGTGGTACCGCGTGCATGGTCACAAATTTGGAGTGTCATGAAAACCGGAGACACTCAGAAAGGAAATCTGCCGTTATCCTGGCAATCAAAATGGCAGGGTGAATCACCGGTTACCTTACCTGCCAAATGGCATGATGAGAAAGATATTGTTCCGACCATACCAAGAAAAGCCGAAATAAATGAAAAGAACACTAACATTTTGCTGAACGCGCTAAAGTATGCAAAAAAACAAACAAAATAACAGTTAAAAGAGGCTGGGACAAAACAAAAAAGTGTTGCCAAAAGACGAACAATGCATGGAAATAGCGGAGGGAATATACGTAGACTCCTGGGGGAGGAAAGGCTCACCAGCCGCCCCGGCTAAGAAGACACTGCGAAAACGTACTTTTTGAGCAGATGTCGCCTTGGTACCCGGAGGTGTGAAAGCGAAGTATATTCCCGGAGCGGTTTTATGCACCATTTCCAATATGTTCGGATTTTGTTATTGATAAAACACTTTTGTCCCAACTTTTACTTTTATTCATTATTATTGTTTGTTTCAGGCCTTTCAAGAATTACCATTTCGACACGTCTATTTTTGCGCCAATTGGCCTCAGAAGTGTTGGGTACTATTGGCCTTGTATCTCCATATCCAACCGAAGTAAATCGTGTTTCGTCAAAATCGTTTTCAGCGATTAAGTACCTGATAACACTGCTTGCGCGAGCTCCTGAAAGTTCCCAGTTTGAGGGATAACGAAAACTTGAAATAGGCCGATTATCCGTGTGACCTTCAACTTTTACCGGATTGGGAATTTTTGTGAGCAGCTTTCCGATTTTATCCAGAAATGGTTTTCCGGAATCAAGGATTTCTGCTTCACCGGTATCAAATAAAATACTCTCCTGCAAAACAAGTACGACTCCCCGTTCCGTTCTGCTTGCTGATACCACATTATTTAAATTATTGCTGTTTAAATATTGATTTACATCGTTCATCAATTTATTCAGGGAATCTTCTTTTTCCTCAGCAGTTTTGTCATCACGGTCATTTATATTTTCCAGTTGTGTCGGATTTTCAAATTCATTTGAGTTTTTACCGCTTTCCTGATCACTCGTATTTTCTGTTGGATTATCCATAGGTACAGGTGATGGATAAAAGTCAAATATCATCCTGTTTCTGAACGACTCAGAAATAGCCTCGAATTTCACCAAATCAATTTGCGACATGGAAAATAAAAGAATAAAAAATACCAGAATCAGTGTTACCATGTCCGAATATGTAACCATCCACTTTGGTGCACCTGACTTGCTGTTTTTTCTCGCATTTCTACGCTTCATTTACGCTCTCTCCCGCGAAAGCAGATTCTTCTTCATCTTCTTTACTTTTCGTTTCGTTGGAAAGAAATGCGCTTAGTTTTTCTTCAAGAATCCGTGGGTTTTGTCCTGACTGAACCCCGATGACACCTTCGATAATAATCTGCTTAATAAACATTTCCTCTTCCGTTTTCGATTCCAGTTTGTTGGCCATAGGGATAAATACCAGATTAGCAAGAACCGTACCATAAAGGGTTGTTAAAAGTGCAACAGCCATATTTGGGCCTAATGTTGAAGGGTCTGTTAAACTATTAAGCATTAGAACAAGTCCAACAAGTGTACCTATCATTCCCCAGGCTGGTGCGTATTCACCGGCTTTTTCAATGATTGCACGGCCTTTATAGTGACGCTCTTCCATAGCAGTAATTTCTGCATTCATAATATCATTGATGACTTCCGGTTCAATACCATCGACCGCCAGCATGACGCCCTTTTTTATAAATACATCATCAACTTCATCAAGCTCATTCTCCAGCGCTAAAAGACCTTCTCTTCTCGCCCGTTCAGACAAACGAATGAATAATTCAATTAGCTCAGGAAGCCGCTGATCATTTTGGTGAAAAGCCTCTTTCATTACTTTACTGGTGAGCTTAATCTGTGCCATTTTAAAGTTAATGAATAATGAGGCAAACAAACCTCCAATTACGATAAATATCGAGGCGATATCAAGAAAAGAAGTTACTCCTTCTGTGCCTCCCTTGGAAAGAATGGCCATCATTATCATAATAAATCCCAATGTAATGCCGATTGGAGTTAAAATATCTCTTTTTCTCATAATCTCGCTCCCTAAAAGCATGTTGAATAAACCGTTTTGGCTTATTACTTATATCGGCAAAATTTTTATTTTGTTGAGCTTCTTTCAACAATTCGATGTGGCAAGACGACTTTTTTCTCATCGACTTCTTCTTTATTCATATATTTTGTCAACAGACGCATAGCAACGGCTCCGATATCATACATCGGCTGAACGATTGTCGATAGCGTAGGTCGTACCATTGTGGCAAGTCTTGTGTTATCAAAACCAAATACTTCAAGGTCACCTGGAACCTGATATCCTTTATCCTGTGCACCATGGATCACACCTAATGCCATCTCGTCGGAAGCTACAAATACTGCTGTGGGCCGGTTATTTAACGCTAACAACTGTTCAACAGCTTCGTGTCCGGAATCATAGGAATAATCACCTTTTAAAATATATTCATCATTGATATTCACTGACTTTCCATTGAGTGCACGTAAATAGCCATTGTATTTCTGCTGATTAATCAGTGTATCATCCTGTCCTGAAATAAATGCTATATTCTCGTTTCCTTTTTCAAGCAGGAATGATGTTGCTTCAAATGCTGCTTCTTCATAATCAATATTTACCGATGGGATTGTATTTGTTTCGTCATATGTTGCGGCTAATACAACGGGGATCGACGAACTTTTGAATTGATCCACGTGCTCATCAGAAACATTTCCACCCATAAACAGAATACCATCCACTTGTTTTTCCAGCATCGTATTAATCAGTTGAAGTTCCTTGTCCTTATTTTGATCAGAGTTGCTCAGGATAATATTGTACTTGTACATCGTGGCAATATCCTCGATACCTCTCGCAAGCTCAGCAAAAAAGATACTGGAGATATCAGGAATGATTGCACCTACCGTTGTTGTTTTTTTGCTTGCCAGCCCACGTGCAACCGCATTTGGACGATAACCTAATTGTTCAATCGTATTCAATACTTTTTTACGAGTAACCGGTTTTACATTCGGATTTCCATTAACAACACGTGAAACTGTTGCCATGGACACATTTGCTTCGCGTGCAACATCATATATTGTTACATTCATGCTTTTTCTACCTCCTAGTTTTGTTCCAATACGTTTGCTTTTGCATATATAATACTCTACCATGAAAAAAATTACAAAAGAAAGCTTTAGAATACACAAAAGGCTGATCAGCATGTGACCAGCCTTAAGAAACTATTTACGGTTTGAAAATGCTTCAAGTTCATTCATGAACGTATCAAACATTGGCAGATCCATCTGCTGAGCCGCATCTGACAATGCTACTGCCGGATCCGGATGAACTTCTGCCATGATTCCATCAGCACCGATTGCCAACCCTGCTTTGGCTGCTGGCAGTAATAAATCACGTCGACCTGTTGAGTGTGTTACATCGACCATTACAGGTAAATGCGTTTCCTGTTTTAAAATTGGTACTGCTGATATATCCAGCGTATTTCTGGTTGCTTTTTCGTAGGTCCTGATACCACGTTCACACAGGATAATATTACCATTGCCTCTTGAAATAATATATTCTGCTGCATTAATAAACTCAGAAATGGTTGCTGACAGCCCGCGTTTCAATAGAACCGGTTTATCAACTTCACCTGCTGCTTTCAATAATTCAAAGTTTTGCATGTTACGGGCACCAATCTGAATAACATCAACATAATCAACGGCTTTTTCAACGTGTGCCGGATTTACGATTTCACTGACAACTGCCAGATCATACTCATCCGCAACCCGCTTCAAAATTTCCAGTCCTTCCAAACCAAGCCCCTGAAAATCATATGGTGAGGTTCTAGGTTTAAACGCGCCTCCACGTAACAGCTTGATCCCCTTACTTTTAACCGCCTTTGCTACCTGGGCAACTTGATCATAGCTCTCGACTGAACATGGTCCCATTACAAATTGCGTATTTCCATCACCGATTTTTTCCCCTTTAATATCGATAACGGTATCTTCAGGTTTCTTTTTCCGGGAAACAAGTAATGCTTTTCGATGATCATCCACCTGTAATTCCAATGCAGCTTTAAAAATTTCCTTAAAAATGTGTTCAATCGTGGAATTTTCAAATGGTCCATCATTTTTCGCTGTTAGTTCATCAAGCATTTTCCGCTCACGAACCGGATCAAAACGCTTGATGCTCTGTTTGTTTTTGACTTTACCAATCTGCTGAGCAATTTCACCACGTTTACTGATTAATTCCAGCATATCCATATTTACTTCATCTAATTGTTGGCGTAGTATTTCCAATTCATTTTGACTCATTTGTATACCCCTCCTGAACACAGTTTATTCTCTTTTGAAAATATGGTACATTTTAATAATTAGGACTAATTATATCGAAAAGTCCTACTTTTGTCATTACCTAGTTACTATTTTATTAATATTTTTCTTCAGCATATTACCAGGAAAGGAATAATGCAGTATGGATGAACGTATTTTTGCGCTTGATATCGGTACGCGATCGGTAACCGGTATTCTATTGGAAAAAGAGAATAATAATTTTACCGTCATAGATTACTATTTAAAAGAACATAAGGAAAGGTCCATGCGTGATGGCCAAATACATAATGTTATAGCCGTAGCTGAGGTCATTAAGGATGTTAAGGAAGAATTGGAAAAACGGCACGGGAAGTTGGATAAAGTTTCTGTTGCCGCTGCAGGCCGTGCCCTTAAGACAGTACAGGCTGAAGCAATAATCCAGCTTGGTCAGCATCCTATTACCGACAACGAAACGATTAAACATTTGGAACTAAGTGCGGTTCAGGCTGCTCAGGCAAAACTGGCATCAATGGAAAGTGATAACACATATGCCAATTATTATTGTGTTGGCTATTCTGTACTGCAATATACACTTGATGGCGAACAGATCGGTTCATTAATTGAACAGAGTGGTAATGAAACTGCCGTTGAAATTATTGCAACCTTTTTACCGAAAGTGGTCGTGGAGTCTTTATTGGCCGCGTTAGGACATACGAACCTGGAAATGGAAGCTCTGACACTGGAACCAATTGCAGCTATTGATGTATTGATTCCCGAGTCAATGCGGCGTTTAAATGTTGCTTTAGTTGATATTGGTGCTGGTACAAGTGATATCGCCATTACCGATAAAGGCACAGTTGTTGCTTATGGGATGGTACCTGCAGCCGGAGACGAAATTACAGAAGCAATCAGTGACCAATATCTGCTGGATTTTCCTATTGCTGAACAAACAAAAAGAAATATTGTCACTAATGGCAGTGATGTTTTTAAGGATATTTTAGGATTTGAATCAACTATTCACTATGAAACATTGGTAGAGGATATAAAAGAAAACATTGATAAACTGGCTGGTTCGATAGCTGCAGAGATTCTTGAATTGAATTCCAGGCCGCCAAAGGCAGTAATGCTAATTGGCGGCGGAAGCCTGACACCTGAAATCAGCCGTGCACTGGCAGCCAAATTGCAGCTTCCGGAGAATCGTGTTGCCTTACGAGGAATTGATGCAATACAGAACCTTACAAAAACAGAACAACTGCCTGCGGGTCCTGACTTTGTAACCCCTATCGGTATTGCCATCGCATCAAAGCAAAATCCGGTTCACTATGTTAGTGTAAAGGTAAACGACAGAATGGTTCGAATGTTTGAAATGAAAGTATTAACAATTGGGGACTGTCTTGTTCAAGCAGGAATTGATTTGAAAAAACTTTATGGAAAGCCTGGAGCAGCTTCAATTGTTACTGTAAATGGAAATGAAATAACCTTGCCCGGGGAATATGGACACCCTCCAGGTATACGTCTGAACAATGAAGATACAACCGTTGATACGCTCATTCATGATGGTGATGAAATTACAATTGAAAAAGGTAATAATGGAAAAGAGCCTCGTGTAACGGTTGAAGAGCTGTTCGGTGAAGGGGCATCAACCTCTATTTATTTTAATGACAAAATTACTGAACTCAGCACTGTATTTTATGTGAATGGTCATATAAAACCAAAAACTTATCTTATCCAGGATAATGATGATATTGTCATGAAACAGGTAAATACGATAGAGGATTTTTTAGCGTCCGAAAGCACGGAAAGAATGAAATCCACTAAACCATTTATTATATACGTCAACAATCATGAAGTCCCCATTAACAAAGGAGAAGCATATATCTATTTAAACGGCCACAAAGCCCATCCTGAACACCATTTAAAACAAAATGACCGTTTAACCATTACAGCTGCGCAGAATCCTACTGTGCACGATGTATTGGAACAATTGGACAAACAATACTGGAATGCGATTCGCGTTACGTATAATGAAAAACCTGTGCTATTAAAGCAACAACTGTTAACTGTCACACGTAATCAGGCAGAGTTAACTGAAGATACTCCATTACAGTTCAATGATTATCTGGAAATACGCGATAAGAAAGTGGAGCCTTTTATTTTTCAGGATATTTTCAGGTATGTTGATGTTGATATGACATATGCTACCGGCGATTTTCAGCTATATAAAAATAATCAAAAAACAACTTTCTATGAAACTATTGAACATGGTGACAAATTGCGGTTGGAGTGGGGTGAAAAGCAAATGTAAAAGAGGCTGGGACAAAAGTGTTTTATCAATAACAAAACCCGAACATATTGGAAATAATGCACAAAACCGCTCCGGGAATATACTTCGCTTTCCGGGGGCGGCTGGTGAGCCTCCTTGTGCTAGCGCACTTCAGAGACTCACCGATGCCTTTCCTCCCCCAGGAGTCTACGTATATTCCCTCCGCTGCTTCCATGTGTTGTTCGTCTTTTGGTAACACTTTTTTGTTGTGTTCCAGCCACTTTTTAGATTACTTATTTACTTTCAACTTCTACCGCTGCTTCTTCAACAGCTTCTGCAACTTCCTCTGCTGCCTCTTCCGCTTCTTGTTCTTTATTTTTTCGGCCATTCCATTTGTCTTGTACATTTTTCGTAAATTCCTGTGTCTTTTGTGACAGTTTTGATGTGGAATCAGCAGCTTTCGTTTTCAGCTCAGAACCTTTATCATAAGCTTTACCCTTCCATTCTGATCCTTTTTCATATGCGACGTCTTTCCAGTCACTGGCACGGTATTTCAGTTGAGATGCGCCATCATTAAGATTACCCCTCAGTTCCTTCCCTGATCTGGGTGCGAGTAATAAAGCAGACGCGGCACCAACCATTGCGCCAATTAATGTTCCGATCATAAAATCCTTTGTGTTAATGTTGTTATTGTTGTTATCTGACATTTTAATTCCTCCTCTTTAAATTTAACTATTTATTTTTTTTATTCTTTACAAATTCTACTATTTTGTTTCCCCAATTTAGTACTTCAGATACCTTTTCCTGGTTTTGTGAGGCAGCATTCGAAATACTGTTGGATAATTTCCGTAGTGAACTGTTAAAATCATTAACAGTTTCCCCAACACCTTTAACCCCTTCAAATAAACCATTCAGTTTATCCGATTTCTGGTTAACGTCATCAGCAAGTTTGTTCGTTTTGTTGAGCAGATCAGTTGTCTCCGAGGTTATGCCCTGCATTTGTTTTTCAAGATTCTCAATTGTGCCTGACACATTATTTAATGTGCGACGTGAAGCTTTTAAGGTCATAACCAGATAAATTACAAGTACTGCAAAAGCAACTGCGGCGATAATAGCAGCAATGTACAATAAATTCTCCATTGTTTGGTCAGCTCCTTCGTTTGAATAACGGGTAATTGCAATGATTCGGAAAGGAATATATTAGTCAAAAGGCATGTCCGGCAAAAGAAGTGTATTCTAAAAATAATACCCTGATTCATTCCATCTAAACATAGTATGTACCACGCCTTATGATATCACCCTTATTATTAACTATAACGGTTTCTCCTAATAATTTCGACAAAAACGTTTCAAAATCCTGCTTATAAGAAAAGAGCCGGAAAGTTCCTGGCCCCTTTATCAATTAAGCATTTTTCAATTTCTTATTTCTGATGCTGGCTATATGTTCCTCATAAGCTTCCTGAAACTTTTGGATATCTCCCGCTCCCATGAAAATGAGCACACTATCCGAATCTTCGAGCAGCACCTCAGTTTCCGATAGCTCTAAAATGGAACTGCTGTCAACAAGCTTCTGTAAATCGTGTATTGTCAGATTGCCACTGTCTTCCCTGGCTGAACCGAAGATATCACATAAATAAACGTTGTCAGCCAGATTTAGACTATCAGCAAATTCCTGTAAGAATGCTTTAGTTCTTGTAAATGTGTGTGGCTGAAAAATGGCCACAACCGATTTATCCGGATATTTTTTTCGTGCCGAATCAATCGTTGCTGTGATCTCTTTAGGATGGTGTGCATAATCATCAATCAGAATTTGGTCACCGATTTTTTTCTCAGTGAATCTGCGCTTAACACCCTGAAAAGAGCATAGGGTTTTAATCTCTTCAACTTTTAAACCCTCATAGTGACAAATAGCAATAACGGATAGAGCATTTAAAATGTTATGGTCACCATACATTGGTATTTCAAACGTATCATAAAACGTATTACGTACAAAAACATCAAATACAGTAGCGTTTGCTGTTTCTTTTACATTTTGTGCCTGAAAGTCATTTGTATCTGCAAATCCATAATATACAACAGGTACCTTCGCCTGTATTTGCTGCAGCTGCTCATCATCACCACAGGCAATTATTCCTTTTTTTACCTGATCGGCCATTGATTGAAATGCATCAAATACATCATCAATACTTGTAAAATAATCCGGGTGATCAAAGTCTATATTGGTCATGATTGCATAATCTGGTTCATACCTTAAGAAATGACGGCGATATTCACATGCTTCAAAGACAAAATACTTACTGTCCACATGACCTTTTCCGGTACCGTCACCGATCAGATACGAAATGGGATAAGACTCATTCAATACATGCGCAAGCAGTCCGGTAGTGGACGTTTTACCGTGCGCACCAGTTACAGCGATACTTGTATATTGCTTTAGCCATTCACCTAAAAATTCATGATATCTGTAAAAAGTCAGTCCTTGCTTTTTAGCTTCTTTAATTTCTGTATGGTCATCCGAAAAAGCATTACCCGCAATTATGATGTAATCGTCTTTGATGTTACTTTCTGAAAAAGGGAATATTGGAATGTTTTTCTCTTCTAATGCTTCTTGTGTGAAAAAGCGCTTTTCAACATCAGACCCTTGCACTTTTTCCCCGGAATCATGAAGAATTTGTGCAAGTGCGCTCATCCCGGTCCCCTTTATACCAATAAAATGGTAAGTTGTCATAAAAAAGAACCTCCAAATTTATGTCTGAAAACAGTTAATGTTAATTATCCGCTAAGATTTTAACAACTATTTAACTATTATAGCAAATGTTAACCAGGAGTGAAATAACTTATTTTTTGTTACATCAATCCTGCGCCAGATATTCTACTTTCTCAAGGCGAGGATTCGGGTGATAACGTCGCCCCTCCTTCGCCTCCCTGGTGCCGTTTAATAATACATTATCACCAGTAAAGCCGATGTTAATTTTTAATAAACTTCCACCAACACCATACATATCCACCGGCACACCAAGGCTTTCAAAATGTGTTATCCTTTTCTCGGTAAAACCACCACTTGCCATGATTTGCACATGTGAAAATCCCTGTTCATCAAGCGCTTTACGAAGAGCAAAAAGTAACTCGGGATTTACGCCTCTCGGGTCAAATGTGCCCATTAAATGATGGTTCCGCAAAAAGTATTTATCCACCAATGTTCTTGATGTATCGAGGCGAACTGCTTTCAGATCTTCTCCAAATTCCTTTGCAACTTTCAGCGAATCAGTTATGACATCATTGTTATAATCCACCAGTGCTACAAGGTCGTCTTCCGGAAACATCTCAATGTATGCACGAGATGCTGCAACAACATCACCACGAAACATCTGAATCATAGCATGCGGCATCGTACCCATACCTTCTCTACCCCACCATTCATTCATCGCATGTGTTGCTTGTGCCGTAGAACCGCCAATAAATGCTGCGTAACCATCGCCGGCTTGCTGGGTAAAGTGGTCATCGCGATCGCCCATAAAAATAATCGGCTTTTGTTTTCCGGAGGTCCGGCCTGCTTTTACGACATTATATACATTTGTGGCTACTGATGTTCTTCTTGCCAGAATACCATCGATAATCCCTTCCAGAAAGCCAAATTGCTGATATTTACCCGTTATGGTAAGAACCGTTTCGTATGGACTTATTTTGTCTCCGTCCTTTAACGAATGGATTTCCAGTTTTTCCGGTTCATCCGCAAATGTATGGACTAAGGCGATGGCCTCATCCGTTCCACACAAAACTGCATTACTACCTTTTTGAAAAAATTGCATGGTAACATTATTATGAGGAAGTTTCTTTTCAGCCATTTCCTTTGTCTTCAGGAAATAAACCGCTGAAAACCATCCCTCTTTAATTCGTTCATCAAATTTAAACGTCTTATTTGTTAATCGTTTAATCTCACCGTTTAGCTTCAGTCCAATTTCCTTCATAACAGTTTCTCCTTGTATATATAATATAATTTTATTGATTGTTTATACTTAATCATAATATATCAAGAAATAATATTAAAAAATATTAAACTTCCAACTGTGAACGGCTTGCCAATATGTCTCTTGGTTTGCTGCCATTCTGTCCACTGATTATTCCTTTATTTTCCATGGCATCCATCAATCGCGCTGCCCGGTTGTAGCCAATTTTAAAATGACGCTGCAAAAGTGATGTACTGGCACTGTTTTGGTTAACAACAAATTCAATTGCCTCCTTCAACAGGTCATCTTCCTGTTCATCCGTTTCAATCTGTTCCAATAAATGTTCCTGCTCAAACGCGTAATTTGGTTGTGCTATCTGGCGGGCATAATCAGTTACACGTTCAATTTCTTCATCTGAGACAAAAGCACCCTGCAGGCGAACACTTTTACCCGATCCGTTTCCGATAAACAGCATATCACCTTTACCCAATAGTTTCTCCGCTCCGCTTGTATCCATGATTGTTCTGGAATCCACTTGAGAAGAAACACTAAACGCTATTCTTGTCGGGATATTTGCTTTAATTAACCCTGTTATGACATCAACTGATGGTCTTTGAGTTGCAAGCAGTAAATGAATCCCGCACGCTCTTGCTTTTTGAGCTATACGACTGATAGCATCCTCAACGTCCTGCGGTGAAACCATCATTAAGTCAGCCAATTCATCAATAACGATAATAATAAACGGCATTTTGTCATCGGGACGATTTTGTTTGCTCATTTTTTGATTATAGCGTTCGATATCACGGACGCCTTCGTGAACAAATTTGTCGTAGCGTTCCTCCATTTCGTTCACTGCCCATTTTAGCGCCATAGTTGCAGCTTTAACATCTGTAATCACCGGCGAAATGAGGTGAGGAATGCCATTGTATGGAGCAAGTTCAACCATTTTCGGGTCAATCAGCAGAAATTTGACATCTTCATGATTCGCTTTATAAAGCATACTGATTAAAATCGTATTGATACATACACTCTTACCGGATCCTGTTGCACCTGCAATCAGTCCATGCGGCATTTTTTGAATGTTGGTAATCATTGGGCTCCCCTCAATGTTTAACCCCAATCCGATTGTTAATGGGGATGCACTTTTTTGGAAGTCATTCGTCTCAAAGATTTCCTGCAGACCAACCATTTGTGCCTCCGGATTAGGGATTTCAATACCAATTGTATTTTTACCTGGAATCGGTGCTTCAATCCGAATATCCTTTGCTGCCATATTTAATTTCAAGTCATCACTAAGATTTTTAACCTTACTTACCTTCACACCCAAGGCGGGTTGAACCTCGAAACGTGTCACAGTTGGTCCCTGCGCAGTATTTACCACCGTTGCACTAACGTTAAAGTGTTTTAGCGTTTTTTCCAGCAATTCCTTCTGGTTTTTCATCCAGAGCTTGTCCTGTATACTTTTTTGAACAGGGTCATTTAATAAATGATACGGAATCGTTTTATTGCTTACTTCTTTTTTTTCAGGAAAAGGTTTCCTGGAATTTCCTTGTTTAATCGCTTGTCTACGCTTATCATTTGCCGACATCATGACATTGAACGGTGGCGGCTTTGGACCATCCTGGTGTTTTTGTTTATGATTGGAGCGTTTTCGGTTTACTCTTTTGTTTGACCTGGACTCAGCCCTGTTTAACTTTTTCACATCACGCTCGACTGGTTTTGGCGGTTCGTTATCTGTTTGTTCGTTCTTATCAGTATATGTAGCTTCTTCAGGCAGCGGTTCATCCTCTTTTACAAAATCATCATACCTAATCGTTTCCTTCCGTTTATAAGCAGGGATATTCTCCACTTCTTTTTCCTTTTTTCGTTGCTGAAATCCATAAATCGGCGATGGAACCTCTGTCGGGACAAACGGTTTTCCTGATTCAGGCTTGGTTACTTTTCTATTTTGAAGGTGATTATGGGGTGACTTTTCCACCTGTTTACTGTTAGATTCATTTCTTTTTCGTTTACGTTCAAAAGCCGGAACCTCCCATGTATCATCTTGCTTTTTTGGCAGGTCAGGAATTACGGGAAATCGAAATGATTTATTGTCAGGATATTGATACATCATTTTCGTCCTGACATCCTGTGTTTTGTGATCGATTTTTCTTGCTGGCTTATCATCCTTCTCATCTATTTCTGTAAAGAAAAAGTTGTTTAATTTCTTTTTCCATCGATCCAACATAAAATTTCACTCATTTCTGTATTAGTAATCTCTAATACTTACAGACTAAGATTATAATCTATAACTTATTATATTTTCTTCCCTTCTAAAAAAGCAACCCCAGTCCTTTGACATAGGTTGCTCCGTTTTAGAAATGAAACGCTTCACCTGCAGTATAGGTATCATCCAGAACATAGATCCCCTTTTCTTTTGGGGCGTTAGGCAAACCTAATTCTTTCTGTGAACATATCATACCATTCGAAGGTACGCCGCGTAATTCTGTCGGTTTTATTTTCATCCCGCTCGGCATTGTTGCCCCCACTTTTGCAACAACTACTTTCTGGTCTGCATCGACATTAGGTGCCCCGCAAACGATTTGCAAAATATCATCCCCAACGTCAACTTTACAAACACTTAAATTATCAGCATTCTCATGTTGTTCTTTTTCTTTAACAAACCCGACAACAAATTTAGGGCTCAAGTCAAAATCGAGCGAATCCTCCATCTTATTTTTATGAAATAAATCCTTCATTTGATCCAGAAGCGCTTCTGTCATTATTATTTTTCCTGTTTCCTGCAAATCAAAGTGATCTGATGCCTGGAAAATATTATAACCAATGACACTTCCCTGTTTATCAGTGATTTTTGTTACATTTCCAATAGTTTCGTGTGTAATTTCATAACGATCCCCATCTTCCAATGGAACGATTAGTACATCGCCAATACCGTTTGGATTATAAAATACGTCCATGTGAATCATTCCTTCCTGTTCTTTTCCGGGCGGTTTTTTGCAAGAATAAATACTGGTTCCAGCTTCCCATCTTCATATATGAATGGCAATGAAGTAATTGGAATACGACCTTCCGCAAAGAATTTCATTGTCATTTGTGCCAAAATATCATAACCTGCTTTATTTTGTATGTCGCCGAATATCAATACATCCTGGTGTGGGACAGCGACAGCCAGTTCACCTTTACTGTTTGCAAGCATTTCTTCAAGGAAAGCACCATTCAGAATTCTGCTCGCATCATAGCCATCCTGTTTTGCAACAAAATAAAAGTCGTTATCTGCAACCGTATCTTTCTTATAATCGTTGGCAAGTGAACGAATATTAAATGTTGCGATTTCATCAATTCTGTCGTAGGTCCAACCTTCTTTTTCAAGCATTGGTTCATCAATTAACCGATAAGACTTACCTAGATCCAATGCATAAAAAACACGCGTTTCAGCGGTATGTTCTTTACTGACAAGCTTTGTTCCGGCTTTGGTCTCTGTTGGAAATGAAGTGGCACGGATTACCGGATAAATATTTTTTTCCATTCCTGTCAGGTTATGGTTTTCATTCATGATCCGCAATGCTTCATTCACATGTTCCTCCAGATCATCAATAGCTGCATCACCACGTTCGTTATACTTTGCCACAACGTTCGGAAGTGTGATGGTCATCCCTTGTCCGGAATCTTTCCATTCAATGCGATACGTATCCTTATCCCGATTGTAGGAAGTTTTGAAATCGGGATTTGAAAGTCGTTCCTCCAGTATCTTTTTCATTTTTATACTAGTCATTTTCATTTGGAAAATCCTTTCCTTTTAACCGTCTAATCCTTCAATAAATTCGATGATTTCCTCTTTTGTTTTTCGATCCTTGCTGACAAACCTTCCAGCTTCTTTGCCATCTTTATACGCAATAAAGCTTGGAATACCAAATATATCTTTTTCCCGGCAAAGATCGATAAACTCATCCCTGTCCACCAAAACTAATGAATAGTCAGGATAGGCTTCCTCAATTTCTGGAAGGACCGGTTCAATCACCCTGCAATCCGGGCACCAGTCGGCTGAAAATAGTACAATGACATTTTCGTTATTTATCAGGTTATTTAATTGATTAACTGATTGTATTGTTTCCATTTTAATCATCCTCCATGACTATCATATCTTTGTTTAGGCTATGATTCAATAATGGTGTTTTTTCGATTGATTTTAAAGCTGTATAGTGACCTTCCTACTTATATAATCGTATGAAAATCTGAAAAAGTGGCATATTATTTAAAAAAATTGCTGCCACCTTTTGCTGCTCTGTTTCGATTATAGGAGTAGAAGAGGGGATTCAGTGGGTTGCAGGTTTAGGTTTGGGGTAGGTAATGCACAATTTCCGTAGACTGCGAACTAAGTCTGATTAAATATCTGGTGAGACTCTCTTGCCCCGCAGCTGGAATATACTCGCTTTCCGCAGCGGTGTTGCAGCACTCAACTCTTTTCAAAGTATTTCGCAGTTTAAATTAAAAGTAACAGTCTATATAACAAGAGCCAAAATTATGCCAAAAGAAAAAGCCCGCCAATGAATGGATTCATTTGGCTGGCTTACATAGTCCAGATTAAATCTATTTTTGCACAGTATTACTATTTTGAAGGGCAATAGAGCGCGCCATTTTCATAAGATTTTTTGAATCATTTTCCAGAGCCGCTTTCGAAGTATAGGTAGTTACTTTTACTCCGCCTACTCCTATTTGCAGTTCATAGCTTTCCCCTTCATCATTTTCAAGTATTCGAATATAACCGAATTTATCTTCATCTTCATAGGTTTCAAGTAATAATGCACTTTCACTTTTGGATGCTACCGACTTATATCCCAGCTTACTGAGCGGATCTTCTAAACTATTATAAAAAACAATGTATGTTTGATCGCCGTTCTTCAAAATAACATTACTTGCATCGTGTTCAGTTACTTCAAGACTATCCGGTAAATACATCGAAAAGGAACCCTTCGAATGATTCACTTCAATCTTTTCATTGGAATTGAACACCTTTTTAGCAGCTGTTATCGCATCCTGAACTGCCTCTTCCTCTGTTTGCACACCAGTCAAGCTAAGTACTGCAATCAATATGGATGAGACAATTACAATTATTATAGAGTTTCTCAATTTCCTTCCCCCTGAGATAGTACTTTATACCTCGTTGTCTATAATACTATGAATTCCGGATTTTTGAAAGTATTTTTTTTTGCGTTTTAATTATTTGCAATATTTGGTATGACAAGTAATATGGAATATATAGAATAATTATTTGGAGGGATTGTCATGGATATCACTGTTTATTTAGCAGGGCAAATTCACGATGACTGGCGGGAACAACTGAAAGCTAAGGCAAAAGAGAAAAATCTGCCACTATCATTTGTCGGACCGCAAACAAATCATGAACGTTCTGACAATGTTGGTGAAGATATTCTTGGCCAACAGCCGGGCAATTTTTATAAAGATGATGCAGCTTCCAGCATCAATAATTTTCGTACAGAAGTTCTGTTACAAAAGTCGGATGCAGTTATTGCGTTATTCGGCGAAAAGTATAAACAGTGGAATACTGCAATGGATGCAAGTGCCGCACTTGCAATGAATAAGCCGACTATTATCGTTCGTCCGGAATCATTAATTCATCCATTAAAGGAACTGTCCAATAAGGCCAATGTTACAGTTGAGACGATTGATCAAGCATTGGAAGTACTTAGCTATATTTACGAATAATAAAAGCAGCGGCTAATCCCGCTGCTTATTTTTGTTGTTGGAAATCCCATTGGCCGTAAACCAGTTTTGCGACATGAACGAACATTTCTTTTCTGGATATATGATTATTTGTAAATATTCCAATTGCGCCTTCGTTTTTCCGTACATCTTTCTTCCTGGCATAACCATCCATAATATCTCCCAGTTCCGTTCCATTCTGCAGGTCTTTATCAAATTCGACAGGCAACGGAATTCGCGCTCCACTGGCTGTGAAAATCTTCTTATCTTTTGTAACAAGTGCTCCCCAGTTACATAATAATAACTGGTTGTCTACGTACATGACACCACCTTCGAGTCCAATCCCAATATCAGATGATTCGTTTTCAATACATTGCAATGCACGATTAATTGCTCCCTCTCTGGTTTCCGAATCTGAGAATGGTTGAGCACTTACGTTTGATGGTACATCGATCCCTGAAACTTCATCGTTTGAAAAAACGTCCTGAACTGCCTGAATCTTAGCTGGGTTCTTTGATCCGATAATGACTCTCATTTTCCTTCTGCCATTCCTTTCAAAATTTAAGCTGCTGTCAGACTGGCGACAGCAGCTTATCATTGTTAGTTATTAGCTGTTTTTAATTGTTTCAACTGTAGTCTTGTCAGTTGTTTTAACCAGTTTTACAATCAGTTCTTTTGCTGCCTGGTAGTCATCCACATGAATTATTGAAGCTGATGTGTGGATGTAACGGGAACAAATACCAACTACAGCAGATGGTACCCCATCGTTTGACAGATGAACCCTGCCCGCATCTGTTCCACCCTGTGAAATAAAGTACTGATATGGAATATTATTAGATTCAGCAGTATCCAGAATAAAATCTTTCATGCCGCGATGTGTTATCATCGACCGGTCAAAGATTCTTAGTAATGCACCTTTACCCAATTGGCCGAACTCCTTATCATCTCCTGACATGTCATTGGCAGGTGAAGCATCAAGTGCGTAGAAAATATCGGGTTTAATCATATGAGAAGCAACCTGTGCTCCGCGCAGTCCCACTTCCTCCTGCACCGTTGCACCTGAGTACAACTGATTTGGCAGTTTGTCATCTTTTAATTCTTTCAGCAATTCCACGGAAAGGCCACAGCCGTAGCGGTTATCCCATGCCTTGGCTAGAATTTTTTTGTCATTTGCCATCGGTGTAAACGGGCAAATTGGCACAATTGCCTGCCCTGGTTTAATGCCTATTTTTTCCGCATCATCACAATCATCAGCACCGATATCTATCAGCATGTTCTTAACTTCCATCGGCTTCTTCCGCTGATCCGGTGTTAAATTGTGCGGTGGAATAGATCCAATAACACCGATTACAGGGCCATTATCTGTCATTACCTGGACGCGCTGTGCCAACAACACCTGACTCCACCAGCCGCCTAGTGTCTGAAAACGGATCATACCATTCTTTGTGATTTGAGTAACCATAAAACCTACTTCATCCATGTGACCTGCTACCATCACACGTGGACCGTCACCATTTTTGACTCCAAAAACCCCACCAAGGTTATCCTGGACAATTTCATCAGAATACTTTTCAAGCTCTTGTTTCATAAATTTGCGAACGGGATGCTCATTTCCTGGTGCGCCTTGCAATTCAGTCAATGTTTTAAATAAATCAAGCGTTTCCTGGTTCATCTGTATTCCTCCATCTCTGAAAATTCTATGTAATATGTCTAGTATAACGGAAAGTGACTATACCTTTCCACCCATCCACTTGTGTATTAGTTTCTATTTTAATTATTTTCAGTTATACTAAATTTATAAATCGGTTACATTCAATAAATAATTCCAGAGGTGAATAATACAATGAATCTTAAAAAAGCTGTACTTGCTACAGGAGTTGGTGTGGCAGTTGGATATCTGGTAAAGCAGCAAATTGATGAAAAACAAACAATAACGCCGGAAAAAGCATTAAAACAGGCAAAAGAATCATTTAAGAAACAAGGACCGATCAGTGGCTCCTGGATTTACATGAAACCTGAAGAGGTGGAGAAAAACGGATTGTTGTACAATGCCTATCGTGGCGGAGTAACCCGTAACATTGACGGGGAGAATAAACAATATGAATTTTATGTGGACGTGGACACCGGTGCCGTAATCGGGGCAGTGCAAACAGCATAAAAATTTATAAAGCCATCTGAGCACATTCAGATGGCTTTATTATGTTCACTTATATTCATACCGCTTCCGCTTCATTTCATCAATCGGTTTTCCTGTTTCATCAAATTTAATCGCCCGGTAGTATGCATCATGATAAAACGTATACCATGCCTGTTTCCTATACCCGAAGTCCATCCACTTTTCCTTTTGATGGACAGACGTTACCGGATAATCATCATATGCCAGCGCCCAAAGTTTATTTTGATGGGCATTGGTCGGCATAATGTCTGCCATGTGAATAAATGTTTCGTCTCCATCTTCAAAGACAAGAATGGAATGCCCGTCACTGTGTCCACTTGTGTGGATCATCTTTAAACCATCAACTATAACTTTCTCTTTTTCAAATGGCTGGACTTGTTCCTGAACAGGTTTCCAGTTCATTTCCCAATATGTATTCCTGGAGCGGATGTTTGGATTCCGCATTTCATCCCATTCCACCTGGGAAACATAGATTGCCGCGTTTTTGAACTTCGATGCATAACCATCTTCTGCGACTTCTGTCAGACCGCATGCATGGTCAAAATGCAAATGGGTCATCAACATTGCATCAATATCATCTGCAGAAAGTCCAAGTTCAGCAAGTGACTTGTCAATCGATGACTCTTCCAGAACACCAAAATTACGTAATTGCTTTTCAGTTAATTTTCCATTCCCCATTCCAGAGTCAATTAAAAAATTCATGCCATCAACCTGCAGCAGAATTGGATCCGTCCGCAATTCAATCTGATTATTATCATTATGTGGATATTTTTTGCTCCATAGTGCCTTTGGAACAACCCCAAACATGGCACCCCCGTCAAGGAAGTTCACTCCACCGTTCAGCCACGTCAGTTTTGCCCGTCCAACTTGCAATGTTTCCATTACCTCATCCTCCTTTTGCCTATACTATAAGTTTAGCTAAAGAAAATATATCCTGCAAACGCTAACAACTGCGGTTATAATAAGGTTGGGACAAAAGCATTTAATTAAGGCACCTTTTGTGAAAAATGTTGCTTTTTAAACTCGAAGTAGAAACTGTAACGCTTGATGACACAGAGGTTCCTGAAAGTGACATCCGAAACTTTTGATGGAGATCCGAGGGTGCCGCATCTACTTGTAACAGTTTTAGCATCGATTGAATACAGGCTGTGGATCGGTAAGGAATCGGATTCTCATTCCGCTAAAGTCTGGATAAGCTGTTATAAAAGGGATAAAGCGGATTCTGGTTCCGTTATTGACTCAAAATCAATGAATATGAGGTTGATTTTGACGAATAACGGAATGAGGATCCGAAACCAGCCTTCAACCAAGGTTTTTATATGAAATAACGGAATGAGGAACCGGCAAAGATTCCTATCGCGAAAATAATGCATATAACCGCTCCGGATAAATATTTCGCTTATTTCGTGCATTCTTCATATTTTATTTACTTAATGTCAAATCCTCTTGAAAATCTTGCCCGGCAGCGGTAGATCACTTGTCCTTTGGCTGAAAATTTCTCTTCATATTCTGTCATGACGTTTGTGGGATCCTCATCTTTATGAAGATTCAAATTAACTTCTTTTAATTTCATACCATATTCAGAAAAGCTGACAAGCGAGTATTCAAATAATCCCCGGTTATCTGTCTTCAGTACAATTTCACCCTCCGGATCCATTACTTCCTGATACTGTTTCAAAAATGTATGAAAGGTTAAACGTCTTTTTTCATGACGATTTTTTGGCCATGGATCAGAAAAATTCAAATAAATTGCAGAAATTTCATTTTCCGCAAAGATTTCATTTAAATTTTCCGCATTTTCATTTATCAGTAAAACATTATCATGCTTTCCGTTCATAATTTTTTGGGCAGCAGTAACGATTATACTTTTAGCTATTTCTATCCCAATGAAATTAATATCCGGATATTGTTCTGCCATTCCTGCTAGAAACTGTCCTTTACCAGTACCTATTTCCACATGAACAGGATTGGAGTTGCCAAACATTTCCTGCCATTTATTCTTCTTTTCACTGGGATCTGGTATAATAAAATGCTTATTTTCATTAAGAAAATCGTCTGCCCATGGTTTATTACGTTGACGCACTAACAGAACCTCACTTTCTGAATTCCTAGCATAGAATAAAAAATATTGGTTAACACTATGATTTGAGGTGATTTCAAGTGACACTTACTGTTCATAATCAATTGAGGCTGCTCCAGGATATACTTAGTGAACAAACCGAAGACTGCTGTGGTGAAATTTCCGAATACCAGCAGATCAAACGTCTGGTACAAGCCATGATGGCTAATAACAGCATATCAGATGAACAACTTCTCCAATTGCTGCCGGAAATTTATAATTATGGGCGGCAGGGAGAAATTGCACATAATGATGAGGAACACATAACAACAAATAAAGATAATATTGAAACATGGGTTAATGCCATACAACAAATTAATTTAGAATGACCGAATTAACATCCATATTCAATTGCTGTAAATCCTGTAACCTGCTGTATGATTTATTCACCTCATCCCGGTCATTGTGCCAAATCAAATAGTAGAGTGCATCCATAATTAAATACCAGTACATTCGCTCAATCAAACTTTCGTCCATGTCTACTCCATAGCTATGCAGCCATTCTTCCCAATCTTCCTGTGGGACATACCACTTTAGTATAAACCCGAAGTCCATTGCCGGGTCGGCTATCATTGCGTTATCCCAGTCGACCAGGTAGAGTTTTCCCATATCCGTCAGCAAAATATTGTTATGGTTTAAATCGCAGTGACATACCACTTTTTGCTGCCCGCGTGTTACAGGCAACAGCCGATGTAAATAATCGGTCGCATCACGTACTTCCTTATACTTGTCCATTAAGCCATTTACCCGTAAACGCTTGGTTATTTCGGCAAGTCTTTCATCCGAGGTAATCGGTTTTTTTCCTAACCGCATTAACATATGCAGTAGTTCAGATGAGTGGTGTATTTTTCCGATCAGACCGGCTACTTGGTGGTGCTGCATTTCCTCAGCCTTAAGCGCTCTTCCATTCAACCATTTTTGGGCAGTGATGACATCACCATTTTCCATCCGCTTTGTCCATATAAGCTTTGGAACAATACCTTCAGCGGAAAGAACGGCCAAAAATGGAGAAGAATTACGTTTAAGAAACAGGCGGTGATCATCCTTTTCCGCAAAAAAAGCCTCACCTGTTAATCCTCCAGCAGGATTTATATTCCATTCTTTTCCTAATACTCTTTTAAGCCAGTTCACTTTAAATACCCCAAATCATATTTATTATAAAGTCCGATTATTGATAAACATGCTCCATATTGAGCTGTTTTTAAATACAGAGATAAAAATAGGTTATCGAATATTTTCGTTCATTTCAATAGGAAATTTTTACTTCCTGACCTTGTTTGGATATCGAGCAGAAAGAACAAGCATCCAATTGACCATCTACCTGGAAAGATATCGTGTTATCTGAACGGATTTCCAGCTTCGTTGCTTCCAGTAGTTCTACTTCCTTAAAACGGATATGTTTTCCAGTGAAAACTGTTATAAATAGCCCAAGTACTTTCCATTTGGAAATCTTGTTGATAATCAGTACAGGAAACGTACCATCCTGAATTTTAGCGGATGGTATTATTTTCATTCCACCCCCATAAAATGGGTGATTTGCTGCTGTTATCATCCAGCAGTCTGTAAGCATGCGTCTGTTACCGTCAATATTAACTTCCACGTTCATCGGCTTAAAACGGAATAAAACAATTATAAGTGCAATGACATATCTAACTTTACCTCTGACAAAAATACTGCGAAATTTACTTTCCTTTGATTCATTCAAGTATTTAACGATTTCCCCATCAAAACCAAACCCGATACTATTCACGAAATCTCTCTTGTTATTATTATCCCGCTGATAACTCCCTAACCAATAGGATTGTTGATGTCTGCCTGTGATAATCCGCTGGAAAATTTCAGTCGGTGACCCTTTAATGTCACAACCTTTTGCAAAATCATTCCCCGAACCGGCCGGTATAAACGATACAGGATATTTATTTTCGGAAAGACCATTAATTACTTCATGCAGCGTACCATCACCACCGATTACGATAACACAGGAGATTTGCCCGGAAAAATCAGTTTCAAGCTGGTTGGCGATTTCTTCAGCGTGACCCGGATATTCCGTTAAAAAACACCGGCTCTCCACCTGTATAAAATTGTTGCTCTTCGTGATTTTTGTATAAGCATTTACTGCGCCGCCTTTACCTGAAGCTGGATTGACAATAAAGATATACATTTACTCCCCCTCAGTTCCCATCGTAAATGTATTGGTGTCATCTTCTTCCCACTCAGGTCGTTTAACAGCTGTAGTCTGACAGTTTTTCAGCAGTAATTCCGTAATTTTTAACTGACGATTTTTTAGAGGGGATACAAGGCTGCGTTTCTCCTTAAACCACTTATCAAATTCATCCATCCCGATTATCCGTGTATTATAAGGCTCGGAATCAAATTTAATTTTATTCGAACTTGATAATACAACCTTCTTTATTGGGAATTCGATATTTTCCGTACTCAATATGCCCTTAATAATCTTCTCTGTTCGTTTAAGTGCAATCATCGGGCTTAACATTTTTGACTGTTCTTTATTTCCTTCTGCCAGCCATGTTCGTTCATCACCGGCAACAATGGTTGTCCCGGCTTCTTTATCCATTAAATAAATGATTTCAATCCCAATTGGACTAAGAAAAATGATCTCCCCGTCAATCGGCGCCTTCTTTATATTAAAAATTGGAAAATACATTAATAAATATGTATCGGGAAACCGCTTGAGAAAAAATTTTAATGTATCATCTTCGTAATAGCCTCTATCCATAAATGACACGTCCGTAACAGTCGATGAGGCCCATTTTAATTGTAAAGGAAATAATTTATCCAAAAAGTAATGCCTTAATTCATTTTCTGTTTTTGGTAAACTGTCATGATCATCAGGGGCAGGTTCCTCTTCCTGCCAGCTCCCTGTCTTCATAAAAGATTTGAGCTTGGAAAATGCCGAAGCCGGTTCTGTATGTTCCTCTTCATCCGTAACTGGTTCATCTTCCCACATTTTATGAAGCTTATTCCAGTTGTCCTGTTTTACCCGGATAAACTGGCTCGGATACCGGTATGCATTCCATTCATACCGTGAAATATAATCCTGCAGTTTAATTAATTGAGCCACTTATTAGTCCCCCCTTTTCTTCAAATTAAATTCAGCAACTGCCTGATATTTTGGAGAGCTTCCGGGATATATCCGATTTACAACAACTGTATTGATAGTCATCGTCTGCTGTTCCTCGTAACGCTCGTTTAATAAGGGCACATTTGCTTCGGTTCCGTTCCATTTCTTTGCAAGGGTTATGTGCGGTTTATATGCCCTGTTCTCTTCCTGAAAACCTGCTTGCCTCGCAATTTGCTCGATGGATTGTTGCAATTGCATGATTTCATTCGTCTTTTCAACACCTGCCCACAGGACTCGCGGTTTTTTAGGATTGCCGAAACATCCCAGGTTACCGGTCAGGACTGAAAATGCAGGTGTTGCTTTTATTACTTCCAGCGATTTTATCAAACGGTTAATCCTGTCAAGTTCTACAGGCCCTAAAAATTTCAACGTTATATGCAAATCATCTTTATGCGGCCACTGTTTATACGCTAAGCTTTCTTTTAAGCCAAGCTGCCAATTTGAAAATTTATTTTTTATACTTTCCGTAAGCGGGATAGCAATAAAATAATGCGGTAAATTAGTCATTTACATTCCTCACTTATATATATCGTATATGTTTATCAAATTATTTAGAAATTTTCACTTTAATCCAAATGCATTTAGGTGTAAAATAAGAATAACAATAAAGATTCAGTTGCACCACAAGAGAATGATTTCCTTAAGGAGTGGTTTTTTGAATCAGACAACATCCCGAATGTTGACCAGAGTTAAAGCTGTCTATCTTTACATAAGAGAAAACGGGACAGTAACAACCAGGGAAATAGCAGATGAATTTGGAACAACCGACCGAACCATCCAGCGTGATCTGAATGTATTGGAATATAATGGTCTGGTCAGAAGTCCGGTTCGCGGGAGATGGAAAATCACAAGCAAACGAGTGAAAATATCTTAAAAATAGTGAAATGGAGCTGACTTTTATAGGTCAGCTCTTTTTTTGGGAAAGACAGTAGTCCATTTCTTCTTTATTCAATTCACGGAAATCTCCAGGTGAGAGCTCTTCATCAAGTCGGAGTTCGCCCATACGTATTCGTTTTAGATAAACCACTTTTTTCTTCACCGCTTCAAACATACGTTTCACCTGATGAAATTTTCCTTCTGTAACGGTGACATGAACTTCGGAATATTCATCAGCCTGGAGGATCTCCAATTTTGCAGGTTTCGCCTGATAACCATCGTCGAGTACAATGCCTTCCTGAAATGCCTCAACATCATTTTCTGTAACTTTTCCCCTGATCTCAGCAAAATACGTTTTCTCTATGTCTTTCTTTGGGGAAACCAGCTGATGCGCCAGGTCCCCATCATTTGTAATCAGCAGCAGGCCTTCTGTATCTTTATCAAGCCTGCCAACGGGAAAAGGCTTAAACAGCTGATATTTTTCCGGCAGCAAATCAATTACCGTTTTATCACGATCATCCACTGTTGCTGAGACATACCCTGGTGGCTTGTTCATCATCAGATAAACATACTTTTGATAGCTAACGATATTGTTGTTCACTTTTACCGTATCGTCTTCCGGATCTACATGGGAACTGCTGTCTTTTACAATTTTATCGTTAATAGCTACTTTCTTTTTTTTAATTAACGCTTTCACATCTTTTCTGCTCCCATAACCCATGTTTGCCAGTAATTTATCTATACGCATTCATAAAAACTCCTTTACCTGCGAAAAATCCTGTCCAGTATTCGCACGCGATCACCCAGGACACGGCTTAGCAATGTTGATTCGTAGCTGAACCATAAGTAGACAACACCGCCTGACAGAACACCGGCAACGAGTACAATAACCGCCGACAGTCTTGATTCCTCCACCGTTAAAAAGGTTCCGAAAATCGCTTTAACAATCCAAATAACAATACACATAATTATCGTAAAAATACCAATTAATAAGAAACGCTTGAATGTTTGTTTGAAATTAAATTGAATGGACGTCTTTATGCGCCATAAATTTAAAGCAACAGCAGTTCCAACTGCCAGTGCTGTACCAAAAATTGCCCCTTTTGCACCAAACATATGGATAAGCTGTATATTGAAAAGCACTTTCATTAACAGTCCGCCCGTTAAACTGATAACTGCAAAACGTTGCTGGTTTATTCCTTGCAAAATAGCTGCCGTTACTGTAAACAACGCAAATAGCAATGCTACAGGAGCATACCAAGCTAACAAATTACCAGTAATGTCTAATCGGTCAATCCCATACAGCGCCCCATAAGCTGCATCGGACAACATCAACAGACCGACTGCTGCTGGAATAACGAGAACCAGTACGATTTGCAGTGCCTGATTGATTTGCTGATTCAGCAATTGCTGATTCTTCTGAGTAAAGGTTTTTGTCAATGCCGGTATAATCGCCAGGGACAACCCTGTTGCTATAGTAACGGGGATAATGATCAACTTATGTCCGGTAAAATTTATCGTAGAATATGCAAGGTCAAATATTTCTTTTTTGCCAATCGCTGTCATGGCCCGTTCGAATGTAAACTGATCAACCAGTTGATAAAGTGGTGTAGCTACACCGACCAGTACAAAAGGTCCCGCATAGCTGAATAGTTCAGTAAATAAATCTTTCGTTGAAATGTCATGTGTGAGTCTTTGTTGTGAAATTTGTGTAAAAATTCTTTGTTTCCTTTTACGCCAATAAATTAATAACACCAAACAGGAAGCCAATCCTCCAATAAATGCAGCAAAAGTGGCAAATCCTACAGCTGTCACTTTGCTTCTACCCATTATTGTTACTAAAATAAATGCCGACACCAAAATAAAACCAATCCGTACGATCTGTTCAACTACTTGAGAAACTGCGGTCGGCCCCATTGACTCGTATCCCTGAAAAAAACCACGAACAATACTCATAACGGGAATAATCAATAAAGCGAAACTTACCATCTTGATGACCATCGTAACATCTTCCACAGCAATATTTCCGACATCTTCATTTGTAATCATATATTGTGCAAAAAATTCAGCACTGAAAAATAATACCAGAAAAGCAAGGATACCTGTGACAGCCATTAACGATATACCAGCTTTGAACATACGCATCCCGGTTTGATAATCGCCTAACGAATTATATTTTGAAACAAATTTTGAAACAGCTAAAGGAACTCCAACTGTAGAAACACTAATAAGAATATTATAAGGCGTGTATGCAAAAGCGAACAACGTAGCCCCCGTTGAACCAACAAGCTCATAAAACGGGATAACATAAATCATCCCTAAAAATTTAGATAAGAATGTGGCACCAGTCAACATCATGGTGCCTCTAACAATATTCGACATCATTTCACCTGCATCTATTATAAATTACGCTTATCGTTATTCTATCACAGATAACGATCTGTACGTTATAGTTGTCACCTAAATAACATTCGAAAAATAATTTTGTTTTTTGGATATGCGAAAACGTGGTATGCTACTATCGAAAGGAATGAAGAATGTTGTCATATGATGTGATTGTTATTGGAGGCGGCCCGTCAGGATTAATGGCCGCAATTGCGGCAGCAGAAAACGGCTCAAAAACAATGCTGCTTGAAAAAGGAAAAAAATTAGGAAAGAAACTTGCTATATCCGGTGGTGGCCGCTGTAATGTCACGAACCGGCTTCCGGAAGATGAAGTGATCAAACATATACCGGGAAACGGCAAATTTTTATATAGCCCATTTTCCGTATTTAACAATTATGATATTATCGATTTTTTTGAAGGAATGGGTGTAGGTTTGAAAGAAGAAGATCACGGACGCATGTTTCCAGTATCCAACTCGGCAAAAACGGTTGTAAATGCACTTATCAATAAATTGAGTGAGCTTCTAGTCGATGTTCGGATGAACACTACTGTTGAAGCTATACATTACGACGAGTCATTGCATACGGTAATTTTAGCTGATCGCACAAAAATAGATACAAAATCCATTGTAATTGCTGTAGGCGGCAAAGCTGTTCCCCACACAGGTTCAACAGGAGATGGATACGCCTGGGCAAAAAAAGCCGGTCATTCCGTTACAGAGCTTTATCCTACCGAAGTGGCTCTTACTTCAAATGAAAAGTTCATTCAAAATAAAAGCTTGCAGGGATTATCATTAAGGGATGTCACCTTATCTGTTTTAAATAAAAAGAACAAACCGATCATTACCCATCAAATGGATATGATTTTTACCCATTTTGGCATATCTGGTCCAGCTGTCCTCCGCTGTTCCCAGTTTGTTGTTAAAGAACTGATGAAGGGACGGGAAAAGGTACCAATGCATCTTGATATATTGCCAAACGAACAGGAAGAAGAACTCGTACAATCCATATTAACATCAATGAAGGATAACCCTAAAAAATCAATTAAAAATATTCTAAAAGGCCTAGTTCCTGAACGATTTTTGGCATTTATACTGCAAGAAAACAGTGTAAACGAAGAACAGAAAGCAGCTAATATTTCCACGGAAATGGTACGTACAATTGTACATCAAATGAAACACTTTACATTTAATGTTCATGGGTCACTTCCACTTGATAAAGCATTTGTTACAGGTGGCGGTGTTTCCATCAAAGAAATTGTTCCAAACACCATGCAATCAAAAATAATGG
The DNA here is from genome assembly GCF_902806455.1 of Virgibacillus doumboii. Lineage (GTDB taxonomy): Bacteria > Bacillota > Bacilli > Bacillales > Amphibacillaceae > Lentibacillus > Lentibacillus doumboii. Next base: position 1,239,619 of record NZ_CADCWQ010000001.1, on the reverse strand, counting down.
ATCGGCTTTATTTTTGCGGGGAAATACTGGACATACACGGTTATACAGGCGGCTATAATATTACATCAGCACTTGTAACCGGACGACTTGCCGGGATGAATGCCGCAAATGAGGCAGCACTCTACACTGGTATTTGATACCTAACATTTTTATAAAGCTTTTGTGCCATCCTAATAATGACAGGGGACATTATAGAAAGGATTGGTATAATATGCAACGAAATGGAATGTGGTTACCAATAATCGCTTCTATTGGAGTTGGAGCAGCAACTTATTATTCAATGACCAAAAATAACCAAAACCTTGGTCAGACAATGCAGAGTATGATTCCGTTTGTTTCACAAATGAGTGGTGGAAAGCAACAAAACATGGGAACAGGTGGAATGAGCTAGCCAGAATAAAAAGCGCACTCACAGTGGTGCGCTTTTTGTATTGATGCAACATCACAATTTATTCACATTCTAATCATAAGTCGTGACATTAATCACATTTATATTGGAGTAGTATTGTACCATTTAAATATAATGAAAATAGGAGTGATTTAAATGGTAGAATCTGTAGAAACATTTGATGGCTGGTACGCCCTCCATGACTTCAGAACAATCGACTGGGAGAAATGGCAACAAGCATCTGACAAAGAGAGACAGGCTGCATTGGAAGAATTTCATACATTATTAAAGGATTGGCAAAAAATAGAGGATAATAAAAAAGGAAGCACCGCACTTTACTCGATAGTTGGACAAAAAGCAGACATTATGTTCATGAACCTTCGTCCTTCCATGAAAAATTTGAATCAGCTTGAAAATCAGCTGAATAAAACGGCGCTTGCGCATTTTACAAAACCTGTCTATTCCTATGTTTCAATCATTGAAAAAAGCACGTATACCAAACGGCAAACTGATCCTTACAAAGACCCTTCAATGCTTGCAAAACTGTATCCAACGATACCAAAAACGGAATACATTTGTTTTTACCCAATGAGTAAGCAGCGAGGTGAAATTAACAATTGGTTTACTTTATCAAAGGAAGAACGCGGCCGAATGATGTTTGAACACATTGCGACAAGTAAACCATATACAGAGGATATTAAACGTATTATTACAGGTTCAATCGGATTTGATGAATATGAATGGGGTGTATCCTTATTCTGTGATGATCCACTAAGATTCAAAAAATTGATTTATGATACACGTTTTGATGAAGTTAGTGCAAAATATGCTATTTTCGGGTCGTTTTATATTGGACATTACTTATCTGAAAATGAAGTTAATGCCTTTTTTGAATGATGATTTTCCCTTTATTTAATCAGACAATACAAAAACCAGGATACATCATTATGTATCCTGGTTTTAATTTGCCTGGCGGCGTCCTACTCTTGCAGGGGCAAAGCCCCAACTACCATCGGCGCTGGAGAGCTTAACTGCTGTGTTCGGCATGGAAACAGGTGTGTCCTCTCCGCTATTGCTACCAGACTAAAACATATAGGGAATTATACCCTGAAAACTAAATAAGAGCATTATATCAACGTCATCAATCATTTTTAGTTAAGTCCTCGATCGATTAGTATCCGTCAGCTCCACGTGTCACCACGCTTCCACCTCGGACCTATCTACCTCATCGTCTCTGAGGGATCTTACTCACTCGAAGTGATGGGAAGTCTCATCTTGAGGGGGGCTTCATGCTTAGATGCTTTCAGCACTTATCCTTGCCACACGTAGCTACCCAGCAATGCTCCTGGCGGAACAACTGGTACACCAGCGGTGTGTCCATCCCGGTCCTCTCGTACTAAGGACAGCTCCTCTCAAACTTCCAGCGCCCACGACGGATAGGGACCGAACTGTCTCACGACGTTCTGAACCCAGCTCGCGTACCGCTTTAATGGGCGAACAGCCCAACCCTTGGGACCGACTACAGCCCCAGGATGCGATGAGCCGACATCGAGGTGCCAAACCTCCCCGTCGATGTGAACTCTTGGGGGAGATAAGCCTGTTATCCCCGGGGTAGCTTTTATCCGTTGAGCGATGGCCCTTCCATGCGGAACCACCGGATCACTAAGCCCGACTTTCGTCCCTGCTCGACTTGTAGGTCTCGCAGTCAAGCTCCCTTCTGCCTTTACACTCTGCGAATGATTTCCAACCATTCTGAGGGAACCTTTGGGCGCCTCCGTTACCTTTTGGGAGGCGACCGCCCCAGTCAAACTGCCCGCCTGACACTGTCTCCGGACCGGATCACGGCCCTGGGTTAGAATGTCCGTACAGCCAGGGTGGTATCCCACGGGTGCCTCCACCGAAGCTGGCGCTCCGGTTTCGATGGCTCCCACCTATCCTGTACAAGCTGTACCAACATTCAATATCAGGCTACAGTAAAGCTCCACGGGGTCTTTCCGTCCTGTCGCGGGTAATGTGCATCTTCACACATCGTATAATTTCACCGGGTCTCTCGTTGAGACAGTGCCCAAGTCGTTGCACCTTTCGTGCGGGTCGGAACTTACCCGACAAGGAATTTCGCTACCTTAGGACCGTTATAGTTACGGCCGCCGTTTACTGGGGCTTCGGTTCTACGCTTCGGCCGAAGGCCTAACGCTTCCCCTTAACCTTCCAGCACCGGGCAGGTGTCAGCCCCTATACTTCGCCTTTCGGCTTCGCAGAGACCTGTGTTTTTGCTAAACAGTCGCTTGGGCCTATTCACTGCGGCTCCTCCTTAAAGGAGCACCCCTTCTCCCGAAGTTACGGGGTCATTTTGCCGAGTTCCTTAACGAGAGTTCTCCCGCTCACCTTAGGATTCTCTCCTCGCCTACCTGTGTCGGTTTGCGGTACGGGCACCTATGAACTCACTAGAGGCTTTTCTTGGCAGTGTGAAATCCGGAACTTCGGTACTATATTTCCCTCCCCATCACAGCTTGGAATTGTTGGACGGATTTGCCTATCCAACTCCCTCACTGCTTGGGCGCACACATCCATCGGTGCGCTTTCCTTATCCTACTGCGTCCCCCCATCGTTCAAACGCTCATGAGGTGGTACAGGAATATCTGCCTGTTGTCCATCGCCTACGCCTTTCGGCCTCGGCTTAGGTCCCGACTAACCCTGAGAGGACGAGCCTTCCTCAGGAAACCTTAGGCTTTCGGTGAAAGAGATTCTCACTCTTTTTTCGCTACTCATACCGGCATTCTCACTTCCAGGCGCTCCACCAGTCCTCACGGTCTGACTTCGCAGCAACTGGAACGCTCTCCTACCAAACAGAAGTCAGATGCCAGAAATTAGAAGTCAGATTCATTTCCACTTTTGTATTAAGGAATAAATCTGTTTGCCTAACTCTTCATATTGCTGAAAGAGATACGTATATTTCTGTTCATCCAGATACTTTAGGTCTTTAGCGAAGTCTATCATTACCTTGACTTCATTATTAGAACCAAGTGATATTTTAAGGAACCGCTTGAAATTATTCACTGAATCCTTCTTTCCATATCCCTCCGCAATATTTGCAGGAATAGAAAGAGCAGCTCTTCTTATTTGTGCACCAAGTTCATACGTTTCAAAGTTGGGGAATTCTAAGCTGATTTGATGAACTTTTAAAGCAAGCTCATAAGATTGTTGATAAATCCTTAGATCTTTATAGTGTTTGATCACAGTCTTCCCTCACTTCTGACTTCCGACCTCTGGCATCTGACCTCTGCTTCCGCAGCTTCGGTGATACGTTTAGCCCCGGTACATTTTCGGCGCAGAGTCACTCGACCAGTGAGCTATTACGCACTCTTTAAATGATGGCTGCTTCTAAGCCAACATCCTGGTTGTCTGGGCAACTCCACATCCTTTTCCACTTAACGTATACTTTGGGACCTTAGCTGGCGGTCTGGGCTGTTTCCCTTTCGACTATGAACCTTATCACCCATAGTCTGACTCCCAAGGATACGTAGCTGGCATTCGGAGTTTGACTGAATTTGGTAACCCGGTGAGGGCCCCTCATCCAATCAGTGCTCTACCTCCAGTACGCCTACCTTGAGGCTAGCCCTAAAGCTATTTCGGAGAGAACCAGCTATCTCCGTGTTCGATTGGCATTTCACCCCTACCCACACCTCATCCCCGCATTTTTCAACATACGTGGGTTCGGGCCTCCAGTCAGTGTTACCTGACCTTCACCCTGGACATGGGTAGATCACACGGTTTCGGGTCTGCGACCGTATACTATTTCGCCCTGTTCAGACTCGCTTTCGCTGCGGCTCCGTGTCTGCCACTTAACCTTGCATACGATCGTAACTCGCCGGTCCATTCTACAAAAGGTACGCCGTCACCCATTAACGGGCTTCGACTACTTGTAGGCACACGGTTTCAGGTTCTCTTTCACTCCCCTCCCGGGGTGCTTTTCACCTTTCCCTCACGGTACTGGTTCACTATCGGTCACTAGGGAGTATTTAGCCTTGGGAGATGGTCCTCCCGGATTCCGACGGAATTCCTCGTGTTCCGCCGTACTCAGGATCCACTCCGGAGGAAACACGCTTTCAACTACAGGGCTCTTACCTTCTTCGGCTGACCATTCCAGGTCGATTCATCTAACGTATTTCTTGGTAACTCCAATGGAGTGTCCTACAACCCCAGAAAGCAAGCTTTCTGGTTTGGGCTGTTTCCGTTTCGCTCGCCGCTACTTGGGAAATCGCGTTTGCTTTCTCTTCCTCCGGGTACTGAGATGTTTCAGTTCCCCGGGTATGCCTCTTGTGCCCTATGTATTCAGACACAAGTACTGCTCCATTACGAACAGCGGGTTCCCCCATTCGGAAATCCCCGGATCGAAGTCTACTTACGACTCCCCGGGGCATATCGGTGTTAGTCCCGTCCTTCTTCGGCTCCTAGTGCCAAGGCATTCACCGTGCGCCCTTCTTCACTTAACTATCTTACAATGAATAAGCGTTACTAATAAATTAGCCTTGCTTTTAATTGATGTCGTTGATTACTCTTATTTAGTTTTCAAGGTACAAAAAGAGAGATTTACTCCCTCAAAACTGAACCAAACAACCACATATGCCCTTACCGGGGGGACTTCGTAAGAAGTCCTGCCCAGCGTTCCATCTAATTATCCTTAGAAAGGAGGTGATCCAGCCGCACCTTCCGATACGGCTACCTTGTTACGACTTCACCCCAATCATTGGCCCCACCTTCGGCGGCTGGCTCCAAAAGGTTACCTCACCGACTTCGGGTGTTGCCAACTCTCGTGGTGTGACGGGCGGTGTGTACAAGGCCCGGGAACGTATTCACCGCGGCATGCTGATCCGCGATTACTAGCGATTCCGGCTTCATGCAGGCGAGTTGCAGCCTGCAGTCCGAACTGAGAATGGTTTTATGGGATTTGCTTCACCTCGCGGCTTCGCTGCCCTTTGTTCCATCCATTGTAGCACGTGTGTAGCCCAGGTCATAAGGGGCATGATGATTTGACGTCATCCCCACCTTCCTCCGGTTTGTCACCGGCAGTCACCTTAGAGTGCCCAACTGAATGCTGGCAACTAAGATCAAGGGTTGCGCTCGTTGCGGGACTTAACCCAACATCTCACGACACGAGCTGACGACAACCATGCACCACCTGTCACTCTGTCCCCGAAGGGAACACTCTATCTCTAGAGCTGTCAGAGGATGTCAAGACCTGGTAAGGTTCTTCGCGTTGCTTCGAATTAAACCACATGCTCCACCGCTTGTGCGGGCCCCCGTCAATTCTTTTGAGTTTCAGCCTTGCGGCCGTACTCCCCAGGCGGAGTGCTTAATGCGTTAACTTCAGCACTAAGGGGCGGAAACCCCCTAACACCTAGCACTCAACGTTTACGGCGTGGACTACCAGGGTATCTAATCCTGTTCGCTCCCCACGCTTTCGCGCCTCAGCGTCAGTTACAGACCAGAGAGTCGCCTTCGCCACTGGTGTTCCTCCACATCTCTACGCATTTCACCGCTACACGTGGAATTCCACTCTCCTCTTCTGCACTCAAGCCCTCCAGTTTCCAATGACCGCTTGCGGTTAAGCCGCAAGATTTCACATCAGACTTAAAAGACCGCCTGCGCGCGCTTTACGCCCAATAATTCCGGACAACGCTTGCCCCCTACGTATTACCGCGGCTGCTGGCACGTAGTTAGCCGGGGCTTTCTGGTCAGGTACCGTCAAGGTACAAGCAGTTACTCTTGTACTTGTTCTTCCCTGACAACAGAGTTTTACGATCCGAAAACCTTCATCACTCACGCGGCGTTGCACCGTCAGACTTTCGTCCATTGCGGATGATTCCCTACTGCTGCCTCCCGTAGGAGTCTGGGCCGTGTCTCAGTCCCAGTGTGGCCGATCACCCTCTCAGGTCGGCTACGCATCGTCGCCTTGGTAAGCTTTTACCTTACCAACTAGCTAATGCGCCGCGGGCCCATCTGTAAGTGACAGCTAAAAGCCGCCTTTCAACTTCAACTCATGCGAGATAAAGTGTTATCCGGTATTAGCCCCGGTTTCCCGGGGTTATCCCAGCCTTACAGGCAGGTTGCCCACGTGTTACTCACCCGTCCGCCGCTCGTTCCACAGGCGCTCACCCCGAAGGGTGATTGCCTGCTTCCCGCGCTCGACTTGCATGTATTAGGCACGCCGCCAGCGTTCGTCCTGAGCCAAGATCAAACTCTCCAAAAAAGTTTGTATATGATTGACACCGTCAACCATATCATTGTCTTAGCTTTAAAAATTGATTCGAGGGTCGAAGCCTTCATTCAGATTACTGTAATCTGACTTCCGACTTCTTACCTCTGACATCTGTTTGGTTGTTTTGTTCAGTTTTCAAGGAGCAATTTCTGCTGTTCATGTCGACAGCGTAAATATTATATCACCAATGATGATTGATGTCAATACAGTAAAATCATCATTTTTTGCTCGTTGTTTTTCAACATTGTTTTGCGTCGCTGTTTTTCAACAGCAAGATTCATAATACTACCGAATACTTTAAATGTCAACGGAATTTTATAATAAAATATTGCATTTCATAAAGGAAGTATTATCCAGAGGCTGGTTTATACAATTACTTCTCCATCCCAATCCTGCATTCCGCCTTCCATACTGGACACTTTAAAGCCACGTTCATCCATAAATGATGCTGCCATCATACTTCTTCTTCCCGAGCGGCATACAAAAATATAGTGTTTATCTTTATCCATTTCATTTGTTGAATGTGGAATCTTATCAAGAGGAATATGCTTTGCATCTTCTATCATCCCTTGGGCAACTTCCTCATCTTCCCTTACATCCACGATTACAATATCCTTATCCTCTTCTATTAATTGTTCTACCTCTTCTGGTGTTACTGTATTTATATGCTCCACTTATACCATCCTTTTTTGCTGTTTTATGTTTTCATCATAACGTCATATGTGAATAGCCTGCAACTATCTAACACAAAATATATGAACTAAACATCAATGAGGTGATATATATGAAATATTTCATCAATATTATTGCTTTGCTCATTTTATTTATACCAATAACAATCACTGCAGCAGAGGAAAAAAACAATGCTCCTTCTCCGCAGCAAATCTCCAAAAATACGGATGATGTGACCGGGGATTCACAAAAAGAAACGATAGTACTGAAAGGAATATTATTTTCCCGGGACACAGACTACTTCATGGATACTTGGGCTACCGTTACATCCACAAACGACCGGAAATGGAAAATACCTTATGAAGGCGGTTATGATCCAAAGTTACAATTTATCGATTTAAATCACGATAATGTCAAAGACATCTTTTATCAAAGTGCAACCGGTGGCAGCGGTGGTTTATATTATTACAAACTTCACACGTTAAAAAACAAACAGTTAAAAGAAATAAAACTGGCGGAGCAATATTATGTGAAAGCCGAATTCAAGGACAATTATAAAGTTGAAGTTCAACTCTCCCCTGAGAAAGAACCTAATATTGTTGATGTCGAAGATCAGGCATCTGAATATATTCAACTTGGCATTTATAACAAGCAGGGAAAATTACTGAAAAAAACTTCAGCAATGATCGACCCCATAGCTTACTATGAACCAGTTCTAATCAGCGAGCGAAAAGGATATGGTTTGAAAAGCTATCAGCAAATAAGCGGAGCATACCACGCAGATCAGTTGGGCACAGTCGAAACACTTTGGTATTACGAAAAAGATAAATGGATAATCTTAAAAACGAAATGGGTCCCTTCCAAGTAATAAAAGGATCTCTTCTTTACATAAAACGAAGAGATCCTTTGCCAATTTTTAATTTGCAACTATATTAACTAATTTACCCGGTACAACAATTACTTTCCTGACTGTTTTACCTTCCAGAAACTCCTGTATTTTCTCATTCTCCAGAGCTTGCTTTTCCAGTTCTTCTTTTGATATGTCTTTTGCCACATTCATTTTGGCCCGGACTTTTCCCATTACCTGAAGTACAATTTCAACCTCATCTTCAACCAGTTTCGTTTGGTCATAAACAGGCCACGCCCTATAGCTGATAGTTTCGGAATGTCCAAGGAGGTTCCATAATTCTTCTGCAATATGTGGTGCGACAGTCGAAAGCATTTTCACAAATCCTTCAACATAATACTTCGGAATCTGATCAGCTTTATACCCTTCATTAATAAATACCATCATTTGTGATATTCCTGTATTAAAGTGAAGGTTTTCAAAGTCTTCCGTTACCTTTTTAACTGTTTCGTGAAATACCTTTTCCATCGAAGAATTCTCAACATTTTCCACTATTTTTTCAGAAGGCTTTCCATCTTCATCAATAATTAACCGCCATACACGATCCAGAAATCTTCGTGCTCCGTCAAGACCGTTTGTTGACCAGGCAACTGCTGCATCAAGCGGTCCCATAAACATTTCATATAATCGAAGTGTGTCGGCTCCATGTGTGGAAACAATATCGTCCGGATTTACTACATTACCTTTGGACTTACTCATTTTTTCATTGCCTTCCCCAAGGATCATACCCTGGTTAAACAACTTCATAAATGGCTCTTTTGTCGGTACAACGCCGATATCATACAGAAACTTATGCCAAAACCTTGCGTATAACAAGTGAAGTACCGCATGCTCTGCACCGCCAATATAAATATCAATTGGCAGCCACTCTTTTAATGCTTTAGGGTCGGCAAGCTGTTCAGAGTTTTTTGGATCAATAAACCGGAGAAAATACCAGCAGCTTCCTGCCCATTGTGGCATTGTACTTGTTTCCCGGCGCCCTTTCATTCCGGTCTTCGGATCTGTTACATTGACCCAGTCACTGTTTGCCAGGGGGGATTCTCCTGTCCCGGAAGGCTTAATATTGTCCATTTCGGGCAATTCCAATGGAAGCTCATCTTCTGGAACAGTAGTCATAGATCCATCTTCCCAATGAATGACAGGTATCGGTTCTCCCCAATAACGCTGTCTTGCAAAAAGCCAGTCACGCAAACGGTAAGTAACCTTCTTCTCGCCCTTACCTTCCGCTTCAAGCCACTCAATCATTTTGGAAATAGCTTCATCTTTACCCAAGCCATTCAGGAAGTCTGAGTTGACATGTTCACCATCTCCTGTATAGGCTTCCCGAGTAATATCTCCACCTGCCACAACCTCGACAATCGACAGTTCAAATTTTGTTGCAAACTCATAGTCACGTTCATCATGCGCAGGTACTGCCATTATTGCCCCGCTTCCATAGCTCATCAGGACATAATCCGCAACCCAGATTGGCATTTTTTCATTATTTGCCGGGTTAATTGCGTATGCACCTGTAAACACACCAGTCTTTTCTTTGGCTAAGTCAGTACGCTCCAAATCAGACTTAGTCTGGATTTCGTTTAAATAAGTACCCACCGCATCTTTCTGCTCAGAAGAAACAATCAGATCAACCAGTGGATGTTCTGGTGCCAGTACAGCGTAAGTTGCTCCAAACAGAGTATCCGGTCTAGTCGTGAAAGCAGTGAACTCCTTATCAAATCCATCAATCTCGAATGTCACTTCAGCACCTTCTGAACGGCCGATCCAATTACGTTGCATATCTTTAATGCTTTCTGGCCATTCTACCTCATCCAGGTCTTCCAGAAGCCGGTCAGCGTATGCAGTAATTTTAAGCATCCATTGTTTCATCGGTTTCCGGATAACCGGATGACCTCCTCGCTCACTTTTTCCGTCAATAACTTCTTCATTCGCAAGGACTGTCCCGAGCGCCGGGCACCAGTTTACTGCTACTTCATCCAAATAGGCCAGCCCGTTTTCATACAGTTTGGTGAAAATCCATTGTGTCCATTTATAGTAGTTCGGATCGGTGGTATTTATTTCACGATCCCAATCATACGAAAATCCAAGTTCATGAATTTGCCGCTTAAATGTTTCTATGTTTTTTTCTGTAAATGCTGCGGGACTGTTACCTGTATCAAGTGCATATTGCTCAGCAGGAAGACCGAATGCATCCCAGCCCATCGGATGAAGCACTTCATACCCCTGCATCCGCTTCATTCGTGAAAAAATATCTGTAGCGGTATAGCCTTCCGGGTGTCCGACATGCAGTCCTGCACCGGACGGATATGGAAACATATCCAATGCATATACCTTTTCTTTCTCCGAAAACGTGTCTGTTTTAAATGTTTTATTTTCCAGCCAATAATCCTGCCATTTCTTTTCTATTTCCTGATGGTTGAAACTCAATTTAGTTGCCTCCTTGTTCACTTTCTATAAAATAAAAAAAGCCACTCATCCCAATAAAGGGACGAGAAGCTGTTTTTCCCGCGGTACCACCCAAATTAACGCTAGCATGCGTTCACTTGTTTATCCTTAACGCAGATTCACGGCAGAAACTACTAACGTTCACTCCTGCAACTTGAAGGTGAGTTCATAAATCGTCAGGAACAGTTTTCACCTGCCACTGCCTCGCTTTACCTGAACAAATTTACTACTAGTCCTTCGCATAGTCGATAGTATATGTATATTGAATTCTAATCAATGTGTGAAGCCTTGTCAAGCATCAAGACGCAATGTTTCTTTTAAGGAAATGAACGTGATAAAATTATATTAGTAATGTACATAAAAGGAGCCCTATTATGATCAGAGGAATTATCAATTACTCCCACTACCTGCTTGGGGAGGCTATCCATAAAGGAGATACCGTTATTGATGCAACATGCGGAAATGGACATGACACTGTTTTTCTAAGTAAACTGGTTGGTGAAACCGGTCATGTCTTCGGATTTGATATCCAGGACAAGGCTGTTAACAATACAAAAGAACGTTTATCTGAAAATCAACTGACCAATACAACAATCATCAAAGACAGTCATAGCAATTTCATTCACCATATTTCAGTTGATAAACTGACAAGGCTGGGTGGAGCGATATTTAATCTTGGCTATCTGCCCGGCAGTGACAAATCAATCATCACCAGAAGTGAGTCAACCATCCTGGCAATTGAAGGAATCCTGTCACATATGAAGCAAAACGGTATTGTTGTACTGGTTGTCTACCACGGTCACCAAGGTGGAGAAAAAGAAAAGGAGCAACTGTTAAGATACACTCGCCTGCTGGACCAGAAACAATTTCATGTACTGTGTTATGGATTCATTAACCAAAAAAATGACCCGCCATTTATATTGGCAATTCAAAAGCGTAATTGAACGTTGCCATCAACTAAACCCGGTTTATCCCCGGGTTTTCTTGACCTTATGATAAAGTTTTGTGTTCCAGTGAAAAAACCTTGCACTGCTTCCGCTGACACGTAGTAACTTTTCTTTCATTGCGATCCCGTTCTCAAGCCTGTTGACTTTCGGGTCGCCTAAATATAACCCAACAAGCCCCTGGCAAACCATGTCGTGAAAATTTTTATCAGGCAATGACTGGATTTCTTTACCTGCCTGTTCGATAAAATAAATAAACCGTTCCTTCATTGCTTCCTGATTTTTATAAAAACAGCAGAAATTCAGGTCCTTCTCTTCTCTGTCTTCTTCCTGATCAATATAATAATCCAGTAAAATATGTAACCCCTGCATAAAAGGAAAATAGCTATGAAATATGTTCTCGGCCAATCCCTTGCTCATTTTGCCACCTAATGTATAGGACACAAGGCAAAATATACCCAACGTTGAACCGGCTGCGGCAGAAAATTCATACCACGCCAACTGTGATAAATCCCCTTTATTTGCTTCAAACCATTCCGTTAACCGGGGGATTCGTTCGTCCACTTTGACATGTTTATATACTTGAAGATCTCCGTATAATCCTTCCAGGTTTAGAAGATAATCTTGAATAAGTTCTTGTTTTTCCAGGTTCCGTACCGTCTTTTGACAAGTACGAATAAGATCCGATAAATATTCACCATCTGATGTTTCTTCCCGTAATGCATAATAATTTTTCATCGGATTTCCAGGGTTCAATGCATCGACCATCGCTTCATGCAATAGGCGAAAATCATTCGGGTCCATAGAAGTACTCCGATCACATAGGTTGTCCAGATAGTCACTTATTGTTTGATAAGCAACTATAAAACGGATGGCATCTCTCCACCTGAATCCGGCCAGCAATGCAAAAACTGCTCCGCCCAGACAATGAAACCGTTTCGATTCAATACTTGCAAGTGCCTGTGTCCGTAATTCATCATCCGGAATCTGTTTGGCCCGTTTTTCCCAAAAGGCTAATTCCTGGTTAACTGCCGGGAAAATTTTTCGGTAAACTGCTGCCATTAATGTTACTGATGTTTTCGGTATGTTGTAGCCCAACACCCACTCCTCCAATTCAGATGCATTCATGATAGGTTCAGGAAATATTTGTTATACTACATATATCACCATAATTTTTAGGGGGATTCAAATGATACAGCCTTATAAAAATACAGAACCTCAAATTGATAAATCCGTTTTTATTGCAAACGACGCCACAGTTGTTGGTGATGTGAAAATCGATGAACAGTCAAGTATATGGTTCAAAACCGTTATTCGAGGAGATGTTGCACCAACACGAATTGGCAAACGCGTCAACATTCAGGACCTTTCTTTAATTTACCAAAGTCCCAACTTGCCGGTTACTGTTGAAGATGGTGTCACTGTTGGCCATCAGGTAACACTACATGCATGCACCATTCGCAACAACGCACTTGTTGGAATGGGATCTGTCATTCTTGATGGGGCTGAAATCGGCGAACATGCTTTTATCGGTGCAGGAAGTTTAGTACCTCCGGGTAAAAAAATCCCACCTCACTCATTGGCATTCGGCAGACCTGTGAAGGTTGTCCGTAAACTTGCACAAAAAGATTATGATGAAATGGAACGCGTACGAAATTCATACGTGGAAAAAGGGCATTACTATAAGCATAACACCAGCCTCGGATTGGAATTATAAACTTTACATTTTAATACCCTCAACCGAAATAAAGAGTATAATTACCATGGAGTGTTCAAATATGTTTATACATTTATTCCTGCTGTCCTGTTTAATTGCACTTATTTTTATTTTGCTGAGCAGTAAAATCACCTTAAATTGGGTGAAAAAGTCATTTCAACTATATGGGACTGCATTCATGGTAACAGCATTTCTAATAGGTGTTGTTTATGTGAATGAAAATAAAGCGGCTTTCGCCCGTGATACAGTGAAAGCTGATACGCACATTGTTAAGCCAACTGAGAAATATATTTCACAATATGAAATTAAAGGTTCCGTTCACCTTGACGCACCACACATTAAGCAATTACCGGAGCTGCCACGTGGCTGCGAGGTAACAAGTCTTGGCATGCTGCTAAAGTATAGTGGGGTCGATGTGGATAAAATGGAACTTGCTGAACGAGTCAAAAAGGATAAAACACCATACCAAACGACTAAAAACGGCGTCTACTTCGGTAATCCAAATAACGGGTTTGTTGGTGATATGTATTCATTTGATAATCCCGGACTTGGGGTCTACCATGGACCAATTGCGGACCTCGCTGCTCAGTATGTCGGCATTGAGCGTGTGTACGATTTTACCGGAAGGAACTTTTCAGAAATAATTAATCAGCTCAATCAAAATCGTCCTGTTTGGGTAATTATAAATGCGGAATATAATAAACTGCCTGAAACGTTTTTTACAACATGGCAAACAGAAGATGGTCCAATTGATATAACCATGAAAGAACATTCCGTTTTAATTACTGGTTATGATCAAGAATATATTTATTTTAATGATCCGTTAAACCGGGAAGAAAAGGCGCCAATCAACGAATTTAAAGCTGCATGGATTCAAATGGGAAAACAGGCGATAACGGTCTTCTAAACCGTATCGCCTGTTTTTTTAAGACTGTTTTCGTATAGATTGTTGCCGACTAGTGATGTGGCATCATGCGTTTTTCTATAACGATTTCTAGTCCAGCCAATGGATTCATAACGTAAAACCAGCGGAGGAAATACGCTGAGACTCCTGTGGGAGCAGAGGCCTAGATGAGACTCCGCAGTGACGAAGGAACAAGGAGGCTCATCAGCCGCCCACGGAAAGCGAAGTGTATTTCCGCAGCGGTGTTGTAGCACTCAACTCTATTCAAAGTAGTTCGCAGTATATATCTACAACGAGGTTGGAATGCAACAAACTTACGAGAAAAGGCTAATTTAAAGTGAAGCGGTTATTTCTTTAATATGACTATCTGGTTTACTTAACTCATCAATATCAAACTTATTTTCAACAAAGATTTGATGCCACAGCATGAACATCAGAACGGTCCAGATTTTTCGGCTGTAATCACCTTTGCCCTGACAATGCGCATCAAGCAAATCAAGGACATATGACTTGTACAGCAAATAATCGGTCTGGCTTTCCTGAATCAGTTGTTTTGCCCAGCTGTTAAGCTCATTTTTTAGCCAATGACGGATTGGAACCGGGAATCCAAGTTTTTTGCGGTCAAGCACGTGGTCCGGAATAATTCCACGCGACGCCTCACGCAGAATACTTTTCGTCGTGCCGTTCGCAATTTTCATATCGACAGGAATTTCACGGGCAACACTAAACACTTCTTTATCTAGAAAAGGAACACGCAGCTCAAGTGAGTTTGCCATCGTCATCTTATCGGCCTTCAGTAAAATATCACCGCGCATCCATGTATGAATATCAACGTATTGCATCTGGTTAACAAGCGGGTAATCCTGCACATGATCAAACAGTTTCCCAGTAATATTCTGATACGATAAATTTTCATTGAAATGCTTCATTAGTTGACGTTTTTCCTCGTCTTCAAACATTTTTGCATTCCCGATATAACGCTCACGCAATGGGGTTGTTCCCCGCTCCAGAAAGCTCTTTCCGCGCACTCCTTCAGGCATTACATCTGCTACCCGGGCCAGAAGATGTTTTGCCGGCGTCGGTACAGAATTAAACATTTTCAGTGATTCCGGCTCACGGTAAATGTTATATCCTCCAAACAATTCATCGGACCCTTCACCTGACAACACAACAGTAACGTGTTTCCGTGCTTCACGGGCAAGGAAGTACAGTGGTACACATGATGGATCAGCTAACGGATCATCCATATGCCACATAATTTTCGGCAGCTTTTCGATGTATTCTTCGGGTGGAATAATATATGAAATATTTTCGACACCTAATCTTTCAGCAGTTTCTTTTGCAACGTCAACTTCCGAATAGCCTTCCCGCTCAAATCCCACCGAGAACGTCTTAATATTCGGGTTAAATTTTTTTGCCATTGCAACAATAATTGTCGAATCAATCCCACCGGATAAAAATGATCCAACCGGAACGTCACTGCGCATATGCACATTGACCGAATCATACATAACATCCTGAATCCGCCTGATCCAGTCCTGCTTGTCCATTAAAACCGGTGTAAACGTTGCATGCCAATAACGTTCAAATTTCATCGGCTTGTCTGGTTTTTTGATAAAATAATGTCCCGGTTCAACCTTGTTAACTCCTTTCGTCATCGTCATTGGTTCCGGAACGAACTGAAAACTTAAATAGTGCTGTAATGCATCATTATCGACTTCTTCGTTTTCCATGAACAATGCAATGCTTTTCTTTTCCGAAGCAAAAACCGTGCCTTCATCCGTTTCATGGTAAAACAACGGCTTAATGCCGAACGGATCCCGGGCTCCATAAAGTGTCTCCTGCTCCTTGTCCCAAACAAGAATGGAAAACATGCCTCTTAAATATTGAAAGGCATTTTCTTTATGTTTTGCAAACAATGCGGCAATAACTTCTGTATCAGACTCTGTTGCGAATTCATAGCCTTCCTCCAGTAACTCCTTGCGTAACTCCACATAATTATAAATCTCACCATTAAAAATAAGCCATATTTTATCATCATCGTAACTCAATGGCTGGTGTCCGCATTCCAGATCTATAATACTTAGCCTTCTAAAACCGAATGATATGTATTCATCATGATAATATCCTTCATCATCAGGTCCTCTATGGCTAATGATATTGTTTTGCTTTTTAAATAAATTTTTACTTTCATCGTTCGGGGTACTTGGGTTACTCCGAATCATACCGATAAAACCACACATTGCTTCTGCCTCGCTTTCGTGTTGAATCCTTCAAATTATATCATAAATGACTGGAAAAAATATATACATTACTTTGGTATACAGTTTTCCGCTATTGCTCAGTGCGGTAAACACATACATAAATAGTATACGAAAATAATTCGCTCAATAAAATAGCATACCAATCATTATGAGATTTGGTATGCTACCAACCGGTTTCCACTGAAATTATTGTTTTACTAATGCCTGCAATTCTTCTGTCTTATCTGTTTTTTCCCATGGGAACAGGATATCTGTTCTGCCAAAATGACCATATGCTGCAGTATTTCTGAATATTGGACGCTGCAAATCGAGCATTCGGATGATTCCCGCCGGGCGTAGATCAAATAATTTACGCACTGCTGCAACCAATTCTTCTTCACTGACAACACCCGTTCCAAATGTATTAATGGAAATCGAAACAGGTTCGGCAACTCCAATTGCATACGCGAGCTGAACTTCACATGTTTTTGCCAGATCGGCAGCAACAATATTTTTAGCAACATAACGTGCTGCATATGCTGCTGAACGGTCCACCTTAGTGGAATCCTTGCCACTGAAAGCTCCCCCGCCATGGCGTGCATATCCACCGTACGTATCAACAATTATTTTTCGGCCGGTCAAACCCGCATCTCCCTGCGGCCCGCCAATGACGAAGCGGCCTGTCGGGTTAATAATATACTTTGTCGTATCATCCAGCAGACCTGCTGGCACAACTGGACGAATTACATGTTCAATCAGATCCGATTCAATCTGTTCCCTCTTAATATCCTGATGGTGCTGAGTTGAAATGACGATCGTATCCACTTTAACCGGGTTATCGTTTTCATCATACTCAATCGTGACTTGTGTTTTACCATCAGGGCGCAAATAATCCAATACTTTTTCTTTACGCATATCTGCAAGCCTTTTTGCCAGTTTATGGGCAAGTGAAATAGGCAACGGCATTAATTCATTTGTCTCATCACAGGCGAATCCAAACATCAATCCCTGGTCACCAGCACCGATTGATGCTATCTCTTCATCACTCATTTTCCCTTGACGAGCTTCCAATGCAGTATCAACCCCGCCTGCAATATCAGCAGATTGTTCATCAATGGCTGTCAGCACTGCGCATGTTTCAGCGTCAAAGCCGTATTTTGCCCGAGTATAGCCGATATCCTTAATTGTTTGACGAACGATTGCAGGAATATCCACATAAGTAGTAGTAGTAATTTCCCCTGAGACTAATACTAAGCCTGTTGTTACTGTTGTCTCGCAGGCTACCCTTGCATTTGGGTCTTTTGATAAAATTTCATCCAGTATCGCATCTGAAATCTGATCACATATTTTATCCGGATGTCCTTCCGTTACAGATTCAGATGTAAATAAACGACGATTTACAGCCATGTGGCTAAATCCTCCCTTTGAATTGTGGTACGGAACTCTATCTTTTCAGTATATGTTTTGTTAAACTTTTCTATATAAAAACAAAAATCCTTTCCTGCAATCATGAGGAAAGGAATTGTGGCCTTTCGCTCTTATTGTTCAAGGAAAATCCTTGCACCAGATTAGCACCTTTTCACCTTAGTGACGGTTGCCGGGCTTCATTGGGTCTGTCCCTCCACCAACTCTGAATAAGAGAGTATCCGTTCGAAAATTATCGTAACGAATTAACACTATCATGTCAACTATTTATCGATTCCCAACACTAATGTCATCAAAGTTTCATATAAATAATCTTATTAATAGTATGGACTAATGTAATTAATGTGTTATACTAATAGCATATTTAAATAATCTGACTTGGAATGCTAATGACTTCCATACAAATCCATCTGAAAAAGGCAGGTATCAAAAATGAAAACGGTGGAACAATCGCTTTTATTGAAAGATTTACTTTCGCATAACAATTTACAAAGGAACCTGGCTGTGCCTCGCTTAGTAGAAAAAATACGTTCAAGAGGTGAGGGAGTATTAACTGCAACAGGAGCAGTCAGGGCTACTACAGGAAAATATACAGGTCGTTCCCCAAAGGATAAATTTATCGTACGTGACGAAGAATGTGAAGAATTTATAGATTGGGGACTTGTAAACCAGGCAATTGATGAAGAGTCATTTGATAAATTACATGAAAAAGTTGTTGCTTACTTAAAAGATAAAAATGAAATATTCCTGTTCAATGGATTTGCAGGGGCAGATGCAAAATACCGCCTGCCAATTCAGGTAATTAATGAATATGCATGGCATAACCTATTTGCCCGTCAATTATTTATTACACCAACTGATGAAGAATTAAAAGACCATCAATCAGAGTTTACTATTGTGTCTGCTCCTACATTTAAAGCAGATCCGGAAGTGGACGGTACAAATTCCGAAACATTTATTCTCGTTTCATTTAAAAAACGAGTCATCTTAATTGGCGGTACCGAGTATGCTGGTGAAATCAAAAAATCCATTTTTTCTGTCATGAATTACTTACTTCCCCGACAGGACATATTATCAATGCACTGTTCAGCCAATGTCGGACAGGAAGGTGACGTAGCTTTGTTCTTCGGGCTTTCAGGAACGGGCAAAACGACATTATCAGCAGATCCGTACCGACGCCTTATTGGTGATGACGAGCACGGCTGGAGTCCGAATGGTATTTTTAACATTGAAGGCGGCTGTTACGCCAAATGTATTAATCTATCACAGGAAAAAGAACCGCAAATTTATAATGCAATCCGATTCGGTTCCGTGCTTGAAAACGTAGTCCTTGATGACGAATCACGTGAACCTGATTATGATGATACATCCTTGACAGAAAACACTCGTGCAGCCTATCCGCTGGAAAACATTGATAATATTGTTTCACCAAGTGTAGCCGGGCATCCAAACACAATCATTTTTTTAACTGCTGATGCATCCGGAACACTGCCGCCAATCAGCAAGCTGACAAAAGAACAGGCAATGTACCATTTTCTGAGTGGATACACGAGTAAACTTGCTGGTACAGAACGTGGTGTAACAGAGCCACAGGCAACATTCTCAGCCTGTTTTGGTTCACCATTCCTGCCACTTGCGCCATCAACATATGCGAACATGCTTGGTGAGAAAATTGACCAGTACAATTCAAATGTATTCCTGGTAAATACAGGATGGACTGGTGGTTCATATGGCGTTGGTAAACGCATGAAACTTTCTTATACCAGGGCAATGGTACACTCCGCACTCGAAGGTGAACTTAATTCAGCTGAAACAACCAAGGATGACATCTTTGGGTTGGAAATCCCAATGCATGTACCTGGTGTACCTGATGAAGTTTTAGTACCAATAAACACATGGGCAGATAAAGCTGCTTATGAAGAAGAAGCAAAATCACTCGCAAAGAAATTTCATGAGAACTTTAAAAAGTTCAAACTTGCAAGTGATGAAATCAAGCAAGCAGGTCCAATTTGGAAACCTGAATAACAACCGTTTCCTCATCCCAAAAGGATTTTAAAATATGAAGGAAAAAGTCGTCAGTTGATCCTGACAACCGGTCTCGTTTTTCGAGGCCGGTTTTTTTATATATTGATTTTTAATAGGTCTGTTTTCGCGTAAATTGTTGCTGCCTGAGAACGCAATTGACATAAAATGCGAACTACTTTAAAAACAGTTGAGAGTAAAAACACCGCTGCGGAAATACACTTCGCTTTCCATGGGCGGCTGTTGAGCCCTCTTCGTGCTTACGCACTCAGATGTCTCATCTAGGAGTCTGTCCGACGAAGTAACTTAAATTGTTTTATCGAACCGATTTCTTGTAAAACTTTTATCTAAAAGCTGTTTTTGAAGGAAATAGGGCCTAAACACACCCCTGTTGTAGTCCATTATGCTGCTTTTTTCTGATTTTGGACATACTTCTTCCGTTCATCCACTTTAGGTTTTTTGGAATGTTTGAGGGTATGAAGTTTTCTTAGGTTATGGCTCAGTGCGAGCAGCTCGAACTCACCTTCCACTTTATCTTTTCCACGGAGGTGAAATTGTCGGAATCCCTGGCATTCCTTGATTTGACCAAATACCGGCTCTACAATCGCTTTGCGTTGCTTGTAAATAGCTTTTCCTTCGTCACTTTGGACCTTTGTTCTCATAGATTCACGAACAGGATCGGCTTCCGTACGTGTCATGGTTCGCTTTCCGGATTTAGATTTAGCCTTTACGCATTCACGTTGAAAAGGACATTCCGGGCATGCTTGGCATTCATAAATCCATTGGGTGGGTTTCTTCTCATTGTTCTTGTATTTAATTTTTTTGAGATCCATTTTCTTGCCTATAGGGCAGATATACGTTTCTTGGTCTGGATCATAGGTGAAATTTGATTTGTCATATGGGTTCCCGGTTTGTTTGCTTTCTTTGGTCGCTGCAATATAAGCGTCCGTTCCATATGCTTCCGCTTGTTGGATATTGTCAGCACTAAAATAACCAGCGTCCGCTGTGACCTTTTCCGGCACCGTTCCTGTATTCTCTTGAATGGAAGATAAGACATCTTCAAACTGTCCTTGATCGCTGGAATTTTGACTCATTTTATAACCAACAATCAACCCATTGTCGGAATCAACCGCAATTTGGGGATTGTAGCCTTGTATAACACCCTGGGTTTTCGTGTTCATAATCCGTGAATCTTCATCTGTGAAATTAACCTGGTCTTTTTCGGGCGTCGCGGAAGAAGCTTCCGGTTTACGTTCTTTCAGTTGTTGCAGTGCACCCTTAATGGTTTCCAATCGTTGTTGACGGTCTTGTATACCTTGGTGTCGGGGGTCTTCCGGTTCATCTTCCATTTCAAGTTCATCTTGTTCCTGTGCTTTTTCCAATGTTTCGGTGATTTCCCTTTCCAGGCGCTCAAGTTCTTTTTTCATGCGGCCTCGGGACATTGCTTTATGTTTGGAAGCATGGGCTTTGATCTTGGAACCGTCAATACTTACATGCCCAAGGGAAATATGGCCAAGTTCCTGTGCAATTTGCACGATTTGGCTAAATAAGCCAGCCAAAGTTTTCAAATTGTTCTTGCGAAAATCACTGATCGTACGGTGATCAGGCTTCTGACCAGCAGCCAACCATCGAAAAGGAATATTTTCACGAACGGCAATCCCTAATTTACGGGAAGAAAAAAACCCTTCCGCATAGCCATAAAATAATATCTTGATTAGCAACTTCGGATGGTAAGCTTCTTCTCCTTGATGCGTATATTGATTCATGATTTCCGAAAGATCCAACTGTTCGACAATGTCACTAATGGAACGAGCCAAATGGTCCCCCGAAATCAGATCTCCAAAGTACGTCGGAATCATTTCCCCTTGTTCCATTAAATACGGTTTAAACTTGGCCATCCGAGATACCCCTTTCTTTTTTTACGAACATTTAGATTCTACATGTAGAGTTCGAGATAAGAGAAGGTATTCCTGCTTGGTTTTGACAAATTATTCATTCCGTCGGACAGACTCCTAGGCCTTTCCTCCCACAGGAGTCTCAGCGTATTTCCTCCGCTAAGTTTTTGCTTTTAACCATCTGGTTAGAGTAAGATATTTAAACTCACCAAACCAGCAGCTGGAATATGAGAAATTCCCCGAAAAGTAAAACCACTTTTTTTATGCGATGTGCCACTGTCCAGCTTTCCTTGTCAACTAGAAGAGCAAGCTAGAAGGTTGGGACATAACGAAAACGTGTAACAGAAAAAACGAACAACGCACGAAACCAGCGTAGGAAATATACGTAGACTCCTGCGGGAAGAAAAGCCTAGGTGAGACTACGAAACGCGATAGCGATTCGGAGGCTCACCAGCTTCCCGCGGAAAGCGAAGTATATTTCCGGAGCGGTGTCATAGCACTCAACCGTAGTTCGCATTATATGGAAATTGAGAAATAGATTCCATTCTTCAAAATAACGTAAATAATAAGAGTCTTTAAAATCAGCCTTAAAAAACAATAAATAGGCATTCACACATTTTTTTACCTGGTCATAGGCTATGGCATACCATAACATGAATGTGAAAGGATCGAATAATATGAAAAAACGTTTCTGTATCGCTTTATTTTCATGTATATTGCTTATTTTTGTTACAGCTTGCAGTTCCGGTGAAAAAACAACAATTAAAATAGCTGAAGTTACCAGATCATTGTTCTACGCCCCTCAATATGTAGCAATTGAAAAGGGATTCTTTAAGGATCAGGGATTCGACGTTGAACTGCAAACAACATGGGGCGGTGACAAAACCATGACCGCTCTATTGTCTGACGGAGCAGACGTGGCACTTGTCGGATCAGAAACTTCCATCTACGTGTATGCTCAAGATTCAAAAGACTACGCAGTCAATTTTGCACAATTAACACAAACAGATGGCACTTTCCTGGTTGCAAAAGAACCAAAACCAAATTTTAAGTGGGATGACTTAAAGGGCAGCACCTTCCTTGGTCAGCGTGTAGGTGGAATGCCACAAATTGTTGGCGAATTTGTTTTGAAAAAGCATGATATCGATCCGCACGCCGATCTAAATCTGCTGCAGAATGTTGACTTTGCAAACATCCCGGGTGCTTTCGTATCGGGTGATGCTGAATATGTTCAGCTCTTTGAACCAACTGCCAGCATTTTTGAAAAAGAAGGAAAAGGTCATATCATCGCTTCATTCGGTGAAGAATCCGGTCATGTGCCATACACTGTATTTATGGCTAAACAAAGCTTTATAAAAGAAAACGAAGAAACTACAAAGAAATTTACAAAAGCGGTATACGAAGCGCAAAAATGGGTCCAGGAACATAGTGCGGAAGAGATAGCAAAAGTAATTCAACCATACTTTGAAGATACTGAGCTTGATATGCTCGCATCCTCCATTGAGCGCTATAAAAATCAAGGCTCATTTGCAACTGATCCAATTCTTGGTAAAGAGGAATGGAATAACCTGAAAGATATTATGGACGAAGCAGGTGAACTCCCTGCCGATGTTCCATATGATGAGCTTGTAAATACTAAATATGCTGAGGAAGTAATCGGAAACTAAGGAGGGAAAACTATGTCATTTCTTACCTTAGAAAATGTTTCACATCATTATTTTTCAAAAAAAAGCTATACAAAAGCATTAGATAATATTTCTTTTTCCGTTAATGAAGGGGAATTTGTAGCGTTACTGGGTCCCAGTGGCTGTGGAAAGTCAACAATCCTTTCAATCATTGCAGGGATTATTGAACAAACTGCCGGAAGTGTTCATCTGAATCAGCAGCCCTTGAGTAAATCTGACCTTGCCATTGGGTATATGCTGCAGCAGGATTATTTATTTCCATGGAAAACAATCATCAATAATGTATTGATTGGCCCTAAAATCGTCAATGATCAAACAAAAGAAACGAAGGAAAAAGCTTTAACGCTTCTGGAAGAAGTTGGTCTGTCCGGTGTGGCTCAGGATTATCCAAATTCCCTTTCCGGCGGTATGCGACAACGCGTTGCGTTAGTCCGTACACTGATAACCGACCCGAAAATATTGTTATTGGATGAACCTTTCTCAGCATTGGACTATCAAACAAAACTGAAACTAGAGGATCTTGTGTCACAGCTTCTTAAAACATACAACAAAACCGCTGTGCTCGTTACGCATGATATCGGCGAGGCTATAGCGATGAGTGATCGTATTATCCTGATGGATGCCAATCCGGGATGCATCGCAAAAACGTTTGAAGTACCGTTGGAATTGCGTAACGAAATGCCATTTTTAGTACGGAGACATCCAAAGTACCAAATTCTGTTTGATAAAATATGGAAAGAGTTAAATAAAAACGAAGAAATTTCATCAGGAGCAAAGGTGGTGATTCCCGATTATGAATCGTAAAACAGATTACCACCTGTTTGAACAATACAAAAAACAACTGAAGCGTGAGAAAAAAATCGTCTTCACGTGGCAGTTCGTCATCCTGATTTCTTTTTTCGCCTTATGGGAACTGGCCAGCAGCATGTATTGGATTGACCCATTATTATTCAGCTCACCATCCGAAATTATTAACCTGCTTATGGAAAAATTTTCAGACGGATCCATTCTAACGCATTTGCAGGTAACGCTATTTGAAACGATTTTGGGCTTTCTGATCGGAACCATTATGGGAATTGTCATCGCAACTGTGTTGTGGTCATCATTACGGTTTTCCAAAATAATGGACCCTTACCTTGTTGTTATGAATGCGATGCCTAAAGTTGCCCTTGGACCGATAATAATTGTGGCACTGGGGCCGGGATATATTTCCATCATCGCAATGGGAGCCATCATTTCAGTAGTTATTACGACACTCGTTGTTTATTCCGCTTTCCGGGAAGTCGACCCCAATTATGAAAAAGTGCTAAAAAGTTTCGGAGCCAACAGAAAACAGATTTTTAAGGAGGCTGTCTTTCCTGCAACATTGCCCGCAATGATCTCCACGCTTAAAGTTAATGTCGGCCTTTCCTGGGTCGGGGTAATCGTCGGAGAATTCCTTGTATCAAAAGAAGGATTGGGCTATCTGATTGTTTATGGATTCCAGGTATTTGACTTCACTCTCGTTATGTCCAGTTTGATCATCATTGCTATCTTTGCCGCAATAATGTACAAAATTGTCGAGCGGATCGAGGGATGGCTGATTAAGCATACACAATAAAAAATCGCCTTATCAGGGCGATTTTTTATTGGTTTTCCTATTTTATTAATTCCAACATATCAATTAGTAGTTTTTATCAATATACTCCATACTACGCGTTAAAACGCCATCTTTCATAATAAAACTGTACTGCTCATTAACCCTCACATCGTCCGGAATTGCTTCCAATACAACCGGTCCTTCTGTTTCATAATACGTTCTTTGTTCCATCAGGCCCGCTATCTCAGCAAAATAAACATTTTTAATAATGGTACCGCCTTTACCTGCAACAATATATTGACCGACATAATTAATGTGTTCAATGGTTCCTCCGGTTTCTTCCATCACTTCCCGAATTGCCGCTTCAAGCGCAGCTTCCCCTTTTTCGACCTTTCCACCGGGGAATTCAAGTCCTCGGTCTTTATGTTTGGTCAGCAGCCAATTCCCCTTATATTTGCAAATGACCCAGACATGTTTTGGTTTTTTTGAAAAAGGATGATCCTCAAACGATAATTTTACTTCATTTTGGTAATAGTCTTTGAAAGTGTACATTATTTCAACTGCTTTCATAAATAAGTCGAGTTATTCATATGCAATATTCGTTATTTTCCATTGGTTATCATAGGTGAATTCAAATTTCACGGTATAGGCTCCGTATAAATCGGTTTTATTCTTTTGAACTACTTTGACAACATTGTCTTCCACTTTTATCATATCATAATCATTTCCCGCATTAAACCATGGCGGTGTTTCGGTTGGACGAATAAATAATCCGTTCTTTTTTTCCTGAAAATAATAATCAACATATTTTGCTGCTACGTTTCTTATAGTAACTCTCTCAAATTCTTTCAATAACGCTTCCTTCGTATCAAAATGAATAACCTTGTATTGGTTGTTCGTATCCTGTACAAGGATATCCATAAATTCTTCAGTAAGGGAAACAATCTGCTCATGTGAGATTTGATTTTTGGCAGCAGTATTCATTGTTTTTACCTGTACTTTACTGGTTTTGGAAGTTTTATGGATTTCACTGTAATTAACTGCCGATGCTGAGTGCAGTAATCCGCCTGTCTGAATTATAAACGATAATAGTAAAATAATAGCTAATCCAATAGAACCTGTTAAATACATCCGTTGCTTATTTTTCTTCATGGCTGTTCCCTCCCAGTATTTATGTATAAGCTTATCCTGTTTATAATATTCCTTTAAACCATTATCCATAAACTTAATAAGGAAAAAATTAGCATAAAAAATAGGAATAAGAGATTAATCTTATTCCGTGTTAATGGTTTACAGATGCCTGTCTGACAAAACACCTATACTATCGATATGTTCTTTTGTATCCTCGTCACCTAATTCGTAAATCATCCGATATGCTTCAGTTATACTGTCGTCATAGTTATCATTTGCTGTATCGTTATGATACGGGACAATTGGAACATGTGAACGCAGAAAAGTTCCGAGATCAGCATCATGCATATTATTCATTTTCTCACGTAAAATACGGACCTCATCATCTGTTGCATGAATTATAAATTCTTCATTATTATCATATTTAATTTGCGATATTTCCAGACTGCCCGTATTTATATAATATTTCTTTTTCTCCATAATGCACCTCCTATTAGTAATTTGCCTAAATATAGAGAATGCATGTATGAAATTTTAAAACCCCATCAGCTGTTATTACTGATGAGGTTTGGATTGAAATATTTAATTCACTGCCGATTGTGCTGCACCGGCTCCCCTGGCGAATATACATCGCCCTCTGCCGTGTGGTATGCACATTGGAGTCCCGAACATCGGATCAAACGTTACGTCACATTTCATTTGGAAAACTTCATGAACCAAATTACAAGTAACAATCTCTTCAGGCTTACCCTGAGCAAAGACTTTTTTATCTCTTATTGCAACAATATGGTGGGCGTAACGGCACGCAAGATTCAAATCATGTAAGACCATAACAACAGTGCGTCCGTCTTTTTCATTTAGTTCAAACAGTAAATCCAGCACATCAATTTGATGGGTCATATCTAAGTATGTTGTAGGTTCATCCAATAAAATCGTATCAGTTTCCTGTGCCAATGTCATAGCAATCCATGCACGCTGGCGTTGGCCACCGGATAATGAATCAACTGATCGGTCTTTAAGATCCATCATATTTGTTGCTTCAAGTGCTTTATTAACAGCATTATCATCATCGTTGGACCATTGTTTTAAAAAGCCGCGGTAAGGATGTCTGCCTTGTTTAACAAGTTCCTTAACTGTCAATCCTTCCGGTGTTACAGGACTTTGCGGTAAAATGGCAAGCTTTTTTGCTACATCTTTCGTGCCCATTTTCGCAATATCCTCACCATCCAGTACAACGTCACCGCCTTTTGGTTTCAAAAGACGTGCAAGTGAACGCAACAATGTGGATTTTCCGCATCCGTTACCACCAATAAATACAGTGATTTCACCTTTAGGTATTGTTATATTTAAATCATCAATGATTATATCTTCCCCGTAGCCAAGTGTTAAATCCTTAGCTGTTAACGTTTGCATCGGAATCTCTCCCTACGTTTACATTCTTGCACTTAAGCGACACATACATTATGTATATGCACATTTATCCTAATAACATTATATTTATAGTTTATTTGGTTTTTGGATAGAAGTCAATGACTTTGAGAATCATTTTCAATGAAAATCAAAAAATTTATTTTCCATGCCACCTATTTGCTTTCAGATTCGATAATATATATGAGAAGCAAAATTAATTAACATTATCGTCTTTCAAATACTGCTGCAGCTTACTTCTTACAAGTTTGTTCGATGCATTTCTAGGAAGCTTCTCAACAAAGTGAATTTCTTTTGGCAGTTTATAACGGGCAAGTTTTTTTTCGGCATATTCGAATATAGCCTCTTCCGTTATTTTCCCGGATGCAACAATGAAAGCTACAGGGACATGTCCCCATTTAGCATCTTTCTTCCCAACAACACCTGCTTCATGAATTGCTTTCATACCGGATAAAACACTTTCAATTTCAGTTGGATAGATATTCTCGCCACCTGATATGATTAAATCTTTCCGGCGATCCACAACGTATAAAAATCCTTCATGGTCAAGATAACCCAAATCGCCGGTTGCCAGCCATCCATCCGTAATCGTTTTATTGGTTGCAGTTTCATTATTTAAATAACCTTTTGTAACCATTGGTCCTTTTACAAAAATTTCACCGATTTCACCTTCATTGGCATCAATTTTGAATTGTGCAGGAAATAATGGTTTGCCCGAGGATCCAATTTTATTCAGTGCATCATCAGGACTCAGTGTTACAATTTGTGATGATGTTTCCGTCATGCCATAGGATTGAAAAACAGGCATATTACGTTTTTTGGCATCTTCCAACATTGACTTTGGTGCCGGTCCACCACCAAGTAACATACACCTCAGCGATTCCGGGTAACGATTATTACCCAGATGATTGATTAAGTCATTTAACATGACTGTAACAACAGATACGATTGTAACGCTTTTCGTCATAATTGCCTCATGCATAATCTGTTTGTCATATTTTTCAACTAAATAAACCGGCATTCCGTATATTATACTACGGAGAAAAATGGACAGACCCCCTACATGGAAGATTGGCAAGGCCGCCATCCATTTATCATCACTGTTCAGTCCCAGGTTCAGCATTGATCCTACTGCACTCCACCAATGATTACCATATGTGTGCATAACACCTTTCGGGAAACCGGTAGTTCCTGAAGTATAGATAATCGTAAACAGCTTATCCAAATTAATTTCTGTCCGCAGTTCAGCTGGCTGCTCATCAAGTTTCCATACCTCTGAAAAGCGTTGTATCGTAACGTCAAGATTTCGATCAGTATTTTGCGCCAGGACAAGTGAAACGCCGGCATCATTAATCTGATAATCCAGTTCTTTATCCGTTAAACGTGTATTAAGCATTACCACAACGGCTCCAAGATAGCTTAGCGCATGAATTGCAATAACCATATCAACGTGATTTGCAGATAGAATCCCAACACGTGAATCCTGCGTGATGTCCAATCGGGATAATTTTTTTGCAAATTGCTGACTTTTCTTTTTCAATTCAAAAAAAGTTATTGTTGTTTCATTTTCAAGTTCTATTGCAGTTTTATCAGGTGCCAGTTCGGCTTGTTTTGACAGCCAATGGGGTATGGTCTCAGCCATGGTAAGGTCTCCTTCCGTATTTAAATGAAAAACCTTTGCCTGTCAGCAGCAAAGGTTTTTCGTAAAAAATTATTATTTGATCACGGAAAACGCGGGAATTTCTTGAAGTCCGGTTTTCTTTTCTCTTTGAATGCGTCACGGCCTTCTTTTGCCTCATCGGTCGTATAGTACAGAAGTGTTGCGTCGCCGCCCATTTGCTGAAGACCAGCCCAGCCGTCAACATCCGCATTAATGGAAGCTTTCAGGAAACGGAGTGCTGTCGGTGATTTTTCCAGCATTTCATTGGACCATTGCAATGTTTCTTCCTCCAACTGCTCAAGTGGTACCACTTTGTTAACCATACCCATCTCATATGCCTCATCAGCATTGTACTGACGGCACAGGTACCAAATTTCACGGGCGCGTTTATGACCGACCATTCTTGAAAGCAGGCCAGCACCATAACCGGCATCAAAGCTTCCCACTTTCGGGCCTGTCTGACCAAAAATGGCATTGTCTGCTGCAATTGTCAGGTCACATACAACGTGTAAAACATGTCCTCCGCCAATGGCATATCCGGATACCATAGCGATAACAGGTTTAGGAATTGTACGAATCAAACGTTGCAGGTCAAGTACATTTAAGCGTGGCACATGGTCATCCCCGACATATCCACCATGTCCTCTTACTGACTGGTCTCCACCTGAACAGAATGCTTTGTCACCAGCTCCTGCAAGTATAATTACACCGATTGATGAATCATCACGTGCATCTGAGAAAGCATCAATCATTTCCTGTACGGTCAGCGGTGTAAACGCATTGTGAACCTGTGGACGGTTCATCGTTACTTTTGCAATCCCATCATACTTTTCGTATATAATCTCCTCATACTTCTTAGCTTCTTCCCATTGTACAGTCATTGTTATCCTCCTTTAATTTCATTATGTAGCTTTTTTTAATGGTTCGTAAAAAACCCATTTACTATTTTACCAAAAATTCGTGGCTGTTCCACATGAATTGCATGTCCACTATCCTCAACTATTGTCAAATCGGCTGAAGGCATGCGGTAAAACATCTTTTTATTAATACCAATAAATTTGTCATCGAGTTCGCCTGCAAGCAGTAAAACAGGTACCGTTAAATCCTTTAGTCTATCCCACCAGGAAGGCTGTGAACCTGTTCCCATAAACCTTAATGACTGAGCGAGACCTTTGGCCGATTGCGATAACCGTTCGTCCCGAATCTTTCTTTTCATTTCGGATGATAGTTTATCCTGTGTCCGGAACAAGGGAATCATTTCCCAGTAATCCACGAACGACTCCATCCCATCCTGTTCAATCCGCTGTGCAAGCTGTTCATCGTTATGAATACGATTTTCCCGTTCACTTGCAAGTTCTAAACCTGGTGACGCACTCTCCAGTATTAGTGACTTAACCCGCTCCGGGTAAAATACAGTAAAAGATAGAGCCGTCCTACCACCTAACGAATACCCGACAAGATGTACTTTCTCCAGTTGCAAATGATTCAAAAACGAAACCAAATCTGCGCAAAAGACATCCATAGACCAAGGAGCAAATGCATCCGTTTTTCCATGTCCCGGAAGATCAACCATGATAACTTTATATTTTTTCGCCCAGTCTTCAACAAAAGAAGACCATGTGGCCGTCGTACCGGTAAATCCATGTAAAAGAAGGACTGGTTCACCTTCCCCGTTTACTTCATACCAGTATTTTGAATCATTTATTGTGAAATACATGGGATCATTCCTTATCGTTCAGCAGTTCATTTGCAATATTTTGCCATTTATTGCGATGCCATTCCATATTTGCTGTCCGTTCGGTCTTGACTTCAATAACAGTTAATCCCTGACTCTGATAACTGCTATAAAGTGCATCTTTTAATTCAGGTTCGGTATGAACATTTATGTAGCTGCCACCATACATTTCAACCATTTGCTGAAAATCGATATCCAGCGGTGTTCCAAATAATGCCTCAAAATGTTTTTCATGGTTTACATGAGGCAAAAACGAGAAGATACCGCCACCATTATTATTAATCAGAAGAACTGTCAGATTCAGGTTGTAATGTTTTGCTGCGAGCATCCCGTTTGAATCATGAAAAAACGACAAATCCCCAAGCAGCAATGTAACAGGGTCACCCGATGCCGCTGCACCTGCTCCGCTTGAAACCATTCCATCGATCCCGTTTGCACCACGGTTTGCCAAAATTTCAACTGTCTTGGGTGTAGTCATGAAAAACGTATCCAGATCACGGACAGACATACTGTTCCCAACATAGACGCTGCTCTTATCCGGAATAACCTCCATCAAGTTTCGAACAGCATTTCCTTCTGTAAGTAACTGTGTATCTTCGTTTTCCAACAGAAGTTTTTTTGCAACTTGATTCATCGTTTGCCAAGTCTCCAACCAATTAGCATTTGAAGTAACATCACTGGAATCGACCAGATCATTACACAGCACAACTGGATCAGCATAAATAAATTCTGTTCTGTTTCCGGCAGGTTCACGATATCCCGCTTCCGTTTCAACGATAAACTGTTTTGTATCACGGTGTTCTTTCACGTAAAAAAGATACGGTTTGGATACCGGCATTGCCCCAAACCGGATGATATAATCCGGTTTCAGCTGTTCTCGTATTGCTTCATTTCGTAAAATCGCATCATAGCCTTCAATCACATTGTCTTTTTGATGCTTTCCGGACCTGACCTGGGATAACGGATCTGCCAGAACAGGTAATCCCCATTCTGCCGCAAGCTTTACTACGGAGTCCGCGATATTACTTTCCATATGTGGCCCGCAGACAATCAAACCTTTTTGATAAGATTGTAATTTTTCACGGAGCTGGTTGATCTGTTCATTAGACAGCCTGCGTTTCCCGGTATTGGCAGGGTAATATGCTTGAACATCCTTTTGACTCCACAAATTTTCGAGCGTGAAATCCGGAATTAACGGCTCGCGTAACGGAAAGTTTAAATGCACCGGGCCTGCATTCCCTTCTTGAGCGGTGTTAACTGCCCGGGATGCTTTGCTTCTGGCATATTCAAGCATACTGAAGTCAGCCTCAGGCAAAGCCATCTCCTGAAACCATTTTACATAGTCACCATAGAGTTTAATCTGCTCAATAGCCTGTGGTGCCCCAACATCACGTAATTCATGGGGGCGATCGGCAGTCAAAACAATTAATGGTACCCTGCTGTAATGAGCTTCCACAATCGCTGGGAAATAATTAGCAGCAGCAGTACCTGAAGTACAAATGATAGCTACGGGGCGTTTTGTTTTTTTGGCCAGCCCTAAAGCAAAGAATGCTGCAGAGCGTTCATCAATAACGACCCACTGATTGATGTCGGGATGTTCGGTCAACGTCATAGCAAGTGGAGTTGATCTGGAGCCGGGTGAGATAACTGCATTGGTTATCCCACTTTTGGAAAGCTCATCAACAAAATTCGCCGTATACCTCGTCAATGTTTCTGTATAATTCATTGGTAGCCTCCCAGCACGGACAGCATCGGTAAAAATTTAATATTCGTTTCTTCGTACTCAGCTTCCGGATCTGAATCTCTCACAACTCCACATCCTGCAAATAATGAAGCTTCGTCACCCTGGATAAGACCCGAGCGAATGGCAACAGCAAACTCACCATGTTGATTGCTGTCCAGCCAGCCAATCGGTGCACCATACCAGCCGCGGTCCAATCGTTCATGTTCACGAATAAAGGCAAGTGATTTTTCACGCGGTACACCACCCAGTGCCGGGGTTGGGTGAAGTTGTTCGATAATATCAAAAATGCTGTATCCTGATTTTAAAGTGGCCGTAACCGGCGTATACAAATGCTGTAAATTTTTTAACGGATAAATAATCGGTTCACCAGGTATTTCAATATCTTTGCAATATCGTTCCATTGCAGACTTAATCATTTTGACTACAAACTCATGTTCACTGCGGTTTTTTTCATCATGAAGCAGTGTATCTGCAATTTGTTTATCTTCCTCTATCGATACCCCTCTTGGTGCCGTCCCAGCAAGACAAGTGGAGAGCAGCTGTTTATTTTTCAGTTTTACCAATCGTTCCGGCGAAGCGCCAACAAAACAATCACCATCCCTTTCGAATGCAAAAACATAACTGTTAGCCTGTGTGGATATAAGCTTATTTAATATGGTGGAAACTGTTGCATCATCCGTGAATTTAAGCCGCATTTCCCGTGCAAGGACTATTTTATCAGCTTCATTTTGTTTTATCTCTTCAGTGGCACGTACAACTGTATCCTTCCATTGCTCCGGCGCAATCTCTTGACGCGAATGGATTCGCGCTCCTTTTGACGGATTGTTTGAATTTGATAGCAGTATTTCCTCATGTTTTTTAATTCCATCAGCAATTTGAACCGGATGGTCATGCTGATTCACCTGTACATTTGTAGTTAAAAAATAACCTTCACGATTAATGGTTAACATAAACTTCGGAATCGTGAACGAACTAGGCTCAAATTTATTCCATAGATCTGATTTGCGAATGCTTGGATCAAATGACATACCGCCCATTGCCAGCAGGCCTGTCCCAGGAAACTTATACGGGTTGTGAATAATTGCTGCTTCATGCAATTTTTTCCATTGCCTCTCTGTCTCTTGAAAACGATCATCGCCGGCACTTATGTGACATGCACTTCCTGCACCGACAAGATAAAACGTCTCGGATGTGTTTGTCCAAAAAGTGCGATCCATCGACAGATCCTTTGCTGATTCAAAAAAATGAAGCGGTTCTAATTTTTTTATCTTTTTTGTTATACTGATCAGTTTCGTTTTATTAGTCAGTTTTGCTTGGCTAATCGCATCATCAAGCAGCGACTCAAGCAGTTCTTCTTTGATTTCAATCATCTTTAATAAACCTCCGTAACTTACACCAAATCACAAAGTACCACATCTATTTTATTCTCTTTTGACCGGTTTCTCAAGGAATCACTTTTAACTATGTCGATTTAATGAATTTTACCAATTGACACCCCCTGTCGAATTGCCTAAAATTATATTGATATATAAATAGGGAGAGAACGTCAATGCCTTCTACAAATCAATCAATAAAACAGACCCTTAATGAGCAAAGTGGTTTTCATATATGGTGGCGTCTATTGCGGCCGCATACCCTGACAGCATCTTTTGTTCCTGTATTTGTCGGAACAATGCTGGCACTCAATGATAGTGGAATAAATATATTTCTGTTTTTAGGAATGCTGCTCGCGTCCATGTTAATTCAAGCCGCTACAAATATGTTTAATGAGTATTATGACTTTGTACGCGGATTGGATAATGAGGAATCGGTTGGTATCGGAGGAACTATTGTGCGTGACGGTATTTCACCAAAAACCGTGCTGCGACTGGCATTGGTATTTTTCGGCATTGCTATTTTGCTTGGTGTTTATATTTGTATCGAATCAAGCTGGTGGATTGCTGTTATCGGGTTAGTCTGCATGCTTTTTGGTTACTTATATACTGGCGGCCCCGTCCCAATCGCATATACACCTTTGGGTGAAATCTGTTCAGGTTTTTTAATGGGCACGGTAATCATCGGTATCAGTTATTATATCCAAACATTAAGTATTACAAGCTCTGTTATCTGGATTTCAATTCCCATAGCTATTTTTATCGGTGCAATCATGATGTCTAATAATATAAGGGATTTGGACGGGGATAAAGAAAACGGGCGTAAAACCATCGCAATTCTTCTGGGTAGAAAAAATGCCGTCCGGTTGCTTGCTTTCTTATTTATTATTGCATTTGGATTAACAGCATCTTTCATTATTGCCGGCATGCTTACAATTTGGTCTGTCATTACATTCTTAAGTGTATTCAAAGCAGCTGAGGTTATCAAAAAGTTTCGTGGAAAATCAAAGCCGATTGAAATGCTTCCGGCAATGGTCGCTACCGGTAAAACAAATACATTTTATGGATTTTTACTCGGCATTTCATTACTGATCGGTAATTTTTTCTAGAAAAGGGTGCCTGAATTATGGAACTGAAGAACACACTAATGGAGTCACTTGGAATCGAAGTGTCATCCCTCGAGAAAAATTCGATTATCATGACCATGCCAGTTGATCATCGGACACATCAGCCAGCAGGTTTCCTGCATGGAGGTGCAAATGTTGCCTTAGCTGAAACCGCTGCAAGTGTTGGCGCATACCTGCATGTTGATCCTGAACAATATAATGTGTTCGGAATTGAAATTAATGCCAACCATGTCAAAAGCAAGCGGGAAGGTACCGTTACAGCAAAAGCAACACCAATTCATGTTGGCAGAACAACCATGGTCTGGGAAATCAATATTGTTGACGAGGAAGAAAATCTGATTTGTATCTCACGATGCACCATTGGAGTCGTTCCGAAAAAATCATAAAAATGAGGCTGATCCGGGTGTTATCAGATCAGCCATTTTTGTTGTGGGGGTGATGTTTGTGCTGTAAATTCCTTGCGGAGCGGATATTTTTCCTGTGGGGATGTTGTTGCTCCTCTTCTGCCGATGTTGTACACCTTCTGCCGATGTTTTCCTTCTTCTGCCGATGTTGTGCACCTTCTGCTGATGTTGTGCTTCTTTTACCGATATTTTGCTTTTTTACTGATAATTCTGCTCACCTACAGCTACCGGGATTCCTCTAACAATTTTTTTACAAAAAAAGAGCGGCTCCCAACGAGACGCCCTCACTCAATTAAGTTAATTTCGCTTGTTTCTGCTCTATCCATGTCCGCATTTTGACAAACAACGGAACAAACAGCATTCCTACAATGATTCCTTTTATTATATTAAATGGCAGTACACCAAGTGAAACTGCAGCCCATTTTGCTTGTGGTCCCATATCTTCCCAGCCCATGAACCATGCATATGCCGGCAGGATGATAAGATAATTCAGCACACTCATTCCAATCGCCATAATAACTGTTCCTGTTACCAATCCGGAAATGATGCTTTTGACACCTTTATATTTATGATAAAGCACAGCAACCGGAACAATAAACATGACACCAGCAAGGAAGTTTGCAGTAACACCGATTGGATCACCAGCACCTGAAACAACTAAATATAAA
This sequence comes from Virgibacillus doumboii, assembly GCF_902806455.1. GTDB lineage: Bacteria > Bacillota > Bacilli > Bacillales > Amphibacillaceae > Lentibacillus > Lentibacillus doumboii. The sequence continues at coordinate 1,203,267 of NZ_CADCWQ010000001.1, read as the reverse complement.
ATGTTTTTTATTGCTTCTACAAGGACTCCAGCCATCGGCGAAAAAATCAGCGCAGCTATTATTGCCGGGACTTCACTGAAATCAATTTTCAGGTACGGCGGTAAAAACGGTAATGGGAAATTCAGGAAAAATAGCAGCAGTGAAATAGTCCCCATAAGTGCCAGAATAATAAGTTTTAATAGTTTTGATGATTGCATATTTGTTGAATGCATCATTGTTCTCCTCCCTCATCTTTATCGATTCACATCTGTCTTGTGATGAAGGACAAGCCTATTTCCGTGAAAATAAAGTTATTAAAATATTAAAAACCCTAAAACCTACTCGGGGCTTTAGGGTATATATTCACAGGAAAACGGAGGCGCAAAATGCACCAACTTTCAGCTCAGCATCTTCTCCCATCCAGACTGTAACTGTCGGTCCCGGACTCACACCAGGTCAACCACTCAGCAATATGCTTAGCGGGTCACGGACTTAGAACAAAATTTGCTCCTTACCGTCGGTCGGGATTTTCACCCTGCCCCGAAGATGGAATCGATATATAGTTGTCATTGACTAGTATACTATCATTTTATTCAGTTGAAAAGGAATTTGTTTTGAAAAAAATTAAATGTTAATGCTCGAAGTTTTTTTAGAAATGTTGCTCTTATACAGCAAATTTAAAAGTTGAAGATTTTAGACAAATGCCGAAAATCAACATTTGGAATGGTGCGTTCAACTGGTTTCTCGCGCGTTTGGCGGGGTTTCTCGCGCGTTTGGCGGGGTTTCTCGCGCGTTTGGCGGGGTTTCTCGCGCGTTTGGCGGGGTTTCTCGCGCGTTTGGCGGGGTTTCTCGCGCGTTTGGCGGGGTTTCTCGCGCGTTTGGCGGGGTTTCTCGCGCGTTTGGCGGGGTTTCTCGCGCGTTTGGATGTTTTGCACCTTCGTTACCACTCGGTGCAAAACAACAAATTTATATTAATCTATTTAAAAATCCCCCGCGCAGCAATTTTATGCAACGCGGAGGAAATTTTATACAGATTCCAAATTATTCACCAGTATTGATAAATAATTTTCCTTCTGTCGTCTTGCGTGTTTCATTACCGAATTCATCAACCACTTTGACCTCGATAACGGCACCCTCTGCAACAACATTATTGGTAGCTGTCCAATAACCGACGTAATGACCATCTTGCATCTCCATCATTGGAAGCTCTGTTGCATTGGATAGTCCTGCACGAGCATTTGTTAGTGGCATATGGATAAAGAATGTCGCCCTTTGTCCAGGCTCACTATCAAATTCGATTCGGACACTTTCGCCTGCTTCAAGGTGTTTATCCTCAGTAGGCGTCAGATTCTCAATTGTTGGTGCCACAAAGTCAACATCAATTGTGATGGACTTCGATTGAACATTTCCTGCCAGATCCTGGGAAACGACTTCGATTTCATTTTCCCCATTATTCAGCAGAATTCGTTGTGAATACGTTCCGTCGTCCGCTACATTTGCCTGACGACCGTTCACTTTAACCCAGTCAAGGTTAGCATCCGAGACAGTCCCTTCAACAGTAACTGTTTCCCGGTTTGTTTTATCCCCGTCCTGAGGGCTGTCAATGTTTAATTCCGGACTCATCGTATCCAATGTTACAGTTACAGCTTCTGATTCACCTGTTACGCCGCCATTCATCATGGATACGGCCTTGAATTCATTAGCTCCTTCTGTAAGTTCAGTTGGAATAGAGAATTGTCCATTATCGCCAACTTCGGCAGTACCGACTTCCTCACCATTATTCATCAATTTAACAGTTGTTGTTGGAGAAGCAGTTCCTTCAACTGTTATTTCTGATTCGTTGGTTATCAGTTCCTCAGCCGGTGAAGTGATGACCGGTGCTTCAACCTCATAACTAACACGGGCACGGATCATATAGTTACCTTCAGAAGCCGGAGACTGTGACCAGGTACCGCCTACATACTGATAGCTGCGCTCAGCATTTGTACTGCTTTCATCTGTTGCCAAGCCCGGTGCGTTTGGATTTGGATCTTTCTGAATATAGACCATATAAAAATCTTCTTCAACAATAATGTTGTGTTCTCTAAGATCAACTACAGTCCATTCATCAAGATTTCTTATTGCTTCCGCATCAACCGGACCTGCAATTTTTTCACCAGGTGTACCCTCTGGTCCAGATGCATCCCATACTTCTACCGCAAATTCTGTACCACCCGGCTGCGGCCAGTCAGTACCATGGAATTGGAATACACCATCAGTAACGACAGCTGAATCTTTTCCTTCTGGCAAGGACATTTTGACCGCCCAGCCATTGCCTGCATCATAGAAAGCACGGGCATTTTCAGCTGTACCATCGTCATAGCCGATTTCTCCGCCAGGATAGGTGTAGAATGGTTCAAGCGCAATATCCTGCTCCATATCTTCAGTAAGGCTGACTTCCACTTCCTTACTATAGTAATCTCTTGCCATCACTTTCAACGTATACGTTCCTTCATATCCCGTAATGGAGTAATTACCATTTTCATCGGATTCTACCGGTGTAACGTTCGCGTCTTCCACAAGAAGTACTGTCGCACCTTCGATAGGTTCTCCGGTAGCTTCATCAGTAATTGTTCCACTGACAGTTGCTTGCGGAATTTCGTCAAGCGTGAAATTTGCCTGTGCCGTTCCATCCGCTTCAAGTGTTACTGTTTTTTCCTTAGACTCAAACCCATAAGATTCTGCTTTCAATGTGTATGTTCCAGCAGCATGACTTAACGAATATTCACCTGTAGCAGGATCAGTTACTACAGATCTGCCGCTTTCCAGAACACTCACTTGCGCACTTATCGGTAATAAGTTAGGATTAATATTGTCCTCTGCTGCAGGAGGATCATCTTTTTTAGGTAGACTCGGTTTAATTTGATCCGGGTTTACCTTTTCTTTCAGTCCGGCTTTTTCATTTGATCTAATTAAGCCGAGCCCCAAACCATTTCCGTTGAAAAGTCCGTTGGCAACACGACCATTGTTTCCGTTATTACCTTTTGCCTTTCCTTTCGCTTTTCCATTATTTTTATTTTTGCCTAAAGAGGCCTTGCTGCTTTGCGACGTATCAGATAATGCTACATCGTCAATGTACCAGCCTGGTTCTGTAACACTGCCGTCAGAGGTAAGGTTAAAGCCGATATAGACGCGCTGACCGCTGTATTCTGACAAATCAACCTCTGCAGGAACCCAGCCATTTGAATCGCCCTTGATTTCCATCAGCTGCGTCCATTCTTGACGATCAGTGGAAACAAATATATGAGCGAAATCATAGGCGTTTCCTGAGTCATACATTTCCAGGTTGTGCCATTGATTGAATTGTAAATATGCATTTCCTTCAGGCAAATCGATTGGCGGCATGACAAGTGTTGCATTCATGTCACTCTCATATTCACCTGCAAGGTTTGTTGCATAAACATTTTCACCTGATGCGGCATTTTCTGGTCCGGAAACAGGCTCTCCCCATTCCCAGCTGTTCATTTCACCAAACGATGTCCAGCCGATAGGGTCAGATTCAAAGTCTTCCGAATAACCTGTTGAAATGCCAGGTTTTACTTCGACAACAAATTCTTCACTGGTAACACCATTTTCACCAAAGTCACTGACACTCCATTTATATGTCAGTGAATCTCCGCTGATTTGGTCACCTGGAATAGTTGCAGTATATTCACCGGCTTTGTAATCTCCGGAAATACGTCCTGCTTCGATTGACTGCCATTCGCCATTAGTATCGAGATAGCTTAATTCAACCGATGCCACACTGATGTTATCGCTGACTTGTGCTGTCAGTTCAAGATCCATTCCTTCATATGTTTCTGCTGGTGCAGTGTGCTCCAAAACAGGTGCTTCACTATCTTCACCCTGTTTAGTCACCTGACCTTCAATAGTTCCGATTCCGTTTTGTAATGCCGAAACCGCATCAAAGGCATTTACCAATCCATGTCCATAACCATTATTCGGAGATTCGGGATATTCGTCATCGGTTAATGGAATTGCCGTATTCATTAATACCTGTTCCATTTCATCAACTGTTATACTGCTGTCAACTTGGCGCAGCATGGCAGCAACACCTGATACCGCTGGTGCTGACATGGATGTTCCGTTCCATCCACCTTCATATCCACTTCCCGGTACAGATGAACGTATACCTACACCCGGTGCTGAAATATCCGGTTTAATTTCATCATATGGTGAAGGTCCTTCCAGTGAAAAACCGGCTAAATTATCATTATTGTCAGTTGCTCCAACCGCAAATGACTCAGGATAGTTCGCTGGTGTTGCAATTGATCCCGGCCCGCCTGGGTTGAAAAGACCAGTATTTCCTGCTGAAAACACTGGGAAAATATTTGCTGCTCTCCAGTTGATAACTACGTCCCGATACCATTCGTCAAGACCAGGTCCGCCACCCCAAGAGTTACTGACAATATCAGGTGCCATATCAACACGAGCATTTCCTTCTGAATCTGTTGGAGCTAATACCCATTCAGCAGCTGCCAACAGGTCAACATCCGTTCCTCCACTTGCCGTAAAGGCTTTTACTGAAATAAATTCAGCGCCAGGAGCAACCCCAACCTGGTTGGATCCATCCGATTCACTGCCAACCATTGTTCCGATTGTGTGTGTACCATGACCTAAATCATCGTATGGCTCTGACTGGCCTTCTGTTGCATCAAACCAGTTGTAATCATGACTAACTTCATCTGTAGCTGAATCATAACCACGATATTTTTCTTTTAGGGCTGGATGATCCCATTGAACACCTGTATCGATGCTTGCTACAACCGTTCCAGTACCATCAACACCCATCTCCCATACCTGAGGTGCTCCAACACGCTCCACATTCCACTCAGTGTTGGCGATTTCAGATTGAGGAGTTTCCGCATCTTTTGTTACAGCTGAAATTAATTTACGTGTTTCATTTGGTAAAATTTTGTCAACTTCAGCAAAGCTTGCCACTTTTTCTGCAACCTCTTTTGTTGCCGTTACAGCCATGCCATTGACAATATAATACGATCTGATAGCTTCAGCATTCCCTTTTTCCGCTTGCTGCTGAAGAAATTGTTTTACATTTTGCTGTGATTCAAGAGAGGTTGACTTCAGTTCAGATATTACAGCAGAACGTTGAACAAATTCAGCTTTTTTCGCTGTCATATTTGCAGATTCTGCTTTTTTTCTTGCTTCTTTAGCAACTTTTTTCGAATCTGCTTTTTCTTTGAACTTAATTAAAAAAGTCACTTTGTCATTGCCCTTAAACTGATCCATCAAACGATTACTGACTTTTTCCTTTGCGACTGCCTGGGTATCTTTTGCCGATTCATGTATTTTACTGGTCGACTCGGCAAATGAGATACTGGGTACTATCAACGAAAAAACCATCAATAGTGATGCCGCAATACTGAAAGCTCTTGTTTGACGCTTTTTCCAGAACAATTTACATTCCTCCTCCCGATTTTTAAAAAAATGCTGAAATACAAAAAAGCTCCTCTCGCCTCCTTTACTAAATAATTTCATTAGTGCAGGTTCTAAGCTGAAAGTGGAGCTGTTAGCAAATCTTTGCTGTTAATGTAACTATAAAGGAATTTATAAAGAATTTGTGTCACATTTTGTCGATTTAAATCTGAATTTTTGCAATTGATAGATAAGTACTGCTTCTGTAATATTTCGTAACATACAAAAGAACTATACTTACTGCAATACAAATCTTCATGAAGTAGCTTAAAACATGTACATACCAGCATTTTCCAAAATTATATCCATCCGCTTATCTAACAGCTTTCATAAATTGGTTAAAAAAGATGATGTAAATGTCCTAGCATAAACCTGAATCAATTAATTGTTTTCCGTAAAATTTGATTATAACCATTTCGTATTACTCATTTTTGGATGGCATGTAAAAAAATGTATGTAAAAATGCTTAAAACTATCTAAGTTAACCCCCGTACGAAAGACCTAAAAAAATAAGCCCCAAATTAATGGAGCTTACGTTTTTTTCATATTCAATTTAATCTTCCAGTGGATTTAAACTTTCTTCACCGGTCAGTTCGGCTATCATCGTTACAAGCAGTTCAATTTCTTCATCAATATCCTGCAGGCTGGATGTTTCAACCGGTGAGTGCATATACCTGAGTGGTAATGATACGAGCGATACGGGAACGCCACGTCCAGTCGTCCGCATTTTATCTGCATCCGTTCCCGTCATCCTTGGTGTCAGCTCATATTGTACATCCATCTGTAAGTTCCTTGCAGTTTTTTCCAGCAACTTATTGATTTTTATATTAATTGGTGCTCCCTTTGCTAAAACCGGGCCTCCTTCAAGCGTGACATCACCATGCTTATTTTTGTCTACCCCGGGATAATCTGTTGCAAATGTAACATCACAGGCGAGCGCCATCGTCGGTTCAATTCCCGCTGCAGCAAAATAAGCACCACCCATATTTGTTTCTTCATTTACCGTGCTTGCTGCATAAACACCAACATTGCATCCTTTTTTGGACAACCGTTTCAGAACTTCAGCAACAATGAAAGCTCCAGTACGATTATCCAGCCCACGGCCGGCAATGTAACGATCTGACAGGATTTCAGGTTCCGTTTTATAAACAGCCAAGTCTCCAATTTGGACATATTTTTCAGCTTCGTCTTTTGTTTTATAGCCACAATCAATAAACAGATCACCCAGGTCAAAATCATTTTTCAAACCGCCATGGTGTTGTGCATTCACACCGATAACACCTGTGACTCTATTGTTATAGCCGAGCACTGTAACCTTCATGCCAACAGCTGCTTTTGGATTAATCCCGCCCATTTTATCAAAATGCAGAAAGCCTTTATCATCAATTCTGTTAATGACCAGTGCTATTTCATCACAGTGACCTGCAAGCAATACTTTAAAAGGTGCATCAGGATTCAGGATTCCAATAGCATTCCCGGCATTATCTGTTCTGATTTCGTCAGCAAAATCCATTACATAGTTAATCCATTTTTTTTGAATTTCCATCTCATTGCTTGACGGTGACGGAGTATGTAACAATTCGAGCAGAAAATCTCTGTTTGCCTGTTCCATTTTTTTAAAAACCTCCCCTTTAAAATCATTCACAACAATCATAGCAAAATTTCTGATTAAGAGCACTTTTGTTTACGTTGGTATACATATTGGGTAGACTTTAGAAAGGAATACTAAAAGGAGTGAATGATGAATGGAGCTTAATGAATGGTATGAGAAAGCATTGACACCTGATGAATATATCGAATCAATGGAAAAACATAAAGCAGATTTACTACATATTTATGATAACTTTACAGTTCCTGAAGACACAAAGTTCTTTAAAAAACTGGCCCGGAAAAACTTGCGTGTTATTGTTTTGACTGAGGATTGGTGTGGCGATGCAATGCTGAATATCCCGATTCTGCTTCGCCTGGCTGAACAGGCAAACATTCCGGTAAAAATGCTTTTACGGGACCAGAATCTGGAATTAATGGACCAATACTTAACAAACGGAAAATCCCGTTCCATTCCTATCTTTATTTTCATTGAAGAAACCGGAAATGAAGTTGAAAAAGGGGGGCAAAGAGCTAAAGCAATTCAGAATTTTGTGGATGAGCCCCGCCATAAACTCCCATCAAAGGAATCGGATAACTTTGAAGAAAAATCCAAGGAAATGTATCTTTTCATGACCAAATCATTCCGTGACAATACTGATTTTTGGAATGAAGTATACAACAGTCTTAAAAAGGTTTTGGAAAAAGCGTAATTCACTCAACTCACCAATTAAAGTGGTGAGTTTTTATTATTTTCGTCATGTATATGTGGCTCAGGTATTCGCCTATACTATACGTAAATCAAATAGGAACACAGGTGAAAAAATGAATCTTGAAGCGTTTAAACATATCTTTTTCCGCCTTCCGATTATTGTAAGGCTCCTGCTTTCAGTAATTACATTAATGGTTGTTTTTGGAACAGTTATCCATTTAATTGAGCCAAGACAATTCCCCACGATATTCGAAGGAATATGGTGGGCTTTTATCACGGGGGCTACTGTCGGCTATGGTGATTATGTCCCGTTGACAACAACAGGAAGAATCGTGGCTATTTTCCTTATCCTTTCAGGTGGAGGGATGCTTACATTTTACCTTACTACAATAGCTACTTCCGCTATTAATCACGAAGAAGATCTGTCGCAAGGAAAAGTTTCTTTTAACGGTACAAACCATATTATTATCATAGGCTGGAATGAGCGGACAAGACAATTGGTGGAAGAGATTGACGATAAGGATTCAACACAGGAAATTGTACTTATTGACCGTTCACTTAATAAGCTGCCATATCGGCATTACCCGGTCCATTTCATTCATGGGGATCCAAGCGAGGATGCAGTGCTGGTGCAGGCAAATGTTGACGCTGCTGCTGCCGTGCTTATTTCATCCGACATTACGGTAGAGGAACGAAAAGCTGATATAAACACAATCCTGTCAACCATCGCTGTTCGTGGAAATAACCAGGATATACCGATTAATGCAGAGATTCTTACCATCAGCCAGGTTGAGAATGCCATCCGTGCAGGTGCAGACACAGTTATCAGTTCAAATGACTTTATGAGTACGCTGTTTTATCATGAGCTTTTTCATAAAAAACAAACAAAACCATTTGAAACAGTATTAAACTTGTTGAATAACCAGCAGTTCATTCATATTGAAGTCCCGGATGAGCTGGATGAAAAATCCTTCAAGGAAGCTGCAGTTTTTTTTATGGAAAATCATGAGATATTGATTGGTCTCATCCGTGAAAGTGAGTGGAAAATAAATCCTTCAAACGACTTCGTACTGGAAAATAACGATACATTAATTATCCTATCTTCCTGGGAATAGGAGCCGCTCCACTTTTTTTACAATTATTTTGCCGACGTCCATATATTCAGTATTTATATTACCAGATAGCTGGGCCTGATCCACGTATCCCCCAATTTTCTCCTCATCATAACCGTTCTGGTATTGTTGTGTGAGTATAAATGGCTGCTCCACCCGAACCGTTACACCTGGATAGTCCAGTGACTCTGTAACAGCATAAAACGGTAATCTCAAATTATAATAATCACCACCTGTAAAAACTTGTAAATCAAAAAATCCATTTTCATAATCCAGGGTTGATTCGCTAACAATTCCCTGAGGCTTCAGCAATTCAGCCAGAACATATAACGAAAATATTTTACCTTCCATTTCCGAATTTATTGGAATCAAGCGTATCATCCTTCCCTCAAGTACTTTCTTATATTTTTTGCCTGGAATCAAAATTTATGCTAGAATGTTTTATTGTGCGAAAAGAATCGAATAAGGTATAGGAGTTGTTCAGCATGACAAACAAATTTGAGACTGGTCAAATTTTAAATGGAAAGATTACGGGAATTCAACCATATGGTGCATTTGTTGCATTAGACGAAGAAATCCAGGGATTAGTTCATATTTCTGAAGTAACACATGGATATGTAAAAGATATTAATGATCATTTAGCTGTTGGCGACGAGGTAAAAGTAAAAGTCCTGAACGTTGATGAAGAAAATAGCAAAGTATCATTATCCATCCGTGCCACAGAAGAACCACCTAAAAATCGTCCGAAGCCACATACAAATCAAGCACCAAAGCAAGAAGCCAATTCCGGTTTTAACACATTAAAGGATAAACTGGAAGAATGGATTGAACAATCAGAAGAACGTGAGGGAACATTTAAAAAGTAGTTTTTAAAATAGAGGCTTTCTCAAATATGTCTTAACTATTGCAGTTACCATCATTTGAGAGGGTCTCTTTTTGTTTATGTTTTGTTACTTATGATAAAAAAACTATAAAATGCGACATAACTTTATATGATTGTTAGTCTACCTCTGCAGAAATCAGGGTAGAAATCACTGTGAGGAACGCTGTCTTGACAGAATTGGTCCGATTTAGGCTATAAACCATCGAGAGAAGCACTGTCCCGATGAAATAAAGATCGAAAAAGGTGATTCTTGATTTACCATTATCACTTCGGTAAAGTAAAAGGGAAATGTTCAACCAAGGAGGACACTATGACACACATTAATTTTTCCTATGACAAAGCATTACGTTTTTTAAACCAGAATGAAATCGATTATTTAAATGACTATGTTGAATCAGCTCACAACGCTTTACATAACAAAACCGGGCCGGGAAATGACTTTTTGGGCTGGATTGATTTGCCGGAAAACTATGATAAAGCAGAATTTACCCGGATAAAAGCAGCATCGGAAAAAATCAGAAAGGATTCAGATGTATTGCTCGTAATCGGTATCGGCGGATCCTATTTGGGTGCCCGTGCAGCAATTGAAATGCTGAATCATTCCTTTCAAAACCTTCTTTCAGACGAAAAAAGAAATGCGCCACAGGTTATTTTTGTCGGGCACCATATGAGTTCAACGTATATGAGCGAACTTTATGATGTACTTGAAAATAAAGATGTATCGATCAATGTCATCTCCAAAAGTGGTACTACTACGGAACCGGCAATCGCATTTCGGCTTTTCAGGAAGTTCCTGGAAGATAAATACGGCCAGGAAGAAGCTAAAAAGCGGATTTATGCGACAACCGACAAAGAAAAAGGTGCATTGAAAACCGCTGCGGATAAAGAAGGCTTCGAGACGTTTGTTATTCCGGATGACGTTGGCGGACGCTATTCTGTCTTGACAGCTGTTGGGCTACTGCCAATTGCGGTAAGCGGAGTATCTATTGACGATATGATGCAGGGTGCTCAAACTGCCATGAATGATTTAGCCGAACCAACACTTGAAAAGAATCCGGCATATCAATATGCAGCAGTCCGCAATGTTTTATACAATAAAGGTAAAACAATTGAAATGCTCGTTAATTATGAACCACATCTGCAGTATTTCAGTGAGTGGTGGAAGCAATTGTTTGGTGAAAGTGAAGGAAAAGACCAGAAAGGAATATTCCCGGCATCAGCAAACTTCACAACTGATTTACATTCCATGGGCCAATATATTCAGGACGGCCGACGCGATCTGTTCGAAACCGTGTTGCATGTTAATCAATCAAAAAAAGATATAACATTGGAATCTGACGATGCAAATGCTGACGGTCTTAATTATTTGGCGAGAAAAACCATTCATGATATTAATGACAAAGCCTATCAGGGTACATTGCTTGCACATACCGATGGCGACGTTCCTAATCTGGTCGTCGAACTGCCTGCACTTGATGCGTATACGTTCGGTTACATGGTTTATTTTTTCGAAAAAGCATGCGCCGTAAGCGGTTATCTTCTTGGAGTTAATCCTTTCGATCAACCGGGTGTCGAAGCATATAAGAAGAATATGTTCGCACTGCTTGGTAAACCAGGTTTTGAGGATGAAAAAGCAGAATTGGAGAAGCGGTTGAAATAAATAAAAAGCGCACCCGTCATGTTGGGTGTGCTTTTTCAATTTCCTGTTTTCGCTTTTATCCATAGTTATCTATCTTTCTCCAGTTATAACCGTAATTCTCCTGTTAAATAAATTCTTCTCCAGTTAAAATTGTTATTCTCCTGTTATATTCATTCTTCTCCTGATAAATATCTGCGTGTACTTCATGGAGTAGCTATTGCATCGGCATGAACGGAACGTTCCAGACTCCATCATCATTTTGAACTACCCGGAAAGCGTGCGCCTCCGTGCCAGTATCAGCAGAAGTAACAAAATAGAAGATTTTCCGTTTTTCTTCCGGTTGTTCTTCAACAAGAATATAATTAGTCTTTTCAGCCAATTGCTGGAATTCCGTATTTGCTGTCATTGCTGATTCCTTCTGCAGTTCTTCCTTACTTACGTCTGCAAGAACTCCATTCTTATCATATAACGAATAATACACGTCAAAATCTCCTTTATCGGAAGCATGCATATATAACTGCATTACTTCAAATGCGGATAAATCTTTCAGTATTTCCGAATCAAATGATTCCTTATATTTTTCGTATGTTTTCATTAATGAATCATCTAGAGGCAACAGTGCAATTTCAATTTTCTCATCATAATTCTGCCAGTCGTATTCCTTGTCAGATTCCATCATTTTTCTTACTAGATCCCGAGAAACCTCAAAATCAGTTCTAACCCAATCATTATTTTTATACTGCTCGACAGCCTCATTTACAAGGTTCCAAAACTTTGATTTCTTATGTTCTTTCAAAAAAGCGTTCAGTTCCTTTTGCGCTTCTTCTGGTATGAGCTCACCAACACCAACCTTAGCTGATAAATAATCATATAAATAGATTCTAGTGTAATTAGATAATTGATCGTTGAACATCAGATACTGCTCATCCATGTCTTTATAGTTGTTGTACAATTCTTCGATGGATAGTAACACATCATCAAACTCAGTCCAATCTATTCCATAACTATTCCCAATTCCGGGGTTTTCCGGATCAATCTTAGTACCCAGTAACTTAAGATAATCAGCGTATGCCGTAATTGTACTCTGCTCAAGATCCAGACTTTCAACAATATATAAATAGTCAACCTTTGCAGTCAGTTTTCCACTATCAGTCATCGTAATAAAATAGCCATGTTTATTAAAGGCGGTTAACAGTTCTTCTACAGCAGTTGACAGATTATTTGCCTTAGGATTATCCTGATATTTATTTATCGATCGCTTTTCAGATTTACTTTTATTTGCATTAATCCGATCTTCCAGAAGAAACTGGAAAGTCATCTGAAAGTCTTTCATTTTCGAAATAACTGTCTGTGCCGCGAAATAATCTGGTATCCCACTGGAAGAGACCGTTTCATTAAAATCTTTTATTTTCATTTTAGGTGTTTCAAGTAATTTGTAAATATTATGTTTTCCATCTCCAATTTCACCGTTCTCCTCATAATAGTCAACTAGCTCCCTGGCCTGCTGAACACGCTCCAGATTGTCAACGTCCTCCAATCCAAGCGATTCTTGAAATGCTTCTTTTCTCTCCGAAAAATATTCCATTAACGGACTATCACTTTCGGAATCCTCATTTGCCTGCTGCTTCGAATCAATCGTGCCAACCGTTATGATCACGAAAATAATTAATCCCGCAATCGCAGCCAGTGTAGGGATAAATTTATTCCAGTTCCATTGGCGCTTGCGAAATACCCTTTGCTTAACCGTTTTAGTATCAACAGATTCAGGCAAATTTTCATAATCATTTTTCATATCATGCAGCAACTCATCAAGTTTCTTATCATCCATGCTTCTTCACCTCCTCATTCAAATCCGGCTCATACATTTGCTTTAAACGTTTCTTTCCACGATAAATCCTCGTCTTCACCACTGACAATTTTATGTTTAAAATAATAGCAATTTCATCATAAGGCTTATCGTGAAAATAATAGAGAATAATGGGAAGCTTATATTTTTGTTCTAACTTCTGGATGTAATCATGAAGAAGCAAGTGTTCTTCTTTTTCGAACAAATAACCAATCGAATGATCATATAACTGAACAGAATTTTTCATAATATTAAGATTGCGTTTTTTTCTACGGTGAAAGTCTCTTGCCACATTCAACGTTATCTGATAAACCCACGTTGAAAATTTTCCTTGATGATAGAGATGAATTTTCCGATACACTTTTATAAACGTTTCCTGAACAACATCACTGATATATTCCTGTTTTATTCCAAATTGGAATGCAAATTTTTCAATAACTGGTTTATATTTTTTAACAATCCATTCAAAAGCCTGCTCATCTTTTGCTTTAGCAAGGCTGATGATGTCCTCTTCTTCCATTAGCGCCTTCCCCCTCTGCCTATAGAACGAAAGATTTTAGCTGGTTTGTTTCACTGACTGGAAAAAAATTTAAAATTATTTTGTAAAAATATGTTTATATCTTTTTACACGGGGTAATACTATAACTGTAAGACTTTCTCGTATTCCCCCTGTAAGCAAGGCGTATAAACGCTTTGCTTTTTTTTTATGTCAATTTCGATATAATTGAATCATGATTAGTAGGAGGTTATACAATGGGAATATTTGAGAAAGTTCACAATCGGAAGAATACCCGCTCGGTAAAATGGGATATGCTGAAACCTGTATTCCAGACTGATGATGTGCTTCCAATGTGGGTAGCTGACATGGATTTCCAGGCACCACAAGCTGTTAACGATGCATTAAAAGCACGGGCCGAACATGGTATCTATGGGTACACCATTATCGATGACGATGTAAAAAATGCCATTATAAATTGGGTTGGGAAACGCCATGACTGGAGTATCAAACAGGAATGGCTTTCATTCAGTCCAGGTGTCGTAGCAAGCCTGCAAATAGCAATCCAGGCATTCACTGAACCAAACGATAAAGTTTTGATTCAAACGCCTGTGTATACCCCATTTTACAGTGTAATTGAAAAGCATGACAGAAATATTGTTAAAAATCCACTTGTTCAAAAAGATAATTATTACCACATTGATTTCGACGACTTTGAAGCGAAACTGAAACAGGGAGTAAAGGCATTTATTTTATGTTCACCGCACAACCCTGTTGGCAGGGTCTGGACTAAAGATGAACTGGAGAAAATGGCAGAACTGTGTTTAAAGCATGATGTACTTATTTTATCTGATGAGATTCACGGTGATCTCGTATATCCGGGACAGAAGCATATTCCGCTTGCATCTATTTCAGATAAAATAGCCGAACAGACGGTAACGTTTATGTCACCGTCCAAAACGTTTAATCTGGCTGGACTGCAGGCATCCTATATTATTACACCGAATAAAGAAAAACGAGATGCTTTAAATGAACATCTCGGCAGACAAGGCCATCATATGTTAAATACAATGGGGAATACTGCTCTGGAAGCTGCCTACACAAAAGGTGAAGAATGGCTTGAAGCGTTAAGAAACGTATTGAAAGAAAACCAGGAGTATGTAACAACAATGCTCGAAGAAAAAACGGATGTCCTGAAAGTTACCCGGTCAGAGGGAACATACCTTTTATGGATTGATTGCAGCGCTATGAATATGGACAACAAAGCACTCAAAAAATTCATGATTGAAAATGCCAAAGTTGGACTTAACGCCGGGGTTGATTATGGCGAAGAAGGCGAAACCTTCATGCGGATAAACATCGCATGTCCAAGGGAAACGCTGGAGGAAGGCGTCGGGCGTATTATCAAAGCTGTCAATAATAGGTAAAATGAGTTGTCCCGATCACAATTGGGACAACTCATTTTTTATGTACACATGTTACTAACACAGTTAAAAAGGCTGTTCCATATCATCCAGCATGGACAGCCCTATTATTATTTTTCCTGTTCCTTATTATACTTGGTCGGATCAGTCGGTGACTCTTTTGACTCATCCGGATTTTTTGCTATTTTACCACATGCTGTCCGGGCCCCGGAATTACCACCAGGCTGACTTATCCCATCGTCCTGACCTTCATGAATAACGAGTGATGTTCCCTGGCCCTTTAACAGGGATTTTTTTCCTTCCATGAGCGTTGCACCGGCAAGCATTAATTCCGCATCAACAAGTCCGCCTGAATCCGCTTCAATATTAGGTAAATCACCCAAATGCGGACCCTCTGGGTGCATCAGCCCATGTTCTTTTCCTTCCGGGTTAAGATGGCTGCCCGCACTTTTAAAGTCCGGTCCTTCACATTTCGGATATTCATGAACATGAATTCCATGATACCCGGGCTCCAGTCCTTCAAGTTTCAACTTTACGTTCACACCATCTGAACTCTCAGACAATTTTGCTGTTCCGATCATATCCCCTGAGGAATTAAACATATCAATTGTTCGGGTAGTCTCTTCATTCGATTGACACGCAACTGTCAGTATAAGAAATAATACTGCAATAAATAGCCTCATCTAAGTTACTCCTTTACAGATGCTTTATTTTAAGTATCTGCAAAAGAGCAAAAATTAAACGAGCCATTTCAAAAACAAAGGCTCGTTAATCTTCATCTTTATTTGACTTTTGCTGAAACTGTTCGTTGAATTCTTTCTCTTCTTTTTTTGATTTCTTAATAAAAAAATACATTGCCAATACCGCGCCGATCATAAAGATAGTTAGCGAAATGACAGCGGGAATATATTCTGTTTTATCCTCGGGGAAATATAGAAATTCCATCATTATTGCTCACGTCCTTTCAACTTAGTATATCACTTTTATCTCCTGACCTAAATAATTGTTAGCCAAACTGTTGATTTTTTGGCACAATATTGGTGAGGAGGTAATAATATGGCAACAGTTTCTGTTGGAGAAATCGTTCTTGCTAAATATAATTCAGGCAAATATATAGGCGAGGTTTTGGAAGACAGGGGTGATCGCTACCTGGTTAAAGTAATGGCGGTTGAAAAACATCCGATGCAGGGTGACCTGCATAATTTGGGTGAAACAGAAGGAGTCTTTTTTCATGATCGTAAGGCACTGGCCCATTATGAAAAAATGAATATACCCAAGTCTGCAGTCAGACCACACGAAGGAGAGGTCCCGGACTACCGAGCATCTTTGCAGGAAGCGTTGGGAAACCTGAAGCAGAAGCTTTCCGAAAAAGATAATGAATACAGCAGGAAATCACTTGAAAGACTTAAACATCTTGAAGAAAATGACTATACAAAGAGCTACTATAACTAAAAGACAGTCTCACGTAAGCTAGTGAGACTGTCTTTCTTATACAGAAGGTACCTTCAGGTTTTTCTTCTTTTTCTCCGGTACACCGTATATTTTTCTTGTTATTTTTGGTGCGTAATTGAACAAAACCATCCCGGCAAATGCAGCGATGACAATATAGACACCACTGAATATCTTGATCGATCCGGCTGCAACACCGGCAATTACTACCGAGAACTCCCCCCGGGCACACAGCGACAGGCCTGCCCGTAATGATACGCGTTTGGTTAATCCATATAATTTTCCGCCGACAATCCCAACCAATAATTTGGCGATAACGGACCACAGAATCAGCACCACCAGCAATATCGGCATTGGTATACCTTCACCCAAACTTATGGTTGTCCCGAAATAGACAAAAAATGTTGGAAGCAATAAATCCCTGACAGGCGTTATCGTACTTTCAATCCGTTCAATTTTACCAATTTCCGCCAGCATTACGCCTGCCAGGAATGCACCGAGTACTTCGGAGAGTCCTAAGAACAGCGCAAGACCTCCATATGCTACGGCAATACCAACAAGTAAAACAATCTTAAAGTCCTCATCTTCAATCCGCACGAGAAATTTTTCAAAGCGCTTAAATAATGTTTGGCCTAGAATAATCGCCAGCAATGCCATTCCAATTATTTTACCCAGCAGGATAGCGAAATCCACGCCAGTAAAGGCATCACCCGAGCTTAAAGCAATTAGCACCGCTACGACAATTGGCGCAACCAGGTCTTCAAATATTAATATCCCCAGTATATATTCTGTCTCTGCGTTCGCCATCCGGCCTTTGTCATCCAGCAATTTCGCTGTTATCGATGAACTGGTCGCGTATGTAACACCGCCAATTAAAAATGCAGTAAACCAGTCCATGCCAAAACCGAGTGCAACTACTGTTGATACGCCAAGGCTGAGTACAACATCCAAAAGACCCGAACTCCATATTTTTTTGGCAATTCCTCCGAGTCGTTTTGTATTGAATTCCACTCCCAGTAAAAAGAATAACAATACAATTGCTACCTCACTGGAGAAGTGCAATATTTCATTATGGCTCAGCAGTCCAGCCAAAGAAACGCCAAATAAAATATATAATATTACGTTTGGAAACCTTGTTTTAAATCCAATATATCCCAGTGCAAAAATTCCTAATAAAACGAAACCTGCTCCAAGTAATTCAGGTATGTCATTGAACAAAGAGCATCATTCCTCACCCTTACAAATTTTTGACAGGGTTGCAATTTGTTCTTCTTTTCCAACACACATTAAAATATCCCCAGGTTTCAATGTTGTGTCCGTCTCAGGTATTGCGGTAACATCATCACCGTGCACAATACCAATAATCGTGGCACCGGTTTTGTTACGGACATCAGATTCCTCAATTGTTTTATTTGCAAGTGAGGAATTCTCTTCCAATGAGATATAGTCAATAATAATCTGACGCTTAAACATGCGCATTTTATCGATACCGACCGGCTGATAGGTTGCACCCAAGAGCTGGGCAGCAATCTCTCTTGTTTCATCCGGCGTAAGATCCATCGCAAAATCCGCCTCATCACTGTCAGCATTATCGAAGAAATATAACTCCCTTTTACCGGTATGGTGCACAATCACGACCAGCATATCCTCATCTGCAGTTTTTAATGATATTTTCTGACCAATCCCAGGAAGCTGGGATACCGAAATATCCATCCCTGTCACCTCTTTTTTATTAAAATAAAAAGCTAGAGGAATTTTTTCTCTAGCTCCATTGTTTATTATTCACCTAAATGTTCTTTTATAACCTCTGTTACACCTTTGATTGCCTCTTCCTCATCACCGCCGGTTGCAGTAATGGTAACTTCTGCACCTTTAGGGATGCCCAAAGACATAACACCCATAATCGATTTAAGGTTAACATTTTTTCCATTATATGCAATCTCAACCTCTGATTCAAATTGTCCAGCCTTATTTACCAACAATGTTGCAGGGCGTGCATGTACACCTGTATCTGCTGTAATTGTAAATGTTTGCTCTTTCATTCTGACTCATCCTTCCAACAATAATTTCCTTTGTATGTATCCCATATACAAGAAATACTATACCAGTTTATTATATACAATTATAATCGTTATGAAAACAAAAAAGCAAAGAAATCCTGCGACTAATTTTATGATAGTTGTCATTACCCCACCGTTATGATAACGTTTATTTGAATAATGATTGATATGGGAGGAAACTTTCACATGAGTGTACACATTGGAGCAAGTAAAGGTGATATTGCTGATAAAATTCTTTTGCCGGGTGATCCGCTGAGGGCAAAATTTATTGCTGAAACGTTTATGGAAGACGTTACT
This sequence comes from Virgibacillus doumboii, assembly GCF_902806455.1. GTDB lineage: Bacteria > Bacillota > Bacilli > Bacillales > Amphibacillaceae > Lentibacillus > Lentibacillus doumboii. Next base: position 1,184,311 of record NZ_CADCWQ010000001.1, on the reverse strand, counting down.
CAATACAATAAAGTCCGTGGCATGTATGGATATACTGGTACATATAAAGGAGAACGCATTTCCGTTCAGGGAACCGGTATGGGTGTGCCATCCATTTCGATTTATGTTAATGAATTGATCCAAAGTTATGATGTGCAAAAATTAATCCGCGTCGGTACTTGTGGTGCCATTCAGAAAGACGTTAAAGTTCGTGACGTGATTCTGGCACAGGGGGCAACAACCGACTCACAAATGAACCGAATGATCTTCAACGGAATTGATTATGCACCAATAGCGGATTTTGATTTACTGAAAAACGCATATGATGTTGGTATTGAAAAAGGCATGAATCTAAGGGTCGGTAACGTCTTTACAAGTGATACGTTTTATCGTGACAATGCTAAGGAAGTTAACGAACTGCTGGCTAAATATAAAGTACTTGCAGTTGAAATGGAAACGACAGCATTATACACACTGGCTGCCAAGTTTGATCGTCAGGCATTGTCCGTGCTGACCGTTTCCGATCACATTCTTACCGGCGAAGAAACATCAGCTGAAGAACGCCAGACAACATTTAATGAAATGATGGAAATCGCACTTGATGCAGCAATAAAATAAGCTTTTTAAAAAATCCGTATCACGTTTAAAAGTGGTGCGGGTTTTTCATATGTTAACGATTTTTTATATTAAATACCTAACCAAGCGGAATTCATGCGAAATGTCTTTCATCCGGATTATGAAGTTCTAATCAAATCTAAAATACCAGTAAAAAGATCTTCATCAGCGTTATGATAATCCAATTGAAACATATAAATAAGCCCTCCACCTATTGTTAACCAAATTAAAAACAGGTTGACAATAAACTCCATTCCATATACTATCATCTATGGAAGGAGCGATTACAATGAAAGATTTACGTCCAGTCGATTTAACGTTTGGTGCGGTATTTGTTTGCCTGATGGCTGTTGGAGCAAATATAACCGTTTGGTTTCCAATGCTTGCAGTACCAATTGGCGGTGCATCTGTTCCATTATCATTACAGACTTTTTTTGCCACTTTGGCCGGATTAATGCTTGGTAAAAAGCTTGGCAGCATTTCCATGATTACATATATTTTGGTTGGCACTGCCGGGGTGCCCGTATTTGCAAAAATGTTGGGAGGTCCTATGCCGCTCATCTCGCCAACCGGAGGATTTATTATTTCATTTATATTTATTGCCTTTTTTGTCGGGCTGATTGCCGAGCTGAGCAAAAAACCTTCAATCATAGTATACACCGCAGCAGCTCTTGTCGGACTTATTTTTAATTATGGTATTGGTGTAACTTACATGTATCTTGCTATGAATACTTGGCTGGAACTTCAGATCTCCTACCAGGTTGCATGGGCAGGTATGATTCCTTTTCTCGTTAAAGATACCGCCCTGGCATGTTTGTCGGCAGTATTTATGGTCAGTCTTGCAAAACGCATTCCATCACGATGGACAACTGTTAAGACTCAGGGATAATGCTAAGGCGTGAAATTCTTCTTGCTGTATGATAAAATTCTATACCAAGTAAACTTCTGAATTTTATCGAAATCCATGAATTTATAAATAATGGTACAGCTAAAGAGAGGATGTTCATACCTTCATGGATCTTTTTACAAATTTTCCATTATTGGCGGCATTATCAGCTATCGTTTTTGCGCAAGTTATTAAAATACCCATCCAGCTTATTGTTACAAAAGAATTTAAACCGGGGTTGGCCTTCAGCACTGGTGGCATGCCGAGCAGCCACTCAGCTGCGGTTACTGCACTTACTACAGGTGTCGGTATCCTTGAAGGTGTCGATTCCGTTATGTTTGCCATATCGACTGTTTTCAGTGTGATCATCATGTTTGATGCTTCAGGTGTGCGCAGGCAGGCTGGTGAACAGGCTATTGTCGTAAACCAATTAGTGAAGGACTTTCAATATTTTATGGAAGGCGCTAAAGATTGGAATAGAAAAGAAGAATATCAAAAGCGCAAGGAATTAAAAGAACTTCTCGGACATCAGCCGGTTGAAGTCTTTTTCGGAGGTTTATCCGGAATAGCAATAGCATTTTTACTTTATCAACTATACTAAAAAGACGTTCCTCTTAATCAAAGGAACGTCTTTTCTTAGCTTTTGGTAATCTGATTGCGGAATACCTGCATAGCATCATTCTCATTCAATTTGTTTAATGTTTTTTCGGTCAAATTACCATCACCGTGTTTGATAATATACACATCAACTGTTTTCTTACCCCACTGGGAATACACGTCTTCAACTGTCTCAAAGTACAAGTCAATCTTCTTTCCATTAATTGCGCCGCCCTTATCAGCAACGACGCCATAGCCATAACCTGGAATAAACATAACGGTTCCAATCGGATAAATATCCAAATCAGCAGCAATCGTGGAGTACAAATCCCTTTTTACCTTGACTCCGGAATAAGTTATCCCATACTGTGGATGATCGGGAGTTTTACCAGTTGATTCCACTCCTGCCGTATAACCGGTCGCCGTAACGGTCACACTTGGATATTGTTCTTCAATGAATGTTTCCTTATACTCTTTCAATGTTTTGGGACCTTTAATTTGTTCACTCGAGATATATCTTTTTTGTTGTTTGGCTACGTTAAGATTCTTTTCCTTTAAAGCTAACTGTCTATTTTCAACATCACTTCCATTTTGTTCAGACGACATTTCCGGACCTTCCGCCACCCACGCTTTGACATCTGTGACCGATCCATTTGAAAATGAAAACAATGCTGCAAATAATGCCCCAAGGAACAGCATGGACATCCCAGCTTTTTTCATTACATTAATTTTATTCAATGATAACACCTTTCTGGTAGAGTCCTAATTTTTATGCAACAGTTAGGCATTGATTGCCTTGATTAACTGTTAATCTAAAAAATGACTACCTACATGGACAGTGTTACCAACTATTTTTTATATATACTTTAAGAATAAAATAATTTAGTTTATAAGCAAAAATTTCTGAATGTTTTATTTAATTATATAGAAATCATATGTTATTTGTATTACACTGATAACATGGCTTTAGAGATAGAAAGGGGAACATAAATGGATGCATTTCAAAAACTCAAACAAGCGAAAGAAACAATAAATCAGGTAATCGTAGGTCAAAACGAGGTTATTGACTTACTGTTCACTGCACTACTCAGCAAAGGACATGTCATTCTCGAAAGTGTACCTGGATCAGGAAAGACAAAACTGGCCAGGACATTTGCCAAAGTTATCGATGGACAGTTCAGCCGTATTCAGTTTACACCTGACGTTCTTCCCAGCGATGTTACCGGAATCCGTTTTTTCAATCCGAAAACACAGGAATTTGAAATGATGGTCGGTCCTGTCAAAACAAACATTTTACTTGCTGATGAGATTAACCGGGCAACACCACGAACACAGTCAAGTCTTCTTGAAGTAATGGAAGAACAGCAAACAACCATTGATGGAACAACAGTAAAAATACCATCACCTTTTTTGGTGATTGCCACTCAAAATCCAATCGAGTCCAACCAGGGAACTTTTCCATTACCGGAAGCACAACTTGATCGTTTTCTAATGAAGATAAAAATGGATTACCCTGCCTTTGAACAGGAAAAAGATATTTTATTGAATCAGCGTACCAGTGATCCGTTAGATGATGTCAGTTCGATTTTGACAATGGATGATATTGTTTCCTTACAGCAGGAAGTGCAGCAAGTAAATATATCAGACGTTGTTTTGGATTATTTGCTGAAACTAGTCCGTAAAACACGTGAACACAAAGATATTGAACTTGGGGTCAGTTCCCGGGCAGCGTTAGCATTAATGCATGCTGCACAGGCACGTGCTTTTATTAACGGACGTGACTTTGTTAAACCGCAGGATATCAAGCCAATTGCCCAGTACGTGTTCACGCACCGGGTAATTCTTTCTATGGAAGGATCAATCCGGCATGAGAAATCCGAAGTTGTGCAGGAAGTTATTGAATCTGTCGATGTACCTGTAGAAGCGGAGACAGTTCGATAATGCAATGGAAAAAAGAATTAACTTCAGAAAAAAAGCTTGAGCATGAAATTATCCTGGCACTAATTATTTTGATGGCAGTTGCATCTTTGTATCTTGACCGCGCACTTGCATTTTTATTTATTGGTATAATTAGTGTTTATCTGCTTGGTCTGTATTTGTATAATCGTCATGTCGGCCGGAATTTAATCCTGACAATGCCGAATCAATCCATCAGGGCATTTCCCGATGAATCAATGGATTTAAAACTCACGATTAAAAATAATTCACTGATTCCTTACTTAAATGGTTATTTATCATTGTCAGTAAAAAATCACATAATTAATGAAGATTATTTGTACATTGCAGGGCGGGAAGAAAATGAATACCGAATACCTGTTTCACTTCCTGGAAAAAGTAAAATAGCTGTCACCATCCCATTTAAGGCTTTAAGTCGAGGAGCCGGACGTATCAAACAAATTCATTTTAGCTTTCCAAACCTGTTAAACTTTGAGAAATTTACACTCGATTATACGGTATACCATAATGTTGAAATGATCGTTTATCCAATACTTCAAGCGGTGAAGAGTGCAGAGGAAGTTACGAGCTTAAATTTCGGTGAGGATTTTGCCATTAATTCTCCATTTGAGGACAGGCTTCAGCCATTGGGTACAAGGGATTATGTAACTTCCGATCCATTTCGCCGTATTCATTGGAAAGCAAGCGCAAAAATGCAAACGCTGCAGACAAAAACGTATGAACGGAACCGTTATATTGCCTGGTCGATCGTTGTTAACATTTCGAAAAAAAGCCGGTTGGGAAATACATACATCAACCCGGAACTGGAGGAGCTTTTATCCAAAACAGCGTACATATGCCGCAGCCTTATAGAAATGGGCAATCAAGTTGAAATTTATGTGAATGAAAACGGTCCTGTCCATTTGCCTGATGGCCGCAACATCAATCACCTGAAAAAAATACTGAGTTTATTAACACGAATTGAGAACAGATTTGTTGTCTATCCGTTTACAAATATGCTTTACCAACTTCAGCAATCACATTTTCAGCCGCGCATGATGATATTTGTTGGTGAACATGATGAAAACCATAATTACTACATCGAAAAATTGCTCAGCCAGGGTCACCGTATCTTTCATGTCGATGATTCGTATATAAATCCTATTGCAAAAGGAAAAGATCTGTATGGTTAATAATAATCGTATCAGCAAGTACACGCAATTATTTTCTGAATCGATTCTGTTTTACTTTATACTCATTCCGGTTTTTGCACTAACGCAGTACCCTTACCCGTTTTGGAATTATATACTGTTCACCGTGCTCAGTATAATTTTATTTGAAGTGAGTTTAATTATAGCAAAGAACTACGTCATTTACATACCTGTTATTGCTGTAACGGCAGCGTTCATGTATTTTATTTTTGACTTTCCGGTTCCCGGCATTGTATTATGGCTTGCATTAATGACCTGGCGAAACGCTCATATGAATATATACGGTCCATCTGATAACCAAATGACGGTACTGACTTTGACTATTATACTTCTGTTTCTTGGCGTTATTTTTTTCAACCATCCAAACCTGATTTGGATAGCTATCGTTCAAGTTATTACCATTGTTGTTGGTTATTGGTTCCAACTGCTGACTTATGATGGGATGAACAATAACCAGATGCGAACAAACATAACTCTGGGTACGTTTGGTATAGTGACTTTAGCTGTCGGAGGGCTTGTTTATGGGATTTATCCACTCCTCTCCGGACTTGTTGGATTTACTATGGCAGGAGTTGGCGTGCTGTTTAAAAATATGGTGTTTGGTATTGTCGATATTGGCGACTGGTTGGGAATTGATTTGAGCTTTTTAATGGAATTGGTTAACGAGGATGCATTTGAACAAGTATCCAACACCTATTTTGAAAACATGGAAAACGCAAGTGAACTGGTTCCCGCAGACAGCTACACTTCAGACGGCACTGAAGTTATGAATTGGTGGACAATATCTTTTGCTATAGTAGCAGTCTTACTTATTGCAGTATTTCTTTATCGGAAAAAATTTGCTGATGTGAATTTACCCGAGCAGCACGACAGCAGCGGCAGCACTGTTTCAGTTACTCCTCTTCAAGGTTCAACAGAAATATATAATAATTCCAGAAAGCCATCGTTTTTCACAAGGTCCAATAACCCCATTCGAAAAAAAGTACTTAAATTCGAACAGAAGGCTTACGATAAGGGACTGGGGAGAAAATCGTCAGAAACAATTGAGGACTGGTTCGCCCGTTTGGATATCAATCCAGGTCATCTTGATTTATATCAGAAAGTCAGGTATGGGGATAAGGAATTAACTCAAGCAGAAAAAGAACAATGCTTTGAATTACTGGATGAATTGATGGAACGAATAGATAATCGGTAAATTTAGTGTTAAATAAATATAGAAGTTGTCTTATAAACACAGTAACCAGCATGTGAAATTCACATGCTAGTTACTTTTGTTACGAAAATTGAATGAATGACCTTTTATACTCCTTTTTATATCGTTCGGTCGTTCATACTCCTGATAAATGACCTTTCGCTGGATTTTTTCTTCTTTAGGGCACTCATACCACCAATGAGTTACCTTTCAACTGCTTTTTGATCTCGTTCGGTCACTCATAACACTGATGAGTGACCTTTCGACAGCTATTTTATTTCATTCAGGTACTCATAACGATAGTTCATAACAAAAAAACAAGGAAATTCTTCTGGAATTCCCCTGCTGCTTCATTCCTTCGATCAATGTATTTAAAACATCTGATACCCGCTCTTACGCAGGAATTTAATAACAAACCCTGAAACAATCGTACCGATAAATCCAGCCGTAAGAATACTAATGTCAACGACGGTTATATCTATTAATTTGGAAAAAGCTGTTGAAAATGAACCACCCGGATCATTAAAATATTCAAGTGTCGATATATCATCAACAATCATTAGTATGATAAACGGATAAATAAAGGCCATCAACCAAGTACGCCTTAACAGCATATTCAAAATAAATGCCAACCCAAAAAATATTACAAAAAATAATATAATCGAAACAATTAATTGTATCAACGTTGTATCTCCCCTCGCTCAAGCTTACCGAAAACGCAAAAGCTATATATGTACAAAATCCATTTTATTATAAACTGCAAAAAAAGCAAAGGCAGCAATTTTGCCTTTGCTTCAGTTTCATTTTAGTAAAAAATATTAAATTTACCTTTTCTCGTTAACAGGCCAAATCCACCCAGTTTTAAAAGATAACGGTTATCGATGACTTTTTTCATAACGGTTGCCCGCCAGCCGTATAATTTATGATCCCCAAGAACAACACCAATGGCATCTGAATTTCCGAGCGATGCAACGGTGCCAAGAATATTCGGTTCAAAAGCTTCCAGTTCATCGTGTCCTTCGACTAATACTTTTACATTATGTGCAACGGTGGAAGACTCCTGAATAGCAATTTGTGCTGTTGGTGGAAAAGGTTTGCCGGTTTCTTCATTCATAACTAGAGCACAATCACCGATCACAAACACATCATCATATTCCGGTGAACGCATATCACTGCGAACTTCAATTTTACCGCGATTTGTTTCAAAGCCTGATGCTTCAACAATGGAATTCGCCCGCACACCAGCGGCCCAAACAGTCGTAAACGCCAGTATTTCTTCCTGTTTGCCATCTTTTTCATAAACAATACTTTCCGGTTTACATTCCTTCAGCATGGCGCCTGTGATAAATTCAACACCACGAGATTCCAGAGAATTCATTGCATATTCCACCAGTTGTGAATCAAAACCTGATAAAACAGTCGGTGAGCCTTCTATGTTAATAATACGTACAAGTGCTTTATCAATATCATATTCTTTACAGAGTTCAGGAATGCGGTTTGCCAGTTCACCAACAAACTCTACACCGGTGAACCCTCCGCCACCGACAACGATGTTGAGACGTCCCTGATTTTTTTCTTCCTCATTATTGTATTTTGCAAAGTTATATTCAATATGCTCCCTGATAAGCCGGGAACTATTAATATTACCAATGGTAAATGCATGTTCCTCAAGTCCCGGAATTCCAAATGTTGCTGCCTCAAATCCAAGACCGATAACAAGTATATCGTAATCCAATTCACCGTTTTCCAATTTAACCTTTTTCTCCTCAGGTTTAATCGAAACAACCGTATCCTCCACAAAGTTTACCTTGTTCATATTAACAACATCTTTAATTGGAATCCGAGTCCGATCTTGATGCAGTGTACCTGCTGCATTTTCATGAAGCCAAGTCGTTTGATAATGATAATCATGTTTATTAACTAATGTTATCGTAGCATGATTTATATTTAATGACTTCTGTAACTTAACAGTCGTCATCATTCCCCCATAACCAGCACCGAGTATCACGATGTTAGGTTTGTTCATCGTTTCATCACTTCCATCTGCGTAGTTTCCTGAAGATTATTTTACATTATGTGACAATATTCGCGTAAAAGAGCATAAAAAAAGAGTTGATTTCAGCTTTGTAAAATTTGTCACACAACTGTAATATAAATATCTATATATATATTAGACGTTATAACTACTATTTTCAACCCTATTTTTCCTGTTAATTTAATAGTATGTGAATCAATACACATATACTGTTTGTTTATGATACTATAGGAATGGTGTTGAAACGACAATGATAAATGGGGGAAATAAATCCATGTCAGATAAAATATATGATGTAACGATTGTCGGCGCTGGTCCTGCCGGCTTATTCACTGCATTTTACGGTGGGATGCGGCAGGCAAGCGTTAAGATAATTGAAAGTTTACCACATACCGGCGGGCAGCTGACAGCCCTTTATCCGGAGAAAGATATATATGATGTTGCAGGTTTTCCTAAGATACGCGCACAGGAACTGGTGGACAATCTGGAAGAACAGGCCAAAATGTTTGATCCATCGATTGTTCTGGAACAAGCAATTAATGAAGTCGTACGTTTGGATGATGATACATTTAAAATAATTACGGATAAAGAAGTACATTATTCCAAAACAATTATTATTACAGCAGGTAATGGTGCATTTCAGCCGCGCCGTCTGAAAGTTGATAATGCTGATAAATTCGAGGGTGTGAATTTGCATTACCACGTGAAGGACATGAATCAATATAAAGATCAAAACGTCGTGCTCCTGGGCGGCGGGGATTCCGCAGTTGACTGGGCACTTATGCTTGAGCCAATTGCAAAGAAAGTAAGCCTGGTCCATCGCCGTGACAATTTCAGGGCACACGAACACAGCGTGGAAAAACTTTATAATTCTACTGTTGATATTTTGACACCATTTGTTCCAAAAGAAATCAGTGGAACGGATCGAATAGAAAAAGTAACACTGGAAGAGGTAAAAGGCGATAAAACAATGGAAATTGACGTTGATTCTGTCCTATGTAATTATGGTTTTGTTTCAACATTAGGGCCAATCAAAGACTGGGGATTGGAAATTGAAAAGAACAGCATTGTAGTTAACACGAAAATGGAAACCAATATCCCCGGCATCTATGCAGCAGGCGACATTACCACTTATCCGGGGAAAGTAAAACTGATTGCCACCGGGTTCGGTGAAGGGCCAACAGCGATTAACAACGCGAAGCAATACATCGATCCGAAAGCCCGTATACAGCCAAAACATTCAACAAGTATGTTTTAATCAGCTCGAGCACTTATATAGGAAGTGCTCGGGTTTTTTTTAATAATACCCTTCCCTAAACTAAAAAACCAGAGTGCCAAATGCAGCGCTCTGGTTTACATTCTATTAGCATTTTTCCGGTGAACCCGCACGTTCCTTCGCTTTAAATGAAGAGCCGCAGCCACAGGAAACGATGGCATTCGGATTATCGATTGCGAATCCGCCGCCCATCATGTTCTGCTTAAAATCAATCGTTGTTCCTTCAATAATCGGAATATCCTGTTTGAATATAGATACTGGAATACCGTTAATTTCATCAACCATATCCAGTTCCTCATTAACATCATGATCAAAACCTAATTGATACGATAGTCCACTGCATCCGCCACCTTGTATTCCAAAACGTAAACGGACACCTGCTTCTTCTTCCTGCATCATTTCCTTTACTTGGCCTGCAGCTTTATCCGTAATTGTTAATACCATGTTACGCCCTCCTCGACGGTTAAGTAAATATCGTTACCTTCTAGTATACAAACTGTACCTTAACTCTTCAACTGTTTAAACTTCATATAAATAAGTCCCGGTTGCGATGACCTCTGCCCCACCGGTCATCCATACATCTCCAAAATTATCCCACTTAATGGTAAGGTCACCTCCGCTTAAATGAACGGTGATATCTTCATCCCGCTTTGCTTTCTCATTTAATACGGCCGCTACGACGGATGCACATGCACCCGTGCCACACGCTTGTGTTATCCCTGATCCGCGCTCCCAAACCCGAAAATTCAACTCATTTCGGGAAACTGTTTCAATAAACTCAACATTTACGCCATCTGGAAAACGCTGATCTTTTTCAATAACTGGACCAAGTTCATACAATGGTGCATCGTTAATTGAATCCACGAAAAAAACAGCATGCGGATTCCCCATCGAAACAGCAGTCACATTTAATTGCTGATCACCAACAATAAACGGTTCAGCAATAACTTCAGGCACATCAGCCCCCTGCATCGGAATCAATGACCGTTCCAATACTGGCTGTCCCATATTGATGGTAACCTCCTGTACAACGCCGGATTCTGTCTTCACTTCTGCCTCGACGATGTTGACAATTGTTTCAATATGAAAATGTTCACCTGAAACAAGACCCTGTTCGTATGCATATTTTGCGACACAACGCAGGCCATTTCCACAGCTCTTCGCTTCAGATCCGTCACTGTTAAATATCCGCATACCAACATCCGCCGCTTTACTCGGTTGAATCAGGATCATCCCGTCTGACCCAATTCCGGTATTAACATTTGAAACGTTACGGGCCAATCCACTCAAATGTTCTTCCGCAATATCAAAGTTGAATAAATCAATATATATATAATTGTTTCCAAGTCCATGCATTTTCGTAAACGGTATTTCCATCTCGTAACCCCATTCCTTATGACTGCAGCTCCACTCCATGTTTATCCAATTCCTTATAAATTGTTTTAAGTCTCGGAATGCCTTCCGCAACCATTGCTTCATCAACAAAAACGATTGGATAAAATAAATCTTCATCAAAAATCCGTTCCACAAACTGTTGATGCTTCTCTACTTCCTGTGGCTGGTCTATATCAATATACTCATACGCTATTCCATCATCAATATATTTTCTTCCAATAGCAGCCTGCAGCCATTCATATGTGTCCTTTGAACCAGGTGCACCAACACAGCTGGCACAAATCTGCTCTGCTCCATAAACGGTTATCAAAATATTTTTCCCCACTTATTTAACCTCCACAATCTTAGTTACTTTTATTTTACAAAAACTTTGATTAAAGATAAAATAAAAGTATCTATTATATAGTTCTTTAAAATTTCGGATGGATTTTTTCTCTAATTCGTTTTATAATGATACATAGAAAGGAGAAGATGGATAATGCAAGAGCAAGTACAGGAAGTATTAAACAAATTACGTCCATTTTTACTTCGCGATGGTGGAGATGTGGAGCTAATTGATGTTGATGATGATGGCATTGTACTTCTTCGTCTCATGGGTGCCTGTGGAAACTGTCCAAGTTCTACAATCACATTGAAAGCTGGAATCGAACGTGCATTAATGGCTGAAGTTCCAGGTGTAACAGAAATTGAGCAGGTATTTTAAAACATATATAAATGTGAGGGCAGACATAATCGTGTCTGCCCTTTTTATGTTACAGGTGTAATCGGATCATCCCCATCAAAAACAGCTGCCAAATTATCCAGACACAACTTGAGCATTTTTGTTCGGGTTTCAATACTCGCTGATCCAATATGTGGCAAACAAACAACATTTTGCATTTGAAGCAATGGATGGTCAGCTGCAATTGGCTCATTCTCAAAAACATCCAAGCCGGCACCGCGAATCTCATTTTCTGTTAACGCATCATGTAATGCACCTTCATCAACTACCCCGCCGCGTGATACATTAATAAAAATAGCTGTGGACTTCATCTTCTGGAACGCCTTACGATCAAACATCTTTTTCGTCTCATCTGTCATTGGTACCAAAGAAACAACATAATCAGCTTTATTCAAAAGCTCCTCAAACTCAGTATAAAACACACCAAGCTCCTGTTCTGTCTGATTCTTTCGTGAACGATTATGATATAAAATAGTCATACCGAATCCTTTTGCACGTCTCGCAACTGCTTCCCCGATTCGGCCCATACCAACAATCCCGATTTTCTTGCCATGCACATCAGACCCAGCCAATAAGTAAGGCGACCAATGCTTCCACCTGTCATCTGAAATATACTTTTCAGCTTCCACAATCCGGCGGGCTGCAGCCATTAACAGGGCAAATGTTAAATCTGCTGTCGTCTCGGTTAAGACATCAGGTGTATTTGTGACAACAACATTATGTTCACGTGCTGCGTCCACATCAATATTGTCATAGCCAACTGCCATATTCGCAACTATTTTCAGATTGTTGGCAGCAGCGAAAACTTCACGGTTTACTTTTTCCGTCAACAAACATAGGATCCCATCCGCAGAAGCAGCCTCACGTAATAGTACGTCCCTTGGCACAGGAACATCAACACCCGCCCACATACGGAAATTAAACGAGTCCTGATAAGGCTGAAGGATATCATCCGGAATTTTTCGTGTAATATAAATAACTGGTTTTCCCATCCTATCAACTCCATCAAATAAGCTTATATCCAGTGTAACACAGGAATTTGTAATCCTTCACTGTCGACCCCTGCATATTCGAAGAGTAATGATAGTCTTTTCTCATAAATTGTCTGCATTTCAAGTTTATCTGCCAACTCTTGGTATAGCTTATCATGTTCTTTTTCAGAAAAACCCCGTTCAATGATGTCAAACAAGTGAATCGGATACATTAGTCTTGCATATAACAATCGCCAGCTGAACACAGATAATTGGCGAACTTGTTGGTATGCATCCAAAAATTCACGAATCTCCTGCATGGGATTATCCCGAAGCAATAATTTATGCCGGATGTGCTCTGCAAGATCCCTCGCCGGGTGATCATATACTAAATCAGTCGTCCAGATAACAGAATCCCGCATATTCCCGCCATATCTTCTGAAGGCAATCGTACCCTGGTCAACTTGATGAAACCGTGATTCGTGTTCACTTTCCTGCATATATTGAATTGCATTTTCACTAATACCAATTACGTAAGGCAAGACATCCATCAGCAATCTGTAATAAGAGTTCGGATACTCAGCCGCCTCGACCTCAATTTGTTTTTCAAAAGCGGTTAACTTTTCAATCCATAATTGCTTCCACTGTCCATAGCTTGAAATTTCCTGAGGTTCATAATTAAACCTGGAACCAAGCTGGTGAAATTGGGCCAATGTTTCACCTTGCGCCAAACCTGTATCCGATGAAGTGTTTTTTAATCGGAGTACACAATATGTTTTGTTAAGGTAGTCAGTAAACCAGTCACCCTGGCTGTTTGGGACAGGAATTGCAACTTGCGGGCAGTTATTTTCGTACAGGTAATATGCAAGAGCCGCCTGTTCCATATGTATAATTTCCTTATGTTCTGCAGAAATGGTAAAATATAAATAATTACCCTGCTTGAGTGCTTCCATTCCATTCCATATGGTGCTTCCATCTGCATATATGCCGTAATACGCTGAAAGTAAATCCTTCAATCAAACTTCCCCCTTTATCACTACTTACTTTAATGTATGTTTAAAAAGAAGATTTCTTAACAATTTTTGAAAGAATAGGTGATATGAATGAATGACAATACAAATCAAAGTGAATTAGAGTTAAAAGCTAGAGAGTGGCTGCAGCAGCGTGGTGTTAATTTGGAGGATATTGCAGAACTTGTCTACTACCTGCAATCAAAATACCATGACAACCTCAGTATGGATGACTGCCTGCACAATGTGGATCAGGTGTTAAGAAAACGAGAAGTTCAAAATGCAATCTTAACCGGGATTCAACTGGATAAACTTGCCGAACAGAAATTGCTTGATCAACCACTGCAAAAGACGATTGAAACAGATGAAAGTTTATATGGAATAGATGAGATTGTTGCATTTTCGATTGTGAATGTATATGGTTCAATTGGATTTACCAATTATGGTTATATTGACAAACAAAAACCGGGAATTTTAAAGCATTTGAATGATAAATCTACCGGGGAATGTCACACTTTCCTTGACGATATTGTCGGGGCAATTGCTGCCGCTGCATCAAGCCGTTTGGCACATGCCCATGCTGATGACCAGTTGGATGACTGAATGATGTTTCCGTGCTCGGGCTGATGTTTCCGTGCTCGGGCTGATGTAAAAAACTGCCGCAAATCGAGCAGTTTTCTACATCTTCTCCATCCATTCCGTTAAACTTTTTACATAGTAAGAAGGTTTCTTTTCAAAAGTGGCATAATCATCAAACGGTGTAACACCGGTAAACACCATTAATGTATCCACTCCTGCATTTATCCCGGCAAGCATGTCCGTATAATAATTATCCCCTACCATCAGTGTTTCGTTTTTGGAAGTGCCCAGCTGAGCAAGTGCTTGTTCCATGATAATCGTTTCAGGCTTACCAATAAAAACCGGCTGTTTCCCGGTACTTACGGAAATAACCGATGTAAGGGAACCATTACCCGGCTCAAGTCCGCGTTCAGTCGGAATTGCCACATCGGCGTTTGTGGAAATAAACACAGCCCCATTTCGAACGGCCAGACATGCTTTAGACAACTTTTCATAGTTGATTTCCCGATCAATACCAACCACAACAAAGTCACAGTCAGTATCGGTAATGATATGACCTTCATTCTCCAAAGCATCAAACAATCCCTCTTCACCAATAACATAACAGCGGGCGTGATTCTTTTGCTGTTTAATATACTTTGCTGTAGCCATGCTTGTTGTAAATACTTGCTTTGGTGTCGAATGGATGCCCATATTTACAAGCTTGGCAGAAACCTGTGCTTGCGTTTTTGACGAATTATTTGTCAAAAATAAATACTGGATACCGCGATTGTTGAGTTTGTCCACAAAATCCGCGGCATCATCGATTACTTCATTTCCAAGATACATCGTTCCATCCAAGTCGATTAAGTATGCATTATATTTCTTCAACAGCAGTACCTCTTTCTAATCGTTCTTTATAAATGCGTTGGCAACCCCAAGATCATTGTCCAGATATTTTCTGACATAAGAACTGAATTCCATTAATTTTTGCAAGTTATCCTGCAACGTTTTTTCAAGCAGCTCATGATCAACTGACATGTATTCTTTAACCAGATGCTTACGCAATAAAATAACTGCCTTCAGTCCCTTATCATGGCTTTCCGGCACGACTTTTTCATCAACCAGAATATCAATAATATCTTCATAACTTCCCGGGTCACGCATGATGAACCCGTCAATCATCATATTCCCAACATCAAGCATTGACTCAATAATCATATGTACCGTACGTTCCAGGTAGAGTTTTTCCATAAAAGAACTGAACTTGTGCTTTTTCGCCTCAGCAAGCAGTTCATTCATATAATCAAGTGTTTCTTCAATCTTTTTTCGATCAACAAAATACATTTTTCACCCTCCGAATATCTTGCTCATTTAACTATATCATAAGAAGCGAATCATGTTATAGTAAAACAAAACAACATGGAGTGAAGAAAGATGAATGGGAAATTTGACATACTGAAAGATGAGACGCGCACAAAAGATGTCCGTTACATAAGTTTCAAAGGAGACCTGCAACGATACGACTTCGCCATAATGCAGCACGAGGAAGATTCGTCCAATCATGTTGTCATCTACCTGCAGAAAAACCGCTTTGCCTTTCTCGGAAAGGACGACCTTGAAAAAGAAGGCGAAATCGAGCATGTTTTCCATGAAACGGAAATGGAGGCAGAAGAGATCAGGGAATTTTTGGGGGAGATATTGTAATAGAAATGGGAAGATGCCAGCTTGGCATCTTCCCCGTAAGCGACAAATAGAATACACGTTTTAATCACAGGGTTACCATGCGATAATCTTCTTAGAAATTAATTCGGGAGGTTATGCAATGACCCTGAAAGACAAAAGAATAGAATGGAAAGCGCGCTATGACGACTGGAAAGAAAGCGGGCAAAGCATTGCTGAATGGTGTCGAGACCAAGAAATTAAGGTCCACCAAATGTATTATTGGGTTCAACGGTTTGAAAGAGATGTCATTTCTCCAGAAACGGAGACAACGGAAACGCAGTGGCTTACTGTTCAAGTGGACGATTACGCTGAAGACCAGGGACCCATCTTTATTCATGTTGATACCATTTCTGTTGAAGTGCGGCCGGGAGCAAATGTCCAATTATTGTCCGATGTCATACATATCTTGCAGAACCAAAACGGATGAACTTTCAATTTGATCGTGTATATCTGGCTCGCGGCAGCACGGATCTACGTAAATCCATTGACGGGTTGGCAGTGATTGTAAAAGAATGCTTTGACCTTGACCCCTTTTCCCCCAGCCTGTTCGTGTTTTGTAATCGAAAACGCGATAAGCTAAAGATTCTGCAATGGGAGAATAATGGGTTTTGGTTGCATTACCGGCGTTTGGAAAGAGGCACGTTCCATTGGCCATCCGAAAAGGAGACGGCGCCAATGAATATTACCCCGCGCCAACTTCGTTGGCTACTGGATGGTTTATCCATTGAACAAAAGCAGGCACACCGGGAAGTCAAAGCACGTACCATTCTATAAAAATTTGAAATATGGAAATATGGGAATTCGACTAGGCAAGTCGGATTCTTTTTCGTATACTTGTCGTATGGAAAATACAGCGCATACATCAAACGAATCAATTGAATATTTTAAAGCGCGTACGGAAAAGCTTGAGATGGAAAATGAAGCGTTGGAGGCGGAATTAAAATGGTACCAAGAACAATTTCGTTTGAGCCAACAACGCAGATTCGGATCTTCCAGTGAGAAGACCGACTCGAACCAGCTTTCGCTTTTCAATGAAGCAGAGACCACAGCTGATTCAACAGTTGAAGAACCAACTGTTGAGACGATTACATATAAACGCAAGAAACAGCGTGGACAGCGCGAACAAAAGCTTGAAAACCTGCCTACGGAAACGATTGAATATTGTTTATCCGATGAGGAACAGTTCTGTTCGTGTTGCGGCGGTGCATTGCACGATATGAGCAAGGAAGTGCGCAAAGAATTAAAGGTTATTCCTGCACAAGTGAAAGTTGTGGAGCACGTGCGCCACGTGTACAGCTGTCGCCACTGTGAACGCTATGAAATTGAAACACCAATTGTGACAGCGAAAATGCCAGAGCCTGTTTTTCCCGGTAGTTTGGCCTCCCCGTCCGCAATGGCTTATACCATGACGCAAAAATATGTGGAAGGGATGCCACTGTATCGGCAAGAGAAACATTTGGAACGCTTCGGTATATCCATACCACGTCAGACTCTGGCTAATTGGATAGCGTACGGCGCCAATGCTTGGCTTGAGCTGATTTATAAAGAAATGCATGCCCGGTTATTGGAACTGGACATGGCCCACGCGGATGAGACGACATTACAAGTTTTATCCGAGCCGGAACGGCCCGCAACATCAAAATCCTATATGTGGCTGTATCGCTCCGGGCATACCGATGTTCCCATCGTCTTGTATGATTATCAACAAACCCGGGCTGGCAAACACCCCCGCCGATTCCTGGAAGGTTTCAAGGGATATCTGCATGTAGACGGTTACCCTGGCTACAACGGCTTAACCAATGTTACCTTGGTTGGATGCTGGGCGCATGCACGCCGTAAATTTACAGAAGCACTTCAGGCACTTCCTGAATCCGCAGCCACTACGTCTGTGAAAGCTAAAGAAGGCTTGGCTTTCTGTAATCAACTTTATGAAATTGAACGTAAATTAAAAGACGTAAGTCCAAAAGAACGCTATAAACAGCGTTTGGAACGCAGCCAACCTGTAATGGAGGCTTTTTTGGCATGGCTTCAAGAACAGACACCACGTGTACTACCCAAAAGTGCGTTAGGCAAAGCAATCAAATATTGTCGTAAACAATGGGAACATTTGGAGGCCTTTTTAGAGGATGGTCGTCTGGAAATTGATAATAACCGTGCGGAACGGTCCATCAAGCCTTTTGTGCTAGGTAGGAAAAATTGGCTTTTCAGTAATACCGCAAAAGGAGCAAGATCCAGTGCGATTATTTACAGTATTGTGGAGACAGCTAAGGAAAATGGATTAAATCCATTCAACTACCTCAGCTATTTGTTTGAAGAACTTCCCAATATGGATACGACGGATAAGGAGCAATTGGCTCAATACCTGCCATGGTCAGCAGCCCTCCCTCAAGAATGCCGCGTTCCTAATAAATCTAAATAAAGCATACTAGAAACCCCCATCTAAAAACTAGGTGGGGTTTATTTGTCGCTTACTCTTCCCCGTTATTCATCAATAAACTTATTGAATCTATCATTTATAGATTTATTTATCACCGTAAATTCTTTCCAATCTTTCCAGGCTAGCAACTCTGGTTAACCTATTTTTTATCAAAAGAATCCACATTGGGGCTATTCATCCGAAAATCTGATATGAAAGTTAATAATCATTTTTCTTATCAATAGCCTCATTTATTTTCTCATTGCCTTCATCTACATAATCATTCCAAGCTTCATTTCCACTATCAACACTCTCATTCCACAACTTATTGCCTGTATCCACGCCATAATTCCATATTTCATTCGCGTAATCAATGACTAATGAAAAAACGTCTCTTGAAGGATGATCGTAATCATCGTCAAAACGTTCTTCCAAATATTCTTGTGCTTTTTTCAAACGGTCCTTTTCGCGATATGCCTTATCTTTTACGCTTTCTTTTGTATCATAGGCGAGTTCTTTCTTTTTATCTTTTTGTGCATAGGCTTGTTCTTTGCCTTCCTGCTTCCATTCATACCATGCATCTTGAATCTCTTCATATTGTTCCCGCATATATTCATCCAACTGGCTTTCTGAGTCAACATATACAAATTCACCATTACCGGCATTTGCAACTTCTTTTAACTGTTTTTGTGCCTTGTTATCGACATCAAAGCCGATAATATTTACTGATGTCTTAATATCTTTATCAACCAGTTTTTCAGCAGCTTTTACCGGGTCACGGTCACACGTCCCTATCCCATCACTCACAACATATACGACAGCCTCATCAGCTGTATCCGGAATATCTTTCGCACTCTCTTCCAAAGCAAGTGCTATCGGAGTCCAGCCGGATGGCTTAATCTTATTAAGCACTTTTTTGAACTTCTTCTGATTATACTGATCATTATATATGCTCTCTGTGCTGCTGCAGGACAGTTCTTTATCGGCTTCACTGCCGGTTCCTTTATGCCCATATACTCTTAAAGAAACTGTTGCTTCTTCCGGAATTTCACCTGCAAAATCAGTTACAGCATCTTTGGCAGCTTCCCAGCGATTTTTTCCACCGGCATCAGCATACATACTGCCACTGGCATCAACCAAAATAGCATAATGGGTTGATTTCATCTTCGGCTGTTTAATCTTTTCATCGGGACGTTTTACATTCGTTGTCACTTGTGAATCAAAATTAACAAACGTCTCCACTTCTTTATGGAAATCTTCAGCCAGCAAGTATTTCAGTTCATGGAGATATTGTTCTGCTGTAAGATCAGCTGGTAATTTATCAATTGCAGCTTGCACCGCTTCTTCATCATAATTATCACCACTGTACTTACCAGGTTTACGTAAAAGTTCTTTTTCAAGTTCAGTCAATGGACGTGCCGTTTCTTCCAATTCGTAGTACTCGAATTCACTTGGTGTGAACGTTTCTTCCTCTTCGACTGTTTCCTTCTCAGGCTGTTTTTCCTTTTCAGCAGCATCAGAACTTTGCTTCTCTTCTCCACTGCAGGCCGCCAGCATAACTAGCATAATAATAAATACACTTATAAAAACGTTGCGCATCGTATACTCCCACTCCAGACGTCGCTTTAATAGATTATTTGCCATATAAAACTAAAACGGTAATAACATGATACTCCTAACTCTATAACCTTAAGAATCGTCAGTTTCGTTTTTTACTTCTTCCAACAGGCGTTCTTTCACTTGCTTAAGATCCTGTTTTAGCTGTTCATATTGTTCGTTACTATATTTTCCTCTTTTGCAGTTCCTTCTTTAGTTTCCCTGCCTACTTCATTGGAACAGGCGGTTAAGAGCAGTAAAAAGACAACAATGATAAATAAAAATTGTCGTTCCTCTTCAATTCTGTCACCCAAAAAGACCTCTTAATCACTCGACCTTTGTTCCTTCTTTTTCTCAATCAGATCTCTTGCTTTCTCTTCTTCTTCTTTAATCCGTTCCTCCAGGTTTGCTTCCTTATCTTCATTAAACTGCTCCAGCTTTTCTTGTCGCTCTTCAATAAGTGCTTCAACTTCCTCCGCAACGTCTTCTGTAACTTTTCCTGTTTGCTCCAATCCTTCCAAACCGTCCAGCAACAGACTATTCTCATCCTCAATTACTTCACCAAATCCAGATCGAATCGAATCCAAATCGTCATTTTTATGGATTGAATCCCATGTCAAATCGACACCTTCCAGCGCGCTCCACATATTTAACTCTGCCGCTTCGACCGCTTCCCTAATGTTATTCTGTGCAGCTTCGAAAATATCGTTGCCGGAGTCGACATTTGTGAATGTTCCGCCGCCAGCTTCGGCTACTTTTTTCAACTGTTGCTGTGCTTTATTGCCGACATCGAAACCAATAATATTCACCGCAGTTGCAATACCGGAATCATGCAGATTTTTCGCTGCCTGAACAGGATCGCCACCACATGTTTCTTCCCCATCACTGATGATGTACACGACATTTTTCACATCATCACCTGACTTGGCTTCCAAATCTTTTTTTGCCGCATTTATGGATGCAGCCAATGGAGTCCAACCGGCCGGTTTAAATTTAGACAAAGCCTTGTTGAATTTTTTCTTATTATATGCCCCCATTTGATAAACAACTTCTGTGCTGCTGCAGGACATTTCTTTATCCGCATCGCTCCCTGTTCCTTTGTGACCATAAACTCGAAGCATCATTTTTGCATCTTTGGGCAAGTCTGCAGCAAACTTCTTCAATGAATCTTTGGCAGCTTTCATTTTCATTTCACCGCCAACATAAGCCCCCATACTTCCACTTGCATCCATCAGTAACGCAACGTGCAATTTCTTTGGTTCTTCTGCCTTTTCTTTATTTTCACTGCCTTCTGGTGCGTCGCCAGTCAGAAACGAAGGATTAAAGTTTTCGTACTCTTTTAAAGCAGGGCCATAATCAGCCGCTAATAAATGAATCAGGTGATTATATGCCTTGTCAGCTGTCAACTCTTTTGGCAAATCCTTAAACGCTTCTTTTAATTCCTCAGGACTCATCTCTGCCGATGTGAAAAGCTCTCCAGGGCCTTCTTTTACCATTTCTTCCGCTTCTGTTGCGGCTTCAGGTACGGTTATTTTTTCTTTTTTTTCTTCGGGTTGTTCAGATGCCTCAGTTTTGTCCTTGTTTTCGTCTTTAGCTTGCTCATCATTTGAACAGCCGCTTAAAATAAGCATTAGTGAAAATAGTAAAATCAAAAAATATGTAAAATTTTTTTTCATGTTTAGCCTCCTGCAAAATTTGGGATTCTATTATTCAAAGGATATAATTATGTACCCTTTACTAGCTGACAATAATATTTGTTGCCTGGCGGATAAGTAAAAATAACACGAATCTTGAAAATAAATAAACTCAAATAATAATAACAATGGAATTCCTGTGAATGATCAAGAATCATAATAACAATAATCTAGCTAATCAACATGATTTTGATAAGATGTCTATTATAAATTTCAATACTAGTTTTAATCATGGTTTTCTCGCTCAATTCTATTATTAACGCAAAAACAGTACTTGTAAGTAAATTTTCGTTTACACTATCGGTTCAACGAGAACTTGCATCCTAATTACAATCATTAAAAACAATAAATTCAGCACGGTAAATACAACCGCAGACAAAAATGCTGCAAAATAAGAGGTTTGCTTATTCTATAATTACGCTAAAATTCCGATACTCCCATAAGATACAATAAACGTTGAAAAGCCTACCCAGTCCACAGACATTATATTAAAAAAACTTTGATTAAACTGTAGACTAATGTGTTTGAATAAAACCTCTAATGCTAAACATAGAAACCTCCATTGAGTACGTCCCTATTCTTTCATTAATTCATCCATTTCTGCAGGCTTAATTAGAAACACAGGGGCTAAGAATAAAAACAATAAAGCTACTAAAAATGATAAGAGTGCAAGCGCAATTGCATCAGGATTAGAGGTGTACAATGCATTCATGTATGCAGATCCTCCAAAAGGAAACACCAATGCCAAATAAACCAGATATATTTTCCCCATCTTCGATTTACTCGGTTTCTGAACGCCGTATGCAATCTTTCGGGCGTATATATAGGGTAAAGTAATCATAATGATTAGCATCACAACACCGATCCAAAAAGTAAGCGTCAAATAGTAAATACGCAATAATGGAATCGAAAATTGAATAGCCATCACATTTATCATCACGAACGAGAGTAAGGAAAAATAACGTACGCTTTTATGCTTCGTTGTCTTCCAAAAGTAATAAAACAAAAACCCTCCAATAATTGCTAATGAAAAATTAAACATCAGCACCGGAAAACTACCTTTGGGAACCCAACTCATTAAAAAACCCATAAGAAATAGTAAGAAAGTTGTCCCCACAATCCGACTGTCTTTAAAAGACACTTCTTTGTTCATAAATAATTCATCGCACCTTTCCTCAATTAACAATTCTTATTATTATTTATCAGTAAAATTTATTTATTATTAAAAAGAATCGGGGAGGAGGAAAGAACTATCCTCCAAACCCAGGAAAATCTTCTATTTTTGAAACGCTATCAGACACAAAATCTTTGGTTTTATTCCAACCATCTACTACGGTATCATAAACTTTTTTGGAAACATCATGAACAAACTTTTTTGCTGCTCTACCAGATCCAGTGCTATTAAAGGAATAAGTTGTACCAATGCCTACGAGCAATCCTATAAATACGGCAGCAATAAGAAAATGTAAAAACGGATTGTCCCATGATAATTTATCAACTTCCATCTAAACATTTACCAGTAATTCTATAACCAAAGAAATACAAGAAGGCAGGTACTTCTAAATAGGCAAAAAGGGAAGCTAGAATTCTTTTAAATACCCAAATTTCTTTTCGCTGTTCTATTTAGGAAAGCTGCCTCCTTTTTTAATTTGAAATTTCATATCAACCACTTGATAATTAAATACCAAAATCCAATAAAAACTAAATAAATCACTGATTTTCGTGCTATTTTTAAAGATACTTCCCCATCTTTTCTTACAAATGTTGAAAACATCCAGAGAAATAACAACA
The DNA here is from genome assembly GCF_902806455.1 of Virgibacillus doumboii. GTDB lineage: Bacteria > Bacillota > Bacilli > Bacillales > Amphibacillaceae > Lentibacillus > Lentibacillus doumboii. The sequence continues at coordinate 1,160,708 of NZ_CADCWQ010000001.1, read as the reverse complement.
CAATAACTGCTGTTGCTAACCCATACTGTACAAAAGCATTTGGGAAATAATATTGCCAGCCGCCATCCGGAGTCTTTTCCCTTGAAAATAAACTAAGGGGAAAGACTCCAATCAGTATAATAACTATGAAACTCGTATACTGTGTTGTTTTCCATAACTGGTCATTCAATATTAGACCTCCTATCACTTATAATGATAGCTTTAATTTTTCTGGTATAATGCAACTCCTGCGAAAACTCCAACACTGCCATAAGATACGATAACGTTGAAATGACTACCCATACCACAGACATTAATGAAAAAACCTATGATAAAACAGTAGATTATTGTAATGATAAACTAACACCAATTGTTTGAATAAAACCTTTAAATTTAAATATATAAACTTCCACTGTATTACCAACCCTAATTCTTAGTAATTTGATTCATTTCGGCCGGTTTAATTAGCAAAACTGAAGCTATAAATAAAAATAACAAAGCAAGCAAAAATGCAAATATAGCAAGAGTTAATGCACCGGGATTAGAGGTATATAATGCCCCTGTAAATGTTGTTGATCCAAAGAAAATGATTAATGCTGCATAAACTAAATATATCTTTCCCAACTTTGATTTATTAGGTTTTGGATGCCAAATGCTATCTCTCTTGAATATAAATAAGGCAAAACAACCATTATAATTAACATAACGATAACTGCCCAAAATGTTAAAGTCTGAAAGTAAATACGTAATAAAGGTATGGCACAATGAATAGCTATCACATTTAACATCACAAATGACAACAAGGAAAAATACGTTTACTGTTATGCTTTGTTGTTTTCCAAAAGTAATAAAACAAGATACTAGCAATGAATGCTAATAGTAAGTTAAACATTAACAAAACTAAATTTCCCTTTGGAACCCAACTCATTAGAAATCCGGTAGCAAGTAATACAATGGTAGTTCCTAATATTCTACTCTCTTTATAAGGCACTTCCGTTCTCATACATCCACCTTACCTTTTTTGGACCATACTAGAAATTGCACTTCCAGATACAGTAGATGTCACCCCTACTGCAACGTCAGTAACCCCACTCCCGATTACTGATTACTAATAACCTGATTTCGATTAAAAATAAATAAAAAAATAAAATGATATTCATTTATGGACTTAGCTACTCACAGTATCATCTGATTCCTTGTGGTAAGCAAAAGTACCACGGATTCCCTGAATATAAATATACAAAAATAATAGTGCCAATGGAATCCCAGCTAATGATCCGCCTAACAGCAAAGTTATTCCTTGCCCGAGAATAAAATAGACCAATAGAATGATTGCACATGTTCTGCTTTTTTTAAAAACGCCAAATGCTAAAAATGCAAAAATAACGGCATCAATATAACCCAACGGATTTACACCTAGAAAATCCGTATTCAGAATCATTACAACCGTTATAACCACTGCCAAAAATGCAGCCTGCAGAAAACCAGCGCCAGCTGCAAATTTAATAGACTTTTTTGCTGAAGTAATATTCATTAAATCCACCCCTTAAAATAAATATTGTCGTAAAATTATTAAGTGCCTTCTTTACACTCATCATGCCACCTTACACCGAGATGTCATGATGGGTGGAAAGAAAGTAACTCCACCTGAATACAGCTGTTTACAAATCATCCCAAGGCATTTTAATAAATCGTTTGTTCATTTTCCTGGTAACTCTATCGTAGCCAATCAAATCCTCAAATCGTTCTCTGGAAAGATCCATTTCCACGCGTTTTTTCTCCACTTTTCTGGCAACAAAAGTAAAAGAAATCCACACAATCCCCGAAATAAATAGATAAATTACCAGTAAGGTACTTCCGATAACAAAAAAATTTTCAAATCCTCGAATAATCATTACAATCAACCATATACCTATGATTACAAATAAACCAGTCAGAAAATGCTTGAATTCCTTTTGTTTAAAAAGGTAATACGTATACATTGCCTGAAGTTTTTGGAGTTCGCGGTTTGATAAATCCATATGAACCACCTTTAAAATTAATTGATTTATACATCATACTTACAAAAATAAATACCTGACGACAGCGACGAGCAGAACAATACCAACTATTTTCGCGAACGTTTTCAAAACCACCATAAAACTAAGCCGATAATTATTTTTCTCTACATCAGTCGCCAACATGGTCATAACAGAGCCCAGTACGACAGCAGATATTACTACATATAAAAACGGATTATCCCATAAAAGTTTATCAATTTCCACCGTCAATTCACCGGTTAACCGGTACCCAAAAAAATAAAAAAAGGCAGGCACTCCAACAAATGCACAAATAGATGATACTATTTTCACAAAATCCCATAATTCTTTTCGTTGTTCCATGTTGAAAACCCACCTTACAAATTTAAAGTTTAAATATAAGAAACATTTTCACCTTTTTAAGAGCATTTTAGTGTTTTCCATTAATTAAATTTGCTGTAAAATCCAAAAGAAGATTCCAAAGCCTACTAGAAAGAACACAGTACTCTGGACCGCTTTCACGGATACCTCGCCTTCTCTTCGTACAAATGTGGCAAACGCCCAGGTTAAAACGAATAAGGATGCAATTACAAGCATTGTAATCTGATAGGTTACACTTGGAAACGTTGCTTCCCAACCTCCATCTGGTAATGGTTCAAGTGGCAGAACTATTATATTGTATATAAATATCAGCATTGCCACTGAAAAACTTCCTATTTGTATTTTCTTCCAGGGTTTATCGTTCAATGGGACCATCCTTCTAAAAACAATTATCCAATCAAGTATTTCCATTAACTAGATAAGCTGTAAAATCCAGAAGAAGATTCCGAAGCCTACTAGGAAGAATATGGTACTTTGAACAGCTTTCTTAGATACTTCCCCTTGTTTCCGTACGAATGTTGCAAATGCCCATGTCAGAAATAGCGCCACACAAACTACTACAAATCCTATCTGAAAGTTTTCACTTGGAAAGGAAATCTTCCATCCTCCATCCGGTATTGGTTCAAGCGGAAGCCCTATGATCATATAAGCAAATGCCAGCAATAAAGCCGAAAAACTTCCAAATTGTATTGCTTTCCAGAGCTTGTCGTTCAAACTATCACCCTTTTCACATATCGTTTTTTTAAATAACTTATTTCGCTTGCATATTGTTTAAATACTCAATTACAGCTTCTTCTTCTTGTCGTGTTAGCTTGTTTTGACTGCTTATCGAATTTGCAGTTGAATTTACACTTACAGGTTGTTTTTGATAAATGTTAGAAACTGTACCTAAATTAGTAGGTGTATTTACTGTTGAATGTGAAATATTCGATGTTGCCTTTTTTCCCTTAAACAGGTCGGACACCTTTCCCCCAGTAAATTTCTTAAATAGTTCATATACATATTCTCTAGTTCGATTGTTTTGCAAAAACCTTTTAGCAAATGGGGCCAATCCAATAAACAATCCAGATGTCACCAGACCACTTAGATAATCAGACCACGTTCCATGCCCGGAACCTGCCGCTCCCATAAGGAAGCTAGTTATGCCACCTACGTTCATTCCTGCAAAAGCATGTGCTATACCAGAAAACACACGACCATTTTTAAATAAACCAATTGCTTTACTAGCTAAAGGACCGCCAATTGGTGCTGTTAGAAGTGTCAATACTGCATCTTGACCAAACTCCCTTGCAGTCGGCAGTTCACCTGTTATTGCGGCGTTAATGCCAGTAAACCCTACTAACCCTGCCATAGGTATTGCTGCGCTTTTCAGCCATGCACCAGCTAAAAACCGTGCAGCCATTCCTCGGCCGCCTAACCTCAAAATCAACATAAATTCAGCAGCAAACTTTGGTGCGAATTTTCTTGCCAGTGCCGAGACGACTGCACCGCCTGCAGAAGTTCCAAAAAAGGCACCAACTGCTCCACCGCCCATTGCCCACATTAAAGCATGGGAAAATGAGAAGTCATCTGTTCCTCCATTCAAGGCAAAATATGCGGCTCCAACCAGTGCAGCTCCTGCTATAACACCGATTACAACTGCAGCTGGAATTGCGAATACACTTCCAGCTATTAAAAGTGCTCCTAATGCAATTACACCTAACACAACTACAATTGCAATTACAATTGCCCCTATTGTCAATAGTGCATCCTGCCAGACATCGGGCAAATTATTAAACCATTCGGTCACACTGTTAATTGCGTTACCTATTGAATCACCAATTGATAGGACAACATCCAAGCCTTTTCCAGCTAAATCAGTAATCGCATCCCATGTTACACCCACTACGTTTTTGGCTATTTCTTTGGCATCGTCCCATAAACCACCGATTAAATTACCCAATTGATCGGTTATACTGGGGTCTTCAGCTCCGGGATCCTGTGCTCCATCTGAACCACCGGGCAACCCGTTATTCCACTCTTCTTCACTGACCTCTCCATCTGAAAAGGTGGAATGTTCGCCTTCCATTTCAATCTCACCAGTCAGATTGACATCAGCTGTTGCCAGGACAGTTGTAGCAGGTAAAACAGATAAAATTATCATTAACATTATAATTAAACTTTTCTTCATACCACACCACCTAATTACTGCAAATTCAACAATACTGTGCTTAATCACAATCGATATTTACACCTTCAGGTTCCTGTATGTTTGCGATAGCATGTGCCGGAACCTTAAGCTCATCTGTATTAACGCCTTCAAAAAACGAGTCGTTAATAGTTGCTTTCGTACGTACACCTACTGTAAATCCTTCATCTTCAACCGGAAAAACAATGGAGATGTCATTTTCTATACCATTCCTGTCGGCAAATTCTTGTGCAGCCTCACGCATCTCATCCTCATGATCTCCAACTGTTTCACAGACCATATCAGACAAATCACCTGTATCCCAGAGAAATTTAATCGCATCATTTATATCAACATCTGTGGTTTCACCTTTGAGATACTTAATAATACTTCCAGGCATTTGATGGTCATGGTCATCTTCCCGGTCCTCTATCCAATCATCAAATTCTTCTTCCCATTCATCATCATTGTTGGATTCCTCATCATTTCCATCACCATTGTCTTCGGAGTCTTCATCTTCCTGGTCTTCTTCCCAATCTTCTTTGTGTTCCTCTAAATCACCAAATAAGTCTTCTAATTTTTCTGCCACATCTTCTTCCAAATCTTCCTTATATGATTTTTCTGCTTCCAGCGCTGCAGCAATTGCGGCTGCATCACTTCCTGTCTGTGACATTCGACGTTCTGAGAAGACACTAGTCATGTCGAAAAAGACAAAGCCTATCAAGACAATTCCCGCAAAAATACCAAACATAATAAATATCGTTGCACCATCTTCATTGTGTACATACTTTTTAAAATATTTTCTAATCATCGTCTTCACTTTCTTCATCCTCAACGGGCATAATCGCAGAAGTCTCAAATTCAATATTTGGATTGTCCCAAATCGGTATTTTGAGTGTAGGTGCTTTTACGGTCACTGAAACTTCAACACTGTCACCTGTTTCAGATTTACTGCTGCTTACATACAAACCACTGGCTGACTTTTTAGCAGCATCCTGATAGTTTCCATCGACACTTGCTACCCTGGCACCATCTCTTGCAGCCGCCTCACCAACAACCATCGTATAGCCGACCATCAAGATTTGCCAGGCAACCAATGCAGCAATAATAATCATGGGAAACATCCCAACAAATTCCAACAACTGGGAACCACGTTCATTTTTAATGTATTTCTTCACAATTGGCACCCCGTTTTTAATGAATTAATGGATTACTCACCACTCAGATTATCGATTTGATCGGTTATGAATGATTGAATTTGTGAACCAATTCCAGTTGTGCCATCAAAGAACGAGATTACCGCGCCCATGATTGCAAGTACCACCAAACACATGCCAATCCATTCCATCAACTCTGCACCTTTTTCTTCCTTAACACTTGTTTTTACCTGTGAAAACAATCCATAAACCTTTTCTTCAATAAAATTTAACATGTAAATCTCTCCTTTTAAAAATTAATTATATTTTCAACTCCGAAAGATTCGGGGTTATATATCATGTTTAGTACCATTAATCCAATCAGTAAAAAGAATATTGATGGAGCAATTAAAAATGTTGTCACAAGCGAAATTTTCGGATTTGCTTTTGCTGCTTTTTCCTTAGCAAGACTCCCTCTTGTTGACCTTAAATCTTCTGCCTGGACACTGAATGTCTGCGCAACCGGCACCCCAAGCTCTGCCCCTTGAATCAACGATTGGACCAACGTATGCAGCTCTTTGGAGTTGTTACGCTTCATCAGATTGGTATAAGCCGTTTTCCTCGGGACACCTAATTCGATTTCCTGATTAAATTTCTTTATTTCTTCAAATAATGGGCCCTCCATATATTTGGAACTTGTTTTTAGTGAGCCATCCAATGAACTTCCTGCCTGCAGCATCACACTGATCGTATCCAGAAAATCTGGCATCTCCTCACCTATTTTCCGCTGCCGTTCCTTAGCCTTGATACTTAAAGCAATGTCAGGCGCCATGAAACCAAAAAAACTTATTAATACGGAAATGATAATGAATAATCTGATACCTAATATGATGGAAAGTAAGAGTATAATAACTCCAATAAAGCCAAGCACCAACTTCAAACCGTAATATCCTTCCAGAGCGAGACTGGATCCGGCCAATTTCAATTGATTTCTATCCTTCTCTTTATTCCGAAAAGAAAGAAGTGAGGTTGCCCGCGGCCCCATCCTGTTTCCCAATGCCAACAGACTGTTCCGGGCCCGATGATAAAGTTTTTCTTTTTTTCGCTTCTTCAGAGCATCGCCTTCCCAGTGTTCTATTAAATTTGCTCTTTTCACAAAAAACACATATAAAAATATGAAACCCGCAAGCAGCATGCACAGTGCTAAGAGTATAAGCAAGATTACATATCGGAATTCTTCCATAGATTCATCACACCTTAATATCGGTTAGCCTGCGAATGAGGAGGATACCGATAAATATAATAGCTCCGACAATTCCCAGCAAAATCATTCCAAATACTGTGAACAATGGATTTAGAAATCCGGGAATGACAAGTGACATCAAAGCACACATTGCAACAGGCATCAACGGCAGCATGTAAGCAACAGCTTTCCCTTCTGCGGTTGCGGATCGGATTTCTTTAAACACCCTTGATCTTGATTCAAGCGTCTGTGCCATCATATCAAGTATCTTGCCAAGATTACCTCCGACCTGTTTCTGGATAAGCAATGTTCCGGTAAAGATATTTACATCACTGGATGCCGCCTTATCCCGGAATTTATTCAGAACATTTTCCAGATCTTCACCGATTGCCATTTCTTTTTCCATTTGCTTGAAATCTGTTTTAGCGGGTTCACTTAAATCATCCGCACAGTTTCCTATTCCCTGCTGGATTGTCAGGCCAGCTTTCAGCGAGTTTGCCATCAGTCGGCATATCTCCGGAAGCTGGGCATCCAGTTTTTCTCTTCGTTTATTTTTCCTGGATGATAACAGAAACCGAGTACCAAAGAAAACAATGGCAAAAGCCAAGAGCAACCCCAACGGGAACATCAGACTTAACAGTTTATTGTTGATAACCCACATCACAATAAAAATGAGCAGGAAAAGCATCATGAATTCCGATGGTTTGATTTTCAAATCGGCCTGTTGCAGCTTTAATGAAAGATCTTTTGCCACACTCGAATTGTCAAACTTATCTCCGAACCTCATCAAGACACTTCTTCGTTCTCCAGTATCTTTTACTTTGTAAATTTCATAGATTTTGCTGCGTTTTTTTCGAAGTTTAATAGATTTATATAAGTAATAAAAGCCTAACATCATTGTAAAAAGAAATAAGGATAAAGCTATATGAATCATCATATTGGCCAACCTTCTTTCTGTTTCATATCTTCAGGAATTTCCAGACCAAAACGTTTGAACCGTTCAAGAATTTGGGGTTTATAGGCAGTCCGTTCAAGTTCTCCATGTACCTGTCCTGATGCGTCAGTTGAGGTCTGGTTATACCTGTATATATCATTGACAACCATTCCGTTTTCATCAGTAGACATCTCTGAAATTCTGGTAATCTTCCTGTTGCCGTCCACCAGTCTGTTCGTTTGCACAATCAAATCGATCGCTCCGACAAAGTACTTACTGATTACATCGGTAGTCAGCGGCAAGCCGGACATAATAACCATCGCTTCCAGACGCCCCAGTGCATCTGTTGGAGTATTCGCGTGAACAGTTGTCAGAGAACCTTCATGACCTGTGTTCATCGCTTGAAGCATATCAAGCGCTTCGGTACCCCTTACCTCCCCAACGATAATCCGATCTGGCCGCATTCTTAGAGCATTCTTAACCAATTGCCTAATATCAATGGCACCCGATCCTTCTGAGTTTTCCGGACGTGCTTCCATCCGGACGATATTGTCGTACTGAAACCGAAGTTCAGCCATATCTTCAATTGTGACAATCCGCTCCCCCGGGGAAATGGACTCTGATAATACATTTAATAAAGTTGTTTTACCACTCCCGGTACCGCCCGAAACAATGATATTGGCTTTCGATACAATTGCTGCATGCAGAAATTCTGCCATTCCTTCTGTCAACGACCCATAGTTCAATAAATCATTAATAGTGAACGGTGTCTTCCGGAATTTACGAATTGTCAGTGATGGGCTGTCAAGACTTATCGGCGGGATGATTGCGTTCACCCTGCTTCCATCCGGGAGCCTTGCATCCACCATTGGGGAACTTTCATCAATTCGTCTTCCCAATGGTGCAATGATCCGGTCAATGATATGGTGGATATGGCTTTCATTGCGGAACTGCACATCCGAGTTTATCAACTTACCATGACGTTCAATGAAAATATCAGATGGACCATTCACCATAATTTCCGTAATTGAATCATCTGCCAGTAATTTCTCCAATGGGCCATAACCGACCGATTCGTTAATGATAAAGTTGACAATCTGGTTCAGCTCTTCCTTTTTTACAATTACTTTTTCTTCACTAATCATTTGCAGGATAAGCTGTTCAATTGTACTTTTCCGTTCTTTCGGAGGGAGTGATGTAATTGCATCCAAATCAGCCTCATTCACTAGCCGCTGCTTGAAATGATTAATCAGTTCATCAACCTGCCTGTTGACATCATGACCTGCATCTACTGACTGCTCACGAAGTTTATTTACCCACGACATCCTTACTCCTCCTCTGACACTTTATGTACCATCTTACGAACATCACGGCTCACTTTGGTGCTTCCCCTGTCTTTTTTCTTTTCAAAGAATGGAAGCCCCATATTTATAATCGGCTGGATCCCTTTAAAATCATTGCTAATGGTGGCAAAGATGGATTCATCAATAATTTTCTCAACATCTTTTTGCTGCAGTTCATTCTTTGGTCCATGATTATTCAGGATAATTGAAAAAGTTTTCTTGTTGTTCAAGGTAAATCGTTCAAAAATCCCTCTTGATTGTTTAAATGCTCTTATCGCCAAACTATCCGGGCTTAATACATAGAATAATTTCGTAGCTTCACTCAAGCCCGCATAACTTTTATCACTTAACTCAGGGGGCAGATCTAAAATAACGTGGTCAAAATGTGTTCTTGCCACTTTGATAATCCTTGGGAGCAATGCTTCGGTCAATTCTGCTGCCTTAATTGGGTTCCCCGGTCCAAGCAGGACATGAACACCGCTGTCAGTAGGATAACTGACATTGATGATATGTTCCGATGTCAGTTCGTCCAGTACAACCTCCAGTTGCTGGTAAGACCTCCCGCCTTCCAGTCCAAACAATGATTCTAAGCCCCCAAATTGACTGTTCATATCAAGCAACAGCACTTTTTTATCTTGATGGATGGCAAGTGATTGTGCCGTTATTGCTGCAATTGTCGACCGTCCGGATCCTCCTTTGGCGCTATAAAACGCCCATACTTCATTGCCTTCATCATCTCCCAGCAAATCCCTCTTGTTTAGAATGCGTTCTTCCATCTTTTCCAGCCAAACATGAAGGCGGTCGATTTCTTTTGGAAAAATATAAATAGCATCTGCCCCGACGTTCATCCAAGCACGCGCCTCATTAAAGTCTTCCCGTTCCATCAAAACGGTGACTACTGATGTCTGCGGCGGCTTTTTGAATTCACTGGCACTAACGATAGAGCTATCGATGATAATATGTTCAGTAACCATATCTTCCGGTTTTGCTTCTTTTCCGATTGAATAATTGATATCAAGCTGATTGAATCGTTCTATCCAATCGGTTTTATCGGTTAAAAACAATGTGTCTTTTGATTCCATGGCTTCGTTTCCTCTCCTTGGACCCTACTCAGTTTCCGCTGTCTTCTTTGTTTGCTTTGTTATTGTTCTTTTCATTTTTATTATCGCTATTTTTCTTGTCTTCTTGACCTCCGCTATCCTCGTTATTATTGCCGGATTCAGATTCACCGTCATTGCTTTGTTTGCTTTTTGTATCGGTCTCAGCGGATTCAACAGTTCCTTCCGTTTCACTATTAACCGTTTCACTGCTTGCGCCGTCCAACCGAAGGACACGTATTTGTTCAGCAACATTTTGGTAATAAATCAGTTGCTGTGCATCTTCGACCGATAAACTTACTTTAACGGTGTTTCCAGTACTTTCTCCACCAGAATTCTGATCGACCTGCACAACATTTACTTTTTGAAAAAGTCTTTGTGACGTCATGTTGTCTTCTTTTTTATAAACAACAACAATATCAACTTTGTCACCCTCGGTAAGTTGCTGATCCAAAATCACATTTTCGGTTACATTCAACAGAACGACTCTGTGATCAGCTGGGATTGAAGTTGATTCTCTTACAACATAGGGAGTTATGAAATTTCCTTTTTCCAAATCGACTACTACAATTTGATTCTCGAGGTCTGCTTTACGATTGAAATAATTGCCCGTTTCGTCCGGTTTAGAAATTTCCTTCCAGGTAATATCATCGGATGACAATGTTTCATTGCTTCCAATATCGTTTGCGGCGACAGCAACTTCAACCGTCTCACCAGACTCTGCAGCAATTTTCTGCACCTGTTGAATAACTAACCCACTGACAACTACTGCCAAAATAAATGCAAGTAATAAAAATATAAATGCTTTTCTCTTCGCGTCAACCATTATTCTCCACTCCAATATTCTTTACTGCACTAACTGAGATTTTTATTGTATTTTCGATGTTTGTTATTTCATCCAATGAGGAATAAAAACTATACTTATTATCTACCGTTTCTTGGACAATCAATGGGATGTGACCTTTTGTCTTCTCAGATAACACCTTAATTAGTTCATTCAGATGTCCCTTACTTATTTTTTTGGAACTCTGATTATTTTGAATCAGGTTGTATTTATTCATTGAAGCGATTGGTTTTCCAGTACCTCTCAACTTATTCGCCTTCGCGTGCTCAATTGTGTAATTTTCCATTTGACTATTGAGGAGACTCCAATCAAACAATATTTCATTAAATGTCTTATCTTCAATACCTGTTAAAAGATTTAGAAGATGCACTGCTTCAGCATCATTTGATGGATAGGGTACAGGAATTAATCTGGACTCCGGTAAATACAAGTTTCTCAGCCTCATTAATGATTGCTGTTTTTTTTGGCTGGGCTTATATAAGTAAATGATATTGCGGTTCAACTCTTGGTTATCCATAAATTGAATTTCGTCAGTCAGATTTACAGGTTGTTCCTTTTCATCAGGATTAAAAATAAATTCATGTGATTTAATTAATGGATGTTCTTCAAGAAACCTATTAGCATTTTCGATGATAATTGTCGTTTTTTCTTTTACTGGGGCTTTCACTATTGTTCCTCCTACACCTAACAAACTAGTTAAAACTACACCGTCAGCAGAAATATTGTTGCAAATGCAATAGCTGGACCAAACGGCATCATTTCATTTCTTTTTCTTGCTCCTGAATATAGTGCAATAATTCCAATCAAAAAAGTAAGAATACATGAGATTAATAATAATTGATAGATAAAATCCAATGATGTCCCTAAACCAATAACCGTTACCAGCTTAATGTCCCCCCCGCCGATGCCACCTTTAGAAATTACTGCAATTACCAATAAAAAAATAAATCCAAATGCAGCTCCAAACAAACCATTAATTATTACCCCATTAAACAGTTGTATAAACACGATGCTTGGGATAAAAATAGCTAATAACCGATCAGGTATCACCATAAACCAAGTATCCAGGATTGCGGCACACACGACTAAACATGCTATATAAATAGTAATCATCCCTATATTTTCAGGACGATTCAGTGAAATAACAATTAAAAAAAAGTATCCTAAAAACATTGCCAGCAATACTTCTATATTATTTATTCGTGAAACAACCGATTTATATGGGTCATCATGAGATAGTGCTATAAAATAAACGCAAGCAGCACAGAGAGCTATTATTATCGTAATAATCGATAATCCCCACAAAACACCATCAATCCCTCATTATTTTCTGTATTTCCACTCGGACATTTCAAAGCAACAATCAATTCCCTGCGTACCATATATATGGTAAATATTGTAATAATGCATACTTATATACTATTTATGATTGCACAAATATTTTATGTGTCAATAATGTTACGGTTTTCGGTGTTTTTCTCATGGTTAAAAATACCTGCATAATACGGTAATAAAGCGTGATTTTTACTTTAAAATCGTGATTAAAGTCATGATAAATTTACTTTTTATACCATTTAATGTTATTAAATGGTATTTATTTAGTAATATTAATCGATTTTTATAATTGTTAAATAAATGTCATTTATCCTAAATTAAGAATAAATTCATAGTAAATATTGTTCATATTTTATGGATTAAATTGGCATACAATAACATTCGTTTACTGCAAAAGATATATAAAAAGAAAGGGTGTAATGTAATGGCCAAAAAGAAGAAAAAGAATTATAGTGATTTTTCAAATGTGAGAAGTGTACAAAACAATCTGATCCCCGAAGAATTTCCGGAAGGTCCATTTGGATCAACGATAAGTGATGAGGAACTCGCGTACAGTAAATCAACACCATGGGAAGAAGGGCAACATCGTCAAAGTGGATTTGTTTATGAAAATAAGGAACTGCATGAGGACTTACCGAGGCAGGCACCTGGCGCACATCCGATTCATGATGAACCGGGTCCGGAACAAGAAGAGCAGTAGTTCCCGAAAGAACTACTGCTCCTAATTTAATCAATATGTTTAATAATAAAGTAAGCACAGCCAAAATTACAATACTCATACAGGTAATCATCTATTGTACTCATTTTTGTATCAAAAGTTGCTTTAGGGTTTTGATCATCGTAAAAGCCTTTTAATCGAAGCTGGTCATAGCCCCAATCACCTACGATAAAATCATATTTCGACAAAATATCAGAAAATCGTTCATTAAATACTTCCTCTTGAAAGCCATTTTTACTATTCTCGATAATCTCGTATTTTTTTCCTTGTATTTCAATCAATATAAGTCACCCCACTTACGCTGACTATAGTTTATCATATACTGGCATCACACTACTACTAATTTTCACAACAAATAGTTGCATGAATTTCCATGTGATACACATAACTAAGTTCGTAATTTATTTTTCGTCTACAGGGAGGAAAAACATGAACAGGTTATGGTCATTATTAATAATAACATTTATCGCAATTATAGCACTTGTGGGTTGTGGTACTAATAATGCTACCGATAAGCGGGAAAATATTGCGGAAGAACTTGATCCCGGAAACCGAAACCAGAATCCGGATCAGAATAATAAGCTTGGGTATGTCAGATATACAAAAGACCAGATCCAGACAGATGCTGAAAATAAAAATTCAGTAACCATCGACCGGACGAAACTGGCCAACATGATAACCCGGATAATATTGCAAAATGACGAAATTATTGAAGTTGCAACATTAGTTACTGATGAAGAAGTGCTAATTGCATTTTCCAAAAATGCTGATATAGATTCTAATACTGCTGCAGATATCGCAAAAAAATCAGCAGTATCTGTAATGCCGGAACGCTTTGAGGTGTATGTTTCTGAAAACGAGACGCTGATGCAGGACATTCAACGTCTGCATAACTCAAGTATACAAGGAAAAAATTATGATAATACAATCAACAGAATTAAAAATGAGATGAAAAAGTCTCCACAAGGGATGGATAAATCGTAAATTAACAGACATAACATCTTTTTGGCAAGGAGGTGATCATAGATGTCCAGGCTTTTTTACGCATTAATAAGTCTGATGTTTCTGTCGGCCATAGCTCAGACACAGGCTGTGCAGGCAGAAGAGGATTTATATGATGAACGGATGGCATTATACAAAAAAACCGAAGCATTAACGCAAGTTCCCTGGTATTACTTGGCAGCGATCGACCAATATGAACGTAACAGTGATAATGACAATTCGGATGAAAAGGTAGTATCCATTACTATTCCAAATGAACAGTGGTATGGACTTGGAAACAGTTCGATGATTAAGAATGAAAACATCATTCAATTTTTTCATGGAGCAGGGAAAGATGGGAATGGGGATGGTAAAGCAGACCCTAAAAATCCCGAAGACGTTTTGTATACAATGGCCAATATAATTCTGGAGTACGGGCCGGCAAAAGATGAAGTGAAAATTGCTCTGTGGAATTATTACAAGCGCGATCTCACGGTTCAAACGATTATGAACACTGCCATGGTTTTTCAAAAATTTAATAAGATAGAACTGACAGACAGAGACTTTCCGGTTTCCATTGACTACAATTACAGCTATCGAAGTACATGGGGGGACCGCAGAGGATTTGGCGGCTTACGAATTCATGAAGGTACTGACATATTTGCTGACTATGGTACACCTGTAAAGTCCACCACATATGGCGTAATTGAGATGAAGGGCTGGAATCTCTATGGTGGATGGAGGATTGGAATCCGGGATATATATAATATTTATCATTATTATGGTCACATGAGCGGGTATAATGACGATATTAAAGTTGGCCAGGTTGTCAAACCCGGTGATGTTCTCGGTAAAGTTGGTTCCACCGGTTATGGTCCGCCTGGTACATCGGGTAAATTCCCACCTCATTTACATTACGGTATGTATAAAGACAACGGAACCAGTGAATATTCATTTGACCCATATCCTTACTTGCAGAAATGGGAGCGGATGGCCAAACAAAAGGACTAAAGTGTTACCAAAAGATCCACCAATAAGTAAGAGCCTTTACCAATTAAGGTAAAGGCTCTTGCATTTTGAGTGTTATTATTGTTTGGATTTTTTAACAGCATTTGTAATACTTGCTGCCAATCCTCCCCAAATGATTACCATGGCGATTATCATAAAGACTATTGAAACACCACTCATTTAATTAGCCTCCCTTTCTTCTTCAGCTGATGCCTTTGAAGAGTTCCACTTCATCAATGCCAGTATCACTCCGATAACCACTGCTCCTCCGGCAACGAACCAGCCGCCGTAAAGGATAAAGGCATCGGAATATCCGCCATAGTTACCTGTTTCTGTCTCAAACAATTTCAACAAGTTCTGCCTGAATAATCCGAACATAGTATAGCCCAGAACAACCGGTGTAACAATCGTTAAACTGAATGTCCACCAGCCCCGAAGTTGAATATCAGAAATTTCATTCGCATGATCTTTGAAATCCCCCAGTTTACGCAGGAACCAGGCAATTAAGATGACTTCAACCAAGCCAAGGAATGCTACACCGAATTGGTTAATAAAGTAGTCGGCAGCATCAAGGAAGTTTAATCCGCCTTGTGTAGCAAACAGTAATGAGATAACTGCTGCAGTTCCACCACCGAATATAACGGCTTTGCTTCGTGAAATATTGAATTTATCCATCAAACCTGCAACATACGTCTCAGTAATTGACATAAGAGACGTCAACCCACCCAGAACCAGTGAGAAGAAGAACAGGAATCCGAATAATCCGTTTAATGCAGGGAATTCATTAATGATTGCAGGGAATACGACAAATGCCAGTCCTACACCGCCTGCTACTACTTCATCAACTCCTACACCCTGCTGTGCAGCCATAAATCCTAATATTCCAAACACACCAATACCACAGAGTAATTCAAAGCTCGAGTTTCCGAAACCAACGATAAATGCGTTATTCGTTAAGTCTGTTTTCTTAGGTAAATAACTTGAATAGGTTATCATTATCGCAAATGCGATAGACATACTAAAGAATATTTGACCATATGCTGCCACCCATACATCAGGTTCCATAATAGCACTGAAATCAGGTGTGAAGAATGCTTCCAAACCTTGGAGTGCACCAGGTAAAGTAATTGCCCGAATTACGATAATAAGGAAAACAATTATCAATGCCGGTATAAAAATCCGGTTCGCAATTTCAATACCTTTTTTAACACCTTTGAAAAGAATCCCCAGAACAACCAGCCATACAATTATTAATGGTATAAGTATACCGGGAACAAACGAACCAACTTGACCTGCGGGTACATGGTTTAAAAAATCATTGTACAGGAATGCTTCCGTATCAGATCCCCAGTTTAAATTGAATGAGAAAATGGAATAGTTTATTGCCCAGGCAATAATGACAGAGTAGTAGGTTGAAATAACAAAGGCAACTAACACTGCCCACCAGCCAATCCACTCTACCTTCTTTCCACCCATTCGTTTGTACGTTAATGGTGCTGAGCCACGGTATTTATGCCCCATGGTGAATTCCATAATCAGTATCGGAATTCCTGCTGTCAATAATGCAATTAAGTAAGGAATTAAAAATGCTCCGCCACCATTTTCATATGCTACGGACGGGAACCGCCAAATATTCCCCAAGCCAATTGCAGAACCTGCAGCTGCCAAAATAAAACCTGCTCTTGTCCCCCATTGAGAACGAGTTTCCATAATTAGACCTCCTCTTTTTCCCCTTATTACATCAGAAAGTTGATATGACAGAAAATCTTTACAATGTTTGTTTTTTTCTGATATTTATGTATGTATTATAACGGTACTTTTTGACTATGTCAAAGCAATATTGAAATTTTCTGTATTAATTTTATATTTAGTAAATAAAAATGTCCTTCCACCATTATGATGAAAGGACAATGTCGAATTTATAGTCTTTTAATTTTCTTTTACCATTGATTTAATTACCAGAACAACGGCTGCCATAAGCAATAATGTTGCACCAAGCGCCAAAAGCACCTGCCCTGTCAAACCGATTACCAGGAAGCCAAGACATGCTGCAACTGCTGCAATTACAGCATACGGCAACTGGGTAATAACATGTTCAATATGATTCGATCCCGCACCTGTTGATGACAGAATCGTTGTATCTGAAATTGGTGTGCAATGGTCCCCAAATACAGATCCTGCTAATACTGCTGCCAGTGAAGGTAACAACATCGATACATCTGTCAGAACTGCCACTTCTGCTGCAATCGGCAGCATGATTCCGAATGTTCCCCATGATGTACCGGTGGCCAGTGCCATCAGACCTGCTATAATAAAGAACAATACCGGCAAAAATGCTGAACTGATTGAAGCATCACTAACGATTTGTGCTAAATATTCGCCGGTTTTAAGTGTGCCGATAATAGAACCAATCATCCATGCCAGCAGCAATATATAAATTGCCGGAAGCATTGTTTTAATACCTTCGAACAAAATAGTTCCCCAGTCAGCTTTAGGCTGACCCTGCTCCAGATGGAACAATAAAGCTGTCAATACCGCTGCCAGTCCGCCAATAAATAAGGAGAGATTTACATTTGTATTTGCAAATGTTGATAATAACGTCACATCCGCTCCACTGGCATTCACCCCCGTTACAATCATAGATCCTACCGTAGCAACGACCAGAACAAGTATTGGGATTAGTAAATGATAAACTTTACCATTTATATGCGGCTCTAATGCATCACTTAGATCTCCCGGTACCTTACCTCCATCCGGTTTAAGTAATTCACCTTCAGTAACAGCACGATGTTCGTGCTCACGCATCGCGCCAATATCCACTTTAAAATACGCCACGATAAATACAAGTAATAAAGCAGCCAGTGCATAAAAATTAAGTGGTACCATTTTTATAAATGCTTCCAGCGGCTGAATGCCTGTTACTTCGTTTGCCGCAAGCAGTCCGCCAATGATTCCGATGATGTACGCACCCCAGCTTGATATTGGCGAAATAACCGTAACAGGTGCTGACGTCGAATCAATAAAATACGCAAGCTTTGCCCGGGATATTTTATGCCTGTCCGTCAACGGCCGGGCAATTTGTCCTACAGCAAGGCTGTTAAAATAATCATCGATAAAAATAATTAATCCTAATACACCTGTCATAAGCTGAGCGCCTGTACGGGTCCTGACCCGCTTAATCATCAAGTCTCCGAAAGCTCTGCTTCCACCGGACGCTGTCAAAAATGCCGTCAATATTCCCAGCAATAACAGGAAACTGAGTAAGAGTAAATTTCCTGTGTTAATTGCACCTTCAGTTACAAAAATCTGATAAAATATAATACCTATTTCTTTAACTGATCCAACAATTGAAAAATCATGAATAAATAATGCCCCGACTACAATTCCTGCCCCCAATGAGAGCAATACTTTCCTTGTCAGTAAAACGAGTACCAGCATAATAACTGCCGGAATAATTGAATAAATAGTTCCTTCCATTGTTGCTGCCTCCATTTCTGTGATAAAGTGCATGAGGCTGGAAAAAAAACGCAAAAAAGCAATGATAGAAAATAACCTACCATTGCTCCTGCAGTATACGTTATCCTCCATTTCGATCAGTAGTTCTCCATGCACTTAGTATCAGCATGACAGTATGCCCTTTATTCAATAGCACACCAGCAATAATGAATCCGACCTCCATTATGCTTCGGCAAACAACCCTTTCATCAATCATCATCGTTTGTCTTTACTCCAATTGACTATTCATGTTATCCGCACCTCTACCTCACCGATCTGATAAGGTAATGCCATATTTAATTACGAATTATATTGTACCAATTCACTCCTGTTTCTGCAAGGAATCTTTCGGGATTGAAATGGATGGATTTTCACCGTTGCCACCGAAAAACTCCGGAATATCTCCCATGATTACACGTTGATCGATATATATCTTATTCTTCACCTCTGTAACATCCGTTGAGAATGGCACAATGACCTGAACATCGGCCTCGACCATTAAATAAATTTCGATAATTGCACCGTTAATACCTATATCCTGTTGCTCAGTAACGACATCCGTTCGTACTGCACCAGTCAGTTGCAGGTTCACCGGAACTCTCGGCCCTAAATTGGCAAGTACGGTATTTCCTGTAGCCTGCCCAATTGGGATTTCCACTACGGTCGGATCTTTTTTAGGCAGATTTTCTGCACTTCCATCGTACTCCGGTGTTTCATGCAGCTGTTCTTCATACCTTGGCTGTCGACCTTCATTCATACTGATAAAAAACTCTTCAACACGATCTGTTGCAACCCGGTTTATTTCACTGATTACATTTTGATTCCATCCAAGTGATGTAATGTTTCCTTCATCATCTTCGGTAACCGTTGTTAATATATCCTCAAACTGATAATCTTCGGCAAATCTGACAGCTGAATTTATTGCCCTTGATGCAAATTCATTTGTTTTCTGTTTGGCAATATCCATTAGAGGGTCTCTAATTCCCTGGTCAATCACCCATATACTTAAACCAACCATACCAGCAAATATAACCATTGTTAACACAAAAATATTTTTCACGGGAGGTGGTGTCCGTGTTTTTCTGTTTCTTCGGAATAACATTAGCTGCCTCAACATAAAAACCTCCTTAAAACAACTTATGCTTGTTTTAAAGAGGTTAGAATTCGATATTTTTAATTACTATTGAACATTACAGGAAGTGATTGTAACATTCAACGCTGATGCCAGATCCAGTTCATATGGAGAATCCACAAGTGTACCATTTTCCTTGAAAATTCGTATGATTGGCCGATCACAAAGATGTTTATTCTGTCTGATGACGACGCCTGATTTATTATTGCTTAACGTAACGGTTAATCCATTTGGGTATATCGTTATACTCTTTTTAAATGCTTCAACCATATCTTTATCAAATAATTTAACAGCTCCGGCATACAGTATTTCCAGCCCTTCGTGCGGAAGCATGGCGTCCCGGTAAACACGGTTACTTGTGACCGCATCAAAAACATCGGCAATACCAATAAGCTTTGCATACTTGTGCAGCTCATCCGCTTTTATACCTCGGGGATAACCCGAGCCATCCAACCGTTCATGATGCTGAAATGCACAATGTGCTGCCAGCAACGGAATGTTCTCCTGCTTTCGTAAAAAGTCATAGCCTACTTGTGTATGACTTTTAATGATTTCAAACTCTTCATCCGTCAAGTTACCTGGTTTTTGCAAAATCTCTTTATCAATAAAAACCTTGCCAATATCATGAAGCATTGCACCTGTACCAATTTCGGAAAGTTCCTTTTTGGACAATTTCAGTTCAATCCCGATTGCTAGTGAATAGATTGTGACATTTATCGAATGCTGAAAAATGTAATCATCCGTTACAAAAATATCAGCAAGTAATGATAATGTCTCCGAGTTATTTTGTATCTCATCCATAATTTGCTGAACAATATCGGCAAGTTTCTTTCCGTTTTTGTTCAGTATAAATGAGTTATTCATATAGCCATCTTTTTTCATGTCGGAAAAGGTTTCTTTAATTGTACTGGTAGCTTCCAATCGAAGCTTTTCAGGAATTGGCGATTCAATATGAATATCACTTGTTAATTCATCTTCTATGTATACATATGTTATACCCTGCTCATATAACCGCCTGATTATTCGCTGTGTTAAACCTAACCCTTTATGTATCAGTACCTGGCCGCTCTCATTGTAAATCGTTTGAGCGAGAATTGTACCAGGTTCAATTGATTTTGTGCTTACAAGTCTCATATTGTTCTCCTAACTTCAGCTTGTGCAACAACTTTCGTGTAATTTCGACAAATCTCCTCTAAATGATACCAAAAAATACCTGAAATTGCTAGATTAATGTTAGAAAACTTGGCTTATCGCCAAGACTTTATGGCGAAAGCCTTAGTTGCACTTATGCAGTAAGAAAGAATTTATGCTTTCTTAACTGCCAAAATAAATATGCCTTCCAAATTGGAAGACATCATTTTAAGATATTTTAATCAGCGCTTCTTTACCCGTCATTCCTGCTTCCCATCCATATTCTTTCGATGCATCCGTTATTTTTTGCAATGGTGCATTCAGTAAATCATCAATCGTTTTTACACCTGTGGCACGGCCGGCAATAACCTTTCTTTCTGCCAGAACATTGTTTAATACATCCACATCCAATGCACCGCACATAATGTAGCCCACCTCATTGGAAATTACCAACAGATTTGTTTTTGGAAGTTCCACAGTAATGGCAGTAAAAAACATTCCTTCCACTTCCAATGGATTTACAGTAATCATTTAATTGAATGCCTCCCTCTTCATGTACACAATATGTTATGCATCAGGGAGGCACAATGTCACTAATTAGTAATCGTGCTGCAGTGTATATGTCAACAGATCACGAAGGAACTCCGGCAAAAAGTACTTCTTCGTTTCCGATTTGGCTATTTCCGGCAATAACCTGCCAAATGTAAAGGTATCCGCTGTCGCCACTGCATATGTTTTTTCCTGATAAAGAGGTTCACCGTTAAACAAAACCTGTTCAACGACCTCACTCCCATCATCCAAATAATACGTGTCAACTTCAATACCGGAGAAAATCATTCTCCCAAGAACTTCACCGCGAAAGCCGAAGCCTTTTAACTCCAGTTCCGTAACATCCTTCGTATAAGAAGCGCGAATCACTTCCAGCAGTTCATCCCCATTCAACTCTACAACACACGGATTTATCGGGTGTGGACAGATGCGGTGAATATCTTTGTGTGTAACATCACCGGCCGGGAGTTGATCAAGCAATAAACCCGAATTCAGCATCGCTACATCCGCACTGGTCCATTTATATAACGTATCAGTCAGCTTCTGCATAATTTTTGTATGACTGAACCATTTGACCTCGATTGGCTTTTCAAGATGAATGACAGTCTTTCCAAGCAATTTGTCCGCTTTATCAGCCAATTCGTTTAAAGACTGTTCCGTTGCCAGGTCTTTTGCCAGATGGGTAATGTCTTTCGTATAAGCTTCTTTTTTTACTAATTTATTTGTGGCATGATCCCAAGTAAGGATAACCTCGCCAACAAATGCACACTGTTTACCGGCAGCAGTGATAATGGTGTCATTTATTACTTCACCGGTACGCAATAAATGATGGGTATGACCGCCGATAATTACATCAATTTCATCAAACCGGCGGGCAATTTCCTGGTCTTCGGTAAGACCTAAGTGAGAAAGGAGAATGACCACATCAACAGATTGTTTTAGTGCATGTATATATTTTTCCAACGTTTTATGCGGAGGTGAAATATGCCAATCCAACAATTCATAAAATGCATTGAATGGAGCAGTCAGACCGATTACACCAATTTTCACACCCTGAACGGATTGGATGCTTACGGTTGGCTGCAGCCAGTCAGGTTCCGAATCAGCCAAACTGTGTAAATTAGCACATACCACCTGAAAGTCCGCATTATCATATAAATGATGAAGATCCTCATGCGCAAGAGTGATCCCTTCATTATTACCGATTGTCACGAGGTCATATCCCGCATCATTCATCAACTGTACATTCGCTTTCCCCATAAATGCCTCCGCAATCGGGTGAACCCGATCAACATGGTCCCCGATGTCAATTAGCCAGCAGGAATTATTTTCTGCTAATTTACGATCCTTTTCTTCCTTTAAATAACCGGTAACCCGCGGCCAATTCTCAAAACTGCTATGTAAATCATTTGTATAATAGAAATAAAGCTTCTCCTGCATGTAATCATGCTCCTTATATCAATCCTTCTAAAAAATCAAACGGATACCAACGATTATCAGGATAATACGTAATACCCATTCAAGTATATTACCACTGGTATTCTGGTTTGTTTTAGCTCCAAGTTTGCCGCCAATCCATGCTCCCGGTATGAAAAGCAGCGCATACTCCCAAGGCACATGACCTAAAGCAATATGTGTACTCGCGCTGATTATACTAATAAATAAAATCATAAACATCGATGTCGCCGTCGCAATATGTACAGGTAACCCGAACATAAGTATCATCGCCGGCACCATGATTGATCCGCCGCCAAGGCCAAATAATCCGGACATTGTTCCGACAATTAATGAAATGATAAATGCCGGTAAAAACGTAACCTTATAGTGATAGGTTTCACCATCCACTTCAAAGGTACGATAATCAGTTGCCGATAGCTGCTTGTCCCGCGGTTTTCGTTTTATGAAAAACAACAGTGAAATAACGATTATTAAAATACCAAAGTATAATGAAAAGTTTTCTGTGTTTAAATACTGATTGAGCCATGACCCCAAAATACCACCAGGAATACTGCCGGTCAAAAAAAGCAATCCTGTTTTATAGTCAACTCGTCCTTTTTTAACATAGGAAATAGTCGATGAAAATGCCGTAAATACCATCGTAACTAATGAAATACCAACAATCATCTGTGGCAGCGCCCAGGCAAATTCATCAGAAAACTGGAACATAAATATCAGGCTGGGAATTAAAACAACACCTCCGCCCAACCCAATCAAACTTCCAACAAATGCTGCGGCAACAGCAATCAGAAAACAAATAATATAAACCAAAGTAATCCCTCTCTACTAGATGCTATATTTCTTATAGTAGCACTGATTTGGAATGAAATACATTATTTCATGCTGCATACAGCCGGATCTGTATTTTTCATGTTTAGTTTTCGGGCCGGTGTTTGTGTTGTTCTGCCGATGTTGCCGCTGTTCTGCCGATGTTTCTCCCCTTCTGCCGATGTTCCTGTTTTTCTGCTGATGTTCCATCTGCTCGCAACCTGATATTCACTTCACCCTTCATTACTATAATCGTATCTCGACCCAAAAAAGTGTCATAAAAATTAATTATTTTTTTGCCACCTTTTATCTTCGGCATACGATAGTAGTAATGAGAAGATAAAAAAAAGGCCCGCCGGAAGCGAGCTCTTTTATTACACAATATTAACCAATTGAACCTTCCATTTCCATCTTGATCAGACGGTTCATTTCAACTGCGTATTCCATTGGAAGTTCTTTTGTAAATGGCTCGATAAAGCCCATTACAATCATTTCAGTTGCTTCCTCTTCGCCGAGGCCTCTGCTCATCAGGTAGAAGAGTTGTTCTTCTGAAACTTTGGAAACTTTAGCTTCGTGCTCCAATGAAATATTGTCATTGTTGATCTCGTTGTATGGAATTGTATCAGATGTTGATTCGTTATCCATAATCAGTGTGTCACACTCGATGTTGGAGCGTGCACCATCTGCTTTACGTCCGAAGTGAACAAGTCCACGGTAGTTAACTTTACCACCTTGCTTGGAAATCGACTTCGAAACAATTGTTGATGAAGTATTTGGTGCCAGATGATGCATTTTTGCACCGGCATCCTGAACTTGCCCTTTTCCGGCAATAGCGATGGACAGTGTATTACCACGTGCACCTTCACCTTTCAGGAGACATGCAGGATATTTCATAGTCAGTTTAGATCCGATATTACCATCGATCCATTCCATTGTACCGTTTGCATCAACGGAAGTTCGCTTCGTAACCAGGTTATAAACGTTATTTGCCCAGTTTTGAATGGTTGTGTAACGGCAATACGCATCTTTGTGAACGAAGATTTCCACAACTGCACTGTGCAGTGAGTTTGTTGTATAAACCGGTGCTGTACAGCCTTCCACGTAGTGTACGGAAGAGCCTTCGTCAGCTATAATCAAGGTACGTTCAAACTGCCCCATATTTTCCGAGTTAATCCGGAAATATGCCTGCAGTGGTGTAGTGGATTTAACACCTTTCGGAACATAAATGAACGATCCCCCGGACCATACTGCTGAGTTCAATGCAGCAAATTTGTTATCTGATGCTGGAATAACTTTACCGAAGTACTGTTTGAAAAGTTCTTCGTTTTCCTGCAGTGCCGTATCCGTATCCTTAAAGACAATACCCATCTCTTCCAGGTCTTCTTTCAGGCTGTGGTATACAACTTCAGATTCATATTGTGCGGATACACCAGCAAGATATTTTTGCTCCGCTTCAGGGATACCTAATTTATCAAATGTCTGTTTAATTTCGTCAGGTACTTCATCCCAGGTTTTACCCTGTCTTTCAGATGGTTTTACATAATAGACGATCTCGTCAAAGTTCAATTCTGAAAGATCACCGCCCCATTGTGGCATTGGCATTTTATAAAACTGTTCCAATGCTTTCAAACGATAATCCAGCATCCATTGTGGTTCTTCCTTCATTCTGGAAATCTCTTCAACCACTTCACGAGTCAGTCCTCTTCCAGATCGAAAAACGGATACGTCTTTGTCATGGAAGCCATATTTATACTCTTCCAATTCCGGCATGTTTTTTGCCATGCTGAATACCTCCTTATAGTGTTCGTACTTATATTCCTAAACTGTTTCACACAGTATTCCTTTTATTCCTGAACACCTTTTTCCATTGCTTTCCATGCAAGGGTAGCACATTTTATGCGCGCAGGAAATTTAGAAACCCCCTGCAGTGCTTCAACATCCCCAAAATCAATATCTCCAAGATCCATTTCTTCCCCGAGCATCATTTGCGAAAAAGCTTTTGACATCTTCAGTGCATCTTCCAGCTTCTTACCTTTGATTGCCTGGGTCATCATGGACGCGGATGACATGCTGATGGAACATCCTTCGCCTGTAAACTTGGCATCTTTGACAATTCCATCTTCCACCTGCAGTTGCAGCTGAATCCGGTCACCGCAAGTCGGGTTGTTCATATCAACGGTCAGAGCGTCTCCTTCAACAGTCCCACGGTTCCTCGGATTTTTATAGTGATCCATGATTACCTGTCTGTATAGTGTATCAAGGTTATTAAAAGACATCACCAAAATACTCCTTCGTTTTCAAAAGTCCATCGACTAAACGATCAATATCTTCCTCTGTGTTGTACAGATAGAAGCTTGCACGTGCGGTTGCTGTAACATCAAGCCACTTCATGAGCGGTTGTGCACAATGATGTCCTGCCCTGACCGCAACACCTTCCGCATCAAGGACTGTAGCGGTATCGTGCGGATGAACATCATCCAGGTTAAAGGTAACCAATGCTGCCCGTTCTTCCGGTCCATACACGGTTATCCCATCAATTGCACGGATTTTTTCCATTGCATAAGCCGCGATTTTGTGTTCATGTGCTGCTATGTTATCCAAACCAACTTCATTTAAGAAATCGATTGCTGCACCCAATCCGACTGCACCGGCTATAATAGGGGTTCCACCTTCAAATTTCCACGGAAGTTCTTTCCAGGTTGAGTCGTACAGGTTAACAAAATCAATCATTTCCCCGCCGAATTCTACTGGTTCCATGTTTTCAAGGTGTTCCTTTTTGCCGTATAGAACGCCAATTCCGGTTGGACCACACATCTTATGACCTGAGAATGCATAAAAGTCACAATCCAAATCTTTTACATCAACTTTCATATGTGGTGCTCCCTGTGCCCCGTCAACAAGGATAACTGCATTGTTTTCATGGGCAATTTGCGCAATTTCTTTAACCGGATTTATTGTTCCAAGCACGTTGGAGACGTGTGTTACCGCAACGATTTTTGTATTCGATGTCACGGTTTCCCGGACATCATCCAAGGAAATAGTTCCATCATTCTGTAATGGAATGTATTTTAATGTTGCACCCGTAGCCTTTGCAGCCTGCTGCCAGGGAATAATGTTACTGTGATGTTCCATCTGATTAATCACAATTTCATCACCTGACTTCAGGTTTGCTCTGGCATAACTGTATGCAACTGTATTAATAGCTGTTGTTGTACCACGTGTGAAAATAACCTCGGCGGTACTATCGGCATTGATAAACCGCCGAACTTTCTCGCGGGCACCTTCATATTTCTCCGTAGCTCTGGTACCCAGCGTGTGAACACCGCGGTGCACGTTTGAATTGTCCTGCCGATAGTATGTATCGACAGCTTCAATAACTGATAATGGCTTCTGCGATGTTGCTGATGAGTCAAGGTATACCAAAGGATGTCCATTAACTTCCTGGTTTAATGCAGGAAATTGCTGCCGGATGGCTTTTACATCCATTAGTAAACCTTCCTTTCAATCACCTGTGTCAGCTGTTCTTTAACAGATTCAATTGGCAATTCGTTAACTACCGGTGCAAGGAATCCGTGAATGATCAACCGTTCAGCCTCTTGCTGTGTAATACCGCGGCTCATCAGGTAATACAACTGAAGCGGGTCAACGCGTCCGACAGATGCAGCATGCCCTGCGGTAACGTCATCTTCCTCAATTAATAAAATTGGGTTCGCATCGCCACGTGCTTTTTCACTTAGCATCAGAACGCGTGATTCCTGCTCTGCGTTGGAGCGTGTCGCACCATGTTCGATTTTCCCAATACCATTAAAAATTGCTGTTGATTTCTCTTTCATTACGCCATGTTGCAGAATATGTCCCTCTGAATCCTGACCAAAGTGAACAATCTTGGCGGTGAAGTTTTGCGTCTGTTTTCCACGGCCAACTGAAACGGCTCTTGCATTGGATCCAGAGTTATTGCCAATCAAATGGGTGATGTTTTCAGATACGGTATTACCATCATTCATCTGCCCCAGAGCCCAGTCAATTTTAGCATCGCGGTAAGCAACACCACGACGGTTAATGTATGATGTTGTTCCTGCTGCAAGATTATCAACAGCGCCAAATGAAATTTGTGCATTATTATTGGCGATGACTTCCGTTACAATATTTGCAACTGTTTCCTGTTCAGGATTTTGTGATACGTAGTTTTCCACATATGTCAGGGAACTATTATCATCCGCTACAACCAACACATGGTTAAACAACGCAGATTCCGGATCTTCCTGCCAGAATACAACGTGAAGCGGTTCTTCCAATTGTACATTTTTCGGAACGTACACAAATGCCCCACCGTTCATTAATGCAGCATGAAGCGCAGTCAAACGATGTTCATCCACAGAAACTGCATCTTTCATGTAATAACGCTGCACCAATTCCGGATGTTCCCTCATTGCTGTGAAAATATCGGTAAAAATAACACCTTTTTCTTTCAGCTCCTCATTTACGGAAGCATATGCAAGTGTATGATTACGCTGGATCAAAAGGTTTCCTGTTTTATTTTCCATATCCAGAAATTCCTGAATATCTGCCGGCAAGTCATTTAGCGATGAAATCTTCTCGCTTTGTACTGCTTCATGCTTAAACTTACTGAAATTCCATCTGGTGATTTTTGTTTTATCTGGTTCTGGCATTTCCAGCGAATCAGCTTGTTTCAAAGCTTGAAGGCGTAAATCCCGCATCCATTCCGGTTCATTATTATCTTGTGAAAACTGGCTGATGTATTCTTTGTCGTATGGCAGCTTTGTTTCTACAGTCATTTTACCCCTCCTAACTTTTTACGCTTTTTGTTCAACTGTTTCATCTTCAATGCCAAGCTCTTCTTTGATCCAGTCATACCCCTCTGATTCAAGGCGCTGTGCCAGTTCAGGTCCACCAGATTTAACAACACGTCCCTGCATCATGACATGCACTTTATCCGGAGTGATATAGTTCAACAGACGCTGATAGTGTGTAATAATCAGGCAACCGAAGTTTTCATCACGCAGCTTATTTATTCCTTTAGAAACTACTTTCAATGCGTCAATATCCAATCCGGAGTCAATTTCATCCAAAATGGCAATTTCCGGTTTAATTAGCATTAATTGAAGGATCTCATTACGTTTTTTCTCCCCGCCCGAGAATCCTTCATTCAAATAGCGTTGTGCCATGTTTTTGTCAATTTCCAGAAAATCCAGTACGCTGTCCATTTCTTTAATGAACTTCATCAAAGAAATTTCATCGCCTTCCTCACGGCGCGCGTTAATGGATGAACGGAGGAAATCAGATGTTGTTACACCGCTGATTTCACTTGGATACTGCATACCAAGGAACAGGCCTGCACGTGCACGCTCATCAACTTCCATTTCCAGAACGTCCTCACCATCGAGAATTACTTCTCCTTCAGTGATTTCGAATTTTGGATGACCCATGATAGCTGAAGCCAATGTTGATTTACCAGTACCATTTGGTCCCATTACTGCATGGAACTCGCCACCCTTTATCGTAAGGTTTACACCTTTTAATATCTCGTTACCTTCAATCTGAACATGAAGATTTTTGATTTCTAGCGTAGATCCTGCCATGTCGATACCTCCAATTACTTTTATTGTGCTTTTTTTAAAATGGATATTACATCCATTCTCAATCTATTCTCATTATAATCTTAAAGCATTTCGAATTTATTATCAACTCTTTCATACTGTAGTTACGTGGTTAAATAATTTGTTGTTTTCTTCTGAAAATATCCGTATTTCTACATTATTATATATGGCTGTTTTCTAAATTTCAAAATGAAATGCTGGCACCCAATCTGAGCACCAGCATCCTTTTGTATATCTATTTATGAAGTTGACTGTCAAGTTCAGCTACCATGTGTTTACACTGTTCATAATCCTTTTGTCGTCTCTTTTCGACTGCAATGCGATTTTCCAGCTTTCGTTCGTATTCTGCAAATCCAATCTTATGCGATTGCTGCATTGCTTTCTCCATTTCAGGAGTGTAATTCATCTTTATGCCACTATAAATAGTGAATCATCCTTTCGATTTGTTTACGATACTTAGCGTATCACAGGAACGGTTCCCACGACAAAGCGGATTTAAACGTTTTAAATCGAAAGGGATAATGTTTAAAAGTGTTAAAAATACTTAGCAACTATTCCTTTAATCATAGAGCAATTTCCTGCTGATTGCTGTAAAATCCTTAAAATTCGTCAAGAAAAGCTCATTTAGTTCCGTCAACCGGAACAACTGCACCTTCAAATTCTTCTAAAATGAAGTTTTGGATTTCCTCTGAGTGCAGCACATCAACCAATGTATTCAATGCTTCATTATCTTTATTTTCTTTTTTCACAGCGACGACGTTAACATATGGTGACTCTTCACCTTCAATGGTCAACGCATCCTCCATTGGGTTTAAATCAGCCTGAATGGCATAGTTTGTGTTAATCGCTACGAGTGTATCCTCTTCCGAATTATACAACTCAGGTAAAAATGCCGGATCATAGTCATATGAGAACGTTAAATTTTTCGGGTTTTTCACAATATCATCGGGTGTTGCTTCGACCTTTTTAACGTCTTCATCAAGTTTAATCAGGCCTTCGCGTTCCAGTAATGACAGCACACGGCCATGGTCAGCAACAGAACGGCTCATCAGCACTTCCGTTCCCTCTGGTACTTCATCAATACTTTTAATCGATTTGGAGTAGATTCCCATAGGTTCAATATGAATTCCTCCAAGGTGCGTAAAATTATACCCCGCTTTCTCGATCTGGTCATTTAAATACGGAATATGCTGGAAATAATTTGCATCTAGGTCACCATCTGCAAGGGCTTCATTCGGCAGAACATAATCCTGGTATTCTTCAATCTTTAACGTAATTCCTTTTTCCTCCAGAATTGGTTTTGCTTCCTCTAAAATCACAGCATGCGGCGTACTCGAAGCACCAACTTTTATTTCCGTACTATCCGAGCTCCCTTCGCCTGAACCACCACAGGCTGCCAACAGTAATACAATTAATACAGATATGAATGCCAATATCTTTTTCATTTAATCTCGCTCCTTTTTTATCTTTTGTCTAATTTATTGGAGATAAAGTCACCAATGAATTGGAAAATAAACACAATAATTACAATAAATATGGTACAAACAAACACAACATCAAACTCGCGTCGCTGGAACCCAAAGAAGTATGCATAGTTGCCCAGTCCGCCGGCACCAATAACACCAGCCATAGCAGTATAACCTATCAGGGCAATTGCGGTAACGGTCAGACCAGATATAAGTGCTGGCATGGACTCAGGCAGCAGTACCCGGAAAATAATGGTCCTGGTTTTTGCGCCCATTGACTTCGCCGCTTCAATTACTCCTTTATCAACTTCCTTTAAAGCAATCTCAACCAGCCGACCGTAAAAGGGTGCCGCTCCAATTATCAATGCCGGCAGTGCTGCATTTGGTCCGCGAATGGTACCAATTAAAAATTCGGTAAACGGAAAGAGCAGCAGAATTAAAATGATAAACGGGATTGCCCGAAAGACGTTTACAATTGTTGCAACAACAAAGTTCAGAAACTTATTTTGCCAGATTCCCCCCTTCATTGTCAGATACAGAAGTAATCCCAACAGTATTCCAAATATAAATGTTCCGATAAGAGCTATGATGGTCATATAAAATGTTTCATATGTCGATACCCATAAGTCCTGCATGTCCAAATTGGGGAACAGCTCAGTCAGCATCACGGACCACCTCCACTTCTACCGACGTTTCATTTGTTATATAATCAATGGCGTTATCAATTTCTTTCAGATCACCATCAACCTGAACAAATAATGTTCCGTAAGTACCATGCTGTGTTTGCGTTATTTTACCCTGAAGAATGTTAATATCAATAGCGAATTTTTTGGCAACTTCACTAATTAAAGCCTGGTTGGTTGTCTCTCCGATGAAATGAAGGCGAATAATTTTACCACTGCTATAGTTATCAATTAAATGTGCAATATCTTCGTCCTCATCATCAGATCCCATTACCTGCTGGACAAATTTCTTTGTAACGGGTTGCTTCGGGCGTAAAAACACCTCAAGCACATCACCCTGTTCAACGATTCGTCCTTCTTCCATCACTGCAACCTGCTTACAAATCTTCCGGATAACATGCATTTCGTGGGTAATCAGTATAACTGTCAACCCAAGTCTTTCGTTAATGGATACCAGAAGATCCAATATGGCATTTGTAGTTTCCGGATCAAGTGCAGATGTTGCTTCATCACAAAGGAGCACTTTCGGTTTGTTGGCAAGTGCCCTGGCGATGCCTACCCGTTGTTTTTGACCACCGCTCAACTGTGATGGATAGGCGTTTTCTCTCCCAGCAAGTCCGACAAGTTCAATTAACTCCTGAACCCGTTGCTCCCGTTCACTCTTGGGAACTCCGGCAATTTCAAGGGGAAATGCAATATTATCCTTCACCGTTCGTGACCAAAGTAAATTAAAATGCTGAAAAATCATCCCGATTTCCTGACGGGCAACACGCAGCTGCTTGGTATTTAAAGCTGTAATCTCCTGCTCGTCGATAACAATTCGCCCATCGGTTGGTTCTTCCAGCCGATTCAGCAATCTGACAAACGTACTTTTTCCGGCACCACTGTAACCAATGACACCGAATATTTCACCTTCTTTTATATCAAGGGTTAAATCGTCAACCGCTGTAATGTCATTATTATTTGATGTGAATACTTTACGTAAACCCTCTATCGAAATCACAAGTACTCCTCCTTCACTCACTAATATATCCAATTAAATAAGAAAAACGCCCTTCTGTAAGAGAACAGAAAGACGTAAATATATGTAGTCTTCACGTTCCCTTATCTGTCAAAGCAATTGCTTTGCAGGAATTGGCACCTTTCAAATAAAATACATTTGAGGTTGCCGCGGTCTCATAGGGCCAGCCCCTCCACCGCTCACGATAAGAGATAAAATTTATTTAATTTAAAATCGATAATCTAGATAATAGCACGCTTATTTCGACATGTCAATCATTATTTTTCAACAAACAACGCTGGTTCATATTCCAGTAAATAGCTGTAAATATTTGGAATGGACTTGAATGCATAGACCTTTTCTTTAATTTCATTACCATCTTTAATTAACAAACAGGGTACACTTTCTATTTTATTTTCCTGCATAAACTCTGGATTAAGCGAGGCATTCATCTCGTAAAAAATACTCTCACCATGAACGGATTCAATTTTATCCAGCATCGTTCTGGCCAACGCGCATGTACCGCAGAATGGTGTATAAATGTATAATAAATAATGATCTTGTTCCAATGTTCTTTCTGTTACTTGTTGCAAAGAAATCACCCTAGATTAAAAATATAGGATTAACCTCAATTCGCTTGCCTGCCAGCGTTGTTGCGAGAACATGTTCAGGAGTTGTTGCCACTTCCCGATATTCACTGCTCACATAAATATGCTCCGCATGCGGCAGCTCCCGTCTCAATTGTTTACGCAGTTTAATTCCTGAACTATCCTCATCAACCAGTATATAGACATCTCTGTTATCCAGGTCATACGTTTCCAATAGTTCATCAAACTTTTCGACACCAAGTGTTCCGTTTGTACATATTACCTCGGCGTCATCCGTTATCACTTTTCGGACTTGCTTTTTATCAGTCAATCCCTCAACAATAATAACTTTTTCTGACTCCTGTGTCATCCGTATTGCACTCCTTAGCGGTAAAAGCTTTTGAATGAAATACAATATTTTTCATTATACTACTATTCGTATGTTCTAACCATTGTAAAGTATTATAAGGTTTTTCGAGGCGTATACAGCATAGTCAGCAGAAAAAATTTCCGCATCAATCCACCATTATAAAAAGCTGACTTTCCCCGATAGAGACAAGTCAGCTAAATGATTAATCTTCTTTAATTACGTCTTCGTATTGTTCAGCGGATAACAGTTTATCAAGTTCAGAATCATCGGAAGGCTCCAAAACAACCATCCATGCTTTTTCGTAAGGAGATTCGTTAACAAATTCGGGGCTGTCCTCCAGCTCTTCATTGATTTCCACAACTTTTCCACTGATTGGTGCGTACAATTCAGAAACTGTTTTTACCGATTCGACACTTCCAAATGGCTCATCTACTTCAACTTCATCGCCTTCTTCAGGAAGTTCAACAAATACGATGTCTCCCAGTTCATCCTGTGCAAAATCAGTGATGCCGATTCGTACCTTGTCTCCCTCTTTTTTAACCCATTCATGTTCCTCAGAATATAACAAGTCTTTTGGCAAGCTCATTGAAATCCCTCCGTTAATTATTTGCATTATAAATATACTAAGTATCAATACGTATTACTAGTATTTCAACTTATTTTTACAGCCATTTTTCATTGAATGTTTCTTCCTTAAATCCGACAGTAACTTTTTCTCCGTCCGTTACAATCGGCCGTTTTATCAGCATGCCGTCAGATGCCAGAATTTCAGCCATTTCCTCGGTACTCGCATCGTTAATTTTTTCTTTGATGTTCAATTCACGATATTTCTTTCCACTTGTATTGAAAAACTTTTTTGCAGGAAGTTCACTTTTTTCAATAAAATCCAATAGCTGATCCTTTGCAGGCGGTTCATTTACAATATGTATATCGGTATAATCAATTTCATGTTCGTCCAACCACTTCTTCGCCTTTTTGCAGGTACCGCAATTTGGATACCAATAAAATGTTAATGGCATGTGCACCCCTCCTTAACAGTTTTATTCCCTGCCTTTATTATAGCAAATAAACCGAAGCATAGTCGATGAAATTACAAACTCTTTTTTAACTGATATATTATAATAAGAGTCAAATCGATAAATCAGTAATCTCTTCCATTAAGGAAAAATATAGACTCCATCCATGCGATAAAGAAAAATAGTGCCGTAAAAACACTAGGGGGAAAATTATGCATTATATTCAATCCTTGCCAATATACTTCATCCTGCTATCCCTTATATTTTATATTCCTGTAAGATATTCTTTTTTGCAGCGCAAGGGTATAAAAATAGAATACTATAAAGAACTCATTTGTATTTTGTGGATCATTTACCTGGAAAGTTTGCTTTATCTGACCATTTTTCCGTCCGGGCATGTCATTCACAGTGAATGGGTAGGGGTAAATCTTGTACCATTTGATACGATTGAGGATTACCTGTTTTTATTTTCACACGGATACATGTCCACTGCCATAATCAATCTGATTGGTAATATCATTGTGTTTATACCACTTGGTATTTTGCTCGTATTACTTAATAAAAAAATAACGCCTATAAAAATGATCACGATAGGTTTCGGTTCCACGCTTACAATTGAGACAACACAGCTTGTTTTCTCAATGTCAGGTTTACTTTCCCGAAGTTTCGATATTGATGATCTGATCTTAAACACGCTAGGTGTTATTATCGGATATACTGGTACGAAAATAGCGCTATATATAATTAATCATATAAAACCACCCTCCAGCAAAAATTAGGAGGGTGGCAGTTTATTAGATTACGTATTTTTCTTCTTCAATAATCTTCGCAGCAATCTCACGTTTTTTAGCAATAACATTGGTTGGTGTGTGACGGGTCAATTTACGCAGTGATGACAGCATCATCCGTAATGTATCACCCTCTTCAACAGCAATCAGTGTTTCTTTGGCATCTGCTTCAATACGGTTAAATGCTTCCTGTACATACACTTGTGTGTAAAGAAGTTTTTGCATCGCCTTTTCTGCTCCATCTTTGTTGATTGCTTTTTCAGTACGAAGAATTGCAGATTCCATGTTATAAACCTCTGCTGTCATATCGGCAAGGTTAACAAGGATTTCCTGTTCGTTCTCCAGCTTCTGCATATATTTCTGTGCAGCAAGTCCGGCACCAAGCAGTACCATTTTCTTCGCATTTTTCAAGAGGTATTTTTCCTGTTCAAGGGCTTCATCGCCAACTTCTTCAGGCATCATCATCATGAGCTCTTCCTGCAGCTTCTGTGCCTCCTGAAGCAATGGAAGTTCACCTTTCATCGCTTTTTTCAGCAATGTTCCCGGAACTAGCAAACGGTTAATTTCGTTTGTTCCTTCAAAAATACGGTTTATACGGGAGTCGCGGTATGCACGTGCAACTTCATATTCTTCCATAAAGCCATATCCACCGTGTAACTGAACAGCTTCATCTGTAACATAATCAAGGCATTCCGTTGCAGTATATTTGTTCATTGAGCACTCAATTTGATATTCAGCAATCGCTTTTGCAACTTCACGACCATCCTTCAACTGCTCATCAGTCAGTGCACCCATGCGTTGTTCGAACAACCCGACAGTACGGTAAACTGCACTTTCATTGGCATAGGTTCTTGCTGCCATTGTAGCTAATTTTTCTTTTGTCAGATTAAAACTTGAAATTGGTGTATTGAACTGTTTACGTTCGTTCACATATTTTGTTGCAACTTCGATTGAACGTTTGGATCCACCAACACCACCGATTGCCAGCTTATAACGGCCAACGTTCAAAATGTTGAAGGCAATTTTGTGACCTTTTCCTTTTTCACCGAGCAGATTTTCAACTGGTACTTCTGCATCTTCCAGGACCAGTGTACGAGTTGAAGAGCTCTTAATACCCATTTTTTCCTCTTCCGGTCCTGTAGAAACACCCGGAAATTCACGTTCAACAATAAATGCAGAGAAATGTTCACCATCGATTTTTGCATAAACGATGAAAACATCTGCAAATGCTGAGTTCGTGATCCATTGTTTTTCACCATTTAAAATGTAATGTGTCCCAGCTTCGTTCAATTTTGCTGTTGTTTTGGCACCAAGTGCATCTGAACCTGAGCTTGGTTCTGTCAGCGCATAAGCTGCCAGTAATTCACCGGTAGCAAGCTTCGGAAGATATTTTTCTTTTTGCTCACCGTTACCAAAGAATACAATCGGAAGTGAACCGATACCAACGTGTGCACCATGTGTAACCGAGAATCCACCTGCACGGGAGAATTTTTCAGTAATCAGTGATGAACTGATTTTGTCCAGATTCAAACCACCGTATTCTTCCGGTACATCAGCACCTAAAAGGCCGAGTTCCCCTGCCTTTTTCAACAGGTCCACAGAATGTTCGAATTCATGATTTTCCAGATTTTCAACTTTTGGCAGTACTTCACCAGCTACAAAGTCTTCAGTCGTTTTGGCAATCATTTTGTGTTCATCTGTGAAATCCTCTGGTGTAATGACATCATCACCAGTAAGGTCTTCAATTAAAAATGCTCCACCTTTAAATAATTTTTCTTTTGTCTCGCTCATTCAAATCGTTCCTTTCCGTTATGGAATATTAAGCTGGGCGCCACGATTTGGACGCCCTTTTCTTTAAGTTAGGCCGCTGAATTGTGAACTTTAGCGTTTTAATTGTGAACTTTAGCGATTTTGCTGTGAACTTTAGCGTTTTCAAGTCAATCTTTAGCGTTTTTGACCTAAACTTCAGCGTTTTCAGGTAATTCGACAAAATTCGGGAAGTGACAGGCACCTCTCCACCTACAGCAGTTCAAACACTCCAGCTGCACCCATTCCGCCGCCGATACACATGGTTACGACACCATATTGTACGTTGCGGCGCTTCATTTCATGAATAAGGCTTAATGTCAATTTCGTTCCTGTCATGCCAAGCGGGTGTCCAAGTGCAATGGCGCCACCATTGACATTGACGATATTCGGGTCCAGATCAAGTGCCTGGATAACGCGGACTGATTGCGACGCGAATGCCTCATTCAACTCAAACAGCCCGATATCCTTCAGCTCTAGTCCAGCAATTTTCAATGCTTTTGGAACTGCCTCAACTGGCCCGACACCCATAATTTCCGGTTCTACTCCAGCTACAGCAAAAGAATGGAATTTTGCAAGCGGCTTAAGACCTTCCGAATCTGCTTTCTCGCGGTCCATAACCAGTACAGATGCGGCACCATCACTCATTTGTGATGAGTTACCGGCTGTGACAGATCCTTTCACATTAAATGCCGGGCGAAGATTCCCAAGTACTTCTTTCGTTGTACCTGATCGTACACCTTCATCCATTTCAAACATGAATTTCTTTTCCTCGATTTTGTTCTTTTCACCGACAACACGTTGCGTCACTTCGACAGGGACAATTTCATCTTTGAATTTGCCTTCCTGAATCGCTTTTGCAGCACGCTCGTGACTTTGTACAGCAAATGCGTCCTGATCATCCCGGGAAATACCGAAGCGATTAGCTACTTCTTCTGCTGTATGCCCCATTCCCATATAGTATCCCGGTGCATCCTGAACCAGTTTCGAGTTCGGTTTGATTACGTGACCACCCATAGGTATGAGACTCATAGATTCTGCTCCGCCGGCGATAATTGTATCGCTGGCACCAACCATAATGCGCTCGGCTGCATATGCGATACTTTGCAGGCCTGATGAACAATAACGGTTGATTGTAATACCCGGAACATCATTTTTAAGACCGGCAAGCCCTGCGATATTACGTGCCATGTTCATGCCCTGTTCCGCTTCCGGCATCGCACAACCAATAATCACATCATCAATATTGCCGTCATAATTACCGGCACGTTTCAATGTTTCTTTTATTGTTAATGCTGCCAGATCATCCGGCCGTGAATTCGCCAGTGAACCTTTATTCGCTTTTCCTACAGGGGTTCTTGCACCTGCAACAATTACTGCTTCCTTCACATTTTCTCCCCCTCTTCGTATTGTCTGGTCCCGGCGTCCAGTCACTAACCGGACGCCTCCACCTTTTGTATTAGTTCCTTAATGGTTTTCCTTTTAACAACATGTGCTGCATACGTGCCTGAGTTTTTGGTTCTGCTATTAAACTCAAAAATGCTTCGCGCTCTAAATCGAGCATTACTTGTTCATCAATCAGTGTTCCTTCTTTTATACGTCCACCTGATAAAACATATGCCAGTTTTTCAGCTATTTTCACATCGTGATCTGATGCATATCCGCCGAAGCGTAATGTTTTGGCACCAAGCAACATTGCCGCATAGCCTGCATCACCAACAACCGGTATCTTTTCACGCTTAGGCGGCTGATAACCGGCAGCTTCCAACGCCAACACTTTTTCTTTTGCGTCATGAAGCAAGTGATCAGGGTTCACACTAATAGCGTCCCCACTATCCAAAAATCCGTTTTCACGCGCCTCGGCAGCTGATGTTGATACTTTCGCCATGGCAACTTTTTCAAAAACGTCATTTGCAATTTTAGTCAAGTCCAGATCAACACCCTCAGGCAGATTGCGGAGTTCTTTCAAATAAAGTTCTTTCGTTCCACCGCCACCAGGGATTAAGCCAACTCCAAATTCAACAAGTCCCATGTACGTTTCAGCTGATGCCTGGACTGCTGCTGCAGGCAAGGAAACTTCAGCACCCCCGCCAAGCGTCATGTTAAATGGTGCTGTCACAACGGGCTTTTCGGAATACTTGATGTTCATTGCCATGTTCTGGAACTGACGAACAACCATATCCAGTTCATAGAAGTCGTCGTCCT
Source organism: Virgibacillus doumboii (assembly GCF_902806455.1). GTDB lineage: Bacteria > Bacillota > Bacilli > Bacillales > Amphibacillaceae > Lentibacillus > Lentibacillus doumboii. The sequence goes on along the minus strand of NZ_CADCWQ010000001.1, from coordinate 1,121,413 downwards.
GTGCCGCCATCAGCATCATACCAAGGTTCGCACCGACGCAGAAGTTCTTGCCCTGGTTACCAATGACAAGTCCTTTATATTTTTTGCCAACCTCTTCTATTGCATAGTTCACCATCTGGATGATATCAAGACCGATTGCATTGCTTTGCGAATGGAATTCAAGTCCGGCAACACCATCACCCAAATCTATAAAACTAGCTCCTGAGTTCTTTTTAATAACACCATTCACATCTTTCAATCGCTTCAAATTAATTTCTTTCGGATTGAAGTCCTGCTGTTTATACGCACCATTGTCATAGTAATAAACATTGCCATTTTCAGTTTTATAGAACGATTCATTTCCGGATTCAAGCATTTTAAGCACCCATTCCGGTACTGTTTCGCCTTCTGCCTGCATGCGTTCAACTGACTTCTTAAGACCAATCGCATCCCACGTTTCAAAAGGACCGATTTCCCAGCCGAATCCCCATTTCATTGCCTGATCAATGGAAACAATATCATCAGCAATTTCACCAGTCAGTTCAGCGGAATAAATCAGCGCCGGCTTCAATACGGACCAGACCAGGTCGCCTGCTTTATCGCCTTTTGCTGATACAAGCGCTTTCAATTTACGACGTGAGCCTTTTTCCTGTTTCGCCATTTCTGTTGCAGCCGTCTTTAATTTTCCACGGTCCTCATATTCCAATGTTTCCGGATTCAATTGATAGATTGTACTTCCATCTTTCCCTTTTTTCTTGAGGAAAAATCCTTGCCCGCTTTTAGCACCGAGCCAACCTTTTTCCTGCATCTTCAGCATGAAGTCAGGTACCTCGAACAATTCTTTCTCCTTGCCTTCCACCTGGTCATGCACATTGTTGGCTACATGGATGAACGTATCCAGTCCAACAACATCCAGGGTGCGGAATGTAGCACTTTTCGGACGGCCGATCACAGGCCCTGTTACCGAATCAACTTCACCAATACTGTAGCCGCCTTTCAGCATTTCCTGAACGGTTACCAGCAGTCCATATGTTCCAATACGGTTAGCGATAAAGTTCGGTGTATCTTTTGCTTCCACAACACCTTTTCCTAAAATATCTTCACCGAATGTTTTCATAAACTCGAGAACTTCCGGATCGGTATTTTTTGTCGGAATGACTTCAAGCAATTTTAAGTAACGTGGCGGATTGAAAAAATGTGTTCCGAGAAAATGTTTTTGAAAATCCTCTGAACGATCCTCTGACATCGCTTCCACGGAAATTCCTGATGTGTTGGAGCTGACAATTGTTCCCTCTTTCCGGTATTTGTCAACATTTGCAAAAACTTTTTTCTTAATATCCAAATTCTCAACGACCACTTCAATAATCCAATCAACCTCAGCCAGTTTTTCCATATCGTCATCCATGTTACCGATTTCAATTAAGTCCATGCTTTTTTTGGATGTGATTGGTGAAGGCTTTTGTTTGAGCAATGCTTTTTTGCTCTGTGCAGCCATACGGTTTCTTACTGCTTTGTCTTCAAGCGTTAAGCCCTTCTTCTCTTCATCCTTGGTTAATTCACGTGGTGCGATATCAAGCATTATTGTAGGTATCCCCACATTCGCCAAGTGAGCAGCAATTCCGGAACCCATTACACCAGATCCCAGCACTGCAGCACGCTTGATTGTCTGCTTCATGTTTTGTCCCCCTATCTTATTTGAATGAATACTCATTCATTTTTAGCGGTAAAAATAAAAGATAGTTACCTATCCATCTATTAACAGTATAAGTTATATTCTGATATTTCGCAATAAAAATTGATTGTATTTTTTTATTCCTGAGACTTTTATGTATACATGAACTGCGTTAAGATAATAAGGGTTCATTAATAGAAAGGAATAAACAAATATGAATAAAAAACTTGCAACCGAATACGTACAAATAATTATCGGGGCAACACTCGTTGCCCTTTCCTATAACATATTCCTGTTACCGGCAAAACTTGCAGCAGGTGGCATCTCCGGTATAAGTACAATCCTGTTCGAACTGTATGAATTAAGTCCAGCATACACGCAATTTTTAATTAACCTCCCCATCTTTATCATTGGCTGGCTTGCAATGGGAAGTGATTTCAGCTTTAAAACATTGGTGGGAACTTTTTGGGTACCGTTAGTCATTTTTCTTACTGCCGATATTCCCTTCACCGTCAGCAACCCCTTATTAGGTGCTGTCTACGGAGGAATCGTGCTTGGAATTGGACTTGGAACAGTATATAAAGGTGCCGGCTCAACAGGTGGAACAGCGGCAATTGCCCAGGTTGTAAAAAAATTCACCGGACTTTCCAGTGGGTATTCACAGTTAATTGTGGATGGATTTGTGGTTGTTTCATCTATTATTGTGTTTAATCTTGAGCTGACGTTGTTTGCACTGATGTGTATTTATATAACAAGTAAAACAATTGATATCGTCCAATTGCGTACGTCCGCATCGAAACTCATTTTGATTATTACGGAGGAAGAGGAAAAAATTCAGGATATTATTCGTGACCGGATTGACCGGGGATTAACCAAAATTCGTACTGTTGGCGGTTATTCAAAGGAGAATAAAACGATGATTCTCTGTGTGACTGAGCAACATGAAGCTGTACAGTTAAAGCGGATTCTTCAAAAAGAAGAACCGACTTCGTTTGTTGTCTTTATCAGTGCATCCGAAGTATTGGGACGAGGATTCTCGTTGGATAAATATTATGGGCAAAAGTTTTAACAGCAGACTCTACTGGAAAACTGTTGCTTATTCACTCACGGTTGGAAGACACTGGTACCCGTCGCCGCCCAGTGAGTGATAAGCCTTCACTCCGGTAGTCCATTCTGAATATCATTTACAACCTCACGTCTGGACAAATGCCAAAATATTGCGCTGATGCTTCGGGAAAACCTACTTGGATCTGCTTTTTCTTTTTTCCAGTTCTTTTTTAATCATTGGAATACCTTTCTCTTTTCCCTCTTTAACTAATTTTTTTACTTTTGGATCATTCGCAAGCTTCATTAGTTTAGATAGCTTTCCCATGTAAGGTGCCTCCTGACTGTTTTTCACTTTCTTATATCTTCGTACTTAGTATACTACACCCTTGTCCCACTTTTGAAGTGTCCAGCTGTTCTTCAATTAACGCGTCCAATTTGCTTAATCAGGATTTCCTGCCATCCCTGTAAATATATTTATCAAATAAGGAACCACCGTAGTTCTATTAAGGATACACTTAAAAAAATTCCCCTTTAAACAAAATACATGTAAAGGGGGAATACACATCGGGACTTTACTTTAAATCCACAGAAAGTGCATCCGCGCTACCTGGTTATTTTTTAAAGATTCCTTTCAGCACAAACATGACATTTGCAGGGCGCTCTGCCAGACGGCGCATATTGTAACCAAACCAGTCATCACCGTATGGCACGTAAACCCGCATTTTGTATCCTTCATTGAGCAGTTTGTTCTGCAGTTCAATACGAATACCGAATAACATCTGAAATTCAAATTGATCCCGTGAAAGATTATGTTCCTTTTCCAATTGTTTTACATAGTCGATAATATCATCGTCATGTGTTCCAATTGCAGTATAATTACGATTTAATAAGTTCAATTTAATAAGTTTTTTATAATTTTCATCTACATCTTTTTTATCAGGAAATGCCACTTCAGCTGATTCCTTGTAAGCACCTTTTACAAGGCGAAGATATGGATCAAACTCATTCAAATCCTGCAGGTCTTCTTCCGTTCTGTACAAATATGCCTGAAGTACAGTACCCACATTTTCATACTCTTTTCTTAGCTCTTTAAATATATCCAACGTTTTTTCACAGCGTTCATAATCTTCCATATCTATCGTAACGGTTACATTATGTTTTTTGCCTGCTTCGAGAATTTTTCGCAGGTTCTCCATTACCAGTTCTTCTGAAATATCCAGTCCCATCGAAGTCAGTTTCAACGACATTTCAGACTTCAAACCCTTTTCATCAATCGTTTTAATCGCATGAATGCATTCATCCGCAGATTCCCTTGCTTCTTGTTCATTATCGATAAACTCACCAAGGTGGTCTACCGTAACGACAAAACCATCCTCATTAATTTCTTTGATTTTTCTGGATGCATGATCGATGTCAACTCCGGCAACAAATCGGGAGGCACCGAACTTAAACCCGTATTTTTTCGCTAATTTTGTAAGCGTTTTATTTTTAGATAAAAATAAAAAGAAGTTACGCATAAGCTGTTCCACGCTGAATACCCCCAAATTAATAGAATATGTCTACTATGGTTATTTTATCACTTATCTGGTTAAAAGAGTATCATTAATTTTTGGATAATTATTTTTTCGGTCTATTCCGTGCAAGCTAATTACTATAACTATTTTTTCGAAATCGTAATCATTCTTATTTACAAATCGTAATCATTCCGATATTATATAATAGCGATTAAACACAGAGAGGATAAAATCATGAAACGTCATCAACTATTTATTATGCTTATTATCATAGCAATTGTTGCATCAGGATGCTCCTCCTCCTCTTCCAATTCTGAAAATAATACTGACTTAACAATATATACTACTATTTATCCAATCCAATATGCAGTTGAGCGGATTGGCGGAGAAACTGTTCATGTTGAAACGGTATACCCGCCTGGCGTTGACGCACATTCTTATGAACCATCATCAAAAGAAATGACTGCTATTGCTGAAGGTGATGCATTTATTTACCTTGGAGCAGGGATGGAAGCATTCGCCGAAACGGCAGCAGCTGCACTTGGGTCGCAGGATATTAAAATGGTTGAAATTGGTCAGCATGAGGAATTATTTCATATGGAGGAAAAACAGGAAGAGCATGCAAGTCATAATCATGGTGACCACAACCCGCACATATGGCTTGACCCAAAACGAATGATTGATATGTCCAGCTATATTAAAGATAAACTGATCAATCTAAGCCCGGAAAACAAAGAGCTTTTTATTGAAAATTTCAATTCCCTTAAAAAAGATATAATAGCGCTGGAAAAACGTTTTAAAGAGACACTGCAAGCAAAAGAAAACAAGGATATACTCGTTTCACATGCAGCATATGGCTATTGGGAAGAACGTTACGGTATTAAACAAATCGCCATAAGCGGTCTATCTTCAAGTGATGAACCATCCCAGAAAGAGTTAACAGAAATTATTGATCTGGCAAAAGAAAAAAATATGAACTATGTTATTTTTGAACAAAATGGCTCTGACCGTGTATCAAAAATTATCCAGGAGCAGATTGATGCAAAAGCACTGTACATTCATAATCTGTCTGTGTTAACAGAAGAAGATATTGAAAAGAATGCCGACTACCTGTCGCTAATGAAACACAATCTCGACGTGCTTGATCAGGCAACAAATTAGGAGGAAAGCTGATGACCAAACCAGTTGTATCGATGACAAATATTGATTATGCATATGAACACAAACATGTCCTCCATAACATCAACTTTGAAATTCCCCAGGGTGCGTTCATGGGATTAATCGGCCCGAATGGTGGTGGAAAAACGACCCTGATCAGGATAATTCTTGGATTGTTAAAACCGGACAGTGGAGACGTCAATCTTTTCGGTCTACCGGTTGAAAAGTATAAGGACTGGACCAAGATTGGCTTCGTCTCGCAGAAATCCAATACATTCAACAAAGGCTTTCCGGCAACCGTTTTCGAGGTTGTTTCAATGGGGCTCACTGCAAAAGTCGGCTATTTTAAATTCTTTACTGCAAGACATAAGAAAAAAGTAATGCAGGCGATTGACCAGGTAGGATTGGCTGCATATGCAAATGAGAATATCGGCAGCTTGTCAGGTGGTCAGCAGCAGCGCGTATTTATCGCCCGTTCATTAGTAAGTGATCCGGAGTTACTTATTCTCGATGAGCCAACTGTTGGTGTCGATTATGAAAATGTGCAACGATTTTATGAACTTTTACATCATTTAAATAATGAACACAATATTACGTTGCTGCTTGTCACACACGATACTGGGACAATGACCGAACACGCGACAGATATTGTTTGTCTGAACCAAACACTGCATTGTCACGGAAAGCCGGAAGAATATAATTCATTGTCAGAAAGTGATTTATCGCAATTCTACGGTCATCCTGTTAATAAAGTCACACACGACCATTAAAGTAAGGGGAAAGATTATGCTGGCAGATTTTTTACAATACGATTTTTTACGACATACATTTTTAACCGGCCTGCTTGTCGGAATCATTGCACCATTACTCGGAACTTTCATCGTAGTCCGGCGTCTGTCCCTGATTGCCGACGCACTGTCACACGTTACATTGGCGGGTATCGCGTTTGGACTTCTGCTTGAAAAAAAGTTTGCTTTTGGGTTCATCACCCCGCTGTACAGTGGGATGGGATTTTCAGTCCTTGGATCAATTTTTATTGAGAAACTGCGAGGCGTTTATAAGGCATATCAGGAACTGGCGATTCCTATTATTTTATCCGGCGGTGTCGGGTTAAGTGTTATTTTTATTGCGCTCGCAGATGGATTTAATACAGAACTGTTTAACTATTTATTCGGGTCCGTTTCTGCAGTAAGCCAAAAAGATTTTTATTCGATTTTGGGCATTTCCATCGTCATCGTTCTGGTCATCCGATTATTCTATAAAGAACTTGTCACCCTTTCATTTGACGAGGAACACGCCGTTATCTCAGGAATTCATGCAAAACGAATACACCTGATGTTCATTGTATTAACCGCACTGGTAATTGCCGCTTCCATTCGGGTTGTCGGCGTATTGCTCGTATCCGCTTTGATGACACTGCCTGTTGCGGCCAGTATGCGACTGGCCCGGGGTTTTAAGCAAATGATTCTATTTTCTGTTGTATTCGGTGAACTGGCTGTTATTATAGGATTAATAAGTGGATATTATTTCAGCATTCCACCAGGAGGCACAATAGTCGTTGTATCGATTGTCATCCTGCTCGTATCGATTGGAATGAAACGTTTCAAGTTAGCTCCAGGGAAAAGGGGGATTACGAATGGAACTGAATGAAGCCATCAAAGAAATAAAAAAACAAGGTTATAAAACTACCACAAAGCGAAGAGATATATTGCGTTTCTTTTCCGAAGCTGACGGCTACCGGACAGCAAAAGACCTGCTTAACTATTTGGAGCCAGCATATAAAGGCATCAGTTTTGATACGGTATATCGCAATCTGCACTTATTTGATGAAATTGGCGTACTGGAAACAACCGAGTTAAATGGTGAAAGGCACTTTCGGATCAGCTGCACACATCATCATCACCATCATTTTATTTGCAAAGATTGCGGAAAAACCAAGGAAATCGAAGTCTGTCCAATGGATGAAGTGCGGCAATCCCTAGGCAACTATGCAATCGAAGGACATAAATTTGAGATATACGGATTGTGTCCGGTATGTCAGGAAGCATAGGGGATTCCGAATAAGGCTAAGCGGACATATTTTCCGCTATATGTGACAAAAGTAGTGTTTTTAGGCTGTTCGCGGACATTTGTTCTGCTATTCATCAAAAAAGAAGCGATTCACCTGTAATTTAACGGGATAACGGAAAATATGTCCGCCAAGTCGTTCAATCAAGGGTTATTTTCGAAAATAGCGGAAAATAAGTCCGGGAAATAGGAAGCAGCTAATATCGTAAAATACTCAATTGAATATTTCTTCCAGCACTTTTGACTCTTCATGATCCAGCAGTCGCAAATAATATAATACCTTTGCGGAAATGCTGCTCAAGGTCAGAAGGGTCTGTGTTCAAATACATCGACATTACTTTATTGTTTCCTTCTTTTTTAACCTTTTCCAGCTGTTTAATCTGTTGACGTAAATTCATCGGATACAGGTACTCCCTTAATCAGTATTACGATTTCATAGTAGTGTTTATCCGCATAATCCGCCAACTAAACATGCCCTAGCTGATCAGCTTTAATCCTGCAGCTGCCACAATAATCATACTGATAAACAGCATGCGGCGCCAATCCGTTGATTCTTCATAAAAAATCATACCGGCAATCGCACTCCCGGCCGTGCCGATTCCAGTCCAGATGGCATAAGCAGTCCCCATTGGCAGACCTTCCATTGCCAGGGTCAAAAACAGAAAACTAAATAAAAATCCGCCGATCAGCCACGTGAATGAGAAAAGACTTTTTTCCTGATTGACTTTATTGATTCCCATAACACCTAACACTTCTCCAAACCCGGCTATGACTAAATAAATCCAACTCATGATTCCCATTCACCTGCCTGTTCATCTGTTACCAGTTTCAACCCGATCACACCGCTTAACAGTATTAAAATAAGAATAATTTTAATCAGGTGGAATGGCTCGCCAAACACCACAATTTCCAGAATCACGGTCCCGGTCGTTCCGATTCCGGCAAATACAGCGTATGATGTGCCTACCGGAAGATTTTGGGTAGCAAGTATAAGCAGATGCATACTAAGATAAATGGCAACCGCGGTCAGACTCCATGTCCAAACACTATCAGCATGCTTCAATCCAACTACCCAGCCAATTTCAAATAATCCTGCCAAAAATAATATATTCCAGCTTTTATTCATGATAATCACCTCAATGTACAGTCCTGAAAATTTAACCCGGGTTAAAAAATAAAAAAGCCCGGGACGATATCCATCACTCAGATATCCTCCCGGGCTTTTGTCCCGCCGTGTACACGTTCCGTGCGTTTTCTCTCGGACCAGCCCAGCCTCTGCTGCGGAACCCTAGAAAACCTCTTACTTTATGATAGTAGTATAGCCTAATCGTCAACTACAGTCAAACACATATTATTGGCCTTTTACATTCGGAAAGCTCAACATTATTTATTAATCTGAACTTTCCTAATCATTCTTCCTTCCATTTCCAGTATTTTAAATGTCAAATTGTTTCGCTCAATGGTTTCTCCCTCTTCAGGAAAATCATTAAATTCCTTCAGCAAATAACCGGCAAGTACATCCTCTTCTTCGGGAATTTCGGTATCAAAAAGTGAATTAAGTCGATGAAGGGTGATTTTTCCATCACAAATTATTTCATTCTCCGAAAGTGCTTCAACGATTCCCTCACCTTCAAGGTCTATTTCATCTTCAATTTCCAATCCAATCATTGCTTCAATGGCATCTTCATGTGTCAGTATTCCTTCTGTACCACCATATTCATCAAGCACAATCGCCATATGCTTCTTCTCTTTCGTCATTTTCCGGAAAACCCATTCAATCGACTGAAACTCAAATACAATTAGCGGATCCGGGTAACTGAATGCCTGTAACGGTTTCTCAGGCTCCATGGACCAGGAAATCAAATATTTTGAATGAAAGACTGCAAAAATATCATCTATACTCGTATTATACACAGGATACCTCGTAAATGGATTTTGGATGGCAACATCTCTTACTTCCTCAAAAGAAGCGGTGGATGGCAGTGCCATAATATCGACCCGTGGTGTTTTCAGGACATCTTTAACATCCAAATTGTAAAAGTCAAGTACCCCTTTAATACGATGAGACTCCGCATCGTTGAATGTCCCTTCCGAGTCGGCAATATCGATCATGCTGCGTAATTCTTCTTTGGACACAGACACATTATCATTCGGGTCCCTCTTTGCCAGTGCCCCGGTAATGTTGTCCGTCAGCCAATTCAGCACAATCGTGACTGGCTTAAACAGTACCATGAAAAAACGTATTACCGGTGAAACAGCTAATGAAATACGATTGGGAAAGGCAGCCGCCACTGATTTTGGAATGACTTCGGAAAAAACAATAATGGTAACCGTTAAAATAGCAGAAGCAAGACCAACATTAAATCCATATTGAATCGCAAGCGTTGTCACGAGCGTCGGGAGTAATATATTGGCTATATTGTTTCCGATTAAAATAGTTGTTATAAACTCACTTGGTTTGGAAACCAGATCCAAGAGTTTTTCTGCCTTTTTATCATTTTTATCAGCTTTTGTCTTTAGCTTCATCTTATTGGTGGCTGTCAACGCCGTTTCACTTCCTGAGAAGAAAAATGAAACAAACAATAAAACAATAATTGCAATAATCACAAGAATGGCTCCTTTTTCAACTCATTTTTACGGATAATTTGGATTAACCCTACATATCTTTTAATAAGCGGAAATTTTCAGGACAAGTTATATGGTGCGTGATACATTTGCTGCAAAAAATAGCATCGATATTAATCGGCAGTATTTTCATTGGAATTGGCGTAAACTATTTTGTTATTCCTAACCATTTAATCGATGGTGGAATCATCGGATTGGGATTGATTTCTAAATATACCCTGGGACTTAAGCCAGGTCTGACAATCATTGTTTTAAGCCTGCCGTTATATGTTTACGCCTGGTTTCGCTTTCGTACGTATTTTTATAATGGACTGCACGGTTTACTTGTATCTTCATTACTTATTGATTATTTTCACCCATTATCCTCCTGGCATACGGCTCCCATATTAATAAGTGCAATTTCAGGCGGGTTTTTAATTGGTACAGGCATCGGTATTATGATGCTGACAAAAACCAGCACAGGCGGGATAGATCTTTTGGCATTAATGATTGCCAGAGTAACTTCTTTCAATGTAGGAGTAATTATATTTATTATTGATAGTATTGTTATTCTTTTTGGCTGGCTTATCATCCAGGAGGCAACAATCATTTATTCCAGTTTGATGGTAATCATGATTGGCGTGACAACATTTACGATAACGGACTACTTTGGGCGGGTAAAAGAAAGCAGCTAAAAGAAATTCTTTCAGCTGCTCCAAGTCGTTTATTCTTTATTTTTTGGTATCTGTTCCTTTTTAAGCATCTTTAAAAAGGCTGCAACAATTATAAGTAAAATTATTGTGAACGGCAGTGCGGATACAAGCGATGCAGTCTGTAGTGCATCCAGTCCACCTGCTAGCAGTAATACGACAGCAATAGCTGTAATCAGTACCCCCCAGATTATTTTTACAACTAATGCCGGATTAAGGCTTCCTTTTGATGTCATACTTCCTAAAATATATGTCGCTGAGTCTGCAGAAGTCACCAGGAAAGTGAAGATCAGAAAAATGGATAGTAACGACAGAACAATCGGCATTGGCAGGTCAGTAAATGTCTCAAACAGTGCAACAGTCATGTCAGCATTTACTGCTTCAGCAATTTGTGTTCCATTGAATAAGTCACTGTAAATAGCTGTTCCGCCGAATGCAGCAATCCAAAGACAAGCAATCAGCGGTGGCACAACAAGTACACCAAAAACAAATTCACGAATCGTTCTTCCTCTGGATACACGGGCAACAAACGCACCAACAAATGGTGACCACGCAGTTGACCATGCCCAGTAGAATACTGTCCACTCACGAACCCACGTTTCACCGTTGTAAGGTGTAAGACGCAGACTGTACTGTACAAAATTAGTTATATAATCGCCCAGTCCCAGTACAAACGTGTTTAATATAAATACTGTCGGTCCTGCAACGAATACAAAAACCAATAATAACAAGCATAATCCCAAATTCAGATTACTCAGCCACTTGATCCCTCTATTTAATCCAGTACTTGATGAAAGTAAGTAAGTTACAAGCATGACTCCGGCAATTGCCATTTGAATCCAAATGGAATTCGGTACATCAAATACGCTTTTCAGACCGCCATTCATCTGCGAAATCCCAAGCCCTAATGATGTTGCCACCCCCATTACTGTTGCAATAACAGCTAATGTATCGATGGTACCGCTTAGTGCCCTGTTTCCGCCAACTACCGGCTGTATTGCTGTCGATATTAATCCTTTCTTTTCTTTCTTAAACTGGAGAAAAGCAATAATTAAGCCAACTACAGCAAACACTGACCACTGACTGACTCCCCAATGGAAAAAGGCATACCCCATTGCAATTCTTGCGGATTCTTCTGTCTGGGCTTCCAATCCCAGAAAAGGCGTTTCAAAAAAATGACTCATTGGCTCAGCCACACCCCAGAAAACCAACCCAGCACCGAATCCGGCGGAAAACAGCATGCCGATCCATGTAAAAAACGGATACTCCGGGCGTGAATCCTGGGATCCTAATCGAACTTTACCATATTTACTTATGGCAAGACCTGCTAAAAATAAAACAAAAATAAAGACAGCTAATAAATAGAACCAGCCAAAATTAATGGTGGTAAAATTAAATAGTTCACCCGCTACTTCTCCAAACTTTTCAGGCATTATCGCACCGATTATTACTAATAATGATACTATAATTGCTGATACAAAAAATACAGGATTTTTATACGTATGTTTTTCCATAATTGGTCCTTTCCGATTAAATTATTTTGCATGGACTACAGAGACTAAAAAGGGATATCATATGTAATTTAACCCGAATCGCGCAAAACTAAACATTTCGGATTACCTCTTTGCAATTTTGTTATAACTAAACCAGGCAATCAATAAAATTAACATAATAACACTTGAGAAGATGTAGGCAACAGTGAGGTTAAAATGCTGAATAACAATATACGCCATTAAAGGCCCAAGTGCAGCACCAACATCAACTACAATTGTATGTAACGTGATTATTTTTATTGAGTTAGCCTCTCCGGCAGCATTGGTCGCTAATGTATCGGTCGTCGTTACGAACATGGTCGACATCAACTGGAAAATAAGAAGTAATAAAACCAATATCGTGAGTGTTTGCGTGAAGCCCATAAAAAATAGTAACATTCCACCCCCCACTAATGGAACGTATAAAAGTCTTATTTTTGATTTTGCACTATCCAAAACCTTCCCAAAATACGATGCGACAAAGGGATCCCAGCTCCATCGAACTGCCTGAATAACACCCGCAATTGTCGCGGCGCCAACTGTTACATTTAAAAATGTCCAATTTTCCGTAAAACTCCGGTCAATTAACTGGCTTAATGTTGCAGCAAAAAGCCCGAATACGATGAACCCCATCGTCAACCCCGTCAGCAGTACCATCCATACATAACTGGAAAGTGCATTTGTATTTATCGCATTCTTCCTGTCGCTGGTTTCCGAATGGACTTTTGGGACGAACAGGAATAAAAGCGGAAAAGCTGTAATCCCCATTGTTGCAAACAATGCAGTAACAAAAAATATCGATGTTTGATCAATAAGCAAACCGCCGCCAAACATTCCAACTAATCCACCCAGTCCCCACAAACCATTATACAATCCGACTAAATTTCCACGATTATTACTATCAGAAACTTCGATAACTGTTAAATAGCCGCCAAGTCTAAGAAACGACCATGCTATACCCCAAAGGATCCGCATTAGAAATAACAGCCAAAAATTTGTTAGAACTCCATATGAAAAAGTGGAAACAACCGCTAAAAATAAAGCAATCAATAAACCTGTACGCAGGCTGAAATACTTATAAAAAATTCCAATCAATGGATTCACAGGCAGTCGAATAAAGCGGTTGACCGAAAGCAGCACACCAATCTGCCATATTGCGGTTAACCCCATTTCTCTCCAATATACAGGTAGAACTATAAATAACATCGAATCTCCCAACACAGCCAGAGCAGTAAGCAACGCTATCCCAATTACTCTTTTCCTCGCACCCATTAGATTGTCCCCACTTTTAGTTTATTATTATAAGATTAGAATGGTAGCACACTGTATGTGAATGCGCAATGGCTTTTTGTTCGGGATATGTTCATACTCTTCTGCTGATGTTTGCGCTGTTCTGCCGATGTTTGCGCTGTTCTGCCGATGTTTTTCCTATTCTTCAGATATGACTGTTTCCTGTCTAATGATTCTTAGGTCTTGGCCTGATAGTTCCTGCTTTTCAATCGAAAATTTGCAAAAAAAGATCTCCACCGTGGGAGATCTTTATAGTTTTTCTTCAAATGTTCCTTCTGAAATAAATGTGTCGACTTCATTTCTGTCAGATGGTTTTTCACGCTCCTGTAACTTCTCGAGCAATGCCTCTTTTTCACCTTGAAAGCCAATGGCAACGATGGCGTGTACAGCATAATTTTCAGGAATTCCCAAAACTTCTTTTGCTTTCGTTTTATCAAATCCACCCATCGCATGTACAGCTAATCCTTTGCGTGCTGCCTCAAGAGCCAGATAACCCCATGCTGCACCTGTATCAAATGCATGTGTAGGATTAGTTCCACCCGTAGTTTTTGCATCCATTTTCGAAACGACGGCTGTCAAAACTGGCGCCTTTTTACACCATGCAACATTACCTTCGTTAATAAATGACAGAAATTTTTCCCGGTCCTTCTCTGTACGTGCAACTACAAACCGCCATGGCTGCATATTCGCAGCTGATGGTGCCCAACGTGCTGCTTCAAATAAACTGTGCAGTACATCGTCTGAAACTTCCTTATTTAAGAATGATCGTGGCGACCACCGTTTTATGTAAATTGGGTCAATATCATATGACACCTTTCGAAACTCTTTTACTTCATACATAGGTATTCCTCCTTGTTTTTTCTATGTTCGTTTTACATGTAAATACTCCGAAAGCTATTATACATTTTCTAAACATTATTGATAACCAATATGCTTCCATAAAAAAAGATCTACCCAACTGGATAGATCTTTCTGATTTTAATTATCGAATACGACGTACATGGCCGGAGAAGTGACTATTCCAGTAAGTATTGCTCATACTCGCAACTGCAACCCCGGTACTGCTCTGAGATCCAAGAAACTTGCCATTTCCAAGGTAGATTCCAACATGTCCGTTCGTTTTATACGTATTGAAGAATACCAGGTCACCAGGCTGAGCACTGCTGTATGGAATTCTTTTCCCAATAGAATCCAATGCTGATGTGCTTGATGGAATGGATACCCCCGCTTGTGCAAATGCCCATGATACAAACCCGGAGCAGTCAAATCCGCCTAGTCCTTTTCCGGCAATTACATAAGGTGTTCCAATCTGGGAATATCCTGCCTGAATTGCTGAACTGAAGCTGCCGCCTGAAGACTTGCTTAGCTGTGTCAGCTTACCACCATCAGATGATGATGAAGATGACCCATTTGAACTGTTGCTGGAAGAATTGCTATCAGGATTGCGGAGCTGACGTTCAATGGATGCCAAACTTCTGTCTTTATCCTCCAGATTATTCTTCATTCCTTTTAACTTCTGTTCTTTTTCTTTTAATATTTGCTTATCTTTTTCATTTTGTTGTTTTTGTGCCTGGATAGTTTCCTGCATACCTTCCAGTTCCACTTTCATATCTTTCAGTTCGGATAATCTTTTCTTCACTGCTTCCTGCTTCTCTTCCAATTGAGCTTTATCCTCTTTTTGGTTTTCCATCAGCTTTTCATCAGACTCAGCAATTTTCGTTACAGCTGACATCCGGCTAATCATGTCACCAAAGCTCTTGGAACCAAAAAGAACCTCAAGAAAGCTGATGTCCCCGCCGCTTTTTTGCAGGGATACGATCCGGTCTTTTAATATTTCCTTCCGCTTTTCTATTTTATCTTCCAATACGTTGATTTCTTCTTTTGTCTTTTCAACTTCCTGTTTGGAATCTTCTATTTTATTCTTCGTTTCTTTCATTTTCTCTTCGTTTGCTGCCAAAGCATTATTAACGTTTTCTATTTTTTCGTTTAACTTTTCCAACTCTACCATTACATCAGCTATTTTTTGCTCTGTTTCTGATAGATTTGATTGAACCGTTGAACGTTGTGACTGAATTTCCTGTATTGTGTCAGCATGGACAGAATTACTGAAAAAAGCACTTCCTAGAATAACCACACCAGCTGTGGCTATTGTACCTATCGTTTTTTTCAACTTTCTCTTCCCCGCTTCCATTTCACAACCGCAAAACGCCTTATATGTATTTATTCACGATTTACAAAGTAATTTGCAGTAATGTGATGTATTTTTAAAATCTATGTAATCTATCATTTTAGGTAATTCGTATTATATCATGTAAAAATGACATGAATATAATAGGAGTATTACAATTGTATTTCAAAAATGAAAGCGAAATTTTCATAAAAAAGGATAGGACATAACAAAAACGTACAGCATAAGAAACGTATAATGTACGGCAGATAAAGCGGAGGAAATATACGTAGACTCCTGCGGGAGAAAAGGCCAGTATGTTCGGACATTCTTTTTGATAAAAAACTTTTTCCCTGCCTTTTAATCAAACCATCCTTTCTTCTTAAACCAGAAAAACATTAATGTGCCAATGGCCAGCATAATAAACCATACGACAAAATACCCATATTTTTCATCCAATTCCGGCATAAACTCGAAATTCATGCCATATACGCCAACAATGAACGTCAGTGGCATAAAAATAACTGATATGACTGTCAGCATCTGCATGGTACGGTTCGTCTGGTGGGAGCTCAATGAAAGATAACTGTCACGGATATCCTGGGTCATTTCCCGGTTGGAGGCAATCATATCAGCAACCTTAATCAAATGGTCATGAATATCAACAAAGTACTCACGCCGGTCATCGATTCCTTCCAGATGATGCGTGTTCAATACACGGTATAACAGATCGCGCATCGGATGTACTGTCTGTCTGAGTTTAAGCAGTTCACCTCGTCGGTCAAATAGTTGTTCCAGCAATTGTTCCATAGATAATTGCTTTGTATTATCCTCAAGTTCATTTATATGATCCTCAATATCATATACAATTGGAAAATATTTATCGACGACATTATCCAACAACTGGTGAAATACAAAAAATTCATCCAGCTCCTCCTTATTATTTATACCGTTAAACATATTAAAGGCAGCATTAATCGAACCTGAAGCATGCGCATGAAATGTGACAATCCTATTTTTTTCAAGAAAGATATCAATTTCCTTTTTGGACAGATCCTCTTTATCAACTGCGTGAATAACAAAAAATGAATGGTTGTCATAATAATCAAGTTTCGGCCGCTGTAACTCATGCATGCAATCCTCCACCGCCAACGGATGGAAATGAAAATGAGATTCCAGCAAGGCAATTTCTTCCTGGGATGGTGCTTCAAAATCAACCCAGACCCAAGAAAAATGTTGTTTCCTTAAATCTTCCATGGTCAAATTTATAACTATCTCGTTGTCGTTTGTTTGTGCCACAATGCGTATCATGTAATTTTCCTTTCCTCATGCTACCTTACTTTTCCCAAACCACCTTTGATTAAACAAAAAACACCCCCGCAAATGGAGGGTGTCGTAATTATCAGGATGTAAATTGTTCCGTTTCGGTGGATCCTGCCAATGCCCCGGTTGAAGATGTACCACCTGAAATCACCTGAGCCACTTCATCAAAATAACCTGTGCCAACTTCGCGCTGGTGCCGGGTAGCACTATAGCCATCAATTTCACTTGCGAATTCCGCCTGCTGCAATTCGGAGTATGCAGCCATTCCATGCTCTTTATACTTCCTGGCCAGGTCAAACATGCTGTGGTTCAAGGCGTGGAACCCTGCTAATGTTACAAACTGGAACTTATATCCCATGCGTCCAAGCTCTTTCTGAAAGTCAGCAATTTCCTGGTCCGACAGTTTCCTTTTCCAGTTAAAGGACGGGGAGCAATTGTAAGCCAACAGTTTTCCCGGATATTTTTCGTGAATTGCATCCGCAAACCGTTGTGCTTCTTCCAAATTCGGCTCTGAAGTCTCGCACCAGATCAGGTCTGCATATGGTGCGTATGCCAATCCTCGGGCAATTGCCTGATCCAACCCGGCTTTTGTTTTGAAAAATCCTTCCGCTGTTCGTTCACCGGTTAAAAACGATACATCATACGGATCAACATCACTTGTAATCATATCAGCCGCATTGGCATCTGTTCTTGCAATAATTAGCGTTGACGTTCCCATGACATCTGCTGCGAATCTGGCGGAAATCAGATTACGAACCACTGTCTGTGCTGGAAGTAATACTTTCCCGCCCAAATGCCCGCATTTTTTTTCTGATGAAAGCTGATCTTCAAAGTGAACTGCTGAGGCACCGGCTTCAATCATTGCCTTCATTAACTCAAATACATTCAACTGTCCGCCAAATCCGGCTTCCGCATCAGCAACGATTGGTGCAAACCAATCCGTCGAATCATCACCTTCTGCATAATGAATCTGATCCGTACGCTGTAATGCCTGATTAATTCGTTTCACCACATTAGGAACGCTGTTTACCGGGTAGAGACTTTGATCAGGATACATCTGTCCTGCCATGTTGGCATCTGCAGCTACCTGCCAGCCGCTCAGGTATATCGCCTTTAACCCCGCCTTCACCTGTTGAACCGCTTGATTACCAGTTAATGCACCCAATGCATTCACATAGTCGTCACCATTAACAAGCTTCCACAATTTCTCTGCACCTTTTTTTGCAAGGGTGTGTTCTATGTCAATTGACCCCCGTAGTCGTACGACATCCTCCGCCGTGTATGGACGCTCCACATTCACCCAACGAATAGCGTTATCCCACTCCTGTTGAATCATTTCGACACGATTTCTCTCCATTTTATTTTCCCCCTTCAATTAATTTGTCGTATGCCGGTAACGTAAGAAATTCCTGAAATTCATCATGGTTAACAAGATCCCTGAAAATTTCCACCGCTTCGGTATATCGTTCATCCATTTCCTCCCGCAAAATACGATCAACCATCTCCATTGTTACCTTCCGACCATCGTCAAGAACCCCTTCTGGATGGCGGACCCATTGCCATACCTGCGCCCGGGAAATCTCTGCTGTGGCAGCATCTTCCATTAAATGGTTGATTGGAACAGCACCATTTCCCCTAAGCCAAGCAGCAATATACTGAATTCCCACAATTATATTTGTTCGCAGGCCTGATTCGGTTATTTTTCCTGAAGGCAATTCCAGTAAGTCTTTATTTGTGACATGAACATCATTCCGCTGTCTATCAATCTGGTTGGCTGCAGGCATCTTTCTATCAAAAATATCTTTGACATGCTGGACCATCCCCGGATGTGCAACCCATGTACCGTCATGACCATCGTTCACCTCACGTTCCTTATCAGCACGCACTTTGGAAAAAGCTGCTTTATTTGCTTTTTCATCGTTTTTGACCGGTATTTGGGCAGCCATCCCGCCAATTGCCGGTGCTCCCCGCTTGTGGCAGGTCTTAATTGCCAGTAATGAATATGCCCGCATAAATGGCACTTCCATTGTCACAGATGCCCGGTCAGGCAAAATAACCTCCGGATGCTTTTGATACTTTTTAATAAAACTGAAAATATAGTCCCAGCGGCCACAGTTTAAACCTGCTGAATGTTCGCGTAACTCATATAATATTTCATCCATTTCAAATACTGCTGTTATTGTTTCAATGAGAACGGTTGCTTTAATCGTACCTGGTTCCAGCCCAAGCTCCTGTTGCGCGAAAAGAAATACATCATTCCAGAGCCGTGCTTCCAGATGGTTTTCCAGTTTCGGCAAATAAAAATACGGTCCAGTACCCCGACTCAATATCTCTGGCATTATGAAAAAAATACAATCCGAAATCTATTAAACTGGCAGAAACAGGCTTCCCTTTAATGGTTATATTTCGCTCATCCAGGTGCCAGCCACGCGGTCTTACCATTAAAACAGCAGTATTTTCGTTTAATTTATATGACTTCCCATTATCACCATGAAAATCAATTTCCCGTCGGATGGCATCCTTTAAGTTAATTTGCCCGTTAATTACATTACTCCAAGTAGGTGAGGTCGCATCTTCAAAATCCGCCATGAACGTCTTTGCACCTGAATTAAGCGCATTAATCACCATTTTCCGGTCAACCGGCCCGGTAATTTCAACTCGCCGGTCCTTTAAATCCTCCGGCAGTGATGCAACCGTCCATTCTCTTTCACGAATTTCCGCGGTTTCGCCCAGAAAAACCAATTCTTTCCCTTTATTCAATTGTTCCTGCAGATGTGCCCGTATCTTTAATAAACTTCTTCGGCGTTCATCAAATTGATTATGAAGCTTTACGATGAATTCCAGTGCATCCTCGGTCAGCACTTCATCAAACCGTTCACTAATTTGATTGGTAATTTGTACATCATCATTTTTTGTTAACATGTTCCCTCCGCCCTTCTATTGTTATAATACATAAGTAATTATTATATATTGTTATATAACAATATGTGCAAAAAAATTTACTCCTCCTTTTTTGATAGACAATAATCACATTCCAGCACATAGTTGCGATTGTCTACCTGATTCCCACATTCAGGACAAATCGTTCTTTCCAATTTTTTCACCTCCACTTATATATAACAGATATAAATAATTTATTATTGTTATAATACAGTCTATGCGAATAATTATAAAAATGCAACCTTTTTTTATAAAAATTTTGCAAATGCGATCAACTATGGAAAAATAAGATGTGGAATATATTTTGGAGTTGAAGGATATGAAGTACTTGAAAATCGCCGGGAGCCGGGTTGTAAAAACAGGGGTATCAATATTTATTACTGCCTGGATTTGTGTACTGCTTGACTGGCCGCCCGTGTTCGCCGTGATAACAGCCATTGTAACAATCGAACCAACTGTTTCTGACTCGATTAAAAAAGGTGTGGTACGTTTTCCAGCATCTGCTATCGGGTCGGCATATGCAGTATTTTTCATATCTGTTTTTGGTAATTCGCCACTTACATATACCCTGGCAGCTGTATTTACGATTGCCACATGCTTTAAATTAAAACTGCATGCCGGATTACTTGTTGCAACACTTACCGCTGTTGCCATGGTCGAGGTAATTCACAGTAATTATTTAATTTCATTTTTTATCAGACTTGGGACGACAACTACCGGGTTAGTTGTTTCTACTGTTGTAAACATGTTTGTTTTACCGCCGGACTACACGGAGGAAATCATTCGGAACATTAAAGGGATACGACAGCGAACAGGACAAGCCATCGAAAAGGTTTTCCGTGATATTCTTGAAGAAAGCGACGAAAACCAAAACAGCGACCAGAATAGGCTTAATCAGCTGAACAAAACCATACAGCAGACCGATACATTGATTCGCTTTCAACGTGAAGAAACCAAATATCATCCGCTTGTCGGAAGTGAACAGACACAGTTTAAGTCGGCTCAAAATCATATAAAGAGACTGCGGCTTATCCATTATCACCTGAATAATTTAATCAATACGCCTCTTCAACGTATTTCATGGTCACTGGAGGAGCGAACGATAATCCTTAAGGCGATAACTGATCTTGCACAGTCGCTGAAAAACGAAAAATACTACTCGCCTGACAAGCACCAAGAGGATTTGCGGCAGTTAACAGAGATATTTTGGGATGATAATGAGGAGATTACAAAAAAGAATGATGAACATCCGACCAGGTTCCCGCCGGAATTAATTATTTTATATGAACTTGTCTCCATTTATAATCTGGTTGAAAGATATTACAAAAAGCCACAGTGATTGTGGCTTTTTTCATGGAAAATAGTACTTCCGCTATTATTCTTTCACCAGATTATGATTAAACGCATAAATTACCGCCTGTGTCCGGTCCTGTACTTCCAGCTTCCCTAAAATATTGCTGACATGCACTTTGACCGTTTTTAGAGCAATAAATAGTTCATCCGCTATTTCCTGGTTTGACTTTCCCTGGGCAACAAGCATAAGTATTTCCGTTTCCCTGTCAGTTAATTGGTCATGAAGATTTTCAACAGGTTTTTCTCGCATCCGATTCATAATTTTTCCTGTTACTTCAGGCTCCAAAATCGACTGTCCTTCATGTGTAGCCCGAATTGCATCAGCAATTTCGTTTGCCTTTGACGTTTTCAACATGTAGCTTGTCGCGCCTGCTTCAAGTGCCGGATATACTTTTTCATCATCCAGAAAGCTGGTCACAACGATTATTTTAGCTTCAGGCCACTGTTCAATAATCTTCTTCGTCGCCTCAATTCCATCCATTTCTTTCATTACCAGGTCCATCAGAATGATATCAGGTTTAAGCTCCAAAGCAAGCCGGACAGCATCCCCGCCATCATCAGCTTCGGCAACTACATCGATATCGGGCTGGGATGATAAATAGGCTGTCACACCAATTCGTACCATCTCATGATCATCGGCAAATAATACATTAATCAAGACTTTCACCTTCTTTTTTCATCGTTGGGACTTTAACCTCCAACCGTGTTCCTTCATCAGGCAGGCTGATCACTTTACATGTTCCTCCTATTTCAAAAGCCCGTTCGCGCATGTTTTGCAGGCCATACGAACTTGTTCTGACGTTTTCCATATCAAAACCAACACCATTATCCACTGTCCGTAATATGATTGTTTCATCCCGCTCAATCAGCATTACATGAAGGGTTGAGGCTTTCGCATGACGGAGTGTGTTTGAAACCGACTCCTGCAAAATACGGAATAACTGATCCTCCACACCCTTATCAATTGAAAATTCCTCAAGCTTTGAATCGATTTCCATCGGTACTTTTTGGGTTAATTCAGCCAACAGTTCTTTGGTTCCTTCCTGCAATGACTTACCTTTCAGTGCTACCGGCCGTAAATGAAGCAGGAGAGCACGCATCTCCAGTTGTGATTGATGGATCATTTTTTCCACCATCTGCATTTGTTGTTTCAAAGAATCATCTTCAGGAGGATTGGATTCATTGATTGCTGACATCATCATGGACGCTGCAAACAACTGCTGACTGACAGAATCATGCAATTCCCTTGCCAGACGGTTTCTCTCCTGAACTACAATCTCCTGTAAACTTTTTTCCCTCTCATTCGCTCGTTCTGTAGCAAGGCGCTGTGCATTTTCCGTTTGTATTCGTATTTTTTCCTGGATTTGCTCCATGTGCTGATGAATCTTACTCAGCTCTTTGTACGGCTCGTCGTCGTCCGAAATCTTTTGACCTTTTACAATTTCATCCAAATGTCTGGAAACCTGTTGAAGCCGCTGCCGCCAATACCATCCGGTTGTAATACCAATAATTGCACCGGCGACTACCGGAATACTGACAACAAACACATAAAACGGAATATCATATAATGTTTTTTTCAAAAGCAGTGACCAGTCATCCAACGGGAATGCGATGAATGTTACCCCGATCATTACCAGAGTAATCAATAAACTGAACAATATCGCAGTGAAAACATGACGCAGAATTGGACTCATATCCGTTTCACCTCGATATCCCCGGAAATTACGGATGTTACAATTTTCACCCGTGGAAAAGCAGTATCATAATTTTTCGTTTGATATAAAAGCGATTGATTTATTAGCTTCCAATTTTGTTCTCCTAAAATATGTGCCCTTCCAAAAATGGAACTGTGATGTACGCTCACTTCCACCTCGTACGGAATGTAGACTACGATATTACCAACCATATGGCGAATGGAAATGACCGCTGTATCATTCGGAAGAACGGTGTTGCTTAAATCAATTACCCGGTCACCAAATGCTCCGTGAATATTAATATCCCGCCATTGATAGGCTGTATCTGAAGTATTCTGATCGCCAAAAATCTTATGGTCAAATAACGGTTTAACCTGAGTGACTGGATCCATGTTGATGACTTCACGGGGGAGTTCAGGATGGATACGCTCCGCTTCCTGCTTGGATTTTGAATAGTTAATGAGAAATATAACGATAGCTGCCAGAATTAAAAAGCGGACTGCCAGCATATTCAATATGGCAAAAATGAGCCCGACAACACCAAGCCAGAATAAAATCTTGCCCCAAAGATGAGTGAATTTTTTCCAGCCGATATAAATCATAAATCCCGAAAATAACGCCGATACGATCATCCCACCATGAAAAAAAGCAATTTCTATTACAAAAAGAATCACTCCAATAATCAATATCCAGTTGAACGTATCTGTCGACAAACGTTGAAACATGAAGTGATCCCCTTTCTCTATTATGTAGAATAGACGCAGAACAACTGCGCCTGTTCACAAGTATATCATTTTTTTGCAGGTTGCTGTATAAGGGCGCCAGCTTTATTTTTAGTTAGCCTTCTCCTGCATTTCTTTTTCCAGCTTGGCTATTTTACTGTCGAATGTACTTCGGTAAAAAGCACTGTTTACTTTGTATTCCAGGCCCTCGATGTATTGCTCCATTTCATCGAACTTCGAAAATGATTTTTCTGATGTTTCATCAACAACTTTATTGATTTGATGATTCGCATGTGCAATATTTTCCCGGCCCATCAGTTCCATCCGGCGTAAATGCATATCCTTCAATTTGTGCTTCATTTCTTCGTATTTTTGTTCCAGTGTTTCCAGTTGCTGAACCGCTTCTTCACGGGATGCTTTCATCCGGTCTGCACGAACCTGATATTCCTCATGTTCTTTCATCGCAAATTCCTGCATTTGTTCTTCACCGGCCTTTTCAGCAACGCCGGCCTGCTTCAATCTTTTATCGGCCATATCCTGGGCTTTATGATATTCCCTTGTGAATTCATCCCTGAGCTTGTACTGACGCTCGATCAATCTGCGTACTTTATCCTTTTCCTGCTCACTTTGGCGTAAATATTGATTTAACGCTGAAATCGGATTACGCTGCTCTTTCTGGTCCATCATATGATGAAGGTCAGCTGATACCGAATCCTTAATACGGGTAAATATATTCGTCATTATAAATCGCTCCTTTTTATTTTATCTGTTGATTTCTGCCCATTGTCGCTCAAAATTTGTAAACGGATCATTATCTTCCACTACTTGTCCAACTGGATCACTGTCTTCTTGCTTCCAGCTCTTATAAATCAGGTACAGCACATATGCTGCCGCAACTCCGATTACTGCATAAATGTTGGATAGCCCAATACCAAGTACAAACAATCCTGCTATTATCCAGCCGATTTTTCCGGCTGTGGAATCACTTTTGACAAATTGTTTAAAGATGACATACAGCAGCCAAACACTGAGCCCCAGCAAAATCATAGGTCCGAGGTTCGCGAGCAAAATAAAAAATGTAATCAGCCCACCGACAAACAACATAAATTTCTTCATGTATCCCGCCTCCTTTCTTACATTCATCATACCGAGTTGGGTGATTCTCCGTAATGATCCAGAGCCATATTTTGGACTAGGACCTGAGGCGTATTTTTCGAGGATAAGTTGGTATAAAAGGGGTGACATTAATGTGGAGAGTTTTAAATATATACAAAAGCGGAAAAATAACCTTCCTATATTGATGAGTTACCGTTTTTCCGATTTCAAGCTTCGTTCGGGCACTCATGGCCTCAATGAGTTACCGTTTTCCCGATTTCAAACTTCATTCGGGCACTCATGGCCTTGATGAGTTACCGTTATTTCGATTTCAAGCTTCATTCGGTAACTCATAACTTTTAGAATGCTTCTTTATATTCAAACCTTTAATATCCTTAAAAAAATCAATAAAAACAGCAGGAAAATTTACATGAAATTTTCCTGCTTTCAATATGAGTTCGTTTTTAAAAATAACTTCAGTTCATTGATAAGCTTTAATATTCAACATTTCATCCAACCCGACGATTTCAAAATTCCTTCCCTGCAATGATTCAATAATAGCGGGAAGTGCCTCTTTCGTCGCCGTACGTCCGGCATTGGAATGCATCAAAATAATATCACCGTTTCGGATATTGTCTACTACGTTATTAACAATATTTTGCGATTCTTTTTGTGACCAGTCCAATGTATCTATTGACCACAGCACAATCGAATAGCCATTATTTTTCGCTATCAATGCAACACGCTCATCAGTCTCGCCATATGGTGTCCGGATTATGGCAGGCTTTACTCCGATTGCCGACTCAATTGCCTTTTCGGTCCTTTCGATTTCTGATAAAATCTGCTCTTTACCCATAGTTGTTAAATCTGTGTGTGTGAAACCATGACTTAAGACCAGGTTGCCTTTCTCAAACGCTTTTTCAACAATTCCAGGATGCTGCTCAACTTTCCGTCCTTCAAAAAAGAAATTACCTGTGACGTTATAATCGGAAAGTATGTCAACAATAGCCGGGGTAATGTCATCATCCGGTCCATCGTCAAAAGTTAACGCGACCATTTTCTTATCCGGGCCATTTGTGTAAACATGATTCTGTTCCTGTGCAAAATTAATAATCTGCTTACGCCAGTTTTTCATGTTCTGCCATCCCTCTTCGGAAAGCTGATTTGATTTCCCTTTAATGTCCAGCACATAATCTGATTGTGCTTCTTCCTGATTGATTACCGAGATGTGATGAACATTTTCACTGCCATTTCGAAAAATAAACTTCAGCGCAATTGGATTCAGGTTGAAAGCTACTATCTGATCCTCCCTGTAGCTGGTAACTTCATCCGGCTCACCCAAAGCATTTTTCACCTCACCGATGGTCAACGCCTGAATATCTTCTGCATCAGACCGAACGTCAAATATCTGTCCGGATTTGTTATAACCAAACGTAATGTTTCGTTGTGCATACGTGGCATACATTCCTTCACCTGCATTATCCACACGGTCCGGTTCTCCCCATTCTGCTTTAACTTCGACAATCGTGCTGTTAATCGCATTAAATCTGCTTGACGGAACGAGCCCCTGCTCAGCTTTATTAAATACATCGCCGGCATCCAGAATCTGATCCGGACCTTCCTTCGTATCCAGTCCAATCTGATTTTCAGGTGACTTTTCAGCAGTTTTTTCAGAATCACAGGCTGCTGTGAAAACCAGTAAAAAAATTATTATCAATAATTTTAGTTGACGCAATTTCTCCACCTACACTATTTCAGCTACTTTGCCAAGAACTGTTTGTATTTCTTCTTTCGTCACATCAAAATGTGTTACAAAACGAACTGTATTTGGACCAAACGGCACTGCAAGCACCTCGGCTTCCTTCAACCTCTCTAACAACTGTGTAGCCGTCAAGCCCACTCCTTCCGTATTAACGAGCACTATATTCGTGTCTACATTATTTTCAACCGTTAAGCCGTTAATCTCGTTAAGCCCGGATGCCAGCACTCGCGCATTTTCATGATCTTCTTCCAAACGGTCAACCATCTTCCGCAGTGCAACAAGTCCTGGTGCAGCGATAATCCCTGCCTGACGCAATCCGCCGCCAAGACGTTTCCGCCATTTGCGGGCACGTTGAATAAAAGCTTCTGTTCCCGCTATAATCGAGCCAACGGGTGCCCCCAGCCCTTTCGATAAGCAAAACTGGACTGAATCCGTATATGCCGCATATTCTTTTACATTAATTCCAGTGGCCACAGATGCATTAAACAATCGTGCTCCATCAAGATGAACAGGAATCCCATTCTCCGAAGCCACTTCATATGTCTCTTTCACTTTTTCAAGGGGGACAACAGCTCCACCTGCACGGTTGTGGGTATTTTCCAGGCAAATAAGTCCCGTTTCAGGGAAATGAACGTCATTTCCACGAATAACCGATTCGACTTCTATAGGATCCATCACCCCATTTTGTCCCTTAACCGTGCGTGGCTGGACACCGGCTAGTGCTGAAATGGACGCACCTTCATAAATAAAAATATGGGATTCCGCTTCCAATATAATTTCCTGCCCCTTCTGGCAATGAGTCAGCACAGCAATCTGATTCCCCTGTGTTCCACTTGGGACGAACATGGCTACTTCTTTTCCAAGCATAGAAGCGGCCAGTTGCTCCAGTTCATTCAGCGTCGGGTCTTCTCCGTATACATCATCCCCGACTTCCGCTTCAAATGCAGCTCGTCTCATTTTCTGTGTTGGTTTAGTTACTGTATCACTCCGTAAATCAATCATCGTTTCCCCTCCATCATTTCCTCTGCTATTAATTCATATGACCTCAACCGTGCCTTATAACTGTGCGTAATCGTGACAACCATTATTTCATCTGTATCATACCTTGCCTGCAATTGTTCTAATTGTTGACGAACTTCCCGTGGGTTGCCAACAATCATTTTTTGCTTCATTCGTGAGACAGTTTCCAATTCTTCCTCTGAAAAAGAATATACTTTGGAAGCATCAACTGAAGGAACCTTTCCATCCCCTTCTCCTTTCGCACGCTGGACATTCCATAATTGGCTGCTTAAGGCCAGCTCCTGAGCTTCTTCCGTTGTTTCAGCACATACAGCAGACACGGTTACAATCGTTTTGGATCCACTTTCTTTATATTTTTTCACAATCGATGGCCCGTCCGCATCACTCATAAAATGGCCAAAAACATATGGCAATCCTTTTTCGACAGCTAAATCAGCACTTTTTTCACTCGTTCCCAACAGCCATGTTTCCGGTGAGACTGCAGGGACCGGCGATGGATTTATTTTTGCATACATATTCTCTTCAGAAAAATCATTGTGTAAAAACTGTAACAATTCATCAAGCTTCTCAGGCATCTGCTTTACGTTTTCTAAAAAATTTCCTGAAAGTGCCATCGATGCCTCTGCAGACCCTCCCG
Source organism: Virgibacillus doumboii (assembly GCF_902806455.1). Lineage (GTDB taxonomy): Bacteria > Bacillota > Bacilli > Bacillales > Amphibacillaceae > Lentibacillus > Lentibacillus doumboii. The sequence goes on along the minus strand of NZ_CADCWQ010000001.1, from coordinate 1,093,127 downwards.
GCGCACGTCCGATACCCAAATCAACCCGACCCGGATATAAGGTTGCAAGCAGATTATACGTTTCTGCCACCTTGTAAGGTTTATAATGCGGCAAAAGCACAGCACCTGCACCAATCCGAATGCGCTCCGTCTGTGAACCGACAATTCCCAGCATCACATCAGGATTGGGACATGCCAGACCGGTAAGATCATGATGCTCCGCCATCCAATACCTTGTGTATCCAATTTTGTCAGCCGCTTTTGCCAGTTCAACCGACGCCTGCAGAGCCTCCTGTGGTGATTTGCCGGATGAAATAGGTGACTGATCCAATATACTGAGTTTCATGTCAGAATCACTCCTTTCTTTCATCTTCCGCCATCTCATCTACCAGATTTTCAGCAGCTCTGCGATAAAAATTACTCATATTCGTTAAAACGGTAACCATTAATAACTGCTCCAGGTACTCGCTGTCTTTATCATCCAGTTTCTCTACTTCATTCGCCACTTCATTCTTATGTTCCTGGATATTTTCCTTAAACATCCCGACATTGTTTTCATCCAACTGGAGATAACGGTTATAAAGATTTTTTAAATCAAATTCGTCATCCGTTACTTTTTTATTTAATTGGTCCAATGTCTGCTTCACATCGTTAATCGATAGTGCACCTTTCATCTGGTAAATCATGCTGATAAGAATTAAATGATCTTTCGAGTATTTTTTATTATTAATCGGAAAAAATAATTTCCCCTTTGCATAGTTATTAATCATCGTTTTCGTCAGAACTTTTTCATCGTCATTTCGTCTGGAATTCGCAAATTTTTTTTCAAATAATTGGATAACCTGATCCATATACAAATTTAAATCCGGTATTTCATCCAAAGATAAACGGGTATCCAAATGCATATTTTCTATAATCTCTTCCAATTTTTTCATAATAAAACTCCAATTCGCTGCATTTTACTTTATTATAATGCAGGAATATTCCAAAGTAAATATTGACTACTTGTTCTGATAGGTATATTATTACTATATAGTTTTTAAAACCACTTATAAAGGTGTTGATAAAAATGGGTGTTTACATTCGCGAACCGATCAATGGGCTGACACACTTGTTTGGTGCTGTTTTATCGGTTGTGGGATTACTTGCAATGGTCATAAAGGCTGCAGAAACGACAAATTCATCCCTCGCAATCGTGGCGGTGATTATTTTTGGAACAAGCATGATATTGTTGTACAGTGCTTCTGCAACCTATCACATGGTTGTCGCAAAGGATCATGTTATTGCATTTTTGCGACGTGTTGACCACTCCATGATTTTTGTGCTAATCGCAGGAACCTATACACCACTGTGCCTGATTAGTTTAAACGGTATCACTGGCTGGGTGCTCTTTGGCGTTATTAGCGGGATTGCAATAAGTGGTGTCACGTTTAAGATAGTTTGGTTCCATGCACCCAGATGGTTATCAACTTTTCTGTACATTGCAATGGGCTGGATTGCTGTATTTTACAGTTCCGCGCTCGCACCAATCATTGGTACAAATGGAATGCTCATGCTTATTCTTGGCGGAGTGTTCTACACAATTGGGGCGTTTATCTACTGGTTAAAACCGAAGTTCCTGTCGTTTAAACATATGGGCTTCCACGAGATTTTTCACGTGTTTATTTTAGTAGGAAGCCTGTTTCATTTCCTTTGTGTGTATATGTATGTGCTTTAAGTAAAAAGTGAGCGGGCATCTTACATCCGCTCACTTTTCTATTGTCGACAAATACAGGTCTAACGAATCCTCTGTTTCCTTTGCGACCAATCTAATAAAATCATCACAATCTTCTTCGATATGTGCTTTATCCAGCGCTTCATAATATTCCAATCGATTTTCCACTTTAATGATAATTGGCGGGTAGCCATTTTTCATAAGTTCCAGATTTAATAGTAACCGTGATACACGACCATTTCCATCAATGTAAGAATGGACCACTGCAAAACGCATGCAGCATTGCTCCATGTGTAATCGGTTGCAGTTCTTCTGTTTCTTCTTTATACCAATCCATTAGCTGTTCCATTTTTTGTTTTAACAGGTATGGTGCTGGTGGTGTGTGTGTTGCACCTGAAATGACTACTTGTTGATCCCGGTACACATATTCATCATTAATTTCTTTAAGCACCAACCGATGCAGGTTTTTAATTTGCCATTCTGATAACGGTTCATTTTTTTCAACGATTTCTTCCACATATGTAATCGCATCACAGTGATTTATTACTTCTAAATGTTTACGCATCGTTTTCCCGCCAACCGTTATACCTTCCAATACAACTTTTGTTTCCTTTATCGTTAAGGTATTTCCTTCGATTGCATTCGAATTATACGTCCATTCAAGTAATAATTTCTCACGTAAACTTCTTAATATATATGTTGGTAATGGCCGACTGGCATCAAGACGAGCTTTTTTTGATCAATTTGTTTAAACACCTGGTTCACCTCTCAAACTGAAATCCACAGTATTACTATCTTCTTATTGGTGTATTATAACACAATTGACATGTTTTCAGAACATTAAAACAACTATCTTTAACACAACAAAAATCCGAATTTCGAATAGAATCCCCCCATTTATCCAATACTGAGAACAAAGGAGTGTATGCATCGTGGAAACATTTCAATTGATTATTGAAAGACAGGAAGAACCGAACGCCGAGGCCTATGAACAGGAATTCACTATCCCTTACCGTCCAAATATGAATATTATTTCTGCACTAATGGAAATTCGTCAAAATCCCGTTGATAAGGATGGAAATAAAACTACCCCGGTCCAATGGGAAATGAGTTGTCTGGAAGAGGTTTGCGGGATATGTTCGATGGTTATCAACGACTATCCGCAGCAGGCATGTTCAACCTTAGTCGATAACCTGGAGCAACCAATCCGTCTGAAACCGATGCGGACATTTCCGGTTGTCCGCGACCTGATTATTGACCGGGAAAGTATGTTTGATTCATTAAAGCAAGTGAAAGCATGGATACCGATTGACGGTACATACGATTTGGGGCCCGGACCGCGGATGGCTGAGAAAAAACGTCAGATGGCCTATGAACTTTCAAAGTGTTTTACGTGTGGTGTTTGCCTGGAAGCATGTCCGAACGTAAATGATAAGAATGAATTTTTAGGGCCGTTTGTTTTCCCTCAGGTCCGCCTGAAAAACGCTCACCCAACCGGAGAAATGAATTGGGAAGAGCGTGTTGACGGTTTTATGGAAGATGGTGGTCTTCAAGGGTGCGGTAACTCGCAAAATTGTGTACAAGTCTGTCCTAAAGGAATTCCCATAACAACTTCCATTGCATCAGTAAACCGGCAGGCTACAGTGGAATCCTTCAAAAGTTTCTTTGGCGCGGATTGATTCAGGGTGTTGACCCAAAAGATTGCTTTTGGGTCATTCTTTTAGCACCTTCTCAGACCTTACAAAAATAAATGTGTAGATTAACAGCAAAATAACAATACTTATTATTGAAAATCCATAGATAAAATGATAACTAGTAGCGGCTGCGAGCATTCCCAATCCGGTAGAACCTACTGCCATTCCAATGTCCATCGATGAGAAAAACATGGCATTGGCTGTTCCCTGCTTCTCCCGATCAACAAAACTTACCGCAATAGCCTGAAGCGTCGGAGTAACAATACCATAGGAGATACCGTAAAACATCCCGGCAGCAAGCAATGTTATGGTGTTCTGTGTAATCTATAAAAGAAACAGTCCAACAATACCCGAAACGGCTGCAGGGTACATAATGACTTTATGTCCGTAATTATCAAACCATCTTCCTGAAAACGGACGAATTGCTGTCATCATGATTGTCATTACGAGGAAAAATAACGAAACAGAGCTTAGGCCTGCCTCTTTACCCAGTCCGCTCAAAAAGCTGATTACCCCACCCAATGTAACGGTGAAAAACATCGTCAGAATACATGGAAGTAATGCCTTTTTATCAAAAACATATTCTTTTAACGTGATATTTCGTATACTGCCACTATCGGTAACAGCTGTTTTTGGTGCTTTTACAAAGAAACAAAGAACAAGTGCGGCAATCGTTAAAATAACCGACAGAATAATCATCGCATTATACGAGAAAAATTGCAGAATGGATAAAGCAAACATTGGTGCCACACTGGTTCCGACACTTGTGGCCATGCCATAATAGCCAATCCCTTCACCAATCCGTTTTACCGGGATAATTGTTGTTGCCATTGTCGCAAATATAGTTGAAACAATACCGAATCCAATCCCGTGCAGTACCCGTAACCCTAGTAGTACAGCAACCGAATCCTGTCCATAACTTAAGCCAACGGACAATGTGAGAAAGATAAGTGCTGCAATACTGATCAATTTCATATTTATTTTTTGCATGATATAACCAATCAGCGGACGGGTTAAAATTGCTGCAGCCATAAAGACTGTTGTCATCAGACCGGCCTGTGCAGGGTCATTTTTGATCGTAGTTATATATGCCGGAAAACCAGCCGTTAATAACTGTAAACAAAGAAAAAATAAAAAAGCCATTACAATAATGGCCAAAAACTGGGATGTCCATAACTTTGGTGCGTTTCTCATTTAAATCTATTCCTTCTTTCTATTTGATTCATTCATTAACAGGAAATCAATGTTCTTTTCCAATGAGGTTAATACTTCCTGATATAGTGACAATTTCTCCTGATCAATATCCTCAACTATATCTCTATATACATCCTGTAAAAAGGGACCAACCTCTTCAACAAGATTAAATCCTTTTTCAGTAATCTGAACCAGAAAGGAACGGCGATCTTCCGGATTCCGGACTCTGTCGGTATACCCGTGTTTTTCCAATAAGTCGAGAATTTTTGTTAAGGTTGCCTGATCTTTATCCGATCGTTCGGAAAGTGTTTTTTGTGTAATCCGGCCTGAATCATGCAATGTCCTTAGTACACTCCATTGTTCGGTTGTGATATTGAATTTTTTTAATTGATGATTGATGATTCGGGATATTTTTTTGCTGAGTCGAACGGAAGCGGATCTGATGGCTTTATCCATTGACAGGGACATGGCAGGTGAACTCCCTTCATTCATACTTGTATCATTATACACTACATTTAACTTTGTGTAAATATAATTTGTATACAAACTAAATTTAAGCTAAAAAAAGAGGATGGACAAAGTGTTTTATCAAAAGGAAAAATGATTAACTGGAAAAGGTGCATACAACCGCTCCGGAAATATACTTCGCTTTCACACCTCCGGGTACCAAGGCGACATCTGCTCAAGAAGTACGTTTTCGCAGTGTCTTCTTAGCCGCGGGCGGCTGTTGAGCCTCCTTGCGCTATCGCGCTTCGGAGTCTCACCTATGCCTTTCCTCCCGCAGGAGTCTGCGTATATTTCCTACGCTAGAGTTATATATAGTTCGACTTTATTTTACACTTTGTATTATGTCTCAACCTCTTTTTAGATATTAGTAGTCTACCAACTCAGATTTTACATAGTGATACAGCAATTGTTCCGTATATTCCAACGACGTTTCATGTGTCCGCTCATACGCATGCGACGAGTCGATTCCCGGTCCGATAAGTCCATGAATAATATCATGTCCAGCACGGATTGCTGCAGATGCATCGGAACCGTAATATGGATAGATATCTTGTTTATACCCGATGTTGTTGTTTGCTGCGAGTTCGACCAAATGCTTGCGCAATCCATAATGATACGGACCACTCGCATCCTTTACACAAATGGACACTGTATACTCATCCGTCATTTGTCCGTCACCCATAGCACCCATATCGACTGCCAGATATTCCACAGTCTCTGGTGTAATGTTGGAATTCCCGCCATAGCCGATTTCTTCATTGTTGGAAATAAGAAAATGCGTCGTGTATGGTAGGGTAATGCCTTCTTCTTTCACCCGCTTAATCAACTGTAATAACGTAGCAACACTCGCTTTGTCATCCAAATGACGTGATTTAACAAAACCAGTTTCCGTAAGTTGGACCCGTGGATCGAAGGAAACAAAATCCCCTACTTCAATTCCAAGCTCTCGGATATCGTCAGCGTTTTCCACCTTGGCATCAATCCGGACTTCCATGTTTTCCTGGTTACGCTCCGCTTTTCCGGCATCTTTATATACATGCACGGAAGTCTGACGCATCAGGATCGTTCCTGTAAATACATCGCCGTCGGAAGTTTGGATTTCGCAGTACTCCCCTTCTATCGCGTTGTATTTAAATCCGCCAATTAAATCAAGACGCAGCCGGCCATTGTTTTTCACTTCTTTTACCATCGCACCGAGCGTATCTACGTGTGCCGTCAGCATCCGCTGCTCATCATTATTTTTTCCAGGCAATGTTGCAATCAAGCCGCCTTTGCGGTTCCGTCTTGTTTCCACTTGCAGATCCTTCAAAAAATCCTCCACAAACTGAATTACTTTCCCGGTGTTTCCGGATGGACTTGGTATGGAAACCAGTTGTCTAAGTAGTCCTTTTGTTTCGTTTACGTTTGGATATGTAGTCATGACTGTTTCTCCTCTCTAAATAGTTACCATTTTTTATTTTAACATTAATGCAACTATTATGCGTGGGACGTATTGACTGTCTATGTTTAAATACTTATCATTAAATTAATATTAATTCCCTGGAGGTATTCATGACTAATACAGAACGGTTTCATAATGAGAATAAGTCCGAATTTGATACGGACTATCATTACGCAATCGTTGCAGGCTGGCTTGTTTTACCGGCTATCGGAATTGCTTTTGCCTTTTTTGGCACTCTCATTTATGTGTTGGGCTACAACTCATCTTATCTTCTAATAAATTACATATTTAATATTTTGCTCCTAATCTTTTATCTCTTCATTATTGTATGTTGGGTCAGGCGAAAAAAACTGCTGCCGAAATTAATAATTGCCAATTATGCACTTAACATTTTGTGGCGTTTTTATGCAATGATTCAGTGGGGACTCACCGAATATGTATGGCTGTATACACTGATTGACTGTATCTGGATTGTGTATTTTTTCAGATCGAAACGTGTGAAGGCGACATTCACAAACTAAAAAATCAAGATCGAAATGGAAAAGGCGGACATAATTAGCCCACCTTTTAACGACTGGTATCAACACCACCTGGTTTTTCCTGATAATTTTCAATCCCACTTATATTGAATTCTTTATTCGGTAATTCTTTATAACCAGATACATCAAGTATAAACACATCATCTGGTATGCCTTGATTAAGTTTGATTTCTTTGACCGTAAGTGAAACAAATGGCTTATCTCTACTGCCGTAAGCTTTTAAATCCAGCAGGGCTCCTGTCTCTTTCGAAATCGTCATAGTAAAAGGACCAACCAGTTCAGGAGATATATCTTCTGTAACAGTCCCTTCGATTTCATAAACAGGCATACCAAACTTTTCTCCTTCTACATAGGTCCAGTTTTCATAATTTTGGTATAAAAAATCCCATTCACTATCAAATATTTGACCATTAAATTTATTCGTATGTGATTCTATAAAAAATTGCATATCATCGTGATAGCTCTCTTTTAAAGTTTTCCGGTTAAAAATGTGGTCTTCCTCTTTTTTACGTAGAACCACATTATACTCAAACAAGTAATGCAACGTTTCAGTAACTTTCCGATTCGTAATATCCATATATGTCACCCTATTTTTATTTCGTTGAAAATCAACGTAAAATTCCACCCGATTTTTAGACCCGGGACTTGGAAAATACTCATATACCCCTAGAGCACTGTTCACATAATCCCTGGAATTTCGCTTTTTCTTTACAATTTGAAATTTATCAGGATATTTTTCTGATGGTTTAAGCTTTTCTTCGATGTTCTCCGGATTATCATTATTTTCTGCCGAACGGTAATCCGGCTTAGAATTCTGCTCACTGTTCTCAAACAATTGATCCGAAAAACCTGCAATCCCAATAATGAAACAGAGAATAGCAACACTTATGGCACTCATCCCCGTTCTCATCCACTGTTTAAAATTGAAAAGCGGATGATGTTTTTTTGACTCATTAAGAACGTTTCTTTTTAGTTCCTGTTTATTTACATCAAAATCCTTAAAAATCGTTTTGGACATCGATTTGCGCAGATGTTTCAGTTTGTCGTCCATTTTCATTTTAAGCCCTCCTTGTCTTCATACATTTTCCGGAGCATGGACCTTCCGCGATTCAATCTGGTTTTGATCGTATTTAGTTTTACATTAAAAATCTCACTTATTTCACGTATTTTCATATCTTCAAAATAATGCATATAAATCACTTCTCTGAATTTGGTTGGGAGAGACATAACATTATTTGTCAGCACTTCATCCTCCATTTCTTGCACCAGAATGGATTCCGGATGATTCTCGTAGGCACCCCAGTTGTCCTGGGATTGTTCATTTCGTAACAAAAAACGCTTAAACGATTTTTTTCTCAGCTCATCTTTGCATTTATTTACCGTGATGCGATACATCCACGTTTTTATGGAAGATTGGTTTTTAAAACTGCTGATTTTGTTATAACAGGTCATAAAGACATCCTGCGTCACTTCTTCAGCAAGCTGCTTTTCTTTTACATATGTATAAGCAAGCCATAACACAGATTGACTATATTCATGAATCAGCTGTTCCAAAAATTGCTCACGCAGATTCTCGTCATTCTGGATGGCTTTCAGTTCCTGGTTGTCTAGTTCCATGGCCATAGCGATGTTCTCTCCCCCAATTACAACTTTTGACGTAAGAAAAATAGAATAGTTCCCGAAAAGTTTAAATTTCTTAAGAACTATTCTAACTTACTTTGAAAACGTTGGCTTTTCCATCTTTTTTACTTGTACAATCTGAAACCGATATGGATATTTTTTATAAAATCACATCAATAAATTTAAGTAAGCCTATTGAGGGAACTTTGCATTGGATTTACCCTGAAAACTCGACAAAAACTAGTTAATATAAACTCAATAAAAGGTGACGCATTACGATAATAAAGCATAAATCTTCCAAAAACTAAATAAAGCATAAACCTTCCAAATGGAAGATTTATGCTTTACGTAACAGTTACAAACAAAAAACCACCAACTTATGTATTGGTGGAGACGGTGGGACGTGCTCTTCCATGCTTTCGACATGGCACTGACTATATCTTGAACCTGATTTTCCAGATTCTCCGGCGTCTTATGCGGAATGTAAATTTACCACAACTGGTATGATTCCACATCCTAGTACTACCATGATCATGGCAGCCTATGAGTCGATACACGGCTGTTGGATTGCTCCACACACCGCTCGGCATTGCCGTATCGCTTAAAGCGACTTAGGTTTCACCGATTAAGCCGGATTTTCACTTTTGTGTTGCCACAAAAGGCGACTAGTTACTAATCGAACCCACGTCCAGAGATATCGCCACTCAAGCATCTACACGCTTAGTTGGTATATTATCATTCACTCATTCCTCAGCCTACCAACAGGCTTTGGAAGAGCTAGTCTGATTCGTTTCAACTATCATCCTCAGACGGTGGATGACAGTATAGCCCGCTTCATTTGAGACCCTTCAATCTGCCACACGGGCGATAGCAGGAAGGATCGCTTTAGAACTACTTACGCAGCTGCTAAAGCAGGTTGATTTGTTTCTTTGCCAGTTATTATAGGCGATAACGTTTTACGAGCCGTAACCTCGACGCGCAGCCTGAGCTCAATCTATCCCTGTCGAATCCGTAACGTCCCCATGTAAGGAGAATCGCTCGGAATAGAACGAGCAATATTCATTTATATGTCTTTAACGACAACTATCATTATATCACAAACCTCACTAAAATCAAGGGCTGGAAAGATTTACTGCATACTTTCCTTAACAGCCCGATCGGCATCACGCTTCATCTGTTTCCGCTTCACATCTTCACGTTTGTCATATTTCTTTTTCCCTTTTCCAAGGCCAATCAACACTTTGGCTACACCGTTTTTAATGTAAACCTTCAATGGCACAAGTGTATAGCTCTGCTGCTGTGTTAATCCAATCAGTTTATCTATTTCTTTGCGGTGGAGCAATAGCTTGCGTGTCCGGGTCGGATCATGATTGAATCGGTTCCCTTGTTCATATGTCGCAATATGCATATTGACCAGTTGAACCTCACCATTGCGATCAATCCGAGCATGCGAATCCTTTAAATTTATACGGCCGGCCCGGATCGATTTAATTTCCGTTCCTTTTAAGACAATCCCGGCCTCATAGGTTTCCTCTATAAAATAATCATGCCTTGCTTTTTTATTTTGTGCGATGGCTTTCCCGTTTCCTTTTGGCATACGTACTTCCTCCTACTGCTTGCGTGAACCTTATTCTACCAAATATTAGCGGGAAATCCAATTGTTTTTGACGCTGGGATGGCTCTTTCTTTAGTAATTGGTGCCGCTCACTTGATGTTCTGCTTTCTATCTCCAGATAAAATTGTTTTTCTCCTGATATATCTGTTCTTCTCCTGATAAAATCCTTATTCTCCCGATAAATCTTTTCTTCTCCTGATAAACCTGATTTTCTCCCGATAAATCAGCGCAGTTCCTAAATTCCTAGCATCAAATAATCAACAACAAGCTCACCGCCATAACCGCCATACCGCCAATTAACCCGTAAATCGATACGTGCGCCTCATCGTATTTTTTTGCGGCAGGAAGCAGTTCATCCAACGAAATAAACACCATAATTCCTGCAACTGCAGCAAAAATAATGCCGAATGTAAGATCACTTAAGAATGGCATAAGAATCAAAAAGCCAACAACAGCTCCAACTGGTTCCGCAATTCCGGACAAAAACGAAAGTCGAAATGCCTTGCGCTTATCACCTGTGGCATAGTAAATAGGAACGGACACGGCAATTCCTTCGGGGATGTTATGAATGGCCACAGCTATTGCAATTGCCAAACCGAGCGCCGGATCCTCCAGTGTGGACATAAAAGTTGCTATACCCTCGGGAAAGTTATGAATTCCAATGGCAAGTGCAGTGAATACACCCATCTTCAGTAAATCAGGATCCTTAACCCTGCTGCCATTTTTGCTCATATCTTCAATTTTTTTCAACTCATGGGGATTTGACTGTTTCGGTATGAAACGGTCGATCAGTGCTATCAGTAATATCCCGCCAAAAAAAGAACCTACCGTAAGCCAGGTTCCACCCTGCTCACCAAGTTCTCCTACCAGTGATTCCTGTGCTTTGGTAAAAATATCAACAAATGATACATAAATCATCACGCCTGCCGAAAAGCCCAATGCAAACGATAAAAACTTGGTATTGGTTGTTTTTGCAAAGAAAGCTAGCAGACTTCCGATACCAGTTGCCAAGCCGGCAACCAGCGTAAATAAAAACGCCAGAATAACATCATGTGACATCTTGCATTCACCTTCTATGTTGTCCATATTAATAAAAGTTTACCTAAGGAAACTTTTATAGTAACAGTTACATTTTATTCTAACAGGGAACTAATTGCAACAAGAATTATTCGACAAACAATAAGGCTGATACGGCACAATCTGCTGCCCCTTATCAGCCCCTATTCTAAAATCATTCTATTTCGCCTTCTTAGCTTTGATTTTTTTCTTTTTCGGCGGCCGCCTGTCCGAGACCAGTTCAAAATCAACGACCCGCTCATCCAGATTAACCTTTACAACACGGACATTGACTTCCTCGCCAATTTTATAGATGTTCCCGGTTCGTTCACCAATCATTGCATAATTACGGTCATCAAAATGATAATAATCATCGGTCAAATAGCTGACGTGAATCAGTCCTTCAACCGTGTTCTCCAGCTCAACAAATAATCCGAAGTTCGTTACAGAGCTGATTACGCCGGTATATTCCTCGCCGATTTTATCCTGCATATACTCTGCTTTTTTCAAATCATCGGTTTCCCGTTCCGCATCAACAGCAGCCCGCTCCATTGCTGACGTATGCCTGCCGATTTCCGGCATCTGTTCTTTCCAATGCTTAATTGTTTTCGGATCCATTTTCTTTTCAATTAAATAGGTACGAATTAGTCTGTGAACGGTCAAGTCCGGATACCGTCTGATTGGCGACGTGAAGTGCGTATAAAATTCGGTTGCCAGGCCAAAATGTCCGATACTTTGCGGATCATACTTCGCCTGCTGCATCGAACGCAGCATCAGCTTCGAGACAATCATTTCTTCCGGCTTTCCTTTTACTTCCTCAATCACTTTTTGCAATGCCTGCGGGTGAATATCATTCGCAGTCCCTTTAACAACATAACCAAGCCCGGCAATGAATTCGAAAAAGTTCTGCAGTTTTCCTTCATCAGGATCCTGGTGAATCCGGTGAATGAATGGTACATCCATCCAGTGAAAATGCTCAGCCACCGTTTCATTGGCAGCCAGCATAAATTCTTCAATCAGCCGTTCGGCAACCGAGCGCTCACGTAAAACGACATCACTTGCTTTTCCGTTTTCATCAACCAATACCTGTGCTTCTTTGAAATCAAAGTCAATCGCACCCCGGCCAAAACGCTTGGCACGTAATATTTCCGCCAATTTTCCCATGTCTTCAAACATCGGAACCAGCGCATCGTATCTGTCACGTACTTCTTCATCGCGATCAACCAAAATCCGGTTCACATCTTTATACGTCATCCGTTCGTTCGTCTTGATGACACTCTGGAAAATTTCATGATTAACCACTTCACCTTTTGCGTTAATTTCCATCTCACAACCCAATGTAAGCCTGTCCACTTGCGGGTTTAATGAACAGATTCCATTTGACAGCCGGTGTGGAATCATCGGAATGACACGGTCGACCAGATAGACACTTGTCCCGCGCTCAAACGCTTCTTTGTCAATCGGTGAATTTTCCTCTACATAATAGCTGACATCCGCAATATAGACGCCAAGCTGATAATTGCCATTATCCAGTTTTTTGACGGACACCGCATCATCCAAATCCTTGGCATCGGCGCCATCTATCGTGACAATCGTCTCATCACGCCGGTCTCGCCGATTTTCCAGTTCCGATTCGTCAATTTCTTCCGGTGTATTTTTCGCCTGATCCATTACCTCTTCAGGAAAGTCAATCTTAATTCCGTGCTTATGAATTATCGATATAATATCAATTCCAGGGTCATTTTTGTGGCCAAGAATAAGGACGACTTCACCCTCGGCACTCTTGCCGGCTTCCGGATATTTTGTTATATGCACAATTACCTTGTGACCGGTAACAGCTCCTCCTGTCACGCTTTTCGGTATAAAAATATCATTGGGAATCCGTTTGTCATCAGCAACGACAAATCCGAATGACTTATTATCTTCAAATGTTCCAACCACCTGATGGGTTGCCCGCTCCAAAATACGGATAACGGTTCCTTCCGGCCTGTTTCCGTCCGCACTTCCTTTTTCCGGCCTGACGAGCACAATATCGTTGTTCATTGATGACCCCAAATCAGAGTGATGAATATAGACGTCTGACTGGCCTTCATCATCCGGAATCAGAAAAGCAAACCCTTTGGCATGCATTTGAATTTTGCCGCGAATCAGGTTCATTTTTTCCGGCAAACCAAACCGATTTTTCCGGGTACGAACCAATTCACCGGTTTCCTCCAGCTCATTCAATGCTTTAACGAGTTCTTTGAAATCATCCGACCCTTCCAGATCCAATGCATCCTCCAATTCATCGACAGATAAAGGCCTTTCCCTATGTTCGGCAAAAAAATCCTGTACTTGTTCTTTAATTGTTTCATTCATTTGCTCACCTTCTTTCATTAATATTGTTCACTTTCCAGCGCAAATATAATCATTCTTTCCAGTCAAGCGATTCCAGAAATTGATAGATATCCTCAAATAGTTGCTCTTTTTCTTTATCCATCGTAATGACATGACCTGATTTTTCATACCATTTGATATCTTTTTCATCTGCCTCAACATTCTTATAAATGTATTCAGCACTATCGGTATTAATCATTTCATCCTGTCTCGCCTGTACAACGAATGTTGGTGTGTATATCGTATCAATGTTTTTACTGACTTCCGTGATAAATTCACCCAGATCCTTAAACATATCCTGTGAATCATCAATGAGCTTGTTCACTTCCTGCTCAATCGTATCAGCATCTTTTCCTTCCAACTGCTTAAATTCTTTTGCCTTAAATCGATAACCTTTGGTAAGCTCTGTTTCATTGTCAAAAAACATCGGTGCACACATGGGGATAACCCCTTTTACCTGCTCGGAGTATGCAAGTTTCAATGACAATACACCTCCCAGTGACAATCCTGCGACAGCTATTTCCTGATAACCCAGTTCTTTTAAATGATTAAAGGCATTTTGCACATCCTCCCACCATTCATCAGCACTTGCTTTTACCAGTTCCTCCGGTTCTTTTCCATGCCCGCGGTAAATCGGCGCATGACTCGTATATCCTTTTTTCTCCAAAAAACGTCCCAGCATCCGGACATCTGCAGAATGGCCGGTAAAACCATGTAATAACAATACCGCACGGGGACCGGCTTCAAACGTAAACGGCTGTGGCAATTTTATTTTCATTATGTAGTTCATCTCCTTCTGTCATTCCAGCCTCATATAGTATACCTTACCCTATTATTTGGCATCTGAAAATAAATAAACCCTTATCACATTTTTTTGCGATAAGGGTTATCATTTATATTACATATGCACTTAAAAAAGCTAAAACGAAGAATAGTACGCCAGTAACGACGGTACCGCGGTGCAAAACCAAATCAGCGCCCCGAGCTTTTTGCTTACCGAATAACTGCTCGGCACCACCTGAAATTGCTCCGGATAACCCGGCACTTTTACCAGACTGTAATAAAATAAGTACAATCATAATAATTGCATCAATTACTAATAACACATTTACTAACCCTGCCATTTTTCAACAGCACCTCCTATTACGGACAAATACCTATAAGTACTTTAGCATAAATTCAGATTATATAGCAAGCTATTTTTGCTTAACTTTGGACGTTTCACTCTTTTCATTCTATCATAATTATAACAATAAATTAAGGAATGAGAGGATTACATGGAAAAAACGTTTTGGCTGCAAATGGCCGATGATACAGAAGTTTTTGTGAAAAAATGGTACAACCCATCAAAACAACCAAAAGCTATTGTACAGCTTGCACATGGCATGGTGGAACATATTGAACGGTATAAGGACTTTGCTGAATTTCTCGTTGAAAATGACTTCGTTGTTTATGGAAACGATCATCGCGGCCACGGGAAGACCGGTGAACAACAGGGATTAATGGGCTACCTGTCTGACAAGGACGGCTTCCAAAAGACAACCGATGACCTGGTGAAAATTACGGAGCAAATAAAACAGGACTATCGGAATACACCAATATTTTTGCTGGGCCACAGTATGGGATCTTTTCTGGCACGGGATTATATACGGGAATACAGCTCAACAATTGATGGTGTCATTTTATCCGGAACAGGATTTTATCCGAGACCCGTAACTATTCTTGCAAAGCGCATTGCATCCGGACTTCCTCCAAAGAAAGAGTCGAACTTGATGAATTCTCTCGTATTTCATTCGAATAACAAGCGTCTTAAAAATAAACAGACAGATTTCGATTGGCTTTCAAGCGATTCAAAAATCGTGCAAGGTTACATGGACGATCCGTTGTGTGGGCGAATTCCAACAGCACGGTTTTTCTACGATTTAATGGATGGCCTTACAACAATTCACAATAAAAACCTGAATAAAACAATCCGTTCCGACTTGCCAATGATGCTCATCAGCGGTACTGACGACCCTATCGGCGATTATGGAAAAGGTGTATGGAAAACTGCAAGTCTGTATCATGAAGCTGGACTTGAAAATGTTGTAACCATGTTATTTGAACAAGGAAGACATGAACTGCTGAATGAAAAGAACCGTGACGAAGTGTACCAGGCCATTCTGGATTGGATTATAGTCCACAATGCTTGAATTGATAGGAACAAAGAGTATAAAATGGAGTGTGGACATACGAATTTTTTAACTGAAGGGTTGGTTGAAGAAAACATGATTGAAGGTATAGCAGCATCAAATGGAGTAGCGATTGCCAAAGCATATCAGCTCACTTCTCCAGATTTGACATTTGAAAAGAAGCCAATCGATAATCCGAATAAAGAAATCGAGCGATTGGATAAAGCGCTTGAAATATCCAAACAGGAACTGGAAAAGATTAAAGCCCACACCAAAAAAGAAATTGGTGATGAGCATGCGGAAATTTTCTCGGCTCACTTGCTTGTGCTCGGTGACCCGGAGATGATAAATCCGATGAAAGAGAAAATCAATAACGATAATGTAATGGCTGAAGTGGCATTGGAAGAGACAGCCAACATGTTCATCGATATGTTTAAAAATATGGATAATGAATACATGCGCGAACGTGCCGCAGACATTCAGGATGTTACAAAACGTGTGCTGGCGCATTTACTTGGAGCAACATTTCCAGATCCCGCGTTGATTGATGAAGAAGTTATTGTCATCGCGAATGACCTGACACCATCTGATACTGCACAGCTTAACCGCCAATTTGTACAAGGCTTTGCAACAGATATCGGGGGACGGACATCGCACTCAGCGATTATGGCACGTTCTCTGGAAATCCCGGCTGTAGTCGGTACAAAAGAGATTACAAAGTCCGTTAAACAAGGTGAAATGGTTATTGTCGATGGAATCGAAGGAAATGTGATTGTGAATCCATCAGATGAGGATCTGAAGTTTTATCGGGAAAAACAGGAAACCTTTGCCAAACAAAAAGAAGAATGGGCCAAATTGAAGGACGAGCCTACAATAACTTCTGACGGCGAGCAAGTGGAATTGGCTGCAAATATCGGCACACCTGAAGATGTTGCTGGTGTGCTGGATAATGGCGGCGAAGGAATCGGACTTTACCGGACAGAGTTTTTATACATGGGTAAAAGCGAACTGCCGACAGAGGATGAACAGTACGACGCCTATAAATCCGTACTTGAACAGATGGAAGGCAAACCAGTCGTTGTCCGAACATTGGATATCGGCGGTGACAAGGAATTAAGTTATTTGGATTTACCAGATGAGTTAAACCCATTTCTTGGCTTTCGCGCAATCCGCTTCTGCCTGGAAAATGAAAATGTGTTCCGCACACAACTACGTGCTCTTTTACGGGCAAGCGTTCACGGTAATCTGAAAATCATGTTCCCGATGATTGCGACATTGGAAGAGTTCCGCCAGGCAAAAGCAATTCTTTTAGATGAAAAAGAAGATTTAAAACGGGAAGATGTGGAAGTTGCTGATAATATCGAAGTCGGCATCATGGTAGAAATTCCATCCACTGCTGTAACGGCGAAACAGTTTGCCAAAGAAGTGGACTTTTTCAGCATCGGAACAAACGATTTAATTCAATACACCATGGCAGCTGACCGGATGAATGAACGTGTATCATACCTGTACCAGCCATACCACCCGGCAATTTTGAACCTTGTAAACAATGTCATCGAGGCAGCACACGGTGAAGATAAATGGGTTGGAATGTGCGGCGAAATGGCCGGCGATTCCATAGCCATTCCTATTTTGCTCGGACTTGGCCTGGACGAATTCAGCATGAGTGCAACATCCATCCTTCCAGCCCGGACACAAATCCGCGGCTTGTCCAAGGAAAAGATGGCTTCCTATAAAGACAAGCTCTTATCAATGGGCACATCTGAGGAAGTTGTTGAGTTTGTTAAGGAGAAAACGGAATAAGGTTGATAAAACCCTTGCCTGATAATATCGGGCAAGGGTTTTTATTTGGGAAAAAGCTATTCTGTAGATGTTACGATCTATTCCGTAAATGTCGTTCTCTTTTCTGTAGATGCTGCGGACTGCTTATCCTTATAAGTTCACTTTTCTCCTGTTATTTTTGCTCTTCTCCTGTTAAATTCACTTTTCTCCTGTTATATTTACTCTTCTCCTGTTAAACGCGTTCATCTCCTGATATATTGACTCTGCCACACTATCACTTCTCAATAATCTCCAGCTTCTCCTCAATCGGTGTACGACCTTTATCCCGGGGAATCTTCTCCGGATAGCCAATTTGCAAAACAGCCGCAACCTTTATCCGCTCGCTGTCCAATCCGATGTCTTCCACAAATCCACTGTCATGCATGTACGGAGTGATTGTCCATAGCATGCCCACACCATATTCCCATGCAGCCAGCTGGGCATTTTGGATAAATGCGCTCACCGCAGCATATTCCTCTTCGTAACGGACAGCATCATTTTCTTTCTCAAAATAAATCACGGCATGATGTGGTATGGCCAAAAGGAATTCCCGCATT
This sequence comes from Virgibacillus doumboii, assembly GCF_902806455.1. Classification (GTDB taxonomy): domain Bacteria; phylum Bacillota; class Bacilli; order Bacillales; family Amphibacillaceae; genus Lentibacillus; species Lentibacillus doumboii. The sequence goes on along the minus strand of NZ_CADCWQ010000001.1, from coordinate 1,074,843 downwards.
GATTTGGTCATTTTTATCGTTTTCGGATCATTATCTGCCTTCAGCATACCGATCCGTTGATAGCTTGCTATAATCGAATCTACAAGTCTCTTTTTCCCGGCACGCTGGTACAATTTAATATTCCACGGTTCCTTCATATAATGTGTTGGTGCATATGACCCGTACCTGAAAATTTCTTTCAAAATAGCTGTATCCACTTCCATGTCTTTTAAATTATGTATCGATCTGCGTTGTTTGATTGCATCCAATAGTTCGATGGGGATCACCTCATATGTCTATTACTCTATACCCTCATTATGCCATTCAACTAAACCGCTGCCCAGTCATTACCGACATAAAATCAATATAAAATTTTTTGTAATCCAATTCAAAAGCGATACGGTGCAGTTTCTTTTTTTCCGTTTCTTCATTTATTGCATAGGGCCGTATATCCGCAACACTCTGCCCCCTGGCGATTCCATTTTGTGCTTGAACGATTTGGACAGGTAATGTTCGATATCCTAACATGTCCTCATGAATGGTCGCCATTAGCGTTAACACATCATGTAATGGGCTTCCCTGTACACTGGGATCACGTTCTTTATAGAAATTATAATAATAATCAAGCAGGGTTTTAACTATATTTGTATCTTGGGCCCTGTCAATATAATCGACCATCTGTGGGGTGGCAATTGCCTGAGCCGTAACATTTAACGGGATAATTGTTACATTCTGTGCGTTTTTTAAAACAATATGGGCTGCAATGGGATCGCCATAAAAGTTCGCTTCCGATACTGCAGTTATATTGCCCGGCACCCAAAATGCCCCACCCATTATATAAAAATCTTTTATCTTGCTCATACGGTTTCGATATAAAATAAACATCGTGGCAAGCGAAGTCAGCCTTCCAATATTAACTATAATTAATTCACCCTGATATTGATCAATTATATCAATAATCTGAAAGAAATTTTCAATAATATCACCATTCTCAACTTGCGGTGGACTTATGGGACCCAATCCATATTCACCATGAATCTCAGGATAAAAAACCGGAGTCTCACCCGTCATGGGAATTTCTGCTCCGCCAATAACTTTTATTTCCTCGGTATTTGTTAAAATACTACGCACATAATGTACATTTGCCAATGCTTTAGCTCTGGAGACATTACCATAATCCGCCACGACACCAACTATATCAATTTCATCTTTAAAATAACCGTAGATTAGAGCAACTGTGTCATCAATACCGATATCACCAAAAACCAAAACCTTTTGCGCCAAAGCATATCCTCCTTTGGATAACAACCTTTATAAACCCTATTCCACAATGGTTTCGTCCTATGTGGAAAAACTTTTGTTGAAAGAATGCCACCTTTTCATAACTACAATCGATTATAATAGTGAAAAGGTGGCATCAATTTGAAAAAAATTATGGAATTTGTTTTATCGTTAAATCAAATCCAGCAGAAAAGCTTTCATATCTACAATCCGCGGGTATTCAGGCTTGGCGGTGGTCCCTGCAATCACCAAGGGGACCAGCGTTTCTTGTTTATGCAAGGAACCATGTGCTGCACCACCAATATGAAATGGTGTAGATTGTGCTTTGAATTCACAGCCTGGTTTCGCATTAACTACGATAAAACGACCTGGTTGCGAATGCAATGCTCCATAAACACGGGCTAACGCATCGGGGTAATCACCATAAGAAATATTCTTGTCACTTGTCACCATTAAATCCAAAAGTTCAGAATTTCCTTCAATGCTCCATGTTTGCTCGTACACGTCCGAATATTCGCCTTCCGGACTATAATGCAATGATCCTTCTCTCATACCTGATTCAACTTGAATTCCTTTTTCGGTCTTCCAGGCAATGATATCAATCCGGTTATCATCCTTCAGTTGTTCAGCAATAGTAGCAAGCGATAACTTGTTATCCAATGTGTAAACATAAGCCATACGCTGATTTACACTTAAAACAATCTGGTCTTTTTTGCGAATCCGACGCCCTATTCGTGCAATGCGGAGTTTTTTCAATATTTTACGGAGATCAATCACAAAATCACGATACCTGAACCCCATCGGAGCATGGCCATTATCTCCCATAACCATCCATACATTCCGGTTAAGCGCTTCCTCCCAGCTTGAGTACATATTTAATGTTTTTTGAATTTGGCGGTCAATTCGGGCAATCCCCTTTATATCCATCGGCCCTTTGAAGTGAATGCGAAAATCCAAATCCTGAAAAATGCAAAAAGTAAATCCAGGAAGTTTATTTCGGCGAATCAAATGACGAAGCTCCCGGGCTGTATATTTGTAATTTCCGGCAGCAATTTGTGTTGCAACACTCCGCTTACGCAGTTTTGAAAAAACACCCAGCGAAAAAATCGATGTAGCTTCTGCTGTCCACTGACCATCTTTGAAACGGGTTAGTCCACGGAAGAGCCGGGGAACCTGCAGCCTTTGTGGTGTGTTTCCGCGATAAACAAAGGAATTAATGGAGGCAGATGGTATATCTCTGTCTGCCAATTCTTCATAAATCGTCCTGACATTACTGCTTAAGTGTTCATTATTGAGCCGGTAAAGCATATTATGGACTGATTTTCTGAGTCCCGATTTATTTGTTTCCCGAAATCCCGTGCCATAGTTAATAATTTCATTCTTGGAATCATCAAACCAGTTTAAACCGGGAATTTTGTGCTTGTCAGCATAAGTACCGGTCAGGAGGCTGCTGTCAATCGTAACAGACATTGTAGGAAATGAACTGACCATATTCGAAATGTACCTGCCATTTTCCATCAAAAACTTCAAAGCAGGCGCGCGTCCGGTTTGAACAGCTGTTTCCAGCGGCTTAGGCATTAATGAATCGATATTCAATAAAATAACTGGTTTTCGTGATTGCACTATCTTCATCCTCACTATTTGTACTAGAATCACCAAATATCATTTATTTCTTATTACTGTCCAATTCCCATTCAGCTATTCTAGCGGAAATTGTGCTTATGAAGATAAGAAGAGTTAATATTTTCCCAGTCCTTTGAAAATAATGGCTATCACTAGACTTTGATGGTGAAAGCCTTAATTTCACTTATGCAGTGGGGCTGGGACAAAGTGTTTTGCAAAATAAAAATCCAAATCAACTGAAAAATAGTGTGTATAACAGCTCCGGAAATATACTTCGCTTATCCTGTGCATTGTTCGCATTTGTTTTACCCATTTCCGCTTTTTCCCAACCTTTAACTGCCAAATAGAAAAAGATGGCTCTCCTTTTTGGATCACCATCTTTCTATATGTTCAATTAATCTTGTTTAGAAAACTTCTATCAAATCGGAAAAATTCCATCTCTAATCACCAGATCATTTATTCAAGTTATAAAATGCATTCAATCCGGCGTACTCACCCATACCGGCCAGTTCGTCTTCAATGCGTAGTAACTGATTATATTTTGCAACACGATCTGTCCTTGATGGTGCACCAGTCTTAATTTGACCGGCATTTGCAGCAACAGCAATATCAGCAATTGTTGCGTCTTCGGTTTCTCCGGAGCGGTGTGAAATAACCGCAGTATATCCTGCACGTTTAGCCATTTCGATTGCTTCAAATGTTTCGGTCAATGTTCCGATCTGGTTCACTTTAACAAGAATGGAGTTGCCTACACCTTGCTCGATACCTTTGGAAAGCTTACTTGTGTTCGTAACAAATAAATCATCACCAACCAATTGGATACGGTCACCGATGCGGTCAGTCAGCAATTTGTGACCTTCCCAGTCGTTTTCATCAAGGCCATCCTCAATAGAAACAATCGGATATTTATTGACCAACTCTTCGTACCAGTCAACCATTTCAGATGAAGTACGAACGACGCCTTCACCTTTAAGGTTATATTTACCGTCCTCGTAAATTTCAGAAGAGGCAACGTCCATGGCCAACTTGACTTCTTCTCCCGGTTTGTATCCTGCAGTTTCAATTGCTTCAACAATTGTTTGCAGTGCTTCTTCGTTGGAATCAAGATTCGGAGCAAATCCGCCTTCATCACCAACACCGGTATTATAGCCTTTGGATTTCAATACTTTTTTCAGTGAATGAAAGATTTCCGCACCAGTTCTTAATGCTTCCTTGAAGGTCATCGCAGCAACAGGCATAATCATAAATTCCTGAATATCCACATTATTATCCGCATGCTCCCCGCCATTCAAAATGTTCATCATTGGGGTTGGGAGTGTTTTTGCATTAAATCCACCAAGATAGTTATATAGCGGAAGTTCCAAATAGCTTGATGCCGCATGTGCTACCGCCATTGATACACCAAGAATGGCATTCGCACCAAGTTTACCTTTGTTGTCTGTTCCATCGAGTTCAAGCATGATCTGGTCAATGATATTTTGACGTGTTACATCAACACCAAGCAATTCAGGACCAATTACATCATTCACATTCTCTACTGCTTTTTCAACACCTTTACCTAAGTAACGGTTATTGTCACCGTCACGAAGTTCCACAGCTTCATATTCACCGGTTGATGCGCCACTCGGAACCAATGCAGCACCAAATGCGCCTGATTCAGTAAAAACTTCCACCTCAACTGTCGGGTTACCGCGGGAATCCAGCACTTCACGTGCGTAAACGTCTGTAATGTATGGCATAACAATCGCTCCTCTTATTTTTTAATTAACGAATTACCTGTCATTTCTTTCGGCTTTTCAACATCCAATAAGTCAAGTAACGTCGGTGATAAATCAGCTAAAATACCGCCATCACGCAATTCCGCATCTTCTTTCGTTACAATTACCGGAACAGGATTAGTTGTGTGCGCCGTCATCGGGTCGCCTTCCAACGTAATCACCTCATCGGAATTTCCGTGATCCGCCGTAATAATCGCATTTCCGCCGAGCTCTAGAATTTTATCGACTACTTTTCCCAAACATTCATCAACTGCTTCAATCGCTTTAATCGTCGGTTCAAGCATACCTGAATGTCCAACCATATCAGGATTTGCGAAATTCAGGATAATTGCATTGTGCTGTTTGGAATCAAGTTCATCCAATAACGCATCCGTGACTTCATAAACACTCATTTCCGGCTTCAGGTCGTATGTCGCAACCTTTGGCGAATCGATCAGGACACGCTTTTCACCTGGAAATTCGTTCTCACGTCCACCGCTCATAAAAAAGGTTACGTGTGGGTACTTTTCCGTTTCGGCAATCCGTAATTGATTCATGTCATTCTGTGAAAGAACTTCGCCGACTGTGTTATCAAGATTAACCGGTTTATACGCAACATATCCGTCAACCGATTCACTAAAGTTCGTCAGCATTACAAAGTCGAGATCCTTAGGTGGATGCTCGCCTCGGTCAAAGTCACGGAAATCATCGTTTGCAAACGTCCGTGAAATTTGGATTGCCCGGTCCGGACGGAAGTTGTAAAAAATAATGGAATCCTCATCCGCAACTTTTCCAATCGGCTCACCATCTTCATCCGTAAGCACCGATGGAATAACAAACTCATCATAAATTCCGTTTTCATACGAATCATCAATGACATCGTACGGGCTTTGATAATCAGGCCCTTCACCATATACCATGGCATCATAAGCCTTTTTCACGCGTTCCCAGCGTTTGTCACGATCCATGGAATAATAGCGGCCGGAAATGGTAGCGATTTTACCGACGCCCAATTCGTTCATTTTATCTTCTGCCTGTTCAATGTAGGACTTGGCTGTTTGGGGTCCAACATCACGTCCATCCAAAAATGCATGGACATATACTTCTTCCAGATTGTTATCCTTGGCAAGTTTCAGAAGTGCAAACAGATGATTGATATGACTGTGAACGCCACCATCTGACAACAGGCCAAAAATGTGTAATGCCTTCCCTTTTTCTTTTGCATGCTCTATCGATTTTATAAATGCACCTTTTTCAAAAAAGTCACCTTCTTTAATCGATAAATTTACCCGGGTTAGGCTTTGATAAACAATCCGTCCTGCGCCAATATTAAGGTGGCCCACTTCCGAGTTGCCCATTTGGCCTTCCGGGAGACCAACTGCTTCGCCGCTTGCCTGCAGCTGACTGTGTGCGAATTTTTTCCAATACCGGTCAAAATTAGGTGTGTTTGCCTGTTTCACTGCATTTCCCATTTCTTCTCCCCGAATTGCAAAGCCATCCAGGATGATTAATGCAGCTAAATTATCATTACTCATTTCGTACCTGCCTCCACAAGTGTTAAAAAGGAATCAGCTTCAAGACTTGCACCGCCGACTAAGGCACCATCAATATCGGAAGTTGCGAGCAATTCGTCAACATTGGCAGGTTTCACACTGCCTCCATACTGAATAACAACTTTTTCAGCAATATCCTCAGAAGTCATATCTTTTATGACATTGCGGATATGGGTACATACTTCATTTGCATCTTCACTTGATGCAGTTTTGCCTGTGCCAATCGCCCAAATTGGTTCATAAGCTATAATTGTATCAGCAACTTGTTCGTCACTAAGACCCTCCAATCCTTTTCGGACCTGGTTTTCGATATGATCCATAGTATGATTGGCCTCACGCTGTTCCAATGTTTCACCTACACAAACAATCGGGGTCAGATCATGCTTGAAAGCTGCGTGTACCTTCTTGTTGACCGTTTCATCTGTTTCGGCAAAATAAGCACGGCGTTCAGAGTGACCTATAACGGCATGAGTAACACCGAGATCTTTCAGCATAACCGGGCTAACTTCTCCGGTGAATGCGCCGCTTTCTTCATAGTGCATCGTTTGTGCGCCGACTTTCAGCTTGCTCCCTTTTGTTTTCTCCACAAGGGATGGCAAAAAGGGAAATGGTGCACAGACAATTGCTTCCACATTGTCATCGTCAGGTACCTTTCCCACAACATCATCAACGAATTGATTTGCTTCTGCTAATGTTTTGTTCATTTTCCAGTTTCCTGCAATTACCTTTTTACGCATTCGTCTCACCTCTCTATTTATTATCCAGTGCCTGGACACCTGGAAGAACTTTGCCTTCCATAAATTCGAGTGAAGCTCCACCGCCGGTTGAAACATGGTCCATTTCTTCAGCAAAGCCAAATTTTTCAACGGCTGCAGCAGAATCACCGCCACCGATTACCGTATATCCTTCTGTGTTTGCCAGTGCTTCAGCTACTGCTCTTGTTCCACCAGCAAAAGCATTATATTCAAAAACACCCATCGGACCGTTCCAGATGATCAGTTTGGAATATGCCACAACCTTTTCATATGTTTCACGTGTTTTTGGTCCAATGTCCAGTGCTTCCCAATCTGCAGGGATTTCGGTAATATCCACGATTTTCGTATTTGCTGACTCAGAAAAATCATCCGCTACGACTGCATCTTCCGGCAGAATAAAGCGTACCCCTTTGTCCTCAGCTTTTTTCATGAAATCTTTTGCCAAGTCAATTTTATCTTCTTCAAGCAGTGATTTTCCAATCTCGTGACCTTGTGCTTTTACAAATGTATAGGCAAGCCCGCCGCCAACAATCAGGTTGTCTACTTTATCAAGCAAATTATCGATTACATTAATTTTGTCTTTCACCTTTGCTCCACCGATGATTGCTGTGAATGGACGGTCGGGATTTTCCAGTGCCTTGCCTAGTACATCAATTTCTTTTTCCATCAAAAATCCGGCAGCTGCAGGGAGTTTTTCGGCAACTCCTGTTGTTGACGCGTGTGCGCGGTGAGCAGCTCCGAACGCATCATTTACATACAAATCAGCCATTTCTGCAAAGTTCTGTGCCAGCTGTGGATCATTTTTCTCCTCGCCAGGCTCAAATCGTACATTCTCAATCAACAAAATATCACCATCACTGATCTGAGAAAGAGCTTCATGTACTTCTTTCCCGTAAACGGCATCTGTTTTAACAACATCTTTTCCGATCAAATCACTTAAACGCTCCGCAACGGGATCGAGGCGAAAATCCTCCACAACCTCGCCTTTTGGCCGGCCGAGATGACTTGCCAAAATAACAATGGCTCCATGTTCAGAAAGATATTCAATCGTTGGTATTGCCGCCTTTATGCGTGTGTCATCGGTGACTTCTCCGTTCTTCATCGGCACATTAAAGTCTACACGGCAAAACACTTTCTTGCCTTCTACATCAAGATCGTGCAATGTTTTTTTGTCCACGGATAAACCTCCCACATCTTCCTATGTATCGTATTATATTTTCCCAAAATCTGTATCTGATAACCATTATACTAGAAACAAAAATATAAAACACTGATTCCTCGTGTCCACCCTATTCCGTAAATAACCATAAAACAAGAAGGCCGTTTTAGTAAGTTTTGCTGCTTTTAACCTCGTAGTTGATATAAATTGCGAACTACTTTGAATAGAGTTGAGTGCTGCAACACCGCTGCGGAAATACACTTCGCTTTCCGTGGGCGGCTGATGAGCCTTCTTGCTCCTACGTCGCTGCGCAGTCTCATCTTGGCCTCTGCTCCCACAGGAGTCTCAGCGTATTTCCTCCGCTGTATTCTGCTCTTTTGACCTTGAATATAAACTATGAAAAAAAACAAACCAGCAGCTGAAATACGCGAGACTCCTGCGGGAAGAACAAGCTAGGCGAGACTCGGAAGTGAGGAACGAGCTGAGGAGGCTCGGCGCTTGCCCGCGAAAAGCGAGTATATTCCAGCTGCGGCGTTTTGAGAGCCTCATATACTGTTTCGCAGTCTATGGATTTTGTGTCAAAAACAACAATCTATACAAGATTAGGTTACAAGAAAAAGGAGGGGGATTGCTCCCTCCCCCTTTATATCACATAATTTTACAGTCCTTGTTTTTGAATATATACTGCCAAATCGACACAACGTGAAGAGTAACCCATTTCGTTGTCATACCATGAAATAACTTTCACCATGTTATCTTCCATCATCATAGTTGACAGGCTGTCAAAGATTGATGAATGGGTGTTTCCGACAATGTCAGAAGAAACAAGCGGGTCTTCTGTATATTCCATAATTCCTCTCAGTTCACCCTCTGCAGCTTCCTGAAATGCATTGTTCACTTCTTCTTCCGTAACATTCTTATCCAGCTCTGCCACGAGATCAATAATGGAACCGTCCGGAGTAGGAACACGGATTGCCATTCCGTTTAATTTGCCTTCCAGTTCAGGAAGTACTTTTCCTACCACTTTGGCTGCACCTGTTGATGTTGGGATGATATTTTGTGCTGCTGCACGTGCTCTGCGGTAGTCTTTATGCGGCAGATCAAGTATCTGCTGATCATTTGTATAGGAGTGAACAGTAGTCATTAATCCGCGCTTCAAACCGAACTTATCATGCAGTACTTTTGCAAGCGGTGCAATACCGTTTGTCGTACAGGAAGCATTGGAAACAATATCGTGTTTTGCCGGATCATAGTCCTGTTCGTTTACACCCATAACCATTGTCAAATCTTCCTGTTTAGCTGGTGCTGAAATAATTACTTTTTTCGCTCCAGCATCAATGTGTTTCTGTGCATCATCACGCTGTGTGAAGCGGCCGGTAGATTCAATAACAATTTCCACTCCAAGGTCGCCCCAGCCAAGGTTTGCCGGATCTTTTTCTGATAGCACCTTTATTTCTTTGCCGCCGACAACAATATTTGAACCATTTACGGTTACTTCCTCTTCCAGTTTGCCATGTACAGAGTCATACTTTAATAAATGTGCAAGCATGTTTGCATCGGTCAGATCGTTTACAGCAACAACTTCCACCTCATCATTTTTCAGTGCCTGACGGAATACATTACGTCCAATACGTCCAAAACCGTTAATACCCAATTTTACTGCCATGAATAATTCCTCCCATATTTTATAATTAATTTATATTGATTTTTATATTAAAGGGCTATCCCTTTAAAATCTCCTCAGCTGCTGCTTTATCGGTAATAAGCAGATCACTTTTACCCTGTCTGAAATACGATGCGATTGCCTGTGCTTTGGATTTTCCCCCGGCTACCGTAACAACGAGTTTTCTGGCAGACAAGTCATCCAGGTGGAGACCAATCGTTCTCACTTTATGGACCACTTTTCCGGATTCGTCAAAATAATAGCCGAAAGCCTCACTAACAGCTTTTTTGGTTCTTAGTTCGTTTATTACTTCGTCCGGTGTCTTCCTTCGCTTCGCCATTGCCATCGCATCCCCGATTCCATGCAGTACCACATCGGCATCCTTAATAATATGCAGGATTTCATTAACTGTAGGTTCATTAATCATTGTCTGATACGATGTTTCACTTAATGGGTCAGGCACATACAGCAATCGATACTCACCTTTAGCCTGCCTTGCCATTTTTGCGGCAATCGTGTTAGCCTGATTTTCTTCCTTTTCACCAATGCCGCCACGAGCAGGTACAAACAGGCACGCTTTGGCATTTTCAAAAGGCTTCATCGCCTCCGCAACCGCAGCAATCGTTGTTCCACCAGTAACAGCAATGGTCTGGATAGGTTCAATACGTTTCTGCAAAAAAACCGCACAAGCTTTTCCCATCTCTTGTTTTACCCAATTATCTGTATCACTATTACCGGGAACGATGATAACATCACCTATTTGTAATTTATCCTTTAGCTGTTTCTCTAAAACACTGCTGCCTGAAGCCTCATGCATGAAAACGGCTAATTGTTCTATTACCAATTTGCCCTCATTTGTAATATGCATTCCTTTTGATGTCACATCAATTAATCCCTGACGTTGAAGAAATTCAACTTCCCCCCTTACATTGCGTTCGGTCAGCTCTGAATTCACTGCCAGTCCGCGTCTGCCAATGGGTTGGAGAAGCTCTATATTCTTCAATACAGCGTAACGCTGCTGCATTACAGCTAATAAATCAGGGTATAATTTTTTTTGAACATCAAGCAGTTCCCGCATATAAAGCCTCCTTCTTGGACGGAATAAGTCCCGCATGGTTATATTACGTCCCACCACAGCCAAAAAAATATACAACTAATCTTTGTATTTATTATTATTTTATCATAGCTTTATTTTTATTCAATTATTTTGTTTGTTTTAATGCTTTTTCCAGCGAATCATAGTTTATTTCCTCACAATCAAGTGTTACATCACCCAGTTCAACGACCGGAATCATTAATTGATATTTTTCAAGCCATTCATCATTTGTATAAATATCCCGTTCTTCCATCTCGTAAGGGTAGTCATCTTTCAATAAATTCAGCAGTTCACGCGCATTATCACATAACTGGCAATTTTCTTTTGTATAAAAAACAATATGCCGCATTATCTTGTCCTCCTTTTGGTCGATGACGCTATGCCAAGCTGCTCACGATATTTCATGATCGTTCTTCGGGCAATTGCTATGTTGAACTCATCCTGCAAACGTATTTTTATTGCCTGATCTGACAATGGTTTTTGTTTATTTTCGTGATTAATTAACTCCAGCATTAACTGTTTAATAACAAATGATGCTGTCTCTTGCCCATCCGCCTGTTTTACCCCCGGCTGGAGAAAAAACTTCAATGGAATGACACCATGGCTGGTTTGGACATATTTATTGGCTATCGCCCTGCTGATGGTTGAAACATGCAAGCCCAGCTTTGCAGCGACCTCTCTAAGGGTTAATGGCTGCAGCATAAATGCCCCATGTTCAAAAAACATCTGTTGTTTCTCCACAATGCTCCGGATAACTTTCTCCAGTGTATTCGCCCGAAACGTAATTGCCTGTTTCAGCCAATCAACCTGTTTATATTTGTCTTTTAAAAAATCCGCAGCCTCTTTCTCGTCTGTTTCCAGGCTGGCATACGATTCATTAACTTCAATAACAGGCGTGTGCCATTTATAAAAAAAGATTTTCCACTTTCCATCTTCCTCATAAATGTTTGCTTCTGGGATGATATATTCCGGACTCTTTGGTGCCAAAAGCTGTCCCGGCTTTGGATGACAGGCCTTAATCTGGTCCAATATATCTTTCGCCTGGGCTGCAGTTATTTCATACTCCGCACTCATTGATGAAATATCTTCGTTGGCAACCCAGTCCAGATGAGCTTCCAGTAGTTCCTCCATAAATGGATAGGGCTCCTTCATCTGCAACTGGATACATTCCTTTAAGTTTCTTGCTCCAATCCCGGCAGGCTCAAGCGATTGAATAAATTGCAGTGCCTCTTCAACTTTTTTCATCGTTGTATTACATTGTTCAGCCCATAACTCTAAATCAATATCCAAATAACCATCTTCATTGAGCGAATCGATCCCGAATAAAACAACCGGTTTAAGATCATCCGGGATATCCAGAGTATACAATTGGCCTTTCAGCTGCTCGTACATGGATAATTTGGCCTGATTGATTTCACCGATGGCAGGCTGGTCTGCATTCGAGTTTTTATAGTTACTGATTTCGAAATCATAATTCACTTCTTCGATTAACGGATTTTCTCTGGAAATTTCCCGGATATACTCAATGAGTTCCACCCCGGTAAACTGAAGCAAATTAATCGATTGCAGCAGGGACTGGCTCATCTTCAGCTGTAATGTCTGTTCCTGGGTAAGCTTCTGTTTCACCAAAATCCCCTCCATTCTATTACTATTTTGCCATATTATTTGTGAAAAGGACAGAGTAACGATGGATTTGCTGTAGATGAGTGGATTTTCTCGGGATGGCAGGACTTGACTCTTTTAGATAGGCGAACAAATTGTGAACTTCAGCGGGAAAGTTGTGTACTTCAGCGAAATAAATGTGAATTTCGGCGAAAACCCTGTGAACTTCGGCGGATTTTGTGACAACTTCGGCGAAACCGCTTGTGAACACCACTAACTCAATCGAAATGAACGACTGCACCTGCGTAAAATAAGACGCCCTCAACGGACGCCTTATATTCCATAATTACTTTATTTTGACTTCCACTTTTTCTGTAATCCAAGAAGGATAAGAAAATAGTCCCACAGAGATAGGCGATGCAATATCGGTACCTTTCATATTGAATCCAATGTTCGTAACTCCGGAACTAGGACCTGAGGCTTCTGAAAAACCTGATCTTGATTCAATCTTATTTCCATTTGCATCATGGATTGCCCCAAATATAAAGGAATTAAACGGTTTTTTCGTGTGCAATTCCATTTTAACCGTATTGCCACTGACCCTTAATTTCCTAAGTTTATTCCCCTCAGGCTGTCTGAGAATCTTTCCCTTTTCCAAATCAATCAATAGCTCACTTTTGTCCTTATCAACGGCTTGTAACCTGCTTAATACCAGCGTCAGTTCTTCTGCCTTTCGGAAATAATTGCTCTGCAGGTAAACTATTTTTTCATTTTCCGAGATAGAGGTACCCGTGACACCATTTTTAATTTTGCTCCAAGTTTCGCCATTTTCATCAACCAGCCTTAAATCTTCAAATGCCAGTATTTTCTTCGTGTTGGACGGATCCATTTTCAAATGAACCGCTATTCTCGTTGGATAAACATTAGCCTGCTTAAACGTTATTTTTTGTCCTTGGATTGAGACCGTTTCGTTCATTTTATAAGTAACTTTATCCTGCAGCTGCTCATTAAGCTTAAACGGAATGCTGAACTCTCCGTTGACTGTATCACCTCGCACCATTAAGTCGATAGTGAACTCTCTTGAATCATACGGCTCTTCAAAAAAGTATTTTACCATCCCGGAATAACTTTTTTCCCCATTTTCCGAACCGTGCGGCACGCCATATTCCATTGTAGCAATTTCAAGTAACTCTCCTGATGCACTCTTCAATTCAACTTGCTCAATGCTTATTCGTTCCTGAGCTTCCTCTGTTTCCAGCGTATAAAACAATACAAGTCCGTTCGTGTCTGCAATCGCTCCATCAATCGTTACCTTTAAATCCTTTTGCTCTGCTGTAACCCCAATCTCCTGATAATAATCATTCTTAACCGCCGACATCATCCCTTTATCATCACGAATCAGTTCAACTATTTTTTCCATGCCGGGGATTGATGTAACGTATTGCGCAAATACCGGGGACACTCGAACGGAAGTAACAAATGCTATTAAAATAACAGCAACCAATGCGGCACTCGTAATCCATTTCTTTTTGCGTGGTTTTCGGATTTTAGTATCCTTGGCGCGTTGATAGCCTGCTGAAATGGCGTTATCCAGTTCATCCAGAGGGACAGATGCAGTATCAAATGTTTTTTTATAGTTCTTCAGATTTTCTTCTTCCTTTTCAAACATGATGATTTCCCTCCTTATCATCAAGCATATCCCGCAATGCTTTCAATGCTTTATTTAACCACGTCTTGACCGTACCTTCCGGGCATTTCATAGCAACAGCAATATCCTTAATTTTCAGGTCATGAAAATATTTCAATGTCAGAACTTCCCTAGACCGATCATCCAGGCCCATTATTGCATCCTCCAGTTCGATATTTTCCAGATTATCCGACACTCCCCGTCTTTGTATTGTCTCATCATCAAATACGAGGTGCTTTTTCTTACGTAACTGATCATTGCAGTAATTGATCATGATCCGGATAAGCCAGGTTTTGAAAAAGGAAGCGTTACGAACTGTATGGATTTTACGATACGCCCGAAAAGTAACTTCCTGGACCGCTTCCAGGGCTTCATTTTGATTTCGTAAATAGGAAAGTGCTGTTTTATATAAATCGATTTTATATATTTGCATTAGTTCCAAAAAAGCTTCATTACTGCCCTTGATGGCTTGCTGGACTAATTCTTTGTCCTCACTCAAGCTGCTGTCCCCCTATCCGTTCTTTTCTATGTATCTGTATATTAGACTATTGAAGCCGAAAAAAGTTTTATCAAATTTAATTGTAAACGAATTAAGTGAATTTCGTGATATATGTCACATCCCATTATAGAACCGGGGTATATAATGAAGTCAAATAACAGAGAGCGGGTGATCGTCATGCCATGGGAAATCAGACAAATCATACTGGGTATACACATTTTTCTGGCGATTAGTTGGGTTGGAGGGGTATTTTTTATCGGATGGGGTGTTTTCCCTTCCGTCCGTAAATTGGCGTTTGCTCAGCAAAGGCAATTTTTTTTGGCACTTATGAGCTGGTCACATGGAATATTAACCACAGCCGGAGCCGGCGTCATACTAACGGGAATTATCCTCGGGACGGTTGCCGGGCCAATAGACCAATGGAATGATATTTGGCACACCCGATACGGTATGATTTGGTTCACCGCTTTAATTATTGCACTGTTCACGTTGTTATGGGGTGTTTTTGTCGGGTACAGACAATCTATCAAAGTGTTCTCGAATGTCACACTCTGGGAAAGTGCAGATTCCGGTAACGCAAAGCCTTTGAAAAAAGCACTTACAACTACCGTACTATTGGAATCCGTCGAAGTCAGCGGATTTGTCGCTTTAATTATTTGCATGGTTTTACTATAGAGGAGGCTGACAGATATGTTAAATTCTGCAGTTAATTATCATAAAGAGAAATATTATTATCGTGCTTCATGGCTGCAATTGTTTCGGCCATTGACACTTACTGGAACAATAAGCCCGATATTGGTTGGAACGGGGATAGCCGCATTAACGAGTTCTGTCCGGTTTGATGTGTTAATTGCCCTTCTGATTGCTACCTTGTTCATACAGATCGCCACAAACATGTTTAACGATTATTATGATTTCCGGAATGGCCAGGATGAGGAAAAATGGACGGATGATCCTTCTAAAGCACTTGGACCCTCCCATTCTATCATTCCGTACGTTGCATGTTTCATGCTTGCTGCAGCAATGTCAATTGGTATTTGGATCGCTTTTCAGAGCAATTTCTGGATTATCCCTGTTGGTATTTTCGGTATTATTTTTGGATATCTCTACTCCGCCGGTCCTCGTCCATTATGTTCGATTGGACTCGGTGAAACTGTCGCATTTGTCTTTCTGGGCCTTGTAACGACTATACTCGGCTACGTTGTTCAGGGAAACGCAATCGATTTTCAAATAATTGCAGTCGCATTTCCATTTGCCCTGCTTATCGCTTCCATGATTCTGACAAATAACATCCGGGATATAAAAAAAGACCATACATTCCGAAATACATTGGCGACAATACTCGGGCACAGAAGAGCAGTAATCCTGCTAACCAGTCTGTTTACATTAGCTTATCTGACAGTAATTTCATTGACACTGACAAGGATCACACCATATTCATCCCTGATTATTCTGCTTGCGCTTCCCTGGGCAATTAAATTGCGCTGGTCATTCCGTCAAAATGCCAAACGTGCAGAAGAAATTAAGGGCATGAAATGGGCGGCCCTGCATCACTGGGTGTTCGGTTTATTGTTTGCAGCCGGAATCTGGATTGGGGTTTTTTAAACTATAAAAGTTACCTATTGTTCGACTATTAGGTGTATCGATGAAATCCTGGAGCGAAAATTCCTATAGGACATATCTCTCAAATTGTCCATCACCTTTTAAATTAATGCATGTTTACCATCTACCTTTTCATATAGGTGTACTATAGCAATCTATCGAATTTGAGGTGATGGTAAATATGCATTTTTTGCCCCCATAATATAAAAGCTTCCTGACCAATTGCTAACTCTTGGAACAAAGCGCAAAAATAGGAGGCTAAGCATGAGCAATATAATTTTAATTGAATTTGTGCTTTATTTTATCGCTATTATTGGCATTGGCTTTTATACCAGTCGGACAAAAATGGATCATTCCGTATTCCTGCTTGGCGGAAAGAAACTTCCTGGTTGGGCACTGGCCTTTTCCGAACGTGCCACCGGTGAATCAGCATGGCTGCTTCTCGGTTTTACCGGGTTTGTGTTCACTACAGGCCTTGCCGGAATCTGGGTTGCAATCGGGATAGCACTGGGAATTATATTCTCATGGTTATTTCTTGCAAAAAAATTCATGCAGGAGACGGATAAACATAAAGTGTTAACACTGCCGGATTATTTGGCGGTCAATTTTAAAGAAAAGGCAAATATAATCCGCTGGGTTGCAAGCATTTTGGTTGCGGGCTTCTTCATGTTTTATGTTGGAGCACAATTGGCCGGTGCCGGAAAATTATTTTTCACTTCCTTTCAAATGAATGAAACGCTTGGAATCGTACTGGCAACCATTGTCGTTTTGGGTATTGCCTTTTTCGGCGGGTTCATTTCCGTTGTCTGGACCGACATGATTCAAAGTATCATGATGTTAATCACCTTATGTATACTGCCGATTATTGCTCTAATCTATATCGGAACAAATGATTTATCCATCAGTCAGTCACTTATGTCTGCAGGTGATTCATTTAACTCATGGTTTGGCGGAACAACCGGATTTGCAATCGGGGTGTTGTTTTTTAATAACTTCTCCTGGTTTTTTGGCTATTTAGGTGGACAGCCACAACTGAGTGCACGGTTCATGGCACTAAAAAATGAAAAGGAAGCAAAACAAGCCAGAAACGTTGCCATTGTATGGACTATTTTGGCCTATACTGGTGCATTCGTGATCGGTCTTGCGGCTATCGCCATGTATAGTCAGGGATCATTTACAGATGTGGAAACCATATTGCCACATATGATTCTCGACCTGATGCCACCATGGATTGCCGGTCTCCTGCTTGCCGGGATTCTGGCAGCGATCATCACAACAGCCAACTCACAGCTGATGGTTGTCACAAGCTCGGTAAGTGAGGACATTATTCACAAGGCGCTCGGGATGAAGTTAACCGACAATCAGCTTTTAAATGTATCCAGAATAACCATTCTCCTATCCGGAATTATCGGAATGATTATTGCATTAACGTCTGAATCATTAGTATACCTTATTGTCAGCTGGGCCTGGGCAGGTGTCGGATGTACCTTGTCACCGGCCATCCTGATGACATTTTTCTGGAAACGATACTCAGGTACCGGTGTGGTCGCGACCATTATTTCCGGTTTTGTTTTCACAGTATTATGGATCAGTACACCACTCGACAGCATAATTACATCCAGATTCTCAACCTTCTTCATCGCAGCATTCTTTGGTATCGTATTCAGCCTGCTGTTCCCTGATAAAAAAAGCCAGGACAAAATGGCCTAATATTAAAAAGTGTGCCAATCCTTTTCAGGCGAGGCACACTTTTTCTTAATGTCTCAATTTTTCACCCCTCAATGCTTTATGAAAGGAATAAACCATTATCACCATAATAATTGAGAAAGGAAACGCTGCGGAAATCAGTGCATTTTGCAAAGCCTGCAACCCACCGGTATATAAGAGCACAGCTGCTATAGTTGATTGGGCAATTCCCCAGACAAACTTTACCGTAGTCGGTGGAGATAACGAACCATTTGTCGTTTGCATTCCCAAAACAAAAGTTGCTGAATCCGCAGATGTGATAAAGAAAGTACCGATTAGCATTAAGCCCACTATGGATAAGACGACACTCAATGGAATTTGGTCAAACATTCCGAACAGTGCTTGTTCATCAGGCAACCCTGCAATGTCTGCACCATCTTGTTGTGCCTTAACACCTGTCATTCCAAATGTGGAAAACCATAAGAAGCTAACCACAGATGGTACGATGAGTACGCCTGATACGAATTCCCGGATGGTTCGTCCTTTTGATACTCGGGCGATGAATATCCCGACAAACGGCGCCCAGGCAATCCACCACGCCCAAAAGAATACAGTCCAGTCCAGAACCCATTGTCGTTCCTGTTCGTCATTCGGTGACAGCCTGAAACTCTCAGTTGGAAGCTTTTGGATATATGCTCCAATTGTATCTGTAAATGAATTGAAGATATACAAAGTTGGCCCGAGAATTAATGTAGCAATAAATAAGGTTCCAGCCAGTCCCATATTAGCATTACTTAAGTATTTAATACCTTTACTGAGACCTGTATAGGTTGAAAGCATAAATAATACCGTTACAACGAGGATGATAACAAGCTGGACCCAAAAAGAACTCTCGATATCAAGAAGGTAAGATAAACCTCCATTAATCTGTGTTGCACCAAAACCAAGGGTAGTAGCTACACCAACAATAGTCGCAAATACAGCAATGACATCGACTGCCTTTCCCCAGGCGCCCTCCATCTTTTTTCCAAAAACAGGTTCGAGCGTAGCACTGATTAACCCGGGCTTGTCGTGACGAAAAATAAAATAAGCGAGAACTAACGCGATAACAGCATATATTGCCCACGCATGAATTCCATAATGAAAGAAGGTAACGCGCAACGAGTCCACAAGTGCCTCTCTCGTGCCCGGTTCAGCTGTTGGAGGGGTTTTTATATAATGGGAGACAGGTGAAGCCACACCATAAAATACTAACCCAATCCCCATACCTGCACTAAAAAGCATGGCAAACCAGGTAGGATAGCTGAATTCAGGTTTCTCTCCCTGCTTACCAAGTCTGATTTTTCCATAGGGACTAATAATCAAATATAAACAAAAAACAACAAATAAAGAAACGATTAATAAATAATACCAGCCAAAGTTTACAGATATAAAATTCATAATAGAATTTGACCTGTTTTCAAAACCCTTAGGTGCCACAGCTCCCCAAACAGA
Organism: Virgibacillus doumboii; assembly: GCF_902806455.1. Lineage (GTDB taxonomy): Bacteria > Bacillota > Bacilli > Bacillales > Amphibacillaceae > Lentibacillus > Lentibacillus doumboii. The sequence continues at coordinate 1,055,407 of NZ_CADCWQ010000001.1, read as the reverse complement.
CAATGCAATTGTAATGGCCAGTGTGATCCAAAAAACCGAAGTTACTTTTTTCATTGTGTTCACCTTCCCTTGTTTCCCTCAGCTACATGATATTAGTATTTCTGAAATTATTTGTTCTATTCGGAAAGGGGAACTGGTTAACAAATTATTTTGTTAGGCTCTGTTAATAAATATTGTTACTCTTTAACATCGTATTTGATATATAATGCGCAGTAACTTTTTTAAAAATATGGAGTGCTATATCACCGCTGCGGAAATACACTTCGCTTTCCGTGGGCGGCTGATGAGCCTCCTTGCTCCTTCGTCGCTGCGGAGTCTCATCTAGGCCTCTGCTCCCACAGGAGTCTCCGTGTATTTCCTCCGCTAGGTTCTACGTCTATGAACTATTGGTTGGAGTAGGAAACGGGATAAAACACACAGGATAACACTTCACTAGTCCGGGTGAGCGGAGGGCGGTGACTCCTGCGGGAACAGCACGAGTCCGAAGACCCCGCAGAGCGGTTTTCTCGAGGAGGCTGAGGCCGTGCCCGCGGAAAGCATCCGCCCGGAGCGATCCCGGACGGCGGGTATAAAGAACATTCCAGTTACTGCGCAATTTACATCTTTTGTGTAAAACAACAATGCGCACAAAAACAGCCTTTTATAAACAAATAGACAAGAAAATGCAAAACATCTGCATCTCTTGTCTGATCAATCTTAAAACCCTCATCTTAACTCACGATATTGGTTGGCTGCATATGTCAAATCTTCCCTGAATAAAGGCTCTAAATTCGGACGGCGCCTGACAGCTAATGGATGATATGCTGCTGTAGTCGGATAACCTTGTACATCGTGTGTAGTCCCGCGCAAGGTCTTTACATCGACTTCAGGACTTTGAAAAAAGGACCGGACTGCCACATTTCCCAGACAAAGAATCAGTGCCGGATCTTTAGTCTTAAGTTGCTGTTCCAAATGATTCATACAAATTTTCCGTGTCTGTTCTTTATCATAAGAACGTGTCGGCTTTCTTTTTAAAATATACGTAACGTACAGGTCATCCATTGTCAATCCTGCATCATAAACACCCTTTTGCAACGTTTGTCTTGTTCCGCAAATAAATTGTTTTCCTTTAGAATCCTCACGTAAACCCGGGTTATCCAGAATAATTATAATAGGTGCTTCCGGATTACCCTCTCCCCAAACCATCCGTGTTCCGTGTTTATATAAACCACATTCTTCACACGCTTTAACATCATCAGGAGTTGGCTCCTCCGGCCATATAACTGGGCAAAAATCATACAAAGAAATCCCCTCCAAGTCTAACTTGTTTATCCTCAGTATTCCCTGAAACCGACTTAATAATTTCAGAAAGGGGTAACTAAACCATATTTGCCCAAAACTAAAAAAGACAAGGGAGAGCAACAGCTCTTCCCTTGTCTTTCTTCATTTAGCGCGCCCGGAGGGATTCGAACCCCCGGCAAACCTGGTACCGGAAACCAGTGCTCTATCCAGCTGAGCTACGGGCGCATATACGCTTTTGTTTCAATCGACACATAGGATATTATAACGCCACATTCCTATAGAAACAAGTCTTTTCTTTCAATCAATCATTTCCAGCCGTAAATTTTAATTATTATTATTTTTGAGAAAAAAGAGAAAAACCCCAAAAAACATTTAAACCTTGTATACTGTATGTTAATTCAAAACAGTCAGATAATTATTAGGGAACTTGGCTTATCGCCAGGCTTTATGGTGAAAGCATTAGTTGCACTTATGCAGTAAGAAGGTAAAAATACTTTCTTAACTGACAAAATATCATCAGCGAAGGAGGCTGCTTATGAATAACAATGCACCATTACTTGAAGTGAATAATTTACATACGCATTTTTTTACCAAAGCAGGAGTCGTAAAAGCAGTAGATGGTGTAAATTTTTCAATTAAGCCTGGTGAAACACTTGGAATCGTTGGAGAATCCGGTTCCGGTAAAAGTATAACAGCAATGTCCATCCTCGGCTTAATTCCTGCCCCACCGGGAAAAATTGTTGATGGCGATATATATTTTAACGGTGAAAATCTGCTCAACAAGTCAGCTAAACAAATGCGAAAAATTCGCGGTAAAGAGATCGCCATGGTGTTCCAGGATCCGATGACATCATTAAACCCTGTACTAACCGTTGAGCGGCAAATGATGGAAACGATACTGGCACACGAGAAGATATCCAAAAAAGCAGCGAAAGAACGTGCATTGGAATTGCTCAATCTGGTTGGTATTCCTGATCCGCATAAACGACTGAAAAACTATCCGCATGAATTCAGCGGCGGGATGCGACAGCGGGTAATGATTGCGATTGCACTGTCATGCAACCCCTCCCTGCTTATTGCTGATGAACCAACAACAGCACTTGATGTAACTATTCAAGCGCAAATTCTGGAACTATTTAAACGGATGCAAAAAGAACTTGATATGGCAATTATCATGATAACCCATGATCTGGGGGTAGTTTCTGAAGTTTGTGACAGGGTGATGGTTATGTATGCCGGAAAACCAGCAGAATTCTCAGAGACCAAAAATTTGTTTGACAATGGAAAACACCCTTATACGCTTGGTCTCATGAATTCAATACCAAGGATAACTCCTGATAAACAGAAGCTGGAGGCAATTGAAGGTGTACCGCCGGATCTAAGGGCACTGCCTAAAGGCTGCAGCTTTGCACCACGATGCAAACATGCAATGGAAAGCTGTCTGACAACAGATCCCGAGTTAAGAGAAGTTGACGATGACCACTTTGTTCGATGCTTACTATACGAGGAATCCAAGAAGGCGGTAACCACATGAGTACATTATTAGAAGTAAAAAACGTAAAAAAACATTTTCCAATAACCAATACGAACCTTTTTTCCAGGGAAAAACCTGTCTTAAAAGCTGTTGATGGGATTTCTTTTGCGGTTCAGTCGGGGGAAACGCTGGGGCTTGTCGGTGAAAGCGGATGCGGCAAGTCAACAGCAGGAAGAGTAATGCTTAAACTGCTGGAACCAACGGAAGGTGAAGTTTTTTTCAAGGGTGAAAATATTACGGCTCACCGTGGGGAAAAGCTTCGCAAACTGAGAAAAGAAATGCAGATTATTTTTCAGGATCCTTATGCATCACTCAATCCCCGTAAAACAATTGAACAAACGATAACGGAACCAATGAAGATTTTCAATATACCGAAAGCGGAGCGTAACAAAAAGCTGAAACGACTGCTGGATGTTGTTGGTTTAATGCCCTATCACAAAAACCGTTATCCGCATGAATTCAGTGGCGGTCAACGGCAGCGCATCGGGATTGCGCGGGCAATCGCACTTGAACCTGATTTAGTTATTTGTGATGAACCCGTATCGGCTTTGGATGTTTCTATTCAGGCACAGGTTATCAATTTAATGGAAGATTTACAGGAGGCGTTCAACCTTACATACATATTTATCGCCCATGACCTGAGTGTTGTACACCATATAAGTGACAGGGTGGCAGTTATGTATCTCGGTGAACTCGTCGAAACCGGTGATGTTGATGAAGTCTACCGGAATCCAAAGCACCCGTATACACAGGCACTATTATCAGCAGTCCCTGAAGCGACCCCGCATCAAAAAAAACAGCGGATTTTTTTAAAAGGTGTTTTCCCTCCCCCCGCAACCCCGCCACAGGGATGTAAATTTCACACACGCTGTCCATTTGCAGAGGAAATATGCCGCACACAGAAACCGAAGCTTAAAAAAGTTTCGGCAGATGGACAAATGGCAGCCTGTCATTTCGTTAAGGAGGTGGTTGATTAACTAACCACGCAAATGGTATCTATTACTCTATTATTTTAATTTTCAAAGGGGGACTTATCTTGAAAAAACGTAAGTTGGTATTGATGTTTGCTTTACTTTGTGCAGCATTTTTAGTATTGGCAGCATGTACGGAAGATGCAGGCACAGGATCTACTGATGACAGCCAGTCAGACAGTTCTTCCTCTGATTCTTCTGATGATCAGGAAGCTGCAGAAGCAAGCGGTGAAAAGACACTGGTGTTTGGGCGAGGTGCAGACTCTATTCAGTTGGATCCATCAAAAGTAACCGATGGTGAGTCCATCTATGTTACGAACCAGATTTATGACACGCTGGTTCGGTACAAACAGGACAGTACAGAAGTAAGACCGGCACTTGCCACCGAGTGGAGCACCAGTGATGATGGAAAAGTGTGGACATTTAAGCTTCGTGACGATGTAAAATTCCATGATGGAACTGATTTCACAGCAGAAGATGTTGTCTTTAACTTTGAGCGTTGGGCGACGTCCGGTGAATTTATATACTACGGTTATATGTTTGGCGCGACAGAGGATGACCTCGGCGGAATCATCGAAAGTGTTGAAGCAACCGGTGATTACGAAGTGAAGTTTACATTATCTGAGCCAAATGCTCCATTCCTGCAAACCTTGGCAATGCCGCCATTTGGTATTGCAAGTCCTGAAGCAGTTGAAAAACATGGCGAAAATTATTTCAAGAATCCGGTAGGTACTGGACCGTTCGTATTTGAGGAATGGGTTCCTGATGACCAGATTACGGTAACAAAAAATGAAGATTACTTTGGTGAAGTTGCCAAGGTGGATAAAGTTATTTTCCGTACCATTCCGGATAATGGGGCACGCTTCCTGGAGTTACAGGCAGGTTCAATTGATTTGATGACTGGTTTAAACCCGCAGGACATTCAAATAGCTGAAGATGATAAAAATCTGCAAATCATCCGCAGACCATCCATGAATGTCAGTTACATGGCTATGAATACAAGCAAGGAAGGCCCAATGTCCGAAAAACTGGTACGACAGGCTATCAATCTCGCAATTGATAAAGAAGAGCTGCTTAAATTGTACGAAGGCATTGGAAAGCCTGCCAAAAACCCTATTCCTCCGTCACTGTGGGGATACAATGATGAAATAGAGGACTATGGGTATGATGTCGAAGAAGCAAAAGCACTGCTGGCAGAGGCTGGTTATGCCGACGGATTTGATGTGACACTTCACACAATGGCAAACCCTAGACCATACATGCCACAGCCAAAAGTTACAGCACAGGCGATTAAGAATATGCTGAAAGATGTCAATATTAATGTTGAGATTGTTGTAAGCGACTGGGACACACATTTGACGGCAACCGAAAATGGCGAGCATGACATGGCATTCCTTGGCTGGACTGGTGATAATGGTGATCCTGATAACTTCCTGTACGTTCTTCTGGATAAAGATAATGCAAAAGTTGGTTCGGCAGGAAACATTGCATTTTACAAAAATGATGAAGTACACGACCTGTTAAAACAGGCGCAAACTGAAATGGATCAGGAAGTGCGTACGGAGCTGTATATGCAGGCACAGGAAATCATTCATGAGGATGCACCGTGGTTCCCTATTGCTCATACGACACCTCCGCTTGCAGCAAGTAAAAAAGTGGTTGATTATCTGCCGCACCCGACCGGCAGTGAGCCATTCAACTTCCTGGATATAAAACAGTAGACTGCTGAACTTTACGGGAGGTTCCTTAGTTGGAAGTTACTATCCGGAGACTGTTATTTTACTGCAGTCTCCGGAAAAAACTTGAGAATTTGTGAAATACATATCTTTTCAGAATGGGAGGTACATCGATGCTGAAATACATTATACGAAGAATTCTCATGCTTATCCCCGTATTAATTGGCGTCTCTATACTTACCTTCTCCCTTATTCATTTAGTGCCTGGTGATCCTGCTGTAAGCATGCTTGGAAACAAAGCAACCGAAGCACAATTAGAGAATTTGCGTGAAGAATTGGGCTTGAATGACCCTTACATTGTTCAATATGGACGGTTTTTAGGTGATATCCTGCAGGGTGATTTGGGTGAGTCGATACAGTCAAAAGAAGACATTGCACACGAATTAATGAATAAACTGCCTGCAACCATGGAACTTGCTTTTTTTGCAATGATTTTAGCCATCGTTGTGGGGATAGGTGCAGGGGTAATAGCCGCAGTTAAACAGTATTCATGGTTTGACAATATTACGATGACAGGAGCTTTGTTCGGTGTTTCCATGCCTATTTTCTGGCTTGGGTTAATGATGATTCTCCTATTTTCTGTTCAGCTGCAGCTCATGCCGCCTTCCGGACGATTATCATCAAGCATTGAACTTGAGACAATCACAAATTTCTATTTACTGGACAGTATTTTAACCTGGAACTGGACAGCATTTAAGGATGCATTTTTTCATCTGCTTATGCCCGGCATCGCATTAAGCACCATACCAATGGCGATAATAGCCCGTATGACAAGATCAAGCATGCTTGAAGTCATGAAACAGGATTATATCCGAACAGCTGACGCCAAAGGACTGAGGGGCCATTTGATTATATTCCGCCATGCACTGAAGAACGCCTTCCTGCCAGTATTGACGGTAATTGGCCTTCAATTCGGTTTATTACTTGGAGGTGCCGTTTTAACCGAAACAATCTTTTCATGGCCGGGTGTTGGTCGATATGTATACTTAGCTGTTCTGGGGCGTGATTACCCGATAGTCCAAAGTACTATATTGATCATTGCAACCATGTTCGTGTTAGTTAATCTGCTGACCGACTTGCTATACAAATACTTTGATCCGAGGATTAGGTATGAATAACAAAAGCGGAGGCCTAAAGTTAGACAAAGATACCCTAATGAAAGGATGTGCAGCCAATGTCATTGCAGCCGGAACCGGTACCTGATTCCAAACCAACTGATTCGCAGGAAGTTAAACAGCCGAAATCAAGCAGCTTATGGGGTGATGCCTTTTCCCGTATTATAAAAAGCAAGACATCCTTAATTGGAATGTGTATCATATTAGTTTTGATTATTACCGCTATCTTTGCACCTTTTATTGCGACACACAGTCCTACTGATTTTGAATCTGTGACTGACCGGTATCAGCCCCCTTCATCCGAGCACTTTTTAGGTACTGATGCGCTCGGTCGGGATATTTTCAGCAGGATAGTATACGGGTCACGTATTTCAATTCAAATCGGTGTTATTGCAGTCGGAATATCCATGATAATCGGTGTTTTGCTCGGTGGAATTGCAGGTTATTTTGGAAGATGGGTTGATAATGTTATCATGCGATTCATTGATATTCTAATGGCGTTCCCAAGTATTCTGTTAGCTATCGCGTTAGTCGCCGTATTGGGACCAACCCTGAGAAATGCCATGATAGCGGTCGGAATAGTCGGAATCCCGCAGTTTGCCAGGATTGTCCGATCGGCCGTTCTATCTGTAAAAGAAACGGAATATGTCGAAGCCGCCCGGGCAATCGGTGCAAAACACGGACGAACGTTAATGCAGCATGTTTTACCAAATTGTCTTGCACCGATAATAGTGCAGGCAACTTTAAGTGTTGGAACAGCCATTTTGGATGCTGCTGGACTCAGCTTTTTGGGACTCGGGGCTCAGCCGCCAAAGCCTGAATGGGGTGCCATGCTGAGTGACGGACGCGCTGCACTGCAGAACGCTCCATGGGTGGTAGCATTTCCCGGACTTGCCATTTTCCTGGTCGTGCTGGGGTTCAACTTATTTGGTGATGGCTTACGTGATGCTTTAGACCCAAGATTAAAAGAATAATTACAATTTTTAAAAAGATGTAGTATCATAAGGTAAAGCTTTTGCTTTACCTTATTTTTTATGTATTGAACCACTGCTTTCTCAAGGGGGGATTTTAAGTTGATCAGAAAATATATTCCAGCACTTGTTTGCTTTACAATCGTCATTCTTTTCACGTCGACTTCGATTGGTACCTCACAATCAAAGCATTTTAATACATACCCGAACCTGCCTGCACCGATTGGCAATGAAAAAATTCTGATTACATCCACCGGCCAGGCTGCAGAGGGCAGCATTTTACTGAATATCGCCGAAAGCCTTAATCTTGAAGCAGATTACCGACCCAGAGCACTTGGAACAGACCTGTACGATTATAGAAGTGTTGTCATAACCCTTGGATACAGCGCAAATGGACTATCCCATACGAACAGATCTTTCCAGGAAGAACTGAAACGCACCAGACAATTGGTAAAGGAAGCCAATCGCACCAAGCTTCCTATTATTCTTATTAATGTATCCGGTGCTTTCCGTGATGATAGCCGTACGTGGGAATTATTTGAGCTGATCGCTTCTTCGGCTGATTATTATATCGGATTAAAAAATATGAAAAACCCAGCACGTTCCATACAAACTTTACGTGAACACTCAGTACCAGTCACGCTTGTTAATCAATTGGAGGATTTGCATACTCCATTTAATTCTATATTTCGTTAACTTTCCTTCAGAAAGGGTGCAAACAGATGGAAACCAGAAAAAAATTAGTATTGACCGGAAGTATTGGTCTGTTTTTAATATTTTATGGTGAAATTCTGCCCCCTTTTCTGGATAATTGGACATTATTTATCGTTGAAAGCATAAACCAAAGTATTATCCAGCCTGACAGTGGATTGCTGTTGATAACATCATTTGTTTATCTTGCAAAATATCTGCTGATTTTCTTCCTTATTTACTTTGGCTCCATACTGTTGGCACACGCGTTGATAAAAGACCTGGAATCGGAATTTTTTTCGATCACGTTTATTGGGATCATTTTGCTGTCTCTTACTTTATATAATCAATTATACCAGGAGCATTTCACTTATCCCGGACATATTTTAACAACTGGAATTGTAGTACTTCTGCAATTATACATACCAAAGCAAAAGTATTTTCATTTTATATTTTCAATCATTTTATTTTTGGTGTTGCTGGCTGTGCAATGGCTGCATCTCATTCCGGCACTGACAACATTTGGCTTCGGACAAAATGATATCGCCGCCAGTATTAAAATAGCAGACAGCTTTCTAACCGGAAACAGCTTATTCAACACGATTGCTTCGATATTTTTCGTTGCATTTCTGACCATCGCTGTAATCTTTACGTTTTTAATCCATCTGGTGAACAAACAATTTCACACCGCTAAAAAATACCAGGTGCAGGAAGAAGAATTAAAAGAAACACGAACTGCTCTGATTGAGTCAAAAGTTCACGAAGAGATAAATATGCTTGTTCATGATCTGAAAACGCCACTCGTGACGGTACAGGGACTGATGTCATTAATTGATATGAAAATGCAGTCGAATGCCGGATCAGCACTTCAAAATTATTTTACACGAATGGACCATTCCATCGATAAAATGAACGACATGATTTCAGAAATATTATATGAAAATATTAAACAGGACCTGTCTGTAAAAGAGTTGCTGGAGTACGTAACCAGTCACCTCATTCTGGATGAGCAACTGGTAAATCTGGAAATTGAGATGGAAGAAAACCTGCCTCCTATTCAAGTAAATAAAATCCGTTTTTCCCGCGCTATATCAAATATTTTGGAAAATGCCATAAGTTCATTTGCCGGAAAAAAAGGATATATTCGCTTCGATGTCAAAAGTATAGATGAAGGAATTTTGTTCCGGATTCAGGATAACGGTCCAGGGATTAAATCCGAGCACTTAAAAAATATTTGGCGTGATGGCTTCAGCACAAAAAAATCATCCGGTATAGGACTTTCCTTTGTAAAACGCGTTGTGGAAAATCACAAGGGAAGTGTAACAGTTAACAGCATCCCTGGCAGCCATACACAAATGAACATCATTATTCCAGTACAAGAAACAGGTGGTGAAATCGATGAGCACTACTATATTAATAGTCGATGACAATGAAGATATCCGTTATACACTAAAAGAAATCTGTGACTATGCGGAGTGGGAAATCGTAGAAGCAGCGAATGGAAAACAGGCGGTTGAACTTTTTACAAAAATGGAGCCCAATCTGGTGCTGCTCGATTATCACATGCCGGATTGGGACGGCCTTAAAACGACAAAAGAACTGCGAAAGCATAATAAAAGTATCCCGATCATTATTCTAACAGTTGATGAACGACAGGAAATTGCGGACACTTTTTTACAGGCCGGAGCCAATGATTTTGCCTTAAAGCCAATTAAAGCACCTGATTTGATTTCCAGAATCCGGATTAACCTGAAGATTGTAAAATTAACCAGAAACGAGGATAATGTGTTTGTGGATAAGGGAATCAGTCAATCCACACTGCACTCCATTAAAAACTTTCTAATCCATCAGGAAGAGCCTGCATCAATTAATGAGATACAAAAATCACTACCCATCGCTTACCAGACCGTTCACCGGTATTTAAATTATTTGGAAGGCAGAGGTGAAGTTGAAATAATTTCTCAGTACGGTAAGCAGGGCCGCCCGAAAAACAAGTATAAACTTGTTTAGCAGTAACGTTTATTTTTCAAAGTAAAGGGAATGATGGTGAAAGAGTTTTTGCCAAATTTGCAGAACGTTTTTGTTTGACCTTTTTTGACCTATTAGTTATGATAAAAATATCCAGTATTTAAAGGATGAATCGAGATAAAATGAGGAGGATTTTCACATGAATTTAATACCTACAGTCATTGAACAGACTAACCGTGGTGAACGCGCATACGATATTTACTCACGATTATTGAAAGACCGCATAATTATGCTTGGAAGTGGCATTGACGATAATGTTGCCAACTCGATAGTCGCACAGTTGCTCTTCCTGGAGGCAGAAGATCCGGATAAGGATATCTCACTTTACATTAACTCTCCGGGCGGGTCAATCACAGCCGGAATGGCAATCTACGATACAATGCAGTTTATCAAACCGAATGTCTCCACAATCTGCACAGGTATGGCAGCATCCATGGGAGCGTTCCTGCTGGCAGCCGGTGAGAAAGGCAAACGGTATGCACTTCCAAACAGTGAAGTAATGATTCACCAGCCACTGGGCGGAACACAAGGTCAGGCAACAGATATCGAAATTCACGCGAAACGGATTATCCAAATGCGTGAAAAAATTAACGAAATTCTTGCTGAACGTACTGGTCAGCCAATTGAAGTAATCGATCGCGATACAGACCGTGATAACTTTATGTCAGCTGCAAAATCAGTAGAGTATGGCTTGATTGACAAGATTTTGGAAAGAAATGCAGATCGTAAATAAAAGTTTGATGCAAAAGTTGTTCCCGATTGGGAGCAACTTTTTTTGTTGTGGAAATTATTTTTGAGCTTCATCCCTGCTAAAATGGTGACTTTCTGCCGATGTTCCCGCTCTTCTGCTGATGTTCATGCTGTTCTGCTGATGTTCTCCCTCTTCTGCCAATATTCCCGCACACAAAAACACCTCCAAAACTCAATTTGGAGGCAGTCTCTTCTCAAGCTATTCTTTTGAAACAAATGATGTCAGATGACTAAGTGCAACTTCTTCATCTGCGCCTTCTGCAATCAATTTTATGGTTTCCCCGGTATTAACAGCCAAACTCATCAGCCCCATTATACTTTTTGCATTGACGCGTTTCCCGTCTTTTTCAAGAAATAAATTTGCCGTGTAACGATTAGCTTCCTGAACAAACTGGGCAGCCGGTCTTGCCTGCAGACCTGTTTCAAGCTCAACTTTTACCGATCTCTCAACCACATTCCTCATCTCCCTCAACTGAAATCGTTTTCAATTACTTTTGAAAAATCAGCAGCTGATTATATATTTTTTTACCAGCTGCCAGTATCTCTGAATATTTTTGAATTTTATATTAAATTATCGATAGTATATCATATAATATACGACTCTTCGACTAAAAATTAATCACTTTTTAACAGAGGATCATCATACTGGATTTTTTCCGCAAATTCATCGATTTTCTTTAAGCGATGATTCACTCCTGACTTGGAAATCTTTCCAGTCGAAACAAGCTCACCCAATTCTTTTAATGAAACATCCTGATGCTGTATGCGTAAAGTTGCGATTTCCTGCAGTTTTTCCGGAAGTGCATCAAGTCCAACCGTATTTTCAATCAGTTTGATATTTTCAATTTGGCGGAATGCTGCACCAATCGTTTTATTCAAGTTAGCTGTTTCACAATTGACAAGCCGATTCACTGAATTTCGCATATCACGGACAATTCGGACGTCCTCAAACTTAAACAATGCGTTATGCGCACCAATTATACTCAGAAATTCAGTGATTTTCTCCGCTTCCTTCAGGTATGTGATATAGCCCTTTTTCCGTTCGAGCTTTCTCGCATGGAGATTAAAGTCATTAAGCAAATCACACAATGCATCATTGTGTTCCTGGTACGAATTGTAGATTTCCAGATGGTAGGAGGACGTTTCCGGGTTATTGATCGACCCTCCTGCAAGGAAAGCACCGCGCAGATAGGATTTTTTACAGCAGGTTTTTTCCAGGTACTTAGGTGGAATGGTTTGTACGACTTCATGTGATTCTCCCATTATTCCTAAATCGGTCAGCAATTGCTGAACATCTTTTTTCAGTCGTACAATATAAACATTATTCTTTTTTAATTTCATTTTTTTCCGTACAAGTAATTCCACTGGAAAAGAATACTGCGATTTTATTAACGTATATATACGGCGTGCGATTGCAGCATTCTCGGTTTGAACATCGAGCGTATACCGTTGCCTGGACATGGATATTACGCCGTCCATGCGTATCAGTGCAGCGAGTTCGGCATATTTACAGCATGAATCCAGTTCGATTCCTGTCAGTTCTTTTTTTATTTCAGATGCAAATGACAACTCAGGCACCCCCTATAAGACCATCATATGTTTAACTGATTAACGAATGAAGCAATTTCGCTATTTTTTGTGTGTCATGACGTAAAGTTGTTCTGGATGGATTAATAATGTCACTCTCGATTATTTGCAGTCCCATTTCCAACAAACGATCGGTATCATAAACTACCGGGGCTGCGTTTTCTTCCGCATATACATCACGGACATTTTTATTAATTGGTTCATTGTGCACTACAATCGAATCAACACAGCCGTTGCCAATATGATCACTAATTGCCTGAACATGATCAGCGGCGGTATAACCGGTTGTTTCCCCCGCCTGTGTCATTACATTGCAAACATACACGACCTTACCCTTTGTTTGCTGCAGTGCCACATCAATTTGCGGAATGATCAGATTGGGCATAATACTTGTATAAAGACTTCCGGGTGCAATAACGATCAGGTCCGCCTTTTTAATAGCCCGTACAGCATTTGGCAGCGGATTTACAGGCTGTGGACTTAAAAAAACACGTTCAATCTTTTTATTGGCAAGCGGGATGTTTGATTCGCCTGATACAGTCGTTCCATCTTCCATTGTCGCATGTAATGACATACTTTCATTGGAGATCGGATAAATTTTTCCCTTTACATTTAATACACGTGATATTTCCTTTATTCCTGTATAAAAATTCCCGGTAATTGATGTCATCGCAGCGAGCAATAAATTTCCCATTGAATGCCCTGATAAGCCATTGCCGATTGTAAAACGGTGCTGAAAAAGCTCCAGCAGCATAGGCTCCGCATCAGATAAAGCGGCAATCACATTGCGAATATCACCAGGTGCAGGAATTGCCATTTCATTTCGTAATCTTCCAGTGCTTCCACCATCATCGGCTACAGTTACAAGTGCGGTTAATTTTACAGGCAGATCCTTCAGCCCGCGCAGAAGTACCGGCATCCCTGTACCTCCACCTATTACGACAACATTCGGCTGTTTATTGTTACTCATATTAATGACCCTTTCTTTTGTCGATATCGCGATGGCTTACATGGGTAATATAATTGGATGAAAGCTGCTTGGCGAAGTATTCGGCAATTGCAACGGAACGATGCTGGCCGCCTGTACAGCCAATTGCAACGACAAGCTGTGATTTACCTTCTTTTTTATACTGAGGAAGCATGAATTGCAGTAAATCAAGAACCTTTTGATTAAACTTCTGCGTATCCGACCATTTGAATACATATGAGGATACTTCCGGATTAAGTCCCGTTAGAGGCTGCATATGTGATACATAATGGGGATTTGGCAAAAATCTCACATCAAATACTAAATCAGCATCAATAGGGACACCATATTTAAATCCGAATGAAACCATATTAACAGAAAAAATCTCCTGTTTTTCCTCCGTATATGCTTTCAGGATTTTTTCGCGCAGTTCTTTAGGTTTTAAATTAGTAGTATCGATTATCCGCTGCGCCCTTCCCCTTAACTCATCCAGTATTTTTCGTTCCTGCTGAATTCCGTTAAGCGGTAATCCGCCAACTGCCAATGGATGTGAACGTCTTGTTTCTTTATATCTTGTAACCAGCGATTCATCCTTGGCATCCAGAAAAAGAATATGTTCATCGAGCCAGTCTTCCTCACCTAAGATATCCAATGCTTCGAATAAGGAATCAAAAAACTCACGGCCGCGTAAATCCATTACCAACGCTACCTGATGAATGTTGTTTGTAGAATCTCTCATCAGTTCCAGAAACTTCGGAAGCAATGCTGGAGGAAGATTATCAACACAATAATATCCCAGGTCCTCAAAGCTTTGTACAGCAACCGTTTTTCCTGCTCCCGACATTCCCGTTATAACAACCAATTTTGTTTCTTTTTCGTTAGTTGACATGAAATATTTCCCCCTTAAGCCCTGGATGGATCGAGACGTAAATCAATTAGATTATAATCTTCAGTATATGCAAACGACCCAAATAACATTGCATCAGAAGACAGAACATGTTCAAATATTTTTCTGTCCCCTTCCGCCATTGGTAAATCCTTAACATCATCAATCGCAACCCATTCTAATTCACCTTCACTGCAATATTCTGCTAGCTTACCCTCGAATTCCTTGCAAATGAAAGTAAACATCATCCATTCCTGGACAAGATCATCATCGTTAAAAATAGTAAATGTAAATGAGCCAGCCAATTGTGGTTCCGTTAAATGTAATCCGGTTTCTTCCCTGTATTCCCGGGTTACTGATTCCTTAATGGACTCGCCCTGTTCCATTTTACCACCGGGCATTGCATACCAGCCCCGCCGCGGTTTTTTTATTAATAAAATCTTATTATTATTTATTAATATGCAATTCGCAACACGTTGCATTCATTTTCACTTCTTCCGTTTAAGAGGGATTCTTATCATAATTTTAGTTAGATTTATCATTCACAATTGATATAAAATGCGACGTAACACTCACTTGTTTAATACAACTTCACCTTTCGCAGTGTCTTCTTAGCCGTGGGCAAGTGCAGAGCCTCCTCAGCTCGTACCTCGCCTCCGAGTCTCGCTTAGCTTGAACTTCTGAGCAGGAGTCTCGCATATTCCAGCTGCTGGTTTTCAAATTCTGCTTTATTCGGCATAATATTAACAAGATATAATGAGCAATATCCAGCGGAGGAAATACACGTAGACTCCTGTGGGTGGAAAGGCCCAGGTGAGACCACTGAGTGCGTTAGCACGAAGAGGGCTCATCAGCCGCCCACGGAAAGCGAAGTGTATTTCCGCAGCGGTGTTATAGCACTCAATTTTTTTACAGTACATTGCAGTTTATATTTTTTGTGTCACAAACTTCAATTACTTAACACTACTTCCATTATACAACGAAAAAAGAAGAACCAACAAGGATATGTTTCTGTTCGACAGGATCGGACAAGTAATTGCATGTATGTATTTATCAAAAAAAATACGCAAGGTGAACAGTTCACCCTGCGCAAAAACTAATTTATCTATTAAAAGGGGGTCAATTAGTTAACTACATTGTACCCCAAAAATGTTTCGAGCGTGTTACAACAGCGTTAAGAAGTAATTACTTTCTGAAAAGTTGTTGTTAACATTGAGATATCAGGATTGTGCTGCTTTTAATTCTTCCATTAAATCTTCAATATACTTTTGAGCGGATTCCGCGGCGATACTTCCATCCCCGGTTGCCGTCACAATTTGTCGAAGTGTCTTTTCACGAATATCGCCCGCAGCAAAAATGCCTGGTACAGCAGTTTCCATATTTTCATTTGTTGGAATGTACCCATCTTCATTTGTAATGCCAAGTGATTTAAACGGTTCACTTAATGGTACCATTCCGATATAAATAAATACACCTTCAATTGGATGATCATATTCTTCTCCGGTCTGGTTGTTGACTAATGAAACACTGCCGACTTTTCCATCCGGTCCGTTGATTTTTTTCGCTTCCGTGTTCCAGATAAATTCAATTTTGTCATTGTCAAACGCACGTTGCTGTATGATTTTCTGTGCGCGAAGTTCATCACGGCGATGCACGATTGTTACTTTGTCAGCAAATCGAGTCAGGTAAATTCCCTCTTCAACTGCGGAATCACCACCACCGACTACCACAAGATTTTTCTCCTTAAAAAAGGCTCCGTCACAAACTGCGCAATAGGAAACACCACGACCGCCCAATTCTTCTTCGCCAGGGATGCCAAGTTTCTTGTATTGTGCGCCTGTTGTGATAATCAAGACTCTTGTCTTATATTCTTTATTACCTGCAATAACGGTTTTATATTCACCATGATCTTCAACATTTTTAATGTCACCATACGCGTACGCAGCGCCAAACTTTTTAGCGTGTTCAAACATTTTATTTGATAAATCCGGTCCCAGAATATGTTCGTAACCAGGATAGTTCTCCACATCCTCTGTATTAGCCACCTGGCCACCCGGAATTCCGCGTTCAATCATCAGTGTATTAAGATTTGCACGTGAAGCGTAAACCGCCGCCGTCATGCCGGCAGGACCCGCACCTGCAATAATCACATCATACATTTGCTCTTCGGACATGAAATTCAGCCCCTTTTTTCACTTTTTGTTCAAGCCACATTTATCGTATAAAAACTCTTCCATTTAGTCTAATTTTATGCTCAGAGAAAATATAATCACTGGATACTACACATCCCATGGTCCCTCTTCTTTCGATAAATTGGGGTGTTTCTTGCAGCCTTCTTCCCACAGTGAAAGTGCTTTTGCCGGATTCCCCAGCTTATAAGCAGTCACACTGTACCATTTGAAATAGGAAAGATGATTTTTTACGGTCGCTTTGGGCAATTTACGAAAGCGGATGTATGCCTCCTCGTACAAGCCCGTTCTGGCCAGTGTAACTGCAAGCCGCAATTTTTGTTCCCCATGAATTGGGTATACATTTAGTAATCCCTGTATATGCCGTTCATATTCCTCTGTCCGGTCCGATTCATAATAGAAAGTTGCCAAATTGATATGACTGTAGAATGAATTTGGCTGCTCTTCTAGAATACCCTGTTCCATTTCGATTGCATCATCCTCAAATCCTGAAAAGAATAATGCTTGTGTGTAATCATGTTTCGTAGCCTTTCGTTCCGGAAATAGTGTGATCATTTCCTCGAGCAGCACAAGTGCTTTATCCCATTCTTCATTATCCATATAATAAAAAACCGTCTCCTGGTACATGAGAAGCTCATCTTCTGATTCAAGCTCCCAATCATCACTGTCATCTTCATCAAAATCGATCAGGTCCAGCAGATGTTCTGCATCTCCCCGAAAGTCACCATCGGGTTCATTATCAAGATATGATTTCGCATATTTTTTTGCATCATTTAAGAGTCCCAAATGGGCATAATTATTAGCCAATAAATAATAGCAATCCGGATACTGCCCACCAGCGGACTGCAAAACTCTTGTCAATAACTGATTTGCAGTGTGATAAGCACCCAACTCTGTATAAATAATCGACATTTGACACTGGTATAATGGGTTTTTCGGTGCCATTTCAATCGCTTTACGAAGCCATTTTATTGCGGCTTCAAATTTTCTTTTCTGAAAGGCTTCAACACCTTTTGTAAAATAAAAGTCGCCTTCTGGAATATAAGGGAGAATGTTGCCCTGTTCTTCATATGTATTTTTTTCTCTATGCTGCATGTATATCCCCCTTATAAGTCGAAGTTCATAATTAAAAGTGCAGGCACTGATGAAAAAAGGTCGCAAAATCCGACATTTCCTCTTCAAGTTTTTTACATTTCCTGACCTAAGACCAAAGTATATCACAGTTATCAACAGATTTATATATGCAAAAAAATAAAATTGGATCGATTCTTGTCGAATCAATCCAATTTGTTAACTTATTCGGTAACAATTAAATCAAAAAACTCCACCGGGAGCGGTTCCTCTGTCGTTTTATAGGTCATCTGAAGGAACAGTTTTGCAATCGCTTTTCGTCTTGGTTGACCTTTATTTGTTTCATATATGTCCTTCACAGCAATGACGCTTTCAAAAATATCACTCATTTTTTTGGCTATTTTTTTCGGATACATGAGTTGCTGGTTTTCATCGTAATACTGGATTTTTTTAATAAAGATTTCAAGTTCACTTATTGCATCATAAATTGGCGTCGTAAGTTCATCGTTGGGCAGATCCTGGAGATATGCCTTCATTTCACGAATAAAAATATGATGGATCTTGAATTTCTTCATCAACCGCAATACTTCCAAGCCAAGGATGTTTGCTGTCCCTTCCCAAACCGTCAACACCTGTGCATCTCTCAGCAGCCGTGGTGTAACAAAGTCTTCAATATAGCCATTCCCGCCATGCATTTCGATTGCTTCATGGCAAAAATGAATCGATTGTTCGGCTGTTTCTTTTTTCAAAATAGCGATATATAACCTTAGCAGAGCTTGCTCCTCAGCTGTTGCGGTGGAGTTTTTTTGCATAACCTTGTCAAATAACTTAATCACCGCAAACGTGGCACTTAATTCAACTTCCTGTTTAACCGCTAATTGAGCCAGTGTTTCCTGAACCATCGGGTAGGAAGCAAGCTTTTTTCCAAATGCTTCGCGATCGAATGCATAATCTTTTGCCTCTGTGTAGGCACGGCGCATGATTCCTACTGATGCAACAGCATTGCAGACTCTGGAAAGATTCAATGCTTCCATCATATACTTAAATCCTTGGTCAGCATCGCCTACAAGATATCCCTTCGCACCATGAAATTCCACTTCGGCTGATGGAACAGCCCGCACGCCAAGTTTATCCTTCAACCTGCGAATAGTAATGTTGTTATCTTTCCATGGAACAAGGAAAAGACTTAACCCTTTAGTACCGCTTTCTGCACCTTTTATTCGCGCCAGCACCATGGCAACACCACACATCCCTGCATTACTGGCAAAATATTTCTCACCATGGATTGTATAGTATCCGTCTTCCTCAATCGCCTCCACTTCATTTGCACCAACATCAGATCCGCCTTGCCGCTCCGTTAGAAACGTCGCCCCTTCATATAGTTCGGTATCTCCGGTAGCAAGGACATGCGGGAGAAATTCTTCTTTAAGTTTTTCGTCGGCATAATGGTCTGTTAGGTAAGCAGTAGCCATAGTTAATGTCACTGGGCAATAAAATCCAGGTTCCGCTTGTGAGAGCAGATATCCTTGAGCGAATGAATAGAGATAATTACCCTGATGGCCGAGTTCAGGGATTTCTTTATGGACATACCCGACAATTCCCGTTTCATATGTCTCTTTCACCGTTTGCTTATAGCCTTCATTCACCCAGACATGCGAAATGTCATTGCCCATTTTGTCATACTTGATCAACCTGGGCTGTCCTTCCCGGTCCGTATGGGCTGCACGTTCATCAATATCTGTAGCAACCCTGTTTCCGAATTTGGTCAGCTGCTGATCAGCATATTTATAAAAATCTGCAGGCAAATTTTGATGCAAAATATCCTGGATTTTTTTATCAGACGTGTATGCATTATTCATCTGTTAACGCCTCCTGTTATTGCTCGCGAAGTTTATTTTTCAAAAGTTTCCCTGTCATGTTACGCGGGAGTGCATCCAGCTTTTCGTAAAGCTTTGGTATTTTGTAAGATGCAACCTTTTCTTTTAAAAAAGTATGAAAGGTATTTTCCATATCGTCGACTGGCTTGTTCAATACGACAAATGCCTTTGCTGTTTCGCCCCAGTCCGGATGCGGTATCCCGACAATCGCAACATCATCAACTGCGGGATGGCCCATCAGTACTTTTTCCACCTCGTTCGGATAAATATTGACGCCGCCTGAAATGATGATATCTTTCTTGCGGTCAATCACCCAGTAATATCCGTCTTCATCCTGTTTAGCAATATCACCAGTGTATAGCCAGCCATCTTTCAGCGTTTCATCTGTCTTTACCTGATCTTTATAGTATCCCTTCATATTCCCTTCCCCACGAAGAATAATCTCGCCAGGGTCACCTGTTTTAACATCATTGCCATGTTCATCGACCAGCCGGATCTCACAGTTCAATGCTGCACGGCTGCCGACACTGCCAGCTTTCGTTTTATGTTCCTCAGGAGTCAGCAATGTTCCGTTTGGCCCAGCTTCTGTCAGGCCATACACACAGTAAAGGTTATCCGTCGCAAACCGTCCTTTTACAAATTCAACTTCCTGTTTACCCAAAGGTGCACCGCCATATACCCAATACTTCATGGAGGATAAGTCGGTATTTTCGATGGCAGGTTGTTTTGCCGTCATCAGGTATGCCACAGGCGCTCCGAAAAAGTGTGTCACTTTTTCTTTCTCCACCATGTTCAGCAGGAGGTCAGGCGTGAATGTTGGCGCGAGAACATGAGTAGCCCCGACATACAAACCGGCAGCCATGAACAGGTGAAGTGGTGCTGAATGACTTAAAGGCATCATGTGCAGGATGCGGCTTTCTTTTTTCATCGTCATTTCAATACAAATCATTGTCGCTACTGTCAAAATACTGCGATGTGTAAACACAACTCCCTTTGGATTACCAGTAGTTCCGGAAGTATACAGGATGGACACCTCATCATCTTCGGTGGCGTTCAATTCGATTGATGTCCCATCCCCTGTCAAAAGGTTATTGAGCGACTTCCAGTTTTCTTTTTCCTCGCCGGTTTTGAAACAAGCCAGCTGATTGTTTGCGCTTACATTTTTCACCTGGTCAAAAAGCAGTTCATGGGTTGCAAAAAAACGTGCATCACTATGATCGATAATATAATGGATTTCACTCTCGGTCAGCTTCGCATTAATCGGAATCGCTATTGCACCAATACGGATTGCTGCAAGATACAGGTAAAGGAATTCCTTCGTGTTCGGCATATGAATAATGAACTTATCGCCTTTTTGCACACCGGCTTTTAATAAATTTCCCCCAAGCTGATTCACAGCCATATCCCATTCATTGAAAGTGATTCGTTCCTGTGGAGTAACAATTGCCTCATGATCCGGATATTTACGTGATTGATACATTAACAGATTTGAAATGTTCATACTTACTCCCCCATTTCACCTAAATTTTGTTTAAAGTCGTCTACCAATTGTTCCATTTCCCGTCGCATCCCGATCAGTTCATCAATACGATCGGAAACTTCCTGGATTTTGATTTCACCATACTCGATTGTCCGCTTTAGCTGTTCTTTTCCAGTCGGATCCTTATCAAATAATAGAATCATTTCTTTTATCTCATCCAGCTGGAAACCGTATTTTTTGCCTCTGAAGATCAACTGGAGCTGTGTGAACTCTTTTTTGCTGTATTGTCTTTGTCCGCCTTTAGTCCTTTCCGGTTTCAGCAACCCTATCTCTTCATAGTAACGGATGGTCCGATTGGAAACATTGAAGTGGGAAGCTATTTCTGAGATGGTATATGTTTTTATTTTGAACCCCCTCCTTTGTTATTCCTGAAATCAAAATATTCTTTTAACTCAGTTTACCATTAACGTTAACGTAAAGGGCAAGATTATTTGGAGGAAAAAGAAGGATTTTTCATTGATTAGAAGAATATATAAAGTAAAACTAGATAAAGAGGTGGTTCCACTGGAATTAAATCTTAGGTTAAAAACATACGATTTACTGACTCTCGAAGCAGTTTTCCGGCGGCTTCCGGAGAAATACTTGTACAACGAATCACTTATTTCTGACTACAAGAAAGAAAAAGCCGGTTATGATGGCGAACGCACTGTTGACTATGCGCTGTCTACCTTTCCACGGAATGACTTTTTAATCATAAAAGGCCTGCGATTGGAAAACCCTCCATTTCATTTCCAAATAGACACGCTCATCCTTTCCAGAAAATTTTTCCTGATTCTTGAAATTAAGAACAATAAAGGTACATTGCAATATGATTCCAGGCAAAAGCAATTAACACAGGTAGTCGATGGTAATAAGAAATCTTATAAAGACCCGATAATGCAAGCCGAAGCACAAAAAAATCATTTGCAGATTTGGCTCCAACAGTTTGGGATTACAAGTCCTCCAATTGAAACACTTGTTGTAATAGCATTTCCTTCCACAATTATCGAAAACGTTCACAAGGACCCTCTCGTATATGAAAAAATCATTCACACTGCCAGTTTGCATGACCGAATAGAGAGACTTGAAAAAAATATACAAGAGATATTACAAGTATCGCGTCCACTAAAAAAATCGCCACTACAATGCTGCAGCGGAACGACCCGCTTCGCACCGACGTTCTTGGAGACCTGAATATCAACGAGAATCATTTTGTTAAAGGAGTCATTTGTAAGAAATGTAATCATCATCCAATGATAAGAGAGTATAAAGGATGGTTATGTCCCCGCTGTAAAAATCGGGACGCTAAAGCACACAAACGCGATCTTCTAGATTATTTTCTGCTTTACGGAGATATGATTACGAACAGGAAATGCCGGGATTATCTTGGGATAGGATCGCCATGGACATCACAGACCATTTTACAATCTATGAAGCTTGAACATACGGGGGTTAAAAAAGGATCAGTTTATCACGCCCCTACGCTGAGTGAATTTCCTCAACATTCTTACATTCCTGAAAAGATTAAATTGTACATGAAAAAACAGCATGTATACAGATAGTTTTTAACAAAGATAAAAAGGCAGCGTGATGCTGTCTTTTTTCCTTTGTTAGGTGCATTATAATTTTGCTTCTCCTGTTATATTTGTTTTTCTCCTGTTATATTTATTTTTCTCCTGATAAATTCATTCTTCTCCTGATAAATTCATTCTTCTCCTGATAAATTCATTCTTCTCCTGATAAATTCATTCTTCTCCTGATAAATTCATTCTTCTCCTGATAAATTCATTCTTCTCCTGATAAATTCATAAAGGCTAATCGCACATTTGCGATTAGCCTTTATTTCACTCAACCGGATTCACCGCTTCACGCAGCAGTTTCTCAAGTTCCTCCACAAAATCACGCTTCTGCTCGTCACTCCACTCAAGGGCCTCAGCCATATAATCAATCACCTTATCTTTATATTCCCGCACAAAATCAATATCGAAAAATAATGCCCCGGTTCGGCGTACGAAAAAATCGACTGGCTTGTATGTCATTTCGTGTTCGATGGCATATTTCAACTCGGCAAAGACAATTGGATCAATGCCAGCTTCTTCAGCATTCACCTGCTCTTCCTGAAAATACTCAAAAATCGTATCGATATTTGCTCCGTATTTCTGAATCAGGAACAGTGCCGTTTCCTCATCAACACCAAGTGCAACTGCTTCTTCAACTTTATGAGTTTTAAAGCGCGCAAAACCACTGGAACCACCAACTTCACCACCTGAAATAGGCAGATGCTCTGTTTCAGATTCCGAATATAAAATTCCTTCTTCTTTTTTCAACTGTTCCACAATAGTATTAACAGCGTCCTCCGCCATCTTGCGGTATCCTGTCAGTTTGCCGCCTGCCATGGAAATCAGCCCGGAATCAGAAATAAATATTTCATCTTTTCGGGAGATTTCATCCGGGTCTTCTTTTCCTTCTTCAGCGATTAATGGCCGCAAACCGGCATAACTGGATTCCACGTCATCCCTGTTCATTTCCAATGCAGGAAAAATATAATTGATTGCATCCAGCAGATAATCCTGATCAGCGGCAGTCATGACAGGATGAGAAATATCACCATCATAGCTCGTATCCGTTGTTCCCACATAAGTTTTTTTATTCCGTGGAATCGCAAAAATCATCCTTCCGTCTGGTGCATCAAAGTAAATTGCCTGCTGCAGCGGGAATCGTTTTTTTGGAAAAACAAGATGTACACCTTTAGTCAGGTGCAGCGTTTTTCCTGTTTTTGAACCATCGATTTCACGCAAATTATCAACCCATGGACCGCCGGCATTAATAATTTTTTTAGCAAAAACGTTATGCTGTTCACCACTGAGTTGATCTTCAACGACTGCCCCAACAACACTCCCGGATTCATAAATGAAATCAATGACCTTTGCATAGTTAATTGCATGTGCACCTTTTTGCACCGCTTTTTTCATCACTTCGATTGTCAGGCGGGCATCATCAGTTTTGTATTCCACATAATACCCCGCACCTTTCAGATCTTCCTTTTTAACAAGTGGTTCTTTTTCCAGTGCCTCCTCGGGGTTCAGCATTTCCCGCCGTTCTCCTTTTTTAACACCTGCCAAAAAGTCGTATACACGTAATCCAATGTTCGTTGTGAATGGTCCGAAATTGCCGCCTTTGTAAAATGGGAGCATCATCCACTCCGGAGTCGTCACGTGTGGACCATTTTCATAAACAATCGCACGTTCTTTCCCTACTTCGGAAACCATTCCCACTTCAAATTGCTTCAAATAGCGAAGACCGCCATGGACAAGCTTTGTTGATCGGCTGGATGTACCGGCAGCAAAGTCCTGCATCTCAACTACTGCCGTGTTTAACCCGCGTGTGACAGCGTCCAGGGAAATTCCCGATCCGGTTATTCCGCCGCCGATTATCAGCACGTCCAATTCCTTATTTTCTATTTGCTTATACATTGCATCTCGTTTGTAGCTTGAAAAGTCTCCCATTTGTACACACCCCGCTGCGTTTCTCTCTATTATTTTTACCCTGATCTATTATTTAAATGCCTGTGCTGCCTTAACTGCTTTTTTCCATCCGTCATAATACTCTTCCCGTTCTTCCTCCGATAAATCGGGTTCGAACGTCCGATCCATTTTCCATTGCTCAGCAATTTCCTCTTTGCTTTTCCAGAATCCAACCGCCAAACCGGCTAAGTATGCGGCACCTAATGCTGTTGATTCATTCAAAACCGGCCGTTCGACTGAAACCCCGAGCATATCACTTTGAAATTGCATGAGGAAATCATTTTTAACTGCACCACCATCAACGCGCAAAGCTTTTAAATCAATTCCGGAGTCAGCAATCATCGCATCGACAACATCACGTGTCTGAAATGCCAGTGATTCCAGTGTCGCCCTGACAAAATGCTCTTTTTTCGTCCCGCGGGTCAGTCCGAACACTGCACCACGAACATCACTGTCCCAATACGGTGTTCCCAGTCCGACGAACGCCGGAACAACATAGACTCCTTCCGACGAATCCACAGCTTTTGCGAGTGGTTCACTTTCGGGTGAGCTGTTGATAAGCTTCAGTCCATCACGCAACCATTGAATCGCTGAGCCGGCAACAAAAATACTTCCCTCAAGTGCATATTCAACTTTACCGTCAACTCCCCAGGCAAGTGTTGTCAACAGGCCATTATCTGATTGCACGCCCTTTTCCCCGGTATTAAGCAGCATAAAACAGCCTGTGCCATATGTGTTTTTTGCCATTCCTTTTTCAAAACAGGCCTGCCCGAATAATGCCGCCTGCTGGTCACCGGCAATCCCTGCAATGGGAATTTCATGACCATAAAAGTGATAATCGGCTGTTTTCCCATAAATCTCCGAGGACTCCCTGACCTCAGGAAGCATTGATCCCGGAACACCAAGGATATCAAGTAATTCCTCATCCCATTTCAAGTCATAAATATTGTACATCAACGTTCTGGAAGCATTCGAATAGTCTGTCACGTGCTGCTTTCCGCCAGTCAGTTTGTACACCAGCCACGTATCAATTGTGCCAAATAATAAGTCACCATTTCCCGCTTTTTCCCTGGCACCATCGACATTGTCCAAAATCCATTTGACTTTGGTTCCGGCAAAATAAGGATCAAGCAGCAGACCGGTTTTATCCCGGAACAAATCATTGTATCCATCTTCTCTTAGTTGTTTACAAATATCAGCTGTCTGCCGTGATTGCCAGACAATTGCTTTGTAAATAGGTTTTCCTGTATTTTTATCCCAAACTACCGTTGTTTCACGCTGATTGGTAATCCCGATTCCTGCAATTTGGACCGGGTCAACATCCGCCTTTCTTAGCACGTCGGAAATACAGGCAAGCATCGATGTCCAAATTTCCGTTGCATCATGCTCTACCCATCCCGGTTTAGGAAAAAATTGCTCAAATTCTTTTTGGCCGGTTTCCACAATTTCTCCGTTATAATTAAACAAAATAGCCCGTGAGCTCGTTGTTCCCTGGTCAAGTGCCAATATGTACTTTTCCATAGTTTACCCCTCCATAAACATCTTTCTAAAAGATTTCTCGATTTAAACTGTATTTCCCTGCAAAATCCTCTATAATTATCTTCCCAAAGAAACGTCAAAAATAACAACAATATAAAAAAAGACCATACTAAAGTATGATCTCAATCTAGCTATCGTCTTCCATCCGGTGTTCCATCTCTTCCTTCGTATAAATAACCGCCATCGGATTCCCGCCAACAAAAGCGCCCGCAGGTACATCCTTATTTACAAGTGTAGAAGCCGAGACTACTGCCCCGTCACCAATGGTTACCCCCGGGAGAATCGTAGTGTTGGCACCGATCAGGACATCATTGCCAATAACCACTTCACCAATCCGGTACTCCTTTATCAAATATTCATGCGCCAATATCGTTGTATTATAGCCGATTACACTGTTCGAACCGACTGATATTTTTTCGGGAAACATAATATCCGGCATTACCATCAATGCAAAGGCTGTTTGCTTACCAACCTTCATCCGCAAAAACGTTCGATAGAGCCAATTTTTCACATTTAATAAAGGGATATATCTGCCAACCTGAATAAAGATGAAATTTTTCATCACCTTCCAGAATGACACGGTTTTATATATTTGCCATAATGAATTGGCATGTTCAACAGGGTATCGCTCCGTTTTCCGCATTGTCTACACTCCTGTAATTTTCAACAAATCCAGCATATCATCAAGCATGTATGTTGGTTTATATGTTGTTAACCTCTCTTTACCTTTTAGTGACCAGGCAACTCCGGCAGTTTGAATACCTGCATTTTGGCCAGCCTCAATATCATGATTGCTGTCACCAACCATCAACGTTGAGCTGGCATCGGCATCCAGTTCCTTCATCGCTTTGATGATCGGCTCTGGATTCGGCTTGGCATGCACGACATCATCAAGCGTAATAACGGTATTAAAAAATCGGTCCAGCCCAGTGACTTTTAACCCCATATCAACTGTTCCGCGCATTTTTGTGGTAACAATTCCGAGCTTGAAATTTTCTTTATTCAATTGCTCAATTGTTTCAATAACATTTGGGAAAGCAACTACATAATTATCATGGTGATACAAATTATGTTCGCGGTATGTTGCAATCATCGGTTCCACCTGATCAGGACCAAACTGGTAAAACGAATCCCTTAATGGCGGTCCGATGAATTCAATTGCTTCTTCCCTTGTAAGTTCTTTTCCATATTCCTTAAACGTGTGTATGAATGATTCAATAATCAGTTCATTTGTATCAATCAGTGTGCCGTCAAGATCAAAGAGTATTGTATGAATGCTCATGCGATGTTTCCTTCCTTTTTCGATAATCAATACGTTTCCAGACAAACGCAACAGCCATGGTTAATAGTATTGCCGTAATCAGTCGGATTAACAGTAACGGAAGGACAGGAATCCCGAGCGGAATGAAAATCACTGTATCTTCTACCACCGCGTGGCAGGAAACCAGAAAAATCAGCGCCAGATACATATCCCTCCGCGACACTCCATCTTCCTCCACAGCCTGGATCATCAGCCCTGCACCGTAAGCAAGCCCAATTGTCAGTCCGGCCACAAGTGTCATGGATGTGTTTTTTTCCATGCCAAGCATTCTGGTAAATGGAGCAAACTTATCCGAAATGATTGTTAACCAGCCTTTTTCCCGTAAGAACTGCATGACGATCATTATCGGAATGACAATAAGTGCTAACTGCACAACAGCAATAATCGCTGTTTGTAACCCATGCAGAACAATTTCATTCCAGCCATCCATCACGGCCTCCGATGAAGAAATTAGACCATATTGTGCCTGTTCTGCCCCGCCATTCCATAATAAATTGATAATAATTGCCGAGATGATCGCCAACGACAGGCGAATTCCGGAAATAAGCCACCAGCTTACGCCAACTTTCGATGCAAGGGCAGATTCAATAAACAAATTATGCGAAAACGAGAGCATCACGGCCATGATAAATACTTCTTTTACTGTAAAATCAAACGATACAATCGCAGCAATTCCCGCATATAGATTCAGGGCATTTCCCAAAACAAGTGGAACAGCCGCTTCGCCACTCAATCCAATTAATCCCAAAAGCGGGCTGATTTGCTCAACAATCCAGGGTAAAATCGGTGTATATTGCAGAATCGTTACTAACAACGTAATAGGAAAAATAACCTTACCCAACATCCAGGTCACTTTAAGTCCCTGTTGTAAACCGCGGTATAAAATCCCAGTCAATCGTCCATCCCTCTTCCCAGCAAATTACTTTTTCTTCTTGACTTTTTTACCGTCATAATGTCTGTTTGCCAGACCTTTCTTACGACGGTAAACAATGATTGCAACCATCACCAGAATAAGTGCCACAGAAATGAACTGTGCCATACGAATTTCAGTTCCCGGAATATATAAGCTATCCGTCCGCATTCCTTCAACAAAGAAACGCCCGATCGAATAAGCAATAACGTAACTCAGGAACACTTCTCCGCGCAAAGGATTTTTGCGGCGTAAAACAAGCAGGAAAATAAAAACTAATACGTTCCAGAATGATTCATATAAAAAAGTTGGATGATACATGACACCTTCAATGCACATTTGATTCATAATAAAATCAGGTAAATATGTATGAAAACTATTATACGTGGCCTCAGAAATCGGCCCCCCATGTGCTTCCTGATTCATAAAGTTTCCCCAGCGGCCAATTGCCTGACCCAGAATTAGGCTTGGCGCAGCAATGTCAGCCAGCTGCCAGAATGATACTTTTTGGACACGGGCATAAATGACTGCTGTTAACACAGCACCAATCAGGGCACCGTGAATCGCAATTCCGCCTTCCCAGACAGCAAAAACATCCCACCATGGACCGCCAACATAACGATCCCACTCAAATATCACGTAATAAATCCGCGCAAAAAGAATCGATATTGGAATTGCAAAAACAACAAGGTCAACCATTAAATCCTTTTTTAAGCCTAACCGGTCGGATTCTCTTGTAGCCAAATAAAGACCCAGAAAAGCTCCTGTAGCAATAATTACTCCATACCAATAGATAGGCAAGGGACCAATTTGCAGAAAAACACGGTCCAGTACGGGTGCACTACAACTCAATACAATCACTCCTGTCCTGATTCATCTGATTCCTGTTCAATCATTGTTGTCAGTCGTTCGGAAAATTCCTCAGCAGCATTAACACCCATTCGTTTCAGCCGGAAATTCATTGCTGCAACTTCAATAATAACAGCAAGGTTCCTCCCCGGACGAACAGGAATTGTTGCTTTCGGAAGACTTACATCCATTATTTTCATCGTTTCTTCATCCAGTCCAAGGCGATCATACTGTTTTTTCTGATCCCAAAGCTCCAGATTAATAATCAGTGTTATTTTTTTATGGCTCCGGACAGCCCCGGCACCAAAAAGTGTCATTACATTGATAATCCCAAGTCCGCGTATTTCAAGCAGATGTTCAATCAACGGCGGCGGATTCCCAATTAAACTATCATAATCTTCCTGACGAATTTCCACACTGTCATCTGCGACAAGTCGATGACCCCGTTTCACCAGTTCCAGTGCTGTTTCACTTTTACCAACACCACTTTGTCCGGTAATCAGAACTCCAACACCGTAAATATCGACCAATACACCATGAATAGCAGTGAATGGAGCAAATTTTGCTTCCAAGTAGTTAGTAAGCCTGCTTATAACACGGGTTGTTTTTCTTGGGGAATGTAGAATTGGCACGCCTGATTTATTGGCAGCTTCCAACATAACATCAGGAATCTCCATCCCCCTTGATATAACAATGCCTGGTGTAACGTCCGTGCACAACTTTTCCATACGGTCCTTTTTGTTTTCATCCGTCAGATCAAGAAAATAAGCCATCTCCGTTTTGCCGATTAACTGCAGGCGTTCTTTCGGATAGTATTTAAAATATCCGGTCATTTCAATCCCCGGACGGGAAATATCACTCGTAATAATTTCTCTATGTACACCATCTTCCCCGGCGACCAGGGTCAGGTTGAAATTTTCCAGTAAATCTTTCGTACGGACTTTTGCCATTGATTGCAACCTCCATTGAAATCCACGATTACTGTTTTTTATTGTAGCATATTTTGACAGGTGGAAGTATGGATACTTTTTATAAAAACTGTTTTTGTAAAGATTGTTGTTTTTGACGCAAAAGACATATACTACGACATAACTGTCAAAAAAGAATTGAGTGCTATAACACCACTGCGGAAATGCACTCCGCTGGGTTTTGCTTTAAATAAAAAGATATATCAAGATTATTACACCATTAAAACCAGCAGCTGGAAAATGCAAATCACTGAGTCTGAATTGCAATTCCCGGTCCCCAAAACATGCAACCAACCTAACACCCTCTTCTACTATTATAATCGAATCTCAGGAGCAAAAGGTGGCAGAAATTTAATTTAAAAGATATGCCACTTTTTTAGATACACATTCGATTATATAAGTGAGAGGGATAAAAGAATATAAGAGGTTACATTAAAATAAAGTGTATATAGAATTAGTTTCAGTACATCTTGGAGTACGGAATTTGTTTAGTAAAGATTCCCTTTCTAAATTGACGAAAAACAACAATCTTAAGAAACAGCCCTCATAAGAAATCGCAGGAATACACCTGCGAATAATCCATCTATTTCACTGTATCCTTAACTAACTTATTTAACAGCAAATTCAATATTGAAATAACAACCGCAGCGATAATTGCTGTGCCGAATCCAGCAATAACAAATGAATCATCCATTACTCCCTGGGTAATCATCAGTGTGATGGCATTAATTACAAATAAAAACAAACCAAGGGTTAAAAAGGTGATTGGCAGCGTTAATACTATTAAAATCGGTTTAATTATAGTATTAAGAATGGCTAATATAATACTTGCTAAGAGTGCGGTACCAAACCCGTCAAGCTGAAACCCGTCAAAAAGCTGTGCAACTGCTATCAGTGCAACCGCATTTAAAAAAATGGATATAACCCAGCGAAGCAGCATTTAACGAACCTCACTTTCCTTAGGAATCACAAACAAACCAATTATATAAACAAAAACTCCGGTTCCACCCATAAAAATAGTTGCCACAAACAACAAGCGGATGATTGTCGGATCAATATTAAAGTACTCGGCAAGTCCGCCGCATATTCCACCAATCATCAGATTGGATTCTGACCGGTATAATCGCTTAGCCATGATTAACTCCCACCCCTCGATCTTTTATTAATCAAACTTCCAAATGTAAAACTGCTCTTTCCCCAGTCGTTTCTTCGCCTCTTCTTTCAGGTCGTCCTCCAGTTCAGGGTTGTTACTAATACTTTTTAAAACCCCGCTCGCCTGTGATTTATGAGCAGAGATAGCCTTCATTTTTTGATCGAAAACTGCTGTCACATCATTACTGACATCAGGTTTACCAAGTTCTTCAAAATAATTATTCGTAATTGCCTGTGCCCAAACTTCCGGGCGGCTTTCAGGGTCCATCAGACGAACTGCTTCAATCGCCGCAGCGCCCAATGCATTATGATCAGGATGTACAGCATGCTCCGGATAATGTGTAATCACTAAACTTGGATTGATTTCTTCTAAAATCCCTTTTAAATGTTCCGAAACTTCCCGCCTGTCCTCAAACTCCAATGTTTTATCTCTGTACCCAAGAAGAAGCAGCTTAATATCGAGTATTTCACATGCTTCTTTTATTTCTTCCTTCCGAATTTCCGGAAGCGTCTCTCTGTTAGCAAAAGTGGGCGAACCCATATTTCTTCCCATTTCACCCAGTGTTCCACATAAATAGGTTACCGGTACACCTTGTTCACGATACTTCATAATCGTCCCGGCTGCCCCAAATGACTCATCATCCGGATGCGGGTAAATAACCACAACATGTCTTTCCATATCTATCACCTTACCTCCACATTAATAACGAAATGGTGTTTCACTTATTTGTAAAGAAACCATTAAGCGGCCCTCACGATCATGTCCGGCAATCAGCAGTTGGTTATCACCGTGAATCGTCCAATCAGTTAACCCCTCTGCATAAATCCAGCCAATCTCCATTTTCAGCCCAACACGATACGTCTTTCCATTTCCAACAATTTTTGCCTGATTAAATTTCACTTGCGCATTACGGATATATGCCCCAACATTGTATGCTTTATTGTTATGATGACTGGCATAAGCCCCATTTGTCGTTTCTAAATGAACATATACATCTTTATTTATAAACTCTTCCAATCTAGTTTGAACTTCTTTTATATCAATAGGTTTCATGCTATGCGTCCTCCCTGGCAATCCTTCTCATTTTACCTTACCGAAACGTCAGGAATGCGTCAAAAGTTTTGATTGCGAAAGATTCGCCCGATTACGGGTTTTTTCGTGGGGGTAATGTGTTCCTTCTGCCGATAATTTGATTCTTCTGCTGATGTTCTAGTTCTTCTGCCGATGTTTTGGCTGTTCTGCCGATGTTCCTGCTTATCTGCTGATGTTTCGGCTTATCTGCCGATGTTCCTGCTAATCTGCCGATGTTTCAATTCTTCTGCCGATATCCCGCACTACTCAAAAAAAAGCAGTGAACCCTACAAGATTCACTGCCTCTTATCTACTTCGAACCAACTTTTTCCCGCTTCTTCATATCTTTTTCCATACGTCCCCGATCACGTTCAAGCACCGGTTTCAAATAACGCCCCGTATAAGATCCTTCTGTTTCAGCGATTTGCTCCGGTGTTCCGGCAGCAATTATCTGTCCGCCACGGTCACCGCCTTCAGGGCCAAGGTCAACAATATGGTCTGCTGTCTTAATTACATCGAGGTTATGCTCAATGATTAACACAGAATCTCCATTTTCAACCAGCCGCTGCAGTACATCTAATAATCGCTTAATATCATCTGTATGAAGTCCTGTTGTCGGCTCATCCAAGATATAAAATGACTTTCCGTTTGACCGGCGATGAAGTTCACTGGCAAGCTTAACCCGTTGAGCTTCTCCGCCTGATAATGTTGTTGCGGGCTGACCGAGCTTAACATAGCCAAGACCAACATCAAAAATCGTTTGCAGCTTGCGTTTTATTTTAGGGATATTTTCAAAAAACTCCAATGCTTCCTCAATTGTCATTTCAAGAACATCCGCTATGCTTTTGCCTTTATATTTTACTTCCAATGTCTCACGGTTATAGCGGCTTCCGTGACATACTTCACATGGAACATAAACATCCGGCAAGAAGTGCATTTCTATTTTGATAATCCCGTCACCATGACATGCTTCACAGCGGCCGCCTTTAACATTAAAGCTGAATCTTCCCTTTTTATACCCGCGTATCTTGGCCTCATTTGTCTGGGCGAAGACATCACGGATATTATCGAACACACCAGTATATGTTGCCGGGTTCGAACGAGGTGTCCGGCCTATTGGTGACTGGTCGATATCGATTACCTTCTCAATATTTTTAATTCCATTCACGCGCTTGTGTTTACCAGGCTTATGTTTTGCCCGGTGCAATTGCTTTGACAGTGATTTATGCAGGATTTCGTTAACGAGTGTACTTTTTCCGGAGCCGGAAACACCAGTAACAACCGTCATTAATCCAATCGGAAACTTTGCAGTGACATTCTTCAGATTATTTTCCTCGGCACCAACGATTTCAATTTTCTTTTTCGTTGGTTTCCTGCGTTTCAATGGCAGTGGCACATATTTATCACCTGACAGATATTTTCCTGTCAGTGAGTCTTTATTTTTCATTACCTTTTCCGGAGTACCACTGGCTACAATTTCACCGCCATGTTCACCTGCACCAGGACCGATATCGACTAAGTAATCAGCAGCAAGCATTGTGTCCTCATCATGTTCAACAACAATCAGTGTATTATCAAGGTCACGCATCTGCTTCAATGTATTAATCAAACGATTATTGTCACGCTGATGCAGACCTATTGAAGGTTCATCGAGGACGTACAGCACGCCTGTCAGTGCTGATCCAATTTGTGTAGCCAGACGGATCCGCTGTGCTTCCCCGCCTGATAATGTTCCGGCAGCACGGGACATTGTCAGATATTCAAGTCCAACATTATTTAAAAAGTTCAATCGATTATCAATTTCCTTCAGAATCATCTGGGCAATTTGTTCTTCTTTTTCCGTCAGTTCAAGGTTCTGAAAAAAGTCGATAGCCTCGGTGATGGAAAAGTCGGTAACCTGACTGATGTGCATATTATTGACCAATACTGCTAAGGCACCTTCTTTAAGCCGGTATCCCTTACACGTTGGACACTTCTTTTGCGCCATATATTTCCCGAGCGTTTCCCGGATAAAATCAGACGATGTTTCCTTGTAACGACGGGCGATATTGTTCAAAACACCTTCAAAAAGAATGTCATTATCACGTACCTTGCCAAAATCATTTACATAGTGGAAGTGGATCTTCTCTTTACCGCTTCCATATAGAATAATGTCCATCTGATTTTTCGGAATATCTTTGACAGGTGTATTCATGTCAATTCCATAATGGTCACAAACACTCTTCAAGAGCTGCGGATAGTATTGTGAGCTAATTGGCTCCCATGCAGCAATCGCATGTTCTTTTAATGAAAGGTCCCAATCCGGAATAACCAGATCAAGGTCTACCTCCAAATTAGTTCCCAGCCCATCACACGTTGGACATGCACCAAACGGGCTGTTAAAGGAAAATAACCGTGGTTCCAGTTCGCCAATGGAGAAACCGCATATCGGACATGCATGGTTCTCATTGAACATTAGCTCTTCATCACCGATTACATCCACAATTATTTTCCCTTCACCTAATCCAAGCGCTGTTTCAATTGAATCACTAAGACGGCCGGAAATACCATCTTTGACAACAATCCGGTCAATAACAACTTCAATGGAATGCTTTTTGTTTTTTTCAAGATTAATGTCATCGGTTACTTCGCGCATTTCATTGTCAACACGAATCCGCACATAACCTTCCTGCTTCAGCTTTTCAAACGTTTTGACATGCTCACCTTTACGACCGGAAACAACCGGTGCAAGGATTTGCATTTTCGTTCGCTCCGGATATTCCAGAATTCGGTCGACCATTTGCTGTACTGTTTGTGAAGTAATTTCAATACCATGTTTTGGACACGTTGGCCGGCCTGCGCGGGCATAGAGCAACCGTAAATAATCGTAAATTTCCGTAACGGTACCAACTGTTGACCTCGGGTTCCTGCTTGTCGTTTTCTGATCAATCGAGATTGCAGGAGATAACCCGTCAATCGCATCAACATCAGGCTTATCCATCTGCCCTAAAAATTGACGTGCATATGCAGATAGTGATTCAACGTAACGACGCTGCCCCTCTGCATAAATCGTATCAAAAGCAAGTGAAGACTTGCCCGATCCGGACAAACCTGTTAAGACGACAAGGTTATTTTTTGGAATGGTTACATCAACATTTTTTAAATTATGGGCACGAGCACCCTGGATTTTAATAGACTTACTAGGCATGAACAGGTCATCCTTCCGCTTTTAGTTCAAGTATTATATCACGAAGCTCTGCAGCCTTCTCGAAATCAAGCGCTTTGGCTGCATCCTTCATTTCTTTTTCCATATTATCAATCATCTTTGACTTCTCCGTTTTTGAAAGCTTAGCGACACTTACTTTATTATCTTTATATTCTTCCTGGTCCTCAGCTGCAACGGTTGCTTTAATGACATCACGTACTTCTTTGCGAATTGTAGTCGGTGTTATATTGTGTTCTTCGTTATATGCCATCTGTTTTTCACGACGCCGGTTTGTTTCATCAATCGCCACTTGCATAGAGTTGGTAATGCGGTCAGCATACATGACAACTTCTCCGTTCTCATTACGTGCTGCACGGCCCATTGTCTGGATAAGTGACCGTTCGGAGCGCAGAAAGCCTTCCTTATCCGCATCCAGAATAGCTACCAGCGAAACTTCAGGAATATCGAGACCCTCACGTAATAAGTTAATCCCTACAAGAACATCGTATTTTCCCACACGCAAGTCACGAATAACTTCTATTCGTTCAAGAGTTTTAATTTCCGAATGTAAATAGGCAACCTTTATACCAATTTCCTTCAGATAATCCGTTAAATCTTCGGACATTTTCTTTGTCAGCGTTGTAACCAGAACACGTTCATTCCGCTCCGACCGTTTGTTTATTTCCTCAATCAAATTATCAATTTGGCCGTCAATTGGCCGGACATCAATTTTAGGATCCAATAAACCGGTAGGGCGAATGATTTGCTCGGTAACCCCCGGTGAATGCTCCGACTCATATGGTCCCGGTGTTGCCGAAACATAAATCAGCTGGTTTGTCGCTTTTTCAAATTCATCAAATTTTAATGGACGGTTATCAAGTGCTGAAGGTAAACGGAATCCATGATCAACAAGCACCTGTTTTCGCGCCCTGTCACCATTATACATTCCGCGCACCTGTGGCAATGTAACGTGTGACTCATCGACAACTACCAGAAAATCATCCGGAAAGAAATCCAGCAGTGTATAAGGTGTTGACCCTGGCTCACGAAACGTTAAATGGCGTGAATAGTTTTCGATGCCTGAACAGAATCCCATCTCATTCATCATTTCCAAATCATAATTTGTTCGTTGCTCCAACCGCTGTGCTTCCAGCAATTTATTTTCCGCACGCAGTTTCTTTAATTGTTCCTCAAGTTCTTTTTCGATATTTTTAATCGCCTTTTTCAGCTTTTCTTCACGTGTTACGAAGTGGGATGCCGGGAAAATAGCTATATGCTCACGGTCACCGATTATCTCGCCGGTTAATGCATCCACTTCCCGAATCCGGTCAATTTCGTCACCAAAAAACTCAATGCGAATACAGTGTTCTTCCCTTGATGCCGGGATAATCTCAACTGAATCTCCACGCACGCGAAATGTACCGCGCTGAAAGTTTATATCATTTCTCGCATACTGAATATCGACCAGATCACGCAGCAGCTGGTCACGGTCTTTCTCCATCCCCATTCGTAATGAAAGCACCTGGCTCTCATAGTCTTCAGGAGAACCTAAACCGTAGATACACGAAACACTAGCCACAATCAGAACGTCACGACGCTCGAACAAAGATGATGTTGCCGAATGGCGAAGTTTATCAATTTCATCATTGATGCTTGCATCTTTTTCAATAAAGGTATCGGTCGACGGTACATACGCCTCCGGTTGATAGTAGTCGTAATAGCTAACAAAATACTCGACCGCATTATTCGGAAAATATTCCTTGAACTCGCTGTATAATTGGCCCGCCAGTGTTTTGTTATGTGCAATTACCAGTGTGGGACGGTTAATTTCCTGAACAACATTTGATACCGTAAATGTTTTCCCAGTACCGGTTGCACCCAATAATGTCTGATGACGTTGTCCGGCTTTTACTTTTTCAACAATTTCTTTTATTGCTTTTGGCTGATCCCCCTGTGGCTCGTACTGTGCCACAAGATCAAATTTATTTTCCACAAGGCAGTCCTCCGTTCATCAGTCTACCTAATATTCTATCACAATTATATACTAATTTTAACAGAAAAGCGAACAAATATTCGATTATTTGCTTTTCCTTCATATCCATTACCATTCTACCCGATTTACAGCCAAAAAATCATGCACAATGATTTCAAATGCATGATACCAGCAAATTACATATCTAACTAAAAGACTCTTTTCGTAAACTTTGATGTTTTTCAACTACAGTTGACGTAAAATGCGAAACAGTATTATTAAGTGGGGCTCTCTGACATAGCAGATAGAATATATTCGATTTCATAAGCTCTTGTTGGGGAGCCTACTCAGCATTCCTTTCCCGATTCTTACCTTGAGAAAAATATTTTAGAGAGGATTCCCCTTCCTTTTGTACTTCGTATTCGTGATGAAAGACATTTTTTTAGTTATTAGGCTTTCTTTTGTCCTTCATACCCCCAATGAACCACTTTTCATCGATGTTATTGCTTCCAATTGTGCTTCATACGCCTGATGAACCACTTTTCATCAACGTTTCCGCCTCCAATTGTCTTTCACAACCCGTCCTACCCGCAGGAGTACCACATCTCAAGAAAAACTTGCGACAAGAAGAGTACAAAAAGTTCAGCAGCCTCCCCCGGCTAAGAAGACACTGTGAAAACGTACTTTTTGAGCAGATGTCGCCTTGGTACCCGGAGGTGTGAAAGCAAAGTGTATTTTCGCAGCGGTTTTATAGCAATCAACTTTTTTTCAAAGTAGTTCGCAGTTTACAGAAAATGTGAAGTATATTTTCATTTCCTTAAGTGACGTAAATAGCAAATCTTTAAGAAAATGCGAACTAAAAAACATCAGCCCATACAGCTAATGTTTTTGGCTTAGTATTTGATTAATCACTATGGATAGAGACCTCTCATCCAAATGCTGGTGATAGGCATCAACGTTCTTATTGTACTTTTCATGCTTTTTTTCATCAGCAAAAAAATCAATGATTTGCTGTTCAACTAAATTATCATGTAATTCGACAGGCGTCACTAATCCTAATTGTTTTAAGTTGTCGGCATTGATTTTCTCCTGACCCGGCAGTGGGTTATACACAAATATTGGTTTCCGCTTCATTAAACATTCACTGACCGTTACCCCGCCAGGCTTTGTTACTACGGCATCGACCCTATCGTATAGTGCATTCATTTCACCTTTACTAGTCACATATGGAATCGGAGTTACAGACTGCCTTTTTTCGCGTACTAATTGTTCATATAATGCCTCGTTTTTTCCACAAAGCACAAAGTAATGAATCTTATCAGATGTTGAAGAAGCTAAAATCTTTTCTATAGCCCCAACGCCAAGACTCCCCCCGGTAACCAATATGGAAATTTCCTCAGATGATTCCCGCGAATGTTTCCCCAAATGAAAAACAGGATGAATTGGTATGCCGGTTATAAAAATCCGTTCTTCCTGAACACCTTTCTTCAATAAGTCTTCCTTAACCATTACAGACGGAACAAGGTGGTAATCAATTCCTTCGATTCCCCATATCCGGTTAACAAAATAGTCCGTATAAACATTTACCGTAATCGATTGCAGTTGTTCTTTCATTTTTAATACACTTGCAATGTTGGACGGGAGCGCGTGTGTACAGAAAAGAATATTGGGGTGTAACTGATTGGCAAGACGTTTCAAAAAATGCACAAATAAAGTCTCATACAGATAGTGTCTTCCAACCGGTGACCGCCGATATGCCGCATGCTGGTATATCCGGTCATAAACATCAGGAAACAGTCTGATCCACGTCAAATAAGCAGACGAAATGACCTTCTCCATTCGTCCGTAACTATACGATAAAATATCAACCTTATCGCAAATCATATCCTCCCGGGCTTGCTGCATTTCCTGGATTAACGCATCAGCAACATGGTGATGTCCGGTGGGAATTTGCATAAAAGGCAGGAATAATGCTTTCTTCTGTTCCATATTACTGCCTCCAACTAACATGATATGGCTTCAATTACCAATGATAGAGTCACACCAGACATGTTATATTTTTAATAGGAGAGGAGAGGCTGCAATGACTTTATCATTCGTTTTAATACTCGTAATGGTAATTTGTTTTCTACTTTATAAAGCCTATAAAAATACGTTTGATATAAAAATAAACAAAATAACTATTTCTTCCGAATCAACTGCAAAACAAGACCAGGTACTATCGATTCTCCACCTGTCCGACTTGCACCTTGAAAATATTTCACTGACACCCGAACAACTGGAAAATAAGCTGAAGAATGAGTCCGTTGATATGATTGCTTTAACTGGTGATTTTATGGACCGAAAACGATCGATCCCAAAATTGCTGCCGTATTTGCGTGTGCTAAGCAACGTCCAACCGAAATATGGAACGTATGCTGTGTTCGGCAATCATGATTATGTGCTAAAAAGTCATGATCTGAATAAACTTAAATTGTTGATGGAGCAAAATGATGTCCGAGTGCTGCAAAACGAAAGTGAAATAATTTCGGTAAATGGACAAACCATAAACATTATTGGAATAGATGATTACAGTACGAACCGCAGCAATCTGCCATTAGCGTATCAGCATGTTGAACAGGGAACCAATATTGTTTTAACCCATGATCCGACAGTTGTCCTTGAGATGCAGGATTATTCATTCGATTATTTAATGGCAGGTCATTTTCACGGTGGACAGATTTGTTATCCAAAAGCATATCACCTAGTTAAAATGGGTAAGCTTGCGCGCAAAAATGTAATCAAAGGGTTGCATAAGCATAACGACACACCATTTTATATAAGTGAAGGGCTTGGTCAAACCGGCCTCAATATCCGTGTCGGAAGCAGGCCCGAAATAACTTTTCACGATGTTGCCATTCGCTCAAAAAGTGCTTAATTTCACACAAGATATCGTTCGAATAATTGCTTTTTCGACATAAATAAATATACAGGAGCCTGATGCTTTGAAGTGTTTGACAAATGATTAATCGGGTAAAATGTCCCCTTTTTATATAAACGATAAAAGGGGTTTTTTATTGGTACCAATTCAAAGCCAAGGCGATTGGCCCCGCGGCACAATGTGGTGATGCCGATAATTCCTTTTATATTATTTCCTTTTTTGTGTGCCGAAACGTATTGGGAAAGCCAGGGTAAGGCATCTTTTATCTTGTGATATATTATTACCGCCCGTTTGATGTCGCTTTTAACAGGTTTTATTTCACTTATCACCCTGACATTGTGCAAATGTATTTTAATCAGTAAATCATTTTTATGAATGGTTGTTCCATCCTGCAGTGAAACAGTAGTCCCTTTATACCTTGTCAGCCTGACCCGAAACAATGTATTTCTCTTATCTTTATCATGTACGTAATGTAATCTTGTGAAACTGAAGTAAATGGGATCAATGGCATTCCACACACCCAATAGATAACCTTTCATGCTAATTCCCTTTCTTTTTTCATACTTCACAACTAGTTTGCTGTAAAAGAACCAAAAATATTGAAGGAATATTAAACCAAAAAAACTCCTGCTCAATTCTGAACAGGAGTTTTTTCATATATTAATGTTGTTCGTCAACAGTACTTCCATCATCTTTTCCATCAGCGGTTACTTTAATATGTCCAACTGCTCCTTTTGTTGCATGGTTAACTTGATGTGTGAGGAATGGGTAAAGTCCTTCTTCTTTTACTGTGAACTCGACAACCGCTCCACCGCTTGCCGGAAGCATAACTGTTTGCATCCCTTCAAAATGGTTTTCAGGATTTCCGTCAATATACACATCATCAAATATTGTTCCGACGACATGGAAACTGCTTACCTCATTCGGACCGACATTGTTAATGTAGATTCGAACTTTATCGCCGACCATGGCAGTTAAAGGTGCATCCTTTACTGCGTTAACGGTTCCGTTTGTATTCGGCTGTCCCTTATGAAGTGCTTTTGTAGAAAATACGACCTGGGATGGCTCTCCATTTGTCATATTTTCAAAATCATTGTACTGGTACCATTCGTTTTGGATTACTACATATTCCTTATCGATTTCACTATCAGTTGGATAGCCATCAGCCGGTTTAACGATAATTACTCCATGCATCCCATTGGCTATATGAGAAATCATCGGGTCTGTCCCACAGTGATACATAAACACCCCGGGCTTTGTTGCCTGATAGGAGAATGTTCCCTCATCATTTGGTGCTACATCGGCAAACCCTTTATCAGGGGCTGTGTGTACTGCATGAAAATCCATGCTGTGCGGGATTGCCGGGTCTTTATTTTCTAACGTAAAATGAATTGTATCACCTTCATTTACAACAACGAGCGGTCCTGGTGCCTCTCCGTTAAATGTCCAGGCTTTATACGTATAGCCTTCCTTTATTTCAATGTCCGTAATCTGAGCAGTCATGTTAATGTAAACATCTTTTCCATCACGGGTCATCTCCACCGGAACAGGTTCCTGATTCACACCTTGATGCGGCTTAATAACCTCCGTTTCAGCTGCTTCTTCGGCACTAACTTTGTGAATTCCGTTTTCCAAATCAGTTGAAGCGTCTTTCTGGGATTCTAGACTTCCTTCACCACAAGCAGATAACAATAAAACCATAGCACTTAGAAAAATAATTGAATAAACTCTTGTCCTTCTCAACATTCCAATCACCTCATGGCTTATTGGTAGATAAGTTAAATTACCACCCAATCAAAAATGGTATCTGCCTGCTATCTGCCTGACTGAATGGTTTACCTTATCTTCATTTAAAGTGTAATTCGAATAACCTATTGCTCCTGTGATACGCATCACATAATTATGTGAAATTATGAACAAAGTATGGCATTAAAAAATCCCTGGTGACCAACCTTATCCAGGTTCATCAGGGATTTTTGCCAACTTATGTGACATCCGATTGATCAGTAAATACACTTTGGAGTATATATAAAACAAGGGCTGCTGTAACAGCCAGGAATCCCCAGCCAAGCACTTTTTGCTCCACTTCCAAATAGTTATTGCAGATACGGACAGGTGCGTCAATATATAACCATGCCATTAAACCGAACATGGGAATATAATTAAAAATAATAAAGCTTTTCCCAACTGAACCTAGTTTTCTCCAACTGTCACGGAATGGGATTCCTGCCAGGAAAGGTAAACTGATAAATTTAAATAGCTCAACATCCCACGAAACAAGGGCTTCATCCAATGTGCGGGGAATCATCCAGTAGATTGTAATGAACACAACCAGGGTTATTCCAGGGATGCCATTTTCATTCCATTTTTCAAAAAAACCCGGAAACTTTTTTTGAAAATAGCCTGCCACCCACCATCCTGAAATGATAAGTAAAGGAATTTGCACGAGCATGTGTACAACCATTACAGATTCCATCAGGTTTCTGACAGTCGGAATGATTAATATTATGAACAAAAGAAAACCGAATTTCACCCGCACACCAGATTACCCCCTTTTTTGTAAGACTCTTTTTTGTTTTTAAACTTGTATTTGATATAAACTGCGATGTAACTGATGCGTATGATTTTCGCTCCGGGGTCTTCAGCCATTGGGACTGCGATTACTCGCCCCACTCTGAAAACCTTTTGCTTTTCCCGCAGGAATCGACTGGCCTCCGCTACAATCAAACACTGTTGTTATTTTTAATCTAAAGTTTTTTTGTCTTGATAACAGCTAGTGCAGCGTTATTCATCTTACCCAGCGGAGGAAATACACGGAGACTCCTGTGGGAGCAGAGGCCTAGATGAGACTCCGCAGCGACGAAGGAGCAAGGAGGCTCATCAGCCGCCCACGGAAAGCGAAGTGTATTTCCGTAGCGGTGTTATAGCACTCAATCTTTTTTTTTAAAGTTACGTCACATTTTATATCTTTTCTGTAGCAACAACTTATACGAAAGCAGCCTATTACAAAAAGCAAAAGTATTTAAGCCAATTTCTGCAGGTCAGCTTCTGGAACGACATTTTTCCGTATCATCATATAGCGGATAAAATGAATGACAAAAATCATTACCGCAAGCAAAGCCAATACACCTGCTACAGATCCAAAAAGTGCTGGTCCCATCCATTCAGGAATATGTGTAGCCCA
Organism: Virgibacillus doumboii; assembly: GCF_902806455.1. Taxonomy (GTDB): domain Bacteria; phylum Bacillota; class Bacilli; order Bacillales; family Amphibacillaceae; genus Lentibacillus; species Lentibacillus doumboii. Next base: position 1,011,640 of record NZ_CADCWQ010000001.1, on the reverse strand, counting down.
CCTTCTTGGTGTACTTATCGCCCCGGATACCAGGAATGAACCGCTCAAGCTGATTATCCCCAGTGTAAATGAAATAAATGCAATTTTATCCAGCCCATTCGTTTTGATAGTACTGTCTTCTTTTGCAAGGAAATACATAAATCCAAAGATCATCGCACACGCTCCGAGTGCCATATACATGTGGAAATGCCCCGGTACCCATTTCGTATTGTGCATGACATGGTTTACAACGATTGTTGCGTCGACAATCGCTGGTACGACACCGACCACCCATCCAAACATGGACAGATAGATCATTCCGGAACCCATATCCCATTTAATACCGGATTTATAAACGATCATTAAGGCACCATACGCTGTTACAACAAGTACCGGCAGCCCATTAGCATATGACAGAATTTGTCCAAGAACGAGCGTCCATGTAGGCATTACCGAATCCATTAACATATGGTGTGTGTAAATTACTAATGTAAATGCTGTTGACATTGTCCAGGCTATTAAAAATGCTTTATTGGATTTCCATGGGCGATTTGTACGTTTCTGTAAAATTTCATATACAGCTATTACAGCCATGTAAATAATTGCATTCGCAAAAATATGGCCAAATGCATATGTCAGGTTTTTCGCCAATAATGGATCAAATGTAAATGCAGGATTTATTACATTAATCATATTCATTATCAGCACTATTGCTCCTGCTATTAATGCAGTAACATTAACAATTGTTACCATAGTGCTGGCTACTACTGTTCCTGTCGGGGCATCTTTTTCCGCTTTTTTGCCCGCGATAACATCCCATCCCAAACCTTTTGCAAGACTGCCATAATTTTTTATAATAGCTCTTCCGGAATCCAGATAAAATAATAGAAAACCTATCCCCAGAATTAGCATTCCGCCAAGATAGAGCAGTGCTCCAATTGTTCCCCAAGCACTTCCGGAAAGTGCCGGCAGCGGATATAAAAATGTCCATGCACTGGCATATTTAAACGAAAATACACCAATAATGACCATAAATACCCCAATGAGGAACAATACCATATTAGCTTTCATAATTCGTTTCGACAGTTCAACATACTGACTGAGGAAATACCACATAATACCTGCGGACGCAAATGCTGCAGCACCAACCATCCCGGTACCATGAATTGTTAAAAACTGATAAAACACAGCTGGCGGCAGATCCAATACGCCACCTTGTGCCAAAAGCATCAAGATCCCAAATACCATCATTGCCATGATAATTACTCCACCAACTACCAGGTATGATACAACTAACTTATTCCGTGACTTCATAGTTGCTTCCATTTCGTACACCCCCATTACTTAACAGTAATTTTTCCTTTCATTAAATGATGAGCTACACCACAATATTCCAGGCAAAGAATCTCATATGTTCCGGGTTCGTCAAAGGTAATAAATACTTTGTTTGTATATTCCGGCATTGCCTGTGTTTGAGCAATCATGTTCATTTCTTCATCATAAATCCCAAATCCATGATTAACATCCTTGCTCGTTACATGAAATTCAACCGGTTCACCAACTGCAAATTCAGTTTGACTCATATTCCAGCCAAATTGCATTGCTTCAACATCAACAATTGGCGGTTTGCTCTCTTCACCGTATACTGGCTGATTGTATGGCAGTTCCCTCAACGTATAAATAGTCATTACCAACAATAAAACGATTAACGTACTACCATAGAATGTCCGGGCTTTATACCATTTTTTCTTGATCGGTTCATATTCCCGCTTCTCTCTGGACTTCCATGCAACAAATGCAAATACCACTGCAATAATAGTCATAAAAATTAAACTGACAATCCAGGCAACTGTTTGTACCAACTAAAAGCCCCCCTTAGCTGTTCATTTTTGTTTGCTAATCATAAAGAATTAGATATGATCGGCTTTATCATACGAAAATAAGGACAATTAACTAGTGATACAAATCACTGTTTTCGATTAATTTTTCGAAAAAACAGTTTTTTTAGTTTATATGTTTTTAACCGTTAGTATAGTGTTTTCCATCTTATAGCTAAATAAGGTTCGAAATAGAAACGTTTTTGTTTTACAGATCCTTCTACATAAAAACAGGCAGCAAGATACATTAAGTACCTTACTGCCAGCTAAGTAATCAGCTATAAAGTTCAGTTTGCCTCGGATTGTTTTTCCCGGTAGCGGTTATCTGTCGTTATAACTCCCAATTCATGATGGTCCTCCTCGTATAACGCACTCTGCACAAATCGGACTTCACCATTATCGCCGACAATTTCCAGTTTGAAAAATGCACCACTATCCTGTAATGCGTAGTAGAATTCATTCATGCTGCTAATCTTCCTGCCGTTCACCTTTTTAATCGTTTCACCGACAAGGATTCCTAACCGGTCTGCAGGTGTTCCGGGTATTATTGCCAGTACCTTCAGTCCATGCTCCGTTCTATTAAAATAGGAAGACTTTTCATTTTCAGCTAAACGATGCCTGTAATTAATAAATTCTCTTCCTATAATCCCAACCACAACAGCTCCCAGTGACAACCAGCTAATATAAATACTTCCTACTGCAAACAAAAGTACAAACAAGCTCAGGATTTGGATGGATCTGGCAAGACGATTAGCCGCTTTCTCCGGTAGACTTGCCTTCACAATATGATCGACGCCAATCAAAAATGGTACCAAAAGTAAACTGTATGTTCCACCATTTAAGGAAAAATAAGGCCAGAACGGTGCAAATGGTGTAATCAAACCGGATGGTATCACGACGAAGAACGGTATTAGGGCTAATTTTTTAATGTGGTGTGAACCAATCCAGATTCCCCGGCGCCCTAGTTCCAAATCGGGAAACGTACTATTTCGGCTGCTTCGTTTTAGAAGTATAGATTCCACCAATAAAAAGATAGCCAATAATAAACTAAGACCCGTAAAATTGGTTTTCCCAAATAATTCAGTATCTATCACATTCTGATATTCCAGTAAGTAAGGCATAAACAAAAGAATCAGATATGTAATACCAACCGTATAACTTGCTGAAAGCAGGGTGAATCGTAATGTCAGACTCAGTACAATCGTAACCAGGCATAAAAGAAGAATCGTTTCATAGGAAAAAACCATCCCCGCACCAACGATTGCAAGGGATATGAGAACCCCTGAGATAACGGATACAGCCCATGTATTCTTCCATTCAGAAAAAACATCGAACAGCTTAAAACCGAAGTTCAGCCGTTCTTTTCGTATCCTTCGGTACCCCGCAAGTAAAACAAGAATGAATACCCAATACAATAACGGGTTTAAAAATAATCTTCCCAGTCCTTTTGCCGCCTCAATTAACCAGGCTTCTGCCATTATGATCACCTTCCAGCATAGATGCAATAATTGTTTCCATTACTGCTATATTCGATATTTGTCGAATAATTTCCTGCTTTACTATCCACAAACTCAATTAAAAAGGAAATCCGCGGGCATCACCCACGGAATACCTTACTCATATAAAACGTTCAGCGCTTTTTCCATTTGCCTGTCATCTTTACCAGAACGAACTTTATCAACTACCTGCGACTCAATTAAACCTGCAGTCTTTCCATTAACCTCTCCGGTAACTTCGAGATCATTATCCGTTTGAAAAGCTTCAACTGCTGATTCTGTTTGCCTGCTGAAGTAACCATCCGTCCGTCCAGGGTCATATCCTATACCTTTAAGCATGATCTGCAGATTCTCAACCTTTTCACCTGTATGATTGTATGTGATAGGTTCTTCCACCTGAACAGGATTTGTAAAATAATATTCAGGCTGCTCTGCCTTCACCGTAGGCTTTACACCTTTTTCGTGAATCCAAGTACCTTCTGGCGAGAGCCATTTATAAAAGGTCAATTTAATCGTACTGCCATCTCCAAATGGTATTGCTTTCTGTACCGTACCTTTACCATAACTGGTCTTACCAACAACATCATAGCCTACTTCTTTCATCGCTACTGCCAGTATTTCCGAAGCTGATGCACTTCCTTCATTGATAAGGACACTGATTGGATACGGTTTTTTCTCCTCGAGGTTCGAGAAGGATTTGGACCTTTTTCCATCTGGATTCTCGATTTGTACGTAAGGAATGTCTTTTGGAATAAAGTTCTTCAGGATACCTTCTACGGCAGTTAAAAGACCGCCTGGGTTACCCCGTACATCAATTACTAGTCCTTCAATATTTTTGTTTTCCAATTCACTTAACTGTTTATTAAAATGTTCAGCAGTATTTTCTGAAAAAGTGGTGATTTCAATTATACCGGTCTTCTTATCGTCAACTTTTTTCACTTCTGAATACACAGTTTCCAATGGTATATTATCACGTGTAATTGTTACATTAAACGGTTCAGAAACACCGGCACGCTGAACTTCGAGGACAACTTCTGTGCCCTTTTCCCCGCGGATTTTTTCAACCGCTTCATATAAATCCATTCCTACTACACTTTCGCCATCCACACTCAAAATCTGGTCATTTGGCCGTAATCCCGCTTCTTCAGCAGGTGAATCTTTAATCGGTGCAACAATCGTCACTTTTCCATTTACCGTACTGACTTCTGCACCAATCCCTTCAAATGAGGATTCGATTGTTTCATTGAACTGTTCCATCGTTTCCGCATCCATATAAGAGCTGTATGGATCTTTCAACGATGTAAGCATTCCCTGTATGGCACCTTCTATTAATTGTTTATCTTCCACATCATTCAGATAGTTTTCTTTTATTATATTGTATGCCCGGGCAACTTTTTGAACGTTTGCGGGTATTTCATCTGTCTCTTGTTGCGATTGCTGTGACGTTTCAACAGTATCCTCTATGAGTTCTGTTACTGAATCAGGCTGTGCCAGTTTTATTCCAAAAAAGGCACCAGCAAACCCTAAGACAAGAGCCGCAAATAATATGAGTACGATATGTTGCTTGCGAAGCTTCATCTTCTCACCCCAACTAGTATGTATTTGATCGATGGGTCGTCCTCTTCCAATACTTATAAAGAGGCATCACACCGTAATGTGCGATGCCTCTAATATTATAGTTTATGCAAACAAATTGCAAATACATTCGTTAAAAATTAGGGAAGGAATGGCATTGGGTTTATTCCAGAATGATAATTCCATCCACCATTGTGAACCTCAAAATGCAAATGAGCTCCATATGAATTTCCGGTATTGCCTACTGCACCAATTGTTTGTCCTCTGGATACGCTTTGACCAAGTGATACTGATCGGCTGGACAAATGTGCATATACTGTCGTTTTATCATACTGGGCATGATAAATGTATATTACATTTCCATAACTGCTGGAATAAGCAGATCTTGTAACTACACCACCTGCTGCAGCTGAAACAGCAGTACCGGTCGGATGTGCAAAGTCTACACCATAATGGTATCCCAAACTTCTTGATCCAAATCCTGAAGAAATATTTGGGGATACAGGCCAGATAAAGGTACCATTACCCCCACCGGCTGAGCTTGATGACGAGCCTTTATTATCTCCAGATAGTTGATTAAGTTGGTTTTGAGCTTCTTTTTTAGCCTGTGCGATAACAGCAGCCTGGTCATTCAGAACTTGTTGCTGTTCTGCCAGACTCATTTTATATTGTTCCAGATGATTATGCTGTTCTTTAAGTTCTCCCATTTTCTGCTCTTTTTCAGCCATTTGATCGTTCAACTGAGATTTCAAGGATTCCAATTCCTGTCTTTGACTTTCCAGAGATGCTTTTTTCGCTTCGACCTCTGCTTTCTTTTCTTCTACTTCAGCTTTCTTTTGTTCTACTTCTTCCTTTTTCGATTCTACTTCCTTTTTTTCAGCCATATGTGTTTCCATGATATGTTTATCCTGGTCCATAATCGTGTTAACAGCTGAGGATCTGCTGATAAAATCACCAAAGCTTTGTGCGCCCAGGATTACTTCCAGATATTTCATACTCCCACCGTTTGACTGTATAGCACGAAGACGGTCTTTCAACAATTTTTCCCGTTTTTTAATTCGTTCCTTTAATTCTTTGATTTCTTCTTTAAGCTGGTCAATCCTGTTATGTAAGTCATTAACCCGCCGTTTTAATTCTTCAATTTCCTTATTTGTTGCTGCAATGTCATTTTCCTTTGCTTCAATCTTGTTTCTTGTTGTATCCAGTTGCTGGTCGATTGAGTTAATGTCGCCTTTAACGTCTTCTTGCTTATCAAGGTTTTCGTCAATCTTTTCTTCGGTATTTGCCTTGTCATTTTTTATTTCAGATTTCTTTTTGTTCAGTTGGTCCTGTTTTTCTTCTAAATCGTTAATTTCCTGTTTAACTTCTCCGGCTGAAGCTGCCGATACTTTCTGCCAATCTACTAAGCCTGTACCGAGAACCAGTACAGCTATTAGTAAATACGAAACTACTTTTCTCATCACGTTTCCCCTTTCCCTCTAAAAAATAAATGCATAATTGTTTATAGGAATTTACTTTTATTAAACTTTCAGGAATTTACGGACACTCATGACACTGCCCCAAACTCCAATGAATGCGCCGATGACCAGGATAATAAGAGAAAGTTGCCATGCAAATGGATTAAATGGCAATAGCTCAACGAAGTCGTAGGTAATTTGTCCGCTGATACTATTTTCCAAATAGTAATATCCACCTAAAACAAGTGAGATTGGAATAATTGCGCCTAACACTCCAAGCAGCATCCCTTCGATAAAGAACGGCCAGCGGATAAATCCATTTGTAGCTCCGACAAGCTTCATAATACCAATTTCCTTGCTTCGGGCCATGATTGTAAGTTTAATTGTATTTGAAATGAGGAATATAGCAGTAAATACTAATCCCAAAATTAATACCAATCCGATGTTACGTGCGTATTCATTAAACTGAAATAATCGATGAATAACATCTCTTCCATAGTTGACTTCCTGAATATTATCAAGGCTGTTAATTTGTTTTGCCAAAGATTCTGTATCAGCGGGGTTGTCTGCCTTAACGATATATGCATGACTTAATGGATTTTCCTGTTGATACATCTGCCACGCGCCGCCTTCTTTCCCCATGCTTTCCATTAACTGGGCAAGCTGTTCATCTTTGGAAGAGAATTCAACACTTTTCGCTTCTTCCATTTGCTCAATCTTGTTTCCAAGTTCTTCTATTTGTTCTTCATTGGCAGTGCGATCAATTAATGCATCAATCTGTACCTGCTCTTCAAGGGTATTGGCCATATTATTAAGATTCAGCATTAGAGCAAGGAACGCCCCTACCAGAATAAGTGTTGTTGTCACTGCGCCAACAGATGCGACAGTCATCCATCCATTACGGAAAATGTTCTTTATACCTTCTCTGAAATGTCTTTTTACCGTACTAAACTTCATAGCCGTATTCACCTCGTTGTTCGTCACGCACGATTAAACCATCTTCAACCGCGATTACTCGTTTTTTAATCGTGTTAACAATCTCTTTGCTGTGGGTGGCCATGATAACCGTTGTACCCCTGGCATTTATTTCTTCAAAGATCCGCATGATGCCCCATGATGTCTCCGGGTCCAGATTTCCTGTAGGCTCGTCCGCTATAACAATTTTCGGATGATTGACAATAGCACGGGCAATGGATACCCGTTGCTGTTCCCCGCCTGATAATTCATCAGGAATAAAACGGGCTTTATTCTTTAAACCAACCAGATCAAGAACATCCATCACACGTTTGCGGATATTACGGGGAGATTCTTCGATAACTTCCAGTGCAAATGCGATATTTTCATAGACTGATAGTTTGGGAAGCAACTTAAAGTCCTGGTATATAACACCGATTTCCCTGCGAAGAAACGGTACTTTTTTCTCCTTCAGTTCGCTCATATCGACCTCGTTAATGATAATTGTTCCATCTGAGGGCTTTACTTCTCGGTACATCAGTTTTACAAAAGTGGATTTACCGGCACCACTTGGCCCGACAATATATACAAACTCGCCCTGATCAATATCTATATTAATGCCATTAAGGGCTGTAACCCCATTGGCATACGTCTTGTAAATATCTTTCATTTTTATCATCTATGTATCACCTTTTACTTTTTAATGTTGTAGTCTCATGTTGTCGAATCTTTGCGCATAAATGAAATTAGAAAGTGGCTTCACGCCTTTCCTATTACATTTCTGATTAACCAATAAATAATTATTATCTATTATAACATTTTTCAGCAAAAATTTTAGACAAAAATTATTACATTTTCATTTCAAACGCTATAAATTTCTTAAATTTTTGTAATATTTTGTACGCTATTGGAGTATTTTGCAATTTAGGAGCTGGGAGTGGAGAAAATTTGTGGATAAAAAAAGCTGGCCCACTGGAAAGAATCCATTGAGCCAAGTTTTTATCGTTAGGTATTTATTTTAGCATTACTTTTTTTGTGCTAACCATGAAGCAAGTGTTTGGATGTCTCCTTCAGATAGCTGAGATCCAAATGCCGGCATACCACCATCTGTACCATTTGTAATAATATCCTTGATTTCATCAGATGAATGATCTGCACCGACTGATGTCAAATCAGCACCTGCACCACCGGATAGATCTGCACCATGACAGGTAGCACAATTACTTTGGTAAATTTCTTCGGCTGCAGCAGAATCAACTGTACCGCCGCCTTCATCGGCAGATTCTTCAGTACCATTGCTGCCGTTATCGGCTGAATCATCCGTAGCGCCGTCATCCCCTCCGCCGCCACAAGCGCCGAGCACAAGCGCTGAGCCGAACAATACTGTCAATAACCATTTTTTCATGCTTAAATCCCCCCAAACATATTTTAGTGTAAAGGTTATCACAGTTATTATAACCCAATTACAATGATTTAAAACCCTTGTCCATCACTGTCTTTCACTAAAAATGAACATAACCGCATGGGGGGCAAAGCTTTTGGCAAATTGTGTCATTTTCATGACTTCATTGTGAACATTTGGTAATTGTTTCGTTTAGTTCAATTGTGCACGTAAATAGGCATCAATGAACGGGTCAAGATTACCATCTATAACACCTTGTGCATTACCAACTTCAACATTTGTACGGTGATCTTTTACCATAGTGTATGGATGGAAAACATACGAACGAATTTGGCTTCCCCAGCCAATTTCTTTTTGTTCTCCTCTTAGTGCATCCACTTCCTGTTGCTGGCGTTCCAATTCAAGCTGGTACAGTTTCGACTTCAACATTTTCATTGCCTGCTCCCGATTTTGGATTTGCGACCGTTCAGACTGACACGTAACAATCGTTTTTGTCGGTAAATGGGTAATACGAACTGCCGAATCTGTAGTGTTTACGTGCTGACCACCAGCCCCGCTGGCACGGTACGTATCAATCTTGATATCCTCATTTTTTACCTCTACATCAACATCATCAGACATTTCAGGCATTACATCACACGACGTAAAAGATGTGTGACGTCGTCCGGATGAGTCAAATGGAGATATCCGAACAAGCCTGTGGACGCCTTTTTCAGCTTTCAAATTACCATAGGCATTATGGCCCTTTATCAATAGCGTAACACTCTTAACACCCGCTTCATCACCTGGCAAGTAATCCAATGTTTCCACAGAAAAATTCTTCTTATCAGCCCACCGCTGATACATCCTGAGCAGCATGCTTGCCCAATCCTGTGACTCGGTTCCACCTGCTCCCGGATGCAGTTCCAATATGGCATTATTTGCATCATATGGTTCGCTTAAGAGCATCTGCAGTTCAAAATCATTAATATTTTTTCTTAGAGCAGTGATTTCTTCCTCAAGTTCAGCAAATAATTCTGCATCAGTTTCTTCCTTTACCAGTTCATAGGATACTTTGAGGTTATCGAGTTTCTCCTCTAAATCCTCAAAATTATCCACATAACTTTTCAATCCGTTATTTTCATCAATAACTTTTTGTGCTTCAGACGGATCATCCCAGAACGCAGGAACTGTCATTTCCATTTCAAGCTCTTTTATGCGCTCTCTCTTGTTATCTAAGTCAAAGAGACCCCCTGAATTCATTAATTCGCTTTTTCATTTGTTCCAGTTCATTGCTGATTTCTGCTAGTTCCATTTTATTCACCTCATAATGTGATATTTTCAGTAAAAAGAGGCTGGTACAAAAGTGTTTTATCAAAAGGAATATCCGAACAAATTGGAAAATGGTGCATAAACCGCTCCGGAAATATACTTCGCTTTCCGCGGGCGGCTGTCGAGCCTCTCCGTGCTTTCGCACTCCGAATCTCACCTAGGCCTTTCCTCCCGCAGGAGTCTACGTATATTTCCTCCGCTTTATCCATACATTGTTCGTTGCTTATCCTACACGTTTTTGTTATGTCCCAGCCTCCATCTTTATTTTCCATGACAGTTTTTATACTTTTTACCGCTGCCGCATGGACATGGATCATTTCGTCCGATATCCTCGGTTTTCACATATGGCTTACGTGATTTTTTCTTCTCTTCCTGATCACCGGAAACTGCTTGTGTATTCTTTACAACTTCCTGGCGTTGCAGGTTCTCGCGTATTTGTGCTTTCATTACGTATCTGGCAACTTCTTCTTCAATTGCAACAACCATTTCTTCAAACATGTGGAAGCCTTCTGCCTGATATTCCTGCAATGGATCGTTTTGTCCGTATGCACGTAAATGAATTCCCTGGCGAAGCTGATCCATTTGATCGATATGGTCCATCCACTTCGTATCCACTGTACGAAGTAAAATAACCTTTTCAAACTCGCGCATCTGTTCAGGGGTAAGCTCCTGTTCTTTTTCATCATAACGGGCTCTTACTTTTTCCATAATAAATTCCGTAATTTCTTCCGGCTCTTTTCCTTTAATGTCATCCACTGAAATATCGTTATAATCGAGCAGATTGCCATGAACATATTCCACAATTGAATCGAGCTCCCAGTTCTCGTCAAGTTCATCCTGGGTATTTGCATGGACCACGCGTTGAAGTGTTGAAACAATCATACCTTCAACAATCTCACGAAGATCCTCATTTGCTTCGATTACATCAAAACGTTGCTTGTAAATGATTTCACGTTGCTGACGTAAAACATCATCATAGGAAAGTACAGTTTTACGTGCATCGAAGTTGTTACCTTCAACCCGTTTCTGGGCAGATTCAACCGCTCTGGAAACCATTTTACTTTCAATCGGCTGTGTGTCATCCATTCCAAGACGTTCCATCATCGACTTCAAATTGTCCGATCCAAAACGACGCATTAATTCATCTTCCATCGATAAATAAAATTGCGTCAGTCCCGGGTCACCCTGACGTCCTGAACGTCCACGCAGCTGGTTATCAATACGACGTGATTCATGCCGCTCCGTACCAATAACAGCGAGACCGCCAAGTTCTGTTACTCCATCACCAAGTTTAATATCCGTACCACGACCTGCCATATTGGTTGCAATCGTTACTGCACCTCTTTGGCCGGCATTTTCAATAATCTCCGCTTCCCGATAGTGGTTTTTCGCATTTAAGACATTGTGTTTAACACCGGCATTCTTAAGCATTTTTGAAATCAGCTCGGATGTTTCAACAGCAACCGTACCTACAAGAACCGGCTGTCCGTTCTCATATCTCTCTTTAATTTCATTAACAACAGCCCGGAATTTTCCTTCCATTGATTTATAAATCATATCGGAATTATCAGCACGGACAATTGGTTTGTTCGTCGGAATCGCGACGACATCCATGTTGTAAATATTCCGGAATTCTTCTTCCTCTGTCTTCGCAGTACCGGTCATCCCGGAAAGTTTATTGTACATACGGAAGAAGTTCTGGAATGTAATGGACGCCAGTGTCATGCTTTCATTTTGAATCTGCAGACCTTCTTTTGCCTCGATTGCCTGATGAAGTCCATCACTGTAGCGCCGTCCTTTCATCAAACGACCTGTGAATTGGTCAACGATAATTACTTCGCCTTCCTGAACAACATAATCGGTATCACGCTGCATCGATGCATGTGCTTTTAGTGCCTGGTTAATGTGGTGTGTCAGTGATACGTTATTTAAATCGAACAGGTTTTCAATACTGAAATAGCGTTCTGCCTTATTTATACCTTCTTCCGTCAACTGTACACCTTTTGTTTTTTCATCAAACGTATAGTCAGTTTCACGTTTCAGTGTACTTACAAATGAGTTGGCCTGTTGATACATGGCAGCTGACTTTTGTGCAGAGCCGGAAATAATTAATGGTGTTCTGGCTTCATCAATTAGAATGGAGTCAACCTCGTCAATAATTGCAAAATTCAACGGGCGCTGAACCATTTGCTCTTTATAAAGAACCATGTTGTCACGTAAATAATCGAAGCCAAATTCGTTATTCGTACCATACGTGATATCACTGTAATACGCTTCTCTCTTTTCTTCTTTCGTAAGTCCATTGCCATTTAAACCAACCGTCAGACCAAGAAAGCCATACAGTTCTCCCATTTCTCTCGCGTCACGGTCTGCAAGGTATTCGTTTACTGTTATAATATGAACGCCTTTTCCGGAAATCGCATTTAAATATGCAGGCATAGTTGACGCTAATGTTTTACCTTCACCGGTTTTCATTTCAGCGATATTGCCTTCATGCAACGCAATCGCACCCATAAGCTGAACCGGGAAAGGACGCATTTTCAAAACGCGCTTTGAAGCTTCACGGACAACTGCATAAGCTTCAATCATCATGTCGTTCAATGTTTCTCCATTTTCATAACGTTCTTTGAATTCTGCGGTTTTATTTGTAAGATCATCATCAGACAGTTTTTCCATATCAGATTCCAATGCTTCTATCTGATCGACTTTTTTCTGTAATTGTGCAAGTTGTTTTTTGGTGCCATCACCGAATATTTTTGTCAATAAACCAGCCATTTAAAACGCTCCTCGTATTGTTGGATAAACATGGAAAGCCCCTGATAATCAGTCAGCTTTCTACCCTATAAAAAGTAAATCTTATATACACAAAAATACATAAATTGATTACTATAGTCCATCATTAATAATAACTTATCTTAAGTCCTATGACAACTGATTGAAAAGCATACCGGGCACAAAGAAAAAGAACAGTTCGGGGGTGAACTGTTCTTTCAGTGAGGTAGGTATGAGGCTTCGTTGTGGAAAGTAGAAGTGCTCATGCTGACTTGGGGCAGATCTATGTGAGAGCATAAGCATGTTTTTGTTCATTATATTTCCTGTCCAGCTCTGAAAGGCGACGGTTTGTGGTGGCGATGATTTCCACTAATTGTGTAATGGTTTCTTCATGTTGTTGTATTCTTCTTACCAGCTCGTCATACTTGTATTCACTCACATAAATCCCCCCTTTCGTTTGGTGTAGTTTAGTTATATCACGGAATAACAAAAGGCGCTAATCGCCATTTTTCAATTTTGGCAACCTATTCGACATATTTTTTCATGGATATGTATATTTCTGCTGGGTTTTTAAGAAATATATTAAAAAAACAAGTAATTTTAAACTGCCAAAATTCAATTTTGGTAAACTCTGCTACAAATTTCGACAAAAATAGATAAATTATTAAAAGAGTTTTTTAGTAAAGCATTTAAACAGCACCAAAATAAAAAGCGACCCTCGAAACCGGGGTCGCCCTTTAACTATTTTTCTATTTTCAGGCGTTAGGCTCAATCAATCCGTATTTTCCGTCTTTCCGGCGATATACTACGTTCGTATCACCGGAAAAGGAGTTGGTAAATACATAGAATGCATGGCCTAACATATCCATTTGCAGTACTGCTTCTTCAGAATCCATTGGTTTTAAATTAAATCGTTTAGTTCGTACAATTTCTATTTCATCGGATTCACTTTTTTCGTTATTTGCTTCTTTTTCTAACTCAGCAAATATGTGTTTCGGAGAACCTTTCTGTCTAAATTTACGATTAACTTTTGTTTTGTACTTACGAATTTGCCTTTCCAATTTGTCTACTACCAGGTCAATTGCCGCATAAAGATCAATATGCTGTTCCTCGGCCCGCAGCAGCAAATCAGTCATTGGAATCGTAACCTCAATTCGCTGTTCATCGTTATAGACACTTAAGTTTACATGTACATCAGATGTTGGCGGTGTATCAAAGTATCTCTCAAGCTTGCTGATTTTCTTTTCTACGTAATCACGTATTGCCCCTGTCACCTCAATATTCTCACCACGAATGTTGTACTTCATAAAAAGTGTCCTCCTTTCATCCTTATGTATTTATTATACTACTTTCCCCCTCATTTTTCCTGCTTAAACCTTAAAATTATTATGTGGATATTTGTTTCCATGTGTCGATAGAATGCTATAATGCCTACATACGCACGTTGTGAGCGGAAAGTTCGGGGGAAAAATAGTAAAAAAGCCCCTGAATTTTTATCAAGGGCTTCTTTTTATTTTTTGCTGTCCAAATACATACCGTCCAGCGATTTTACGTCTTCATAAGGATTCAAATAGGTACGATTGGATTTTTTCTGTTTTTTCACTTGTTTCATTTCCACTTTTAGATCATCAAACAGTGCGTTCATTTTCACTTGAATATTTTCGTTTAAATGGACCAGTTCTTTTCCAAGCTGCTTTTCTGCTTCTGTAAACGGAGGAGAAGTTTTATTTAATAACTGACCTCTCTGTTCAACCAAATCATTTACCTGTTCAATCATGCTGTCCCGGTCTTTTGCGTGAACCTTCTCATTCAGAACTTTTTCCAGCTCTTTGGTTATGTCATATATTTCATGCAATTGACTCATTATACTCTGGCGCCCTGTGCATATTGTGTTTGTCTTGTCTGTTTGATTACTTCTTTCCATGTATCACGGAATTCAATAACATAACCTAATGCTTCTTCCAGTATAGCCACATCATTTTTAATATTGCCTTCTTGCAGCTGATGTAAAATATATTCATATAAAGGCATGATTTGTTGTGAAATTTCAACCTTAGGGTCAAGTGTCAGCATTAATTCACGAATGATATTTTGTGCTTTCTGGATGTTGGTATTCTTTGCTTCATGGCTCTGATTTTGCATATCTTTCATTGCCTGTTTAATAAATTTTATGCAGCCATTATATAACATTAGTGTCAGTTCTCCACCTGATGCGGTGTTAACTGAGTTATTCTGATATGCCTGATAATGTTTGTTTACTGACATATATTAACACTCCTTAAAAGTTTACTAACCGCCAAACTGGGACATTAATTGGGCAGACTGCTGATTCATCCGCTGAATGGCTTTCTCCATCTGAGTGAACTGGCTCCAGTATCGATTCTCTACACGAACCAGTCGGTCTTCAAATGCTTCTATACGTTCATTAAGATCCTTCATGCGCTTACCAAGTGTATAATTCTCAAGTGTATCAGTTCCTTCACCAGCACGACGTTCAATTTGCTCTTTCGTGGATTCAAGGGCATCTTCCAACCGGTTGATAATCCCTCGGCTGTCACCTTCAGCATTATTGGAAAATAACTTGTGAACACCGTCAGGATCAGTCCTTAGTGCCTCTTTAAGTTCTTGTTCATCGACTTTCAGTTTACCACCATCCAAATAGTTTTTCGATGTGGTAATTCCAACTTGAGTTAAAGAAGTAATATCGCCACCGGTATCCACATTTGCATACCAGCTGCGACGCATCGAAAAGAGCCCTTCAGAAATCGCTGATTCACCGCGAAGAATACCACTTTTAGCTTTTTCTTCCCATAGTTCTATTTCATTTTCAGACATTGCTTCCTTTTGTTTATCGGTTAATGGTTTATAGTCCCGATAAATCTCTTCCTGCTGTGTTCCATTCAGCTTTTCAACAACCTCATTATACTTCTCAACAAACTTCATGATCTGATCAAATGAGGCATCAACATTATTTGTTACAGTAAGATTTGCGGCACCATCCGTTACATCATTAAATTGGAAAGTTACGCCTCCAAGTTCGTATGAGTTATCGTGTGAGGTCATGTCTAGGCCATTGTATTTGAATTTAGCGTCTTCTCCGCCTTTTTCAACTGCGACCCAGTTACCTGAATCATTTTTCTCAGCCATTTTCATGTTTAAAACACCCATGAGGAAGCCATTATCGGTTTTAAAATTAGTACCATCGTTGGTAAAGCCTATTTCCGCTCCAAGAAACTCGTTTGATTGATTGTAATTTCCTGTTCTTGTAGTTTCCATGATTACTTTTTCCGTATTTGCATCATAAAAAGCACGAACGTTGTTATCATCTTCAGTAATACGCTTTAATACATCATTTATTGTTTCATCTTCACTTATATCATAGGTGTGTGGATTAGCGTTTCCATTTTCGTCGTATGTGTAAAACGTAAACTTATTATCAAGAACACTTTGATTAACTTCACCATCATCAACTAAAGCTCTAAAAGTTTTATCCACTTTAAGTCCTAAACTACTATCACTTACATTAATAGCTGATGTAGCCAATTTACCCACTTCGATTTTATACGTTCCATTAGTAGCTCCAGCAGAACCCGTCGCCGTTACAGCACTTTCCTGCGAAGAACTAACCGATTTGGAGTTATATGTACTCTCAAACTTCATGTTCAGAATCATGTTATCCAATTCAAGCAGCTTTTTGTTCACATCACGAAAAGCATCCCTTTTCCACGTAAGCGTTGTACGTTCCTGTTCCATCCGTTGAAGGGGCATCCGCTCTGCTTTCATCAGCTTATTAACCATCTTGTCGATGTCCATTCCTGTAGCCAGGCCGCCTATTCGCATAACTTACAACTCCTTTTAAATCTTTTCATCTACCAGAATCCCCATAAACTCTGCCATTGCCGCATACATATCAAGCATTTTCTTTGGCGGGATTTCTTTTATTACTTCATCTGTCATTGGATTGACAACGGTGACATAGTATTCTTCCAATTTTTCATGAAACTCAAACCTGAGATTGGTTCGCAGTGGTTCTGTGAATTCGTTTAACTTGTCCACTACTGTTTTAATCTTGTCAGTATTGATTAATTCCTCATTTTGTAATTCATTTTCTTTCTCGGCCACTTTTTCCTTTGCAGTTGTCATTTGCCTGTTGTACTGTTCATTTTGCAAGGGTTGAGTACCTGTTAGTGTGTTTTCTAACTTCATTGCCCAAGCAACTCCTCATACCATATGATTTTTTATTTATATCGGCAAAAAAGTGGGGATTGTTAAGGGTTTAAGGAAATAATTGCAAGTAACTTTATTCCTTGTTATTTTTCAGTAAATCCAATACATCCAAGGAAACACTGGCAGCTTCGTTGTTTTGTTTCTGAATATCAAGATAAATTTCCTTGCGGTGGATATCCACTGATTTCGGAGCATCAATCCCAAGCTTTATCTGGTCTCCTTCGACAGCCAGCACTTTAATCTCAATATCATCACCGATTTGGATTGATTCATTCTGTTTTCTTGTAAGTACCAGCATTTTTATTCCCCTTTCTCTAAGGAGGATTTTGTTGGAGCAATTGCAGCTTGCGATGAATAGTGATCGACATTCAAAATATATTGCTTTCCCCGCTGTTTTTGCGAGTTTATAATAATTGGCGCTTTCAAATTCATTGTACTGTTTTCAAATGGATCTTTTAACGTCACGATTGTTAAAACGACCACTTCCTTATCATTTCTGATTTGCAGATTTTCAATAATACTGTCATCCAAATCAATTACATAGTCCTCATAAAAGTGGTACGGATTTGCAGCTATAAATGCGAGATTCGGAGTTCGGGTTGACTGCAAAACCTTAAAAATAGGGTTTCCGGGCAAACCCAACAATACAAAATCAGTTTCATCAATAAAACCCGGCAATCCTGATGGAAATTTAATAGCGTTGCTTTCTTCTATTTCCATTTCACCTAAATATTTTGTCTGTATAATCATGCTTATTTTAAACTTCCTTTCTTAAATTGACTTGGAAAATAAGTGAACAAAATCTATTTGCAAATCCTGATATTGCTTTATACTTGTTGTCACTCCGCCTGGCGTGTAACTTATAATAGGTTTTTGCGGTTTTGCATCAATGACTGGTTCGTTCACCTTCACTTCGATTTGTACTTCAGAAGGCTGGTAATTCGTTTTAACCGCGAACGTCGATGGAATAAATTTGATACCCAATTGTTTTTTCTGATCAAAGGCATTTGAAACTGCCTGACTTACGATTGGATTCCCTTTGTTCTCAATTTTCATAAGCTGCTGACCTTCCTGCGCACGACGCGCAATTCCTTCCATAGCCCCCTGCCGGCCTTCGTTCGCAAACTTATCAATCAATTTAAAAACATGCATCAGATTCATATCCTCCCAGGCCTGTGTCTGATTAATATCCAGCTTGGAAGGTGTAGTATTGATTGTAAGGTCCGCTTCTGGTTGCCTGATTGACAATTTGGCTTCGGGCTGCTGAATTTGCTGTTTACCTGACTGCTGCTGTATCTGAATTTTTGCCATTTGTGATTCCATTCGGATTTGCGGTAACTGCATCGTATCAATCCTTATTCAAAATAAGCCCTGTACCAATTGTGGCCAGGGCTGGTATGGTTATTAACGTAGAAAGTCCACCAATGTTGGCTGAATAATTCTCGATCCTGCTGATAATGCAGCACGGTGTAAACTTTCTTGTGTAATCAACTCTGTTATTACTTTCTCATAATCGATATCTTCATTTTCGGACATTGTCTTGGTAGCAATGACTTCCTGCTCGCCAAGCCGGTTCTCGATTAAATCCAGTCGATTCATGCGTGCTCCAAGATCAGCACGGGCGTTAATGACATTGTCAATATTTGCATCAAGCGTTCCGATACTATTCTCAATTTCTTCCCGTTTATCAGAACCAAGTGCTGCAATAAAATCATCAATTTCATCAAACATATTTGATACGTCATTAGCACTGTCGTTACTGGAATCACCAGCGAATACCTCGCCAGCGTCAACATTCGCTTTCAATTTCGTTCCATTTGAAACTTCAATCATTACCGGATTTGAATTGATTCCAATTTTTGTAATATCACCGTTTTCGTCTACAGAAATTGGTGCTGCATCTGTATCTGTACCGTTAAAAATATATTTACCATTCACATTTGTATTGGCAATGTCAATTAGATGCTGTTTCAGTTGCTCAGCCTCTTCCATAATACTTTCACGCTGTTCTTCATCATACGTGTCATTACTTGCCTGCACTGCGAGTTCACGTAATTTCTGCAGTGCCTGGGTAGCTTTATCAAGTGCAGCATCCGAGTTGTCCATCCAATTATGCATCTCGTTTGTATTGCGTTGATATTGTTGAACTTCTGTAAGCTGTGTTCGATAGCCCATACCTTTCATTGCAATTACCGGATCATCGGAAGGACGGTTAATTTTTTTACCTGTAGATAATTGCTCCATATACGTATTCATTTTGGAATAACTGTTTGAAAGATTTCGAAGCATATTATTCGAAAGCATACTTTGCGTAATTCGCATAAATACTACCTACCTTCCTACTATTCCCATATTATTAATAACGCGATTGAGCATCTCATCAACTGCTGTCATACTTCGCGCAGCCGCATTGTATGCATGCTGAAACTTGATCATATTGGACATTTCCTCATCCAGTGACACAGAACTGACAGACATCCGCTGGTTATTGACCTGTTGACGAAGAATCCCCGAATTTTCAACCATCCGGTTAGCTTCCTCAGCAGCAACACCCATATCGCCTATGATTGATTGATAGAAACTTTTAATAGTCGTGTCGGGACCACCAATACTAACTTCTTCATCGTCAAAAACATCTGCTAATTTTGAAGCATTTCCGCCATCACCAGAATCACCCGCCTCTTTGGCAGCCGCAATCAGGTCAGGGTTTTCCAAAATTTCATCTTTAACATCAATTGTTCCTGCTGCACCTTGAAGACTAACACTTTCAAAGAAGTTTTCTCCTTGCTCACCGTTCAGGTCATAACCGCCTTTATGCGCAGTATTAAATGCATCAACGAAGGACTTAGCCATTTCATCCAGATTATTCAACATGTCAGTATATGTACCTGTGACTCCTGAACCATCTGTATACCCATATGAATCAATGTAGCCCTTCAGTGAACCCTCCGAAGTGAATTCAGTTGCCGTATACGTATATTCTTCACCATTTTCACCATTTAAAGTAATTGTTTCAACTGCATTATAAACACTATTATTATTGGAATCTTCATCCTGGAAATTCACTTCAATCGTGTTATATCCCAATTTATCCTTGTCTAAATTACCATTAACCAAAACTGCTGAATCATCTAATGGGCTCCCGTTTTTACCAATCAATTTAATCGTCGCTAACCCATCAGCCATAGCAGGCGCACTTTTACTGCTATCCGTATAGCTTACTTCGATGTTTACTATTCCTGATAATTCATCGATTAAACGGTCGCGTTCATCATATAAGTCGTTTGGTAACATTCCATTTGTTTCAATGTTTTTAATCTGGTCATTCAATGAGTTTATCTGTTTCAGTATCGAATTTGCGTCTTTGACCGAAACATCAATCTGGTCTTTCAGATCGGTTCGCATCGCTTTCAGTGAGTCGGATAAATAATTGAATGTTTCTGCCACTGCAAGTCCTCTTTGCGCAACAACAGATCGTGCACCGGAATTCTCCGGATTAACAGATAAATCCTGGAGTGATTGCCAAAACTTATCCATCGTTTTGGATAAACCATTTTCAGACGGCTCATTCATCAGACTTTCCATCCGGCTGAGAGCATCCGCTTTTGTATTCCAGTATTCTGCTTTACTGTTTTCCGCACGATATTGATAATCAAGAAATTTATTGCGTATCCGCTCTACAGAACCAGCCTCTACACCAGTACCTATCTGACCTGGCATTTCCGGGCGGTTTCGTGATGCTGATGGATAGGCTGACAGCGTTTCAAAGTTCACGCGCTGTCTCGTATAACCTTCTGTATTGGCATTGGATATGTTGTGTCCGGTTGTATACAATGCTGATCGCTGTGCAAATAGGGCTTGTTTAGCCATTTCCAACCCATGAAAAGTACTCATTTACTTGCTCCTTTCGTATGTTCCTGACTATGCTTTTGAATCGAAGACAGACCGTTCTGATGAATTGGAAGCTGTTTCTTTTCCTCCGTAATTCATGTTTCGGATGGAAGGTTTCATCATGTCCAGTGATAATTCAACAAATTGCCTGGATTGTTGGATCAGTGCCTGATTCAGTTGCTCCTGCTGCTTCAATTTTGTAATTGTATTCGTTAAATCTATCGCCGCTGTTTCCAATTCGTCTTTCGTCTGCTCATCAGAAATAGCTTCCAAAATTCCCGTAATGGTTGCATTCTCCAGTGATATATTGTTTTGTGCAGACCATTCCTCGACCTCTTTTTGACGCTTTACTTCTGCTTGTTCCAATGCTTGTACATGTTTTCGTTCCTTCACAAGAAGAGATTGCAGCTTATCAACAGAGCCTTCTTTCACAATTGCTGTTTTCTCCTTGGATATGTCAAGCAGGGACTCATGTAAAAAATTTAGCTTTTCCAGTGATTTTTTAATTGGCTGAACGGACAAACTGACATCCTCCTTTATGATTGCTTCGACCAGAAATCAATCATTTTTTGTGCCGTTTTTTCATGATTAATCTGATACTCACCAGCATCTATCGTCTCTTTAATCTGCTGGACGTATGAAGCACGTTTTGCACTTGGTTTTTCATTTTCAAGCATTTGCTTAGCCTGATTTGAAATCTCCAGCTGGTCCTTTTTATTAACATCTTTGGAATAGTCCATTTGTTTTTGCAGCTGATTTTTATAGGGATTAAAATTCGTTTGGTTTGGACCATTTATTTTCATAAAGAATCACCTCGACTCTCTTGCGCCAATATTCTTGTTAAACGTTCTTTTTCATTACTATTTATATCGGCACAAAAATAATTATATTAAAGGTATATACGATTATTTATTATGCTTTTCGAACGTGTAATAAATATTTTTTCTGTCTTTATTTTGTTCGGCTCTTTTTTCATTCCGCTCATGAATTTCCAAATCCCTTTTCAGTTCATCTGTACAGTTACTGCAATACTTACCAGTAACAATGTCCACCCCGCATCTTTCACATGGGTAGGCAAGTTTCGGAAATTTTGATGTCAACAGGCGTTTTTCTCTTATAAACTTTATAATCAGGTATTCCTCAATGCCCGTTGCTTTGACAATTTCCTGCATCGTTGCTTCTCTATTCTCTCGTACACTTAGAAAACGATATACGGTTTGGAATGCTTTTTCCTCTTCTTTATAACAAGATTGGCAAATATCACGAACAGTTTTTACAAAAACCGCATTACAGCGGGAACAATTTGCAAGCTCGGCCATTGTTCTCCCCCCTATTTTTCTATCATTATAGCACACTAAATCTGTTATCCACGAGCAAGTGTAAGTGCATAAACGGCTGGACATCCATTCTCTTTTAACAATGAAGCTGCATGCCGTAATGTAGCACCTGTTGTATATATATCATCGGCAAGAATGGCTGGTTTGTTTATAGTTTCCGTCATCTTAAACGGGTTGATAGCCATAATTCGTTCTTTCCGGGTTTTCTTCGATTGTTTCTCGCCATGAACGCGTGTGATAATTTCACATGTTTCCAATGGCAAAAAGTCCGCCAGTGTCAGCGCCTGGTTAAATCCACGTTCCTTCAATCGCTCATCACTCAATGGAATCGGAACAACCACTGCATTTTTCGCCAAAAAAGAGTAATTCTGTTGAAAAGCATTTGTGTAAAAAAGTTCAAAAGCCTTTCCGAGACAATAATCCCCACGGTACTTCCACCTGGAAATCATCGCCTGCATCTGCTCGTTATATTGAAAGACAGAGTAATTAAAAACGAGTGGATCATCCTGTTCGCCATACGTCTCCCACCATTTGCAGTCTGAACATAAGGCCTCTTCGCTTATCCGGCTGCATTTTTTACACCGATTTCCTTTTAATTGAATTAACTTATTTTCACATGACTCACAAAGGTTCTTTGGTTTGGATAATGTAAAAAAATTGTCCCAGCTGATTTCGGTGATTATTTCACCATCACACCAAAGACAGTTCATTCTATCGAAAACCTCCCCGTTTATTCATCTTAACAATCGATTGCACCGACTCTGCCATTGCTTCTGTTTTGCCATCGTGAAAAAACACTACCTCCCCGGTCGGGTCTTTTGGACTCCTTCCAGCCCTGCCGGCAATTTGTACAAGTGCCGCTTCATCAAAAACAGAGTGACCCGAATCCAACACTGCCACATCCACAGATGGAAAGGTAACACCACGTTCCAGAATGGTTGTTGTCACTAAAATTCTCGTTTTCTTCTGTCTGAATTGCTCTACCTTTTCTTCCCGGTCAGCATCAGCGGCATGAACCGCAATTACATTATCATCATGTAATACAGCAGGAAGGATTTTCGTTAATTTTTCCGCTGCATTGATGGTTGGGACAAATATGAGAAGTTGACGATCCGGATTATCACGATTGTCAAACCAGTTAATAAATGACTTTGGCGGGAGAAAGTTTTTCATATCTTTCTGCAAGGAATAACACATGTTAAAAACAGGCACCGGCAATGGATGTCCGTGGAAACGACTGGGTACGAAAACGTGGGGGAGCTTCTTACGGGCAATTAAAATTTGATGTTTTTGTCGAGGGGTTGCGGTCAAATAAATCGTGGTACTGGTTGTTTTTTTCGAACGTTCGGATGCAAATGGCAGCGACTTATCTGCATGGTATGGAAACGCGTCAATCTCATCGATAACTACAGCATCAAACGCATTTTTAAATCGTAACAGCTGATGTGTGGTGGCAATAATGAGCTGGGCAGTTCCATCATTTTCCCGACTCCCGCCATACAACCCCTGTACATAAACACCTGAAAAAGCATCACGAAGCCGTGGCAGCAATTCGCGTACTACATCTGCACGCGGTGTAGCAATACAGATACGCTTTCCACGTTTAAGCGCCTCAGAGATCCCGGGGAAAAGCATCTCTGTTTTCCCAGCTCCGCATACTGCCCAACAGAGGAGTTCTTTCTCATTATGTTGGATTGCCCGTGTAATACGATCTGCAGCATGTTGCTGGGCAGCTGTCAGCTCACCATCCCATGTACAGGGGTTTGCATGTTCCGGCCACTCCGACTGTGGACCTGTCCACTCATACAGCGGCTCGCATTCCATCACACGCCCCATTTCAATACACTTTCGGCAATAAAGATGTTCTTTTCCACATGTGATACAAGGGATATTTCCAAATAAGGAACGTTTTTGGTTGCCGCAACGCTGACATTGATAGTGAAAAAAATTCTTTTTGATGGATAATGTTGGAGTAAAATAAGAGCGTTTGAGAAGTTGTTCAAATGGTGAGTCATTAATGGGGATTTCCCTGCGTAGTAAAAGTGTCCCTGAATAACGTTGAATAAATTCATTTTCAGGAAACGGGGCTGCCTGGGGTTCAATCGGGCGCATGGCCACACTCTCCTTATTGTGGGAAATTGGGTAAGTAGGAGCTGCCAGCCGAAGCATGACTGACAGCGTAAAAATAAATAAATAATTGCTATTGCTTATACCAGCAGACACCAATTGCACCTTCACCCAGATGCGTACCAATCACAGGACCAAAGTAACTGATGATGCTGTCAATGTTGGGATACATGGAGTCAATCTCTTTTTTTAACTCGATTGCTGAATCCTCGTTATTGGCATGGATGATAGCCACTTTCAGGTTTTTGCCTTGCTTTGCATCATCCCCAAGCATGCCTACAATCCGATTTATTGCCTTTTTCCTTGTGCGGATTTTTTCAAACGGCACAATTTTCTTATCAACAAAATGAAGAACTGGCTTAACCTGCAGCAAGCTTCCGATTATAGCCTGTGCACCATTTAACCGACCGCCACGCTGCAAATTGCTTAAATCATCAACCATAAAGTATGCGCGGATCGTTTGTTTAACTTCATCGAGACGATTCAGGATCTCTTCAGGTGTTTTACCTGACTCGGCCATGTCCGCAGCCTCAAGCACATAAAACCCCTGAGCCATAGCACTAAGCTCCGAATCAAACGGATAAACGTCAATTCCTTCAACCATCTCGCCAGCACTGACAACAGCCTGGTATGTGCCGCTTATACCACTTGATAAATGAACCGAAATAACAGCATCGTAATCGTTGGCAAGTTCCTCAAATTTTTCTGTAATATCACCAATCGATGGCTGTGATGTTTTTGGAAGGCTCTCGGATTCTTTTACTTTTTGATAAAATTCTTCGGTTGTAATATCAATTGCTTCCCGATAAGCAGTATCACCAAAAACAACACTTAATGGAACAACATGAATATTGTGCTGATTTTTCAGTTCCTCAGAAAGATATGCCGTACTATCTGTCATAATAGCAACTTCCATCGTGCACCTTCTCCTCTTCTAAACTTGTACTTATTTTCTTATTTTACATGAAGAAAAATAAAAATGCATCATAAAGAAGAAAAAACTCTGTCACCCGGAGGCAACAGAGTATAATTAGCTGTTATTTGTTTAAGGAACAAAATATTTCATTTTAATATGATACTTCCACCCAGCCTTTTCGTATTGCGGAAACAACTGCCTGGGTTCGGTCATTAACATTCATCTTCTGCAAAATATTACTGACATGGTTTTTCACCGTCTTTTCACTGATATACAACGTTTCTGCGACAGCACGATTGCTCTTTCCATCGGCAAGCAGCTGCAATACCTCACATTCTCTGCGTGTTAGCAGGTGAAGCGGCTTATGATAGTTGATTCCATTTTCTGCTACAACAGCGGACATGTTTTCCCGAGCTAAACGGCGGTATTCCTGAACCAGATTATGTGTCACTTTTGGATGAAGGTATGAACCGCCTTCACTGACAACTTTAATTGCGTCAATTAACGCGTCAGAATCCATCTCTTTCAGCAAATAACCCTGCGCACCGGTTTTCAATGCATGTGTAACATAGCTTTCATCATCATGAATCGACAGGATAATAACATTTGTATTTGGAAAATGTCTGACTAAATCAGAAGTTGCCTGCACCCCATTCATCGTTGGCATGTTAATATCCATCAAGACAACTTCAGGGTTATGTTCTTTAACCAATTTTGAAGCTACCATTCCATCATCGCCCTCTGCAACAACTTCAAACGATGGTTCAAACTCCAAGATCCGCTTTACACCCTCACGAAATAACTTGTGGTCATCAATTAAAACAATTTTCGTTTGTTTCGAACTCATTTAATTTGTTCCTCCCAGATTAATAATCTATTTATTTTTATTTACCCTATTACATTTCTTTGATAGTTTAATAATACTTTTTATTTATATCGGTTTCTCTCCAGTATACCTGAACTTTTAGAAAATGGTAAATATTACGTGGGATCATATGGAACATTTATGCGGATTGTTGTACCCATGCCGATGGTTGAATCTATTGACAATGTTCCTTCCAGCATTTCGACACGTTCCCGCATTCCAATTAACCCAAAGGATTTATCACGTTTTAATGCTGGATCAAACCCTTTACCATTATCTCTGATTACCATGGAAATGCTATTCTTTTTGATTTCCAGTTTCACTTTAATTAAAGTAGATTCAGCGTGTTTAATAGCATTTTGCAATGCTTCCTGCACCAGACGAAAAAATGCAATTTCATATTTTTGATTTAAACGCTTATGTTCTCCGATTGATGTAAATTCTATTTCGGTGTCATTATAATCTGCGATAGTGGCAACATACTTTTTAATTGTGGGTACCAGTCCAAGGTCATCCAATGCCATCGGCCGTAAATCATAAATGATGCGCCGAACTTCATATAAAGAAGAACGAATCATTTTACGGACATTTTTTATTTCTTTAATTGCATCATTCGCAGTTCCATTACGGAATGTACGATCGACAAGCTCTGACCGAAGCAGAATGTTCGCAAGCATTTGGGCAGGACCGTCATGGATTTCCCGTGATATTTTCCTGCGCTCTTCTTCCTGGGCTTCAATAATTTTCAGCCCGAATTCCTGTTTTTCTTTTGCCTCTTCAATCATTTCATTTACTTGTCTGAAATCATCCTTTAAATAATTGAGAACAACTGATATTTTACTGGCCAATTTTTCAGCACGCTCGATCGTGCTGTCCAATGTCAAGAGACGCCGTTCCAATTCATCCCGCTTGTCCCTTAGTGCTTTTTCTTCCTGCTGCAGCATTGCCAGTCTAGTTTGCAGAGCGTGTGTATTTTCATAGACTTCACGGATTTCACTTTCCGAATAGCGGTCGAAATACTTGCTTACTTCAGACAGTCGCTGCCTGGAATATCGCACTTTCTGTTCCAGCGCATCCCCATCATTAATGTGCTCGATTACGTTTTCCTTCGTTTCTTCCAAGTCTCTAAAAAGCTGTTCATGTTCGCTTCGTGCTTCTTCACTAATGTTAAAAATTTCATCTTTGCTGTTCTGCACTACATCGATCATTTCATCAATAACATAATCCAGTGCTTTCTCTTCCAATTTCTGCACCATTCTTCCCACCAGCCTATGATATAATTGTTCGAAGTCATCTAATTTTTTTGTAGGGTCTTTCAGCATACTTTTAGGAAATTTTATCCTGAAACCTGTAGGACAAATAGTACCCCTATGTATTATAATGGTCGCTTAGGAGGTTAAATGCAAGATGCTATCTAACTATTATACCGTAAAAAAAGAAGCTGTGGGGCAGTTAATCATACAAAAGTCACGATTTATCGGATATGTATGTCGTGTGGAAACAGAAGAAGCCGCACAAGCCTTCATCCAGCAAATTAAGAAAAAACATCATGATGCAACACACAATTGCTCTGCATACATGATAGGTGAAAATAATCAGATCCAAAAGGCCAATGATGACGGTGAACCAAGCGGAACTGCCGGTGTGCCGATATTGGAAGTACTGAAAAAACAGGATTTGAAAGATACAGTAGTCGTTGTCACAAGATATTTCGGCGGCATTAAACTTGGTGCAGGGGGCCTGATTCGCGCATATGGCAGTACGACAACAGAAGCAATAAAAGCTGCCGGTGTGGTGGAACGCCGATTAATGCAGGGATTTTCTGTAGTTGTGGACTACCCGCTGCTCGGCAAACTGGAAAATGCACTGCGCAATTCCGACCATGTCCTGGAAACAATTAACTATTTGGAAAACGTGGAGTATATCGTATATGTCCGTGACGGGCAGGAGCAGGAATTTCACGACTGGATTATCAATCTCACCAGTGATCAGGTGACGATTTCCGAAAAGGGAACAGCTTATGTGGAGATTGATGTTTAGTTTCGGGCGGATGTTTCGCCTCTCGGGCTGATGTTTGCGCTCTCGGGATGATGTTTGCGCTCTCGGGATGATGTTTGCGCTCTCGGGATGATGTTTTGCCTCTCGAGCTGATGTTTGCGCTCTCGGGCTGATGTAAGAAGAAGCACTGTCTCAAAGTTTCGACAGTGCTTCTTCATCTGCAATCATTATGACGTTTTCATGCTTTTGCAGGACAGATGCCGGGAATTCCTCGGAGACTTCCCCGTTCACCAGTCTGGAAACAGCATCAGCTTTTTTCTCGCCGGAAACAAGCAGGATAATTTTCTTACTTTCCATTATCGTGGCGATGCCCATTGTAATTGCTTGCGTCGGCACTTCATCCATCGAGGCAAAAAAACGTGAATTTGCCTGACGGGTGCTCTCATCCAATTCCACAATATGTGTACGGCTGTCAAAACTTGTACCTGGTTCATTAAATCCGATATGTCCGTTCAGCCCGAGACCCAGCAACTGGACGTCGATATTTCCGGCCTCTCGGATTATTTTCTCGTAATCCAGACATTCTTTCTGCAAATCAGACGCATTCCCGCGCGGTAAAAACGCACGGGTATCAGGCAGATCAATATGGTTAAATAATTTTTCATGCATGTAGTAAAAATAACTGTTCGAATCAGCAGCCGGCAGCCCAACATATTCATCAAGATTGAAGGTTGTCGTCTCCTCAAAAGAAACATTTCCACTTTTGTACCTTTCAATCAGCAGCTGATACAGACCCTCCGGAGTTGAACCGGTTGCAAGGCCCAATACCGGTTTACTGTTATTTTTCACTTCAGCTAAGATTAATTCACAGGCTTTTAAACTCATCGCATCATAATTTTTTACCTTAATGATTTCCATTCAATTCATACCCCCTCGTACGCAATAACACCGCGACAAATTGTATATTTAATATTCAAATCATCATCAACCAGCAGCAAATCTGCATCCTTACCTTCTTTGATACTGCCCTTTGTGTTAAACACGTTCAATTGCTTTGCAGGATTTTCCGATGCCATTTTGACAATATTTTTGATCGAGACATCCTTTAATCGCAACATTTGCCGTGCTCCTTCGTTCATTTTCAAAATACTTCCGGCCAATGTACCGTCTTCCAGAACAGCACGGTCTTCCAATACGTTTACAGGCTGTCCACCCAATTCATAATCACCGGCCTGTAAACATTTTGCCCGCATGGCGTCGGTAATCAGGATTAATCGTTCACTTCCCACATTTAAATAAATGAGCTGGAGCATTTCCGGTGCGACATGAATCCCATCGGCAATCAATTCTGCCCGTAATTGCTCCAACCGGAACGCTGCGCCGACAACACCAATATCACGATGGTGAATCCCTGACATTGCATTACAAATATGTGTTACCTGACGCACTCCATGGGAAACAGCTTTTTTCATGCCCTCGAAACCTGTACCTGTGTGTCCTGCTGAAACATTGACACCGGATGCATACAAATAGTTTATAAAAGAGCCATCAACATCATGCTCTGGTGCAAGTGTTATCGTTTTAATCTTACCACCTGAGAAGTCCTGCCACTTCTGGAACTTTTCAATATCCGGTTTTGTAATATATTCAAGCGGCTGGGCACCTTTTTTACTTTCTTCGATAAACGGACCCTCAAGATGAACACCCAGCACTTCCGCCTGCCCCTGTCTGGATTCATAGTCCGCGACATTCGTAAGTGCATTTTCAATATTTTCCGGAGACTGTGTGATTGTTGTAGCCAGAAAGCTTGTCGTTCCTTCAGCAGGCAACACTTCTGCCATCGTATCCAGCGCTTCCTCTGTCGCATCCATGACATCAGCACCAGCCGCTCCATGAATATGTCCGTCGATAAAACCGGGGATGAGATTCAATCCCCGCCCATCAATAACTTCCGCATTGGATGGAGGAGGTACTTCCGTATTATTATGTATCGCTTTAATTGTATTATCAGCTATCAGCAAAGAGCCATTAATTACATCTTCTGATTCCGAGTAAATAGTGACATTTCTAATATATAATAACTTTTTCATAATTGTACCAGCCCTTTGTTTTTACTACCTATAAAAGTAGCATAACAAGACCACTTTTGAAAGAAAAAACTACACTTCCCTGATAGAAATGCAGTTTGAAAGGTTTATTAATTTGTATTGTTTGCAATTGGGCTCCCATGCTTTAATTCCTGAATTAAAGCCTGAACCAATTCCTCTGTTGACTCAAATTTTGCGTTCTCTGTATCTTCAATCATCTTTTTCAGCATATTTTTATAATGCTCTTGTTCAACCATTTTTGATACCGCCTTTTTGAAAATATAAAACTATCATATCACATAAAAAAAGAGAATGGTGTCGAATCTTGTCACTCAATAGAACTTTTATACTATTCGATGATTATTTCTATTTTTTGTCCTTCTTCGGCTAAATAACAGCAAGCATATCGCTGCAAGTATTGCCCCAATTCCATCCAGAACAACGTCACCGGCATATGGCGTACGATTTGCAGTAAACCCCTGGTGAAATTCATCTATTCCAGCATATGCAACTGTAAGGAAAAAAGATATGATTAATAATTTCCGGATCCCGAAACTGCTTGTCCGTTTCAACGCAATATAAAATAAGCACATCAAGACAAAGAAGACACCTACATGCGCACCCTTTCGGACAAAAAATTCAACAAATCCTTCTATTCCCAAAGCGGAAACACTGACTTCCGAATTGTGATAAGAAAAAGAAACCCAGTCCATAAAAGGTGTCAAAAACGACAAGTCAATTGTATTTCCCAAAAATGGCTTTATATCCTGTTCTTCATACGGCGTTGCCGAGGAATAATAGATGACGCCCATCCAAAAAATCGGCAACAGCCAAAATGCATATTTTTTCATTATCCATTCACCTATTCTTCATACAAGTTCCACACTTCAATTCCGCCTAAGTGAAATTGATGGTACTGTTCTTCATCCATTAGTTTCTCAATTTCCCGGACCGGCACTGTTCCGCTTTGTCACGAAAATAAAAACCGCAAGCGTCAGCTTTACGGTTAGAGTTTATCCTCCTGTTTTTTTCGCCACTTATTAAATTCAAGATATTCTTTAAATTGCTCTTTTGAAACGCCTGAATTCATTGCTTCCTGAACGATTTGCAACCATTCCCCATCTAACTGTTCTTCTGTGTCTTTCCATTTATCTTCCCGAATCAAATCATTTACTGATACACCCAGTACAGAACTGATTTTCTCAATAAACTGGATCGATGGATTTGTTTGAAGGCTTCTCTCAATAGAACTTAAATAGGATTTAGCTACTCCAGCTTTCTCGGCCAGTTCAGAAATAGACATCTTTTTCTCTTGTCGTAATTGCTTTATTTTTTCACCGATCAAGTCACACACCTTCTTTCATGCAGATTATAACACAAAAAGGTGCTTGGTTCTATATAAAGCACAGTAATTCTTATTATTTTTTACAATTGTCAGTTAAAAACATTCGAATTTCCTCTACCGTCAGTCCAATCGCTTTCGCTTCCACCATTAATTCCACCCATTCATTATACAGATCTCCACTCTTCTCCGCATTTCTCATATTCCCATCCCCCATATAAAATCCCAGGCAGCCCGGCCATCTTAGCACTAATGCTTTAGACCCGTGACTTTGCGACCTTATTTTTCAATAAGTTTGCTTTTTACTGGGGAAGTTCTGTTTGTATAAGACTACTATACTATACGTTCACGGAGTTTTGGGTGTCTTCTTTTGTCTAAATGGAACTAGTTTTGTAATTTTCCGAAAATACTTTATCGAAATAGGTCATTTGATTCATTTTATAAGAATTTCAGCACCCGATAACCCCGATTAAATTACACAGAAACAAAACATCTGAAACATTCCTTCCTTCTCTATCGTCTTATTAAGTGTTGACCATTCGAATATTATAGACTAAATGGACTAATTTCGATATAATCTATCCATAATTTGATTATTTGCGAAACAGCAGAGGAGAATTTTAAGTGGACTCAAGAATAAATAAACGACAGGAAAAAAAGAAACGAAAATGGCCCTTTTGGGTGGCGGGTATTATTCTCGGTATCCTATTGCTTATCGGTTTATATCTGGTTTATATATACGATAAAGTCGGGGATACCGTTGATACAATGCATGAGCCGTTGGCAAGGGACGACAATCCGGAACGGCAAAAAGAGATCGATTCGATTTTTAGTAATACTAAATCGATAAACATTTTATTACTTGGTGTTGATGAACGGAAAAATGATAAAGGGCGTTCGGATACAATGATTCTGATGTCATTAAATCCGCAGACAAACGCTATGAAAATGTTAAGTATTCCGCGTGACACGTATGTGGATATTCCCGGCCGCGGCATGGATAAGATCAACCATGCGTATGCATTTGGTGACGCAGGTTTATCCGTACAAACCGTGGAGCAGAACTTCAATGTCCCGGTTCACTTTTATGTAAAAGTGAATATGGAAGGCTTTAAACAGGGAGTTGATGCGTTAGGCGGTGTTACCGTTACAAATGACGTTGAATTCTCACAGGGCGGCGAACATTTTGAAAAAGGTGAAATCCATCTGAATGGTGAAGAAGCATTAAAATATATCCGGAAGCGAAAAGGCATGGATGGTGGGGATCTCAGCCGTAACCAGCGTCAGCGCGAAGTTATTAAAGCGGCAATCAGTGAAGCGGCCAGTTTTTCCAGTATTACAAAGGTCACGAATATTTTGGAAATCTTAGGCGACAACGTAACAACGAATCTGCAGTTTGAACAAATGCAGACGCTGTTTACCGATTACCGGAAAACCCGAAACAACATTGACACAATGGAAATAAGCGGAAGCGGTGAAATACTTGACGACGGCATCTGGTACTACATGGTTCCTGATGAAGAAATGAACAGAGTTACTACCGAAATTAAAAACCACATGAATGGACAGTAACTTCCTGAGGCTGGGACAAAAGTATTTTATTAAAAGAAAAATCCGAAACACCTGGAAAAAGGTGCATAAAGCCGCTCCGGAAATATACTTCGCTTTCCGCGGGCGGCTGGTGAGCCTCCTTGCGCTGGCGCGCTTCGGAGTCTCACCTATGCCTTTCCTCCCGCAGGAGTCTACGTATATTTCCTCCGCTATTACCATGCATCATTCATCTTTTGTGTAAACGTTTCGTTATGTTCCAGCCTCATTTTCACTACATGTTTTTGCATATAGAAAATGATATGATAATAATAGTAAATTCTTAGAAGATTGAGGGGGTCTACATGAAAAAAATAATCGCGCTACTTCCAATATTGCTGCTTCTTTTAATTACAGCGTGTTCAGACGATGAAATCACACCACAGGAGCGCTTTGATAAGTATGTCAAGCATTGGAGCAATCAGGAATTCTCCAAAATGTATGATATGAGCACTTCCGGATCGACCGAAAAATATCCTTCCGAAAAATACGTTGACCGGTATAAAAATATTTACGGCGACCTGAACATTGAAAATCTTGAAATCTCCTATGAAAAATTATCCGAAGAAGAAATGGATAAAGCAATGGAAAAAGGTACTGCCCAATTCCCGTTCACTGTTAAAATGGATTCGATTGCCGGACCAATAACCTTTGATTACGAAGCAACCCTAATAAAAGAGGGTGAAGAAGAAAAAGCCAATTGGTTTGTGAAATGGGATCCGGGATTTATTTTTCCAGCGATAAAAGATGGCGGTAAAATTGGACTGGAAACCGTGGAGCCAAAACGCGGGGAAATCCTTGACCGCAATAAAATGCCTTTAGCATTAAATGATATCGTATATGAAATCGGCGTTGTTCCCGGAAAAATGGGACCAAACCCTGAACAAACAAAACAACAAATTGCCGACCTACTGGGAATGTCCGTAGAATCGATTAACAGCAGTCTGAATGCTGATTGGGTAGAGCCCGACCTGTTTGTACCACTGAAAAAAGTTCCAAAAACCGCTGAAGAGAAATTAAATCAGCTGTGGAAGCTCAGTCCAATCCAGGGACGTGAAGTGACAGGCCGTGTCTATCCTTACGGGAAAGCAGCTGCTCACCTTGTCGGTTACGTCAGCCAGGTTACCGCAGAGGATCTGGAACACTTGGACTCCAGCAAATATGATGCGAATGATGTAGTTGGACAACGGGGTCTTGAGCAATTGTACGAAGAAAAACTTAAAGGTGAAGAAGGCGTTAAAATAACCGTTTCAAAAGAGGGCGAAGAAGCAACAGTCCTTGCAGAAAAGCCGGTGAAAAACGGTGAAAACATCATGACTACGATTGATGCTGAATTACAGAAGAAAATTTATCAAAGTTATGATGGTGAAGCAGGAACAACTGCTGCAATCAACCCTAAAACGGGTGAAACACTTGCATTGGTAAGCAGCCCTGCATTCGACCCAAATGATTTTGTATTCGGGATTTCCCAGTCAAAATATAACGAACTGCAAAATGACCCGCAAAAACCTACATTAAATCGATTTGCATCCACCTATGCACCGGGTTCAGTAATCAAACCGGTATCTGCAGCAATCGGGCTGAGTAATGGAACGATTAAACCTGGAGAAGGTGTCAAGATTGATGGACTAACCTGGAGTAATGGTGAAGGCTGGGGAAACTATGAAGTAAGACGTGTGTCCGAATCGAATAAACCGGTTGATGTTACGAATGCATTGGTCCGTTCAGACAATATTTATTTTGCCATGAAAGCCGTTGAAATGGGCAGTGAGAAATATGTAAATGGCTTGAAACAATTTGGATTTGGCAAAGAACTGCCATTTGACTATCCGATTGCAAATTCAACCGTCTCGTCAAGCGGAAAGATTAATGATGAGGTTTTACTTGCCGATACGAGTTATGGTCAGGGAGAAATGGAGCTAAGCGCACTTCACATGGCATTAACATATACGCCATTTTTAAATGATGGAAACCTGATTAAACCGACACTTCTTGCCGATGCTGAAAAAGGTCAGGTGTGGCAGGAACAGCTGCTGACAAGTGAGCAAGCAACCGTAATTCGGGAAGCACTACGCAAAGTAGTTGCCGCTCCAAACGGGACTGCCAAAGGTGCACAAAACGCTGACTTTCCGATTTCCGGTAAAACCGGAACTGCCGAACTTAAAAAATCCGGTGAGGAATCCGGTGCCGAGAACGGCTGGTTTGTCGGTTATCCATCAAACGATCAGGACATTTTAATCGCAATGATGATTGAACACACAGAAGATAAAGGCGGCAGTGCATATACCGTTGAGAAAGTTACGGAACTTTTGAAGGAAATTAAATAATGGTGTGAGACTGATTGCGCCAGAAAAAATCTACCCGGCTTTGGTGCCGGGTAGATTTTTTTGGTTATTTTTATTGCGCGAGTTTGTGCTGCATTGCGCGAGTTTGAAGCTGCGTCGCGCGAGTTGAGGACTCTGTTGCGCGAGTTTGAAGCTGCGTCGCGCGAGTTTGAACCGTATCGCGCGAGCTGTAAGATTATTACGCGGCTCTCCGGCTGCATTGCGCGAGTTGTAATTTTCCGGCAGTCCCTCATGTTATTACAAATTAATCCTCACATTTTCACACCACACACATTGCAATACTTAACCCCGGCGGGCACTTCATTTCCACAACTGTAACACAATGTTTTTTTTGGTGAATCAGTTTCCGGTTCATCTGCCTTTTTCCCGCACTGCTGGCAAAATAGATCATCCTCATCCATTGGAGCACCGCAGGAAGTGCATTCCATCATTTCACCTTCTTCAGACTTTGCTTCCTTCAAACTCGAATATATTTTCGAATCCAAATCCTTTATCAGTTCACCCTTTTTTTCAATCAGAGGAGCAATCCCCTCACCCCGCCGGTAGGCTAAATAAACTTCCTGCCCCAGTTCAACTAACAATCTTGATTTTTCAGCGGTCAGGTCATTAACCTGTTGTTTGTTTTTTATCGCTTTTTTCATCTAATCGCCTCCCCTAAAACAGCTTTCTCGTCTGGGCACCGATAAATCCAGTCACACCAGCGTATAGTGCAGTTATAACAAACGTCTTAATTGTTCCAAAACCAACGAAAATTTTCATAGCTTCTTCCATCATTTGGTCGTGCTCAACCTGATAATTCATGGACGCATGATAAGTGAAAAAGGTAAATAAAACAGCGAATACAAGACTGTACATAATGACAGTTTTCATTATATGCTGCTGAGATTCTCCAAGCAAACGGCCAATAAACAGGAAAATAACCGCCACCAAAACAATAAGTATGACCTCATATGATGCAAACATTTCAGGCGGCAACAAAAATGGCAGACCTTCCATTTCCTTGTCGGATAAACCTGTTAAAAACGAATATTCAATCGGTTCACTTTCCGTACCAGTATCCTTCATCACAAATGTATTGAAAAAAACCAGATTAAACACATAAACAGCTAACTTGGAAACGATGGCAATTGTTGTATACCACGGAAGTTCCGGACGCTGAACATTCATTTGCGTTTCCGGTTCATACTGAGCATGCAAAAATGCAGTTATAAGTAATAGCACTCCATACACAGCTATAAACGCATATGTTCCAAAATATAAAGCCCGCTGGTAAGCAAATACATATAATTTCTTTGTTAAAACACCTCTTTTTAAAGCCATCCCTGCATAACTGAAAAAGAAACCGAGGATTATTCCATTAATTATTGCACTAGTGGTACTGAATTGGAATGTATGTCTTACTGTATCCCTTGTAATGTTTTCCATGTATTCTGCTCCACCACCAAACGATAAAGCCCCTAAAACCAGTGCATAAGCTCCTGCAAATACTGCAGCAGCTTTCCACGCTTCAATTTGCGGATGAAGATATTTTATTAAAAATCCCCCAGCTGCCAGCGCCAGTATTACCATCAATACCGGGAAAATCATTCCGGATGACAAATAACTCACCTGATTTGAAAATTCCTCCGCTTTCATTGTCGTAGTGGTGGAGATCAAATTACTAAAAAGAACATAATCCAGTGTGGTTATTTTTTCATGGTTTGGAAAGTTCAGTCCTAAAAAAATACCGTTGAATTGACCAGTTCCGGCTTTCATGAGAGACGCAAAGATTTGATTGAGTATAAACAATACTGCAATTGACAGGATAAAGCCCGGCAATACCTTCATTCCAAGAGCCTTATTAAAATATGTATGTTCAATTTCATACGCTTGCTTCGCTGAATCATATGTATCAAACGAATTTCCGCATTCCATGCAATATCTGTCAGCAAATTTCCGTTCTGTCATGCATTTCCCGCAAAATTTCTCATTTCGGATTTGCAGACTTCCGGCTAATGACGGTTGCTGTAATGGATACCCATCCTCCACACAATAGATCGCGTGGTCATCATTTTCCGTGCCACATTCATTGCAATACAATAAACTCCCCCCCGTAAGCAAAAAGTAATATATTATTATAATAACAAAAAATTATGTCAATTTGTGGCATACAATAAAAAAACTGCCTGATGAGGGCAGTTTTAATGTTATTATTTTGTATTCCAAAACGAAAATCTGCTTCCCCGGTGTTCCTGTTTTGTCAGGTTCGGTTCTATCTCATGTGTTTTTTCCAAAACGAGACGGTAATTCATGTCCAAAGCCTGTAAAAATTTATAAATAACCAATCCGCTGAGAATGAACTGTGCCATTACAAACATCGGATAAACTGTAAATTCAACCCCTGCCATCATTACCATAGTCATTAAAACAACTACCTGTAATGCCGCCATTGCAAATGACCGAAGCATAACCAAAAGTCCGAATGTTATTATAGCAGCTATGAAAATAAACGCATATTGCTCCATAAATATTTGAAACATAACTTTTCCCTCCTAAATTGAATTCCTTTCTCTTTGATTACATTATCTTACTCGAGGGAAGATGTTTCCTTGACGCACGTCAAATATTTTCACTTCGGGGTGATATAGTTGCTCTCGGGCTGATGTTTCGTCTCTCAGGCTGATGTTTTGCGTCTCGGACAAATGTTTCATTCTGTCGTCGGTCTACCGCTAGCCTTTTAACATAAAAAAAGAGCCAATCCTATAAAAGGACTGGCTCTTCCAACAAATTATTTAGCAGCTTTCTTATTTGCAGTGCGGAATAAATACCATGCTACAATTCCAATTGCAATTAATGATACGACAGGTCCGAAGAATGTTCCTTCAGGGAATGTTACACCTGCTGTTACAGCAATAGCCACAAAGACACCCATTAATGCCTCTCCGGCAATGTAACCTGACGCAAGCAAAATACCGCGTTCATTTTTCTCTTTATATTCTTCTTTATTTTTCGTACGGCGTTTAATAATTCCATTTATAATCCCGCCCAGCATAATTGGCGATGTCAAATGAATTGGCAGATACAGCCCTACTGCAAATGGTAATGACCCAATGCCAAACAGTTCAACAGTTGCCGCCGCTGCTGCTCCAATAAAGATTAAATTCCACGGTAGATCACCGCTCATAATGCCATCAACAACCATGGACATCAGAACCGCCTGTGGTGCAGGAAGTTCGGTTGAACCGAATCCATATGCATTATCAAGCAGGATCAGGATAAATCCAATAATAATACTTGTGATTAACACACCGTATAATTGAGCAATTTGCTGCCATTTTGGTGTCGCACCAACGATATAACCTGTTTTCAAATCCTGTGACGTGTCACCGGCAATTGCTGCTGCAATACAAACAACAGAACCGATAATTATCGCTGTTGTCGCACCTGCCTGTCCAGTTTGGCCAATTGCAGTCAGCACAAGGGAAATAAAGATAAGTGCCCCAATTGTCATACCGGAAACAGGGTTGGATGAACTACCAACAATACCAACGATACGGGAAGATACTGTTACAAAGAAGAAACCAAAGATAAACAGCAATACGGCTCCAACAATGCCTATACTAATCGTCGGCCAGAATAACAAGATACCCATAAAGACAACAGTCAATACAACAATTAACGTCATCGGAAGGTCTTCATCCGTTCGTAAGTCATTTCCATCCCCTGCTGCTGAAAATCCTTGTACCGATCCCTTAAACGAAGACACAATTGTTGGCAATGTTTTAACAAGACCCATAATACCACCAAAAGCAACTGCACCTGCTCCGATATAACGTAGATAGTTATCCCAGATTTGATGGAATCCCATTTCCGAAATCGGAATTTCACCAGGATAGATTGGAGTGGTTGTAACATCCCCAATAAAGCTGATTAATGGGATAATTCCAAGCCAGCCAAGGACACCACCGGCAAACATAATTCCGGCAATGCGAGGACCGATAATATAACCAACACCAAGCAATGCTGGCATAGTGTCCATGCCGATTGCTGCATTCTTAAATTTATAAATCTCCCATTCAACAGATGAAGGGAACGCTTTTACAGCATCGGTTAATAGCTTAAATAACGCGCCAATACCTAGTCCAGCAAAGACCAGCTTGGCTCCTTTACCGCCTTCTTCACCGGCATGAAGCACCTCAGCACATGCGGTACCTTCCGGGTATGGCAGTGTATCGTGTTCGTTAACAATTAATGCACGGCGAAGCGGAATCATAAGTACTACACCTAAAATACCACCTGCTAATGCAATAATAGCTATCGTTGTCAAACTTGGCTCAAGCTGCCAGATGAACAATGCAGGCAATGTAAAAATAACACCCGCTGCCAGCGATTCACCAGTTGACGTAATGGTTTGTACGATATTATTTTCCAATATGGAAGTACGTTTCATAATAATTCGAAGTACTGCCATGGAAATAACTGCTGCTGGAATTGATGCAGAAACGGTCATCCCAACAATAAGACCTAAGTATGCGTTTGCTGCACCAAAAACGATAGCAAGCACCGCACCTACTACCATAGCAACCCATGTAAACTGAGGTGGGTTTTTAGAGGCAGGAACGTACGGCTTGAATCCAGGATTTGGATCCTGCTTTGACATAAATAAACACCTTCCTTAGCGTTAATTCTGGATGATTGCGGTTCAAAAAGTTATGACAATTTCCAATAAAATGATAAATTCATGTAAATAGAAAAACCTTACTGTGTATGCACAGCAAGGACAGAACCGCTTCATTTTTTAGAAAATTTTCATACTTGGGACAAGTTATTCCAAGTAATACAAGCATTTTTTTATACTATCATATTTTGTATATTTTTCAACTGTCAGACGAAAAAAATGTCGTTTAATAACGATTACATTTCCATTGTATAACTTACCCGCAAAAGCAGTAATTTAATCATCAACATAAAAAGCGGACAACCTGCATGATTGTCCGCAAATATCGAAAGGATGTGGTATTAGTTTATGCAACATTTTTTAAGTTGCTACCGGATGGAATTATTTTATCAATTGTTTGATCAGTCCGTTTAAAGCGAACCAGGCGAATGGCATTGATAATTACAATCAGTACACTCAGTTCGTGTATCAGCATTCCGGACGCCAGGAAAATCTTTCCCGTCAGTACTCCAGCAAGCAACAGGGTAACCGTTCCAACTGCAATTAAAATATTTTGTTTCATATTTCGTACGGTTGCTTTAGCCAACGCATATGCATAAGGAATTTTATTTAACTTATCGTCCATTAACACAACATCAGCGGTTTCCATAGCTGCGTCTGTTCCTGCAGCACCCATCGCGAGGCCGACATCTGATAGTGCAATTGCCGGAGCATCATTAATTCCGTCACCTGCCATAGCCACTTTGAACCCCTCTGCTTTTAACCGTTTAATATGATTTACTTTTTCTTCCGGCAGCATGTCAGCAAAAAACTGATCAATCTCAAGCTGTTCCGCAACTTTTTCTGCGGTGTGGCGATTATCACCTGTGAGCATTACTGTTTGTTTTACACCTGCTTCTTTCAATTGCCTGATTGCATTGATTGCTTCATGGCGGATCTGGTCAGCGATCAAAATAACCCCGGCAAATTTATTGTCGACTCCGACAAAGATTACCGTATTGCCATTCTTCTCTTCCCGGATTGCATAGTTTTCAGCATTCGTTGGGATGATGGTTTGTTTTTTACTGAACAGTTTCCGGTTACCGATTACCACGTTCTTGCCGGCAACTTCTGCATATAATCCGTACCCTTTTTCAACCGTAACATTACAGGGTTCATTGATCAGTACAAGACCGCGATTTTCTGCCTCACTGACGATTGTTCTGCCAAGATGATGTTCCGAAACAATTTCCACTTCTGCAGTGATTTTTAACAAGTCATCGGGATTCATTCCAAAGGCTTTTATTCCGGTCACTTCCGGCTGTCCCTTGGTAAGCGTCCCTGTTTTATCAAATACCAGCACATCTATCTTTGCAAAATTTTCTATGACTTCTCCGCCTTTTATCAATGAACCATTTTTCGCTCCATTGCCTATTCCGGCAACAAGTGATACCGGTGCGGAAATGACAAGTGCCCCCGGACATGCGATTACTAAAAAGGTAATTGCCAGTTCGAAATTCCCTGTCAGGACGAGAA
Source organism: Virgibacillus doumboii (assembly GCF_902806455.1). Classification (GTDB taxonomy): domain Bacteria; phylum Bacillota; class Bacilli; order Bacillales; family Amphibacillaceae; genus Lentibacillus; species Lentibacillus doumboii. The sequence goes on along the minus strand of NZ_CADCWQ010000001.1, from coordinate 969,923 downwards.
CAAGAATGGATAGCGCGATGATCCCCGGTGTATAGACGCTTGCAAAGCGATCAAGAAATTTTTGTGCTTTTGCTTTAGACTCCTGTGCCTCTTCAACCATTTCAATGATTTTTGCAAAAGCTGTATCATCACCAATTTTTTCTGCTTCCACTTCGATATATCCGTTATCAATAATACTGCCGCTGAAAACATGATCTGCAGCTTTTTTCGCTGCTGGCACAGATTCACCAGTGATTGCCGCTTCATTAATAAACGCCTGCCCTGCAAAAATTTTTCCATCAATCGCGACCTTTTCACCGGATTGAATCAGAATTCGGTCACCCTGATTTATATCTTCAACCCGCGTAACCGTTCGTTCTCCATTTTTGAGTACAGTCGCTTCCAAAGGTGCCATATCCATTAATGTCTTAAGCGACGAACGGGTTTTTTCCAGTGTCCGCGCTTCCAGATAGGCACCGAATAAAAAGAGGAACGTAACTGCTGCCGATTCCACATATTCCCCAATAATTAATGCACCTGCAACAGCAATTGTCACCAGTAATTCAATACTGAATGCTTTCATCATTACCGATTGAATTGCTTTTTTTGCAATGGAATACCCCGCTGTTAATGTTGCTGAAATTAAAGCGGCATCTTTCCAAATTTCCAGATCCATAACATGTAAAATAAACGCAAATGCCATTAAGCTTCCTGATACAATTACCACATATATTTTTTTAATATTACCCATTTCATCCACTCCTTTCGATTTTGTGGGGCTGCTTTATATAAAGCAGCCCTGTCGATTATGCAACAACCGGATAGCCCAGTTTTTCGATTGTTTCTTTTAATTGCTCTTCTGTCACCTGGTCTGTGTTAAAAGTTGCTTTCACTTTACTGGAACTGAACAAAACTTTTGCATCTTCCACCCCTTGCATTGATCCTAATTTTCCTTCTATTTTTTTGATGCAGGATGGACAAGTCAGTGGTTCCAATTGAAATTTAGCTGTTTTCATTTTGTATCTCTCCTTTGGTTTAGTATGTCTTTAGTATAGAATGGATTTTTCAATTGTTCTTTGACGCAGGTCAAGATTCCCCAGATTCTTTTTCATGCAAAATAAAAAGCCTGCACTGCCATGCAGCAGTATAGGCTCAAAAGTAGATACTATCTTTTTAAAGTAATTTAACAAGCGACTTGAATGCTTCATAATCACGGTTATCCAGCGCTTTATCGATTAATCGTTTCAAATTTATCTGTTCCAATTCGTCGATAATCACAGCGGTTTGATCATCACTTTTTTGTTTTTTTATATAGTACGGTTCGGCAATGGAATGTAAATGAACCAGGAAGTCAGGAAGGGAAATTAGTTCGCTAATAGCCATGTAAACGATGTCTTTACCTTTTTGAAAGGCAAATCTCGCGCCAACATTCTCAACCTTTTGTGTTCTGCGGTTAATTCTGATTTCCTTCGACTCAACTGGAATGAACTGATAAACCTGATTATTAATTAATACCGTAAAATATTGATATGCCAGGACAATCCTCACATAATTATCATCTGCTTTCATATAATAAGGCTTCAACATCTTTACAGTAACCATTCACACACCTCCCTGAAAACAATATACTCATAATTTTCTGTAAATTAATTTTACTATATAACGCACAAAATGACAAGAACAATTTTTGGAAAATACTTAACTTTATATTTCCCTTTATATTTCCCTTAGATACGTTGCCTTACTCTAACAAAAAATGCCGCTGAAACGGATTCAGCAGCAATGTTATCAGACGTTTTTTACTATGTGTTTCGTCACTTTTTTTATATCCTGATCGGTAACATTTTCCATGTAGTTTTGCTCGGTTTTTTCGAGATAGCTGTCCGCTTCTTTTAAGTAACGAATCCCCTGTTTCATATAAGACTTATAGTGATTGTTTAAATCATTGATTTCTGTTTTAAATTTCTCATCAGTTCCAGGGGTAACAAGTTCACCATACAAATCCTCAATTACTTCGCCATCACGTTTCGGAAAAAATTCATGTGGATCCGTACTGTCAAATATACAGAAGTCCAATTCACGAACAAGCACCATATCGATACTGTTCGGATCAAAACTGCAGTGATACAATTCAACGTCAAAGCCATGATCAGAGCAGGCCTGCGCAATTTTTTTCATGATTGTGGATTTTCCCGTGCCTGCCCGGCCTTTAATGTAGTGGACATGTTTTATATTGCTTGTAAGATGTGGAACTACATTTACCACACCATCCGCAGTATTCGTCCCGAAAAATCTGTGGTATGTGTGGGATTTGCGTTTTTTTTCAGGGACATCATTAAGTAAATCTGAAATAAATTCATTCGCAAATTCGTCGGCTCGGTCAAAATCCATCTGGTTGATATAGACTTCTTCCAGGTCATCATGGACCTTCAAACCGGTCGTAAAACTTTCGTGCGCCTTTTGAGTCAGGCTTTGGAAATCTTCCTGGTCCTGTTGTGAGACGGGGAGCAGGTCTTCCAAGTCAATCGTTTTTGTACTGGAATTCGCAATCTTTTCATCTAGAAATGCCACTGATTTTTCACGGTTAATCAAACCATCCAAATATTTACTGCCAAGTGCACTTTGCAGGATTTCAAGGTCATCTGAGCGATATTTATTGATAAGATTTTGCAGAATTTTAGATTTAAGTTTTGCTGAAGGATGTTTGAGCGCAATAACACGATCAATTCCCAGTAAATTGGTGTCAAGAAAATTCACAAACCCCTCAGCGGTGTTACCTGTAATCCAATATTGCAAATCAGTCATAGTAACACTTCCTTATAAAAAAATTTAAAGTATTGCCTATTTAGTATATGATGTGGGCGATGGATTTGTGAAGGGTGTGGGCTTATTTATAACCATGGTTTCTATAAAATTTAATGCCGTACAACGTGAACCCTACTGGCTACTATTAACACATTGGTATTATTATTTGTATACAAACAATTCAAACATGTTAATGTAAAGATACACATTATTCCAGCCAAAATCAGTGGTTTTTGTTCAAATTAAGCAAGTTTTTTCACAAAGTTTAAATGAATATAACCCGCATTAAATGTATATTTATACCGGAGTGGCTTGACATGGAGCCTCTGTGGGCATGCATTTCTAGCCTAGGGCCAGTAGTCTAAAGACTTGGCTTGCCGAATAGGCTAGCATGCCCACTTCTCCATATCAAGCCGTGCAGCGCATTTTATGCAGTTTATGCATATGAAGTAATTTGAAAATCACAACCTGAAACAAAGTGAAAGTTTACAGTGTTAACACAAAAGCAAATCAAGCGCCTTTGTATCTCTATGTTCAGATATAACAAATATCTCACTTGATTCTGTGGGTTAAAATTATAAACTTCATATCCCTCTATGTTCAGATATAATCGTTTTAACACCTTCTCAGAATTTGGTATAGCTTTATATCCCTCTACGTTCAGATAAAAATGCAAGTAGTATACGACATATTCTCAAATAAGCGCGTTTTATATCCCACTATGTTCAGATATAACACGTTTTCATCCATACCGCTTTGGACGATTAATCTGCTTTATATCCCACTATGTTCAGATATAACTCAGAAAACTAACACCTTTAGAATGTTGGAGACTAACTTTATATCCCACTATGTTCAGATATAACACAAAGCGGGGTTTTTAAGAATTCTTAAAACAGTGACCTTTATATCCCACTATGTTCAGATATAACTGTCGTAATGTTAGGGGGTCACGAATGAGTGAGGAGACTTTATATCCCACTATGTTCAGATATAACCACTTCAGGGTGCAGGTAAAGCAGGCGAATTCATGTCTTTATATCCCACTATGTTCAGATATAACCTATGCATCCAAAGGACGAGGGGTCAGCGTTCAATACTTTATATCCCACTATGTTCAGATATAACCCGTACATTTCTGCAATTTTGGTTAATGTGTCGCCCTTTATATCCCACTATGTTCAGATATAACTCTGTTCTCCATGCTGCCAACATTATCACCGATTATCTTTATATCCCACTATGTTCAGATATAACTCAAACAATCTACCAATACATGAAGCTATTTCATACTTTATATCCCACTATGTTCAGATATAACGTTGATTCAACCGCTAGAGCACCTAATCCAACAATCTTTATATCCCACTATGTTCAGATATAACGAACAGACCGACTGTTCAAAGAGGCGTTCAATGCGTCTTTATATCCCACTATGTTCAGATATAACCGGAATGTTTTCGTTGTAGCTTGTTTTGGTTTCCAACTTTATATCCCACTATGTTCAGATATAACGAAAAGTCACATTCAGTTGCTCGTATTTCACTACCGGCTTTATATCCCACTATGTTCAGATATAACATGTACATTCGAGGGAATCACAGCGAAAGCATGGAGCTTTATATCCCACTATGTTCAGATATAACGCATATGCCGTTACCCACACACCCCATGGATAATATCTTTATATCCCACTATGTTCAGATATAACATAATCTTTCAACCTAGCATTTATCGCTCTTTTCATCTTTATATCCCACTATGTTCAGATATAACGTCGAGGACGACGAATATGTGACATTGCGGATTAGTCTTTATATCCCACTATGTTCAGATATAACTCGGTTAAATCATGTATTTCTCTTTGTTGAATGTTCCCTTTATATCCCACTATGTTCAGATATAACGTTATCGCAATCGTGGTAATCCCCGTATTTTACAACTTTATATCCCACTATGTTCAGATATAACTCGATCAGCAAAGCTAAAGCACCAATACAACAGTCAACTTTATATCCCACTATGTTCAGATATAACGAACAGACCGACTGTTCAAAGAGGCGTTCAATGCGTCTTTATATCCCACTATGTTCAGATATAACGTATTATAACAACGGTTTGTCTGCTGAAATTATTGTCTTTATATCCCACTATGTTCAGATATAACCTGGGCGACCTACCAAAGAATTGTCCACATCTGCCAGCTTTATATCCCACTATGTTCAGATATAACAAGTAAACGAAAAATTATATGCTTTTACTGGTGGGTTCTTTATATCCCACTATGTTCAGATATAACAAGAGGGCGCATTGAGCGATATACACAAAATGGACTTCTTTATATCCCACTATGTTCAGATATAACGTTGCTAATATCATTGTACTGGCATATTCGGGAAAACTTTATATCCCACTATGTTCAGATATAACGTTCAAGTACCTCCACCATGAAATCTCACTTTGCTTTCTTTATATCCCACTATGTTCAGATATAACGAAACGATGTTTGATTTACCCGCCGGAATTTATTGCTTTATATCCCACTATGTTCAGATATAACCCGGACAAACCCCAGACGTGCAAGAATTGTTGCAGACTTTATATCCCACTATGTTCAGATATAACAAACCAAGCGAAAAGTCAAATGAGAGTACGAAAACTATCTTTATATCCCACTATGTTCAGATATAACTGGTCGCCCTTGCAAAGAATTGTCCACGTCTGCTAGCTTTATATCCCACTATGTTCAGATATAACTGGGGTTGTTGAGGAGCAGCCCCCTAACCTAGCAACTTTATATCCCACTATGTTCAGATATAACGTCTGCGCCGTCGGAACTTGAGCGCTCATATCCGTCTTTATATCCCACTATGTTCAGATATAACTTTACAGATGTTTCTACTATTAATGTAAAATCATCTAGCTTTATATCCCACTATGTTCAGATATAACGAACAGACCGACTGTTCAAAGAGGCGTTCAATGCGTCTTTATATCCCACTATGTTCAGATATAACTGGTATTCGATTTCAGTAATCGGTTCAACGTATTTGTTACTTTATATCCCACTATGTTCAGATATAACTTTAAGGAGGATGGAAATGAGCATATACGAAAAACTAGCTTTATATCCCACTATGTTCAGATATAACTAATTCGCCTTGATCGTTGCGAATTTCTTCGAGTATACTTTATATCCCACTATGTTCAGATATAACACGATCACCACGTTTTAATATTCCCTTTGGTAGTTTCTTTATATCCCACTATGTTCAGATATAACTGGTTTTGAACAGTAAAGGAGATGGAATGATGATGTCTTTATATCCCACTATGTTCAGATATAACTGAGTAATGTATTGTCAAACTCTCAAATTATTGCTCCCTTTATATCCCACTATGTTCAGATATAACTTGTAACAATTCCCATTTATTTTAGATACTTTATTCTTTATATCCCACTATGTTCAGATATAACAGTCTAAAAGAAAGCGCACAATCGCTTTTAAATCAGCTTTATATCCCACTATGTTCAGATATAACAAAAAGCAGAAACGGAAAAAGCATATCGGGTTGCGTCTTTATATCCCACTATGTTCAGATATAACGTTAACTGGCACGCAGTACGTCCTACAATATTAATAAACTTTATATCCCACTATGTTCAGATATAACGAAAAAGACAACTTAATTCGCTCCATGAAAGGTCTCTTTATATCCCACTATGTTCAGATATAACATTATCAATGTACTCTTTAATAATATCTACTGTTTTCTTTATATCCACTATGTTCAGATATAACTATAACACGCCCCTATTATAAAGTAATTATTTAATCTTTATATCCCACTATGTTCAGATATAACGGATTTGATTATTTCAATTAATTCTTCGGTTTGTGTCTTTATATCCCACTATGTTCAGATATAACTTACAACAGTCCATTTGTGTTCCGTCGCCTTTCTTTCTTTATATCCCACTATGTTCAGATATAACCCTACAAAATTCACCTAAAAAACCCCATGAAATCAACATTCATGGAACTAAGATTAAGTCACTTTTGCAGTAAACCACTAGTCTTAAATACAAAATACTGAGAAAACAAATCCTCAATCCCAGTATATCAATGTTTTTACATTATTTCTATAAATTGAAGGTTTACTGCAAGTACAGCTTATAAAAACATGTCGTCAAATGACTTTTCCACACCGTATGCTGTCTTTTTAATATGGTTCGGATTTCGTACTTCATATAGATATATAGAATCTACATTTGGATTGATTATTGATTCAAGTTCGTTCATACATTGAAGTAATAATGTTTTCGTAATTTCTCCTTCAAACACGGAATTTTGCGACCAGGTAAGATACTCTTTTAACTTTTTGCACACTTTCCCGACACGCTTGACCCCAACATCATATGTTATGATAACGTACATCATTACCACCACGCTTTTAAAGGTTTATAGTTTTGATCACCAATAAAATGCTTTATCAGCTTATAGCACTCTAATCTGATGAAATACTTATAGGAAACATTTCGCTTTAGCTTCCGATGTCGTATAGTTGTGCCCAGTTTATCATTCCATTCCTTAATAAACTTCTTCTTCCCTGAATCATTAAGTATGACCATTTCCTCCAAAAATTCAAAATCTGATATATTTATTTGTTTTCGATTGAGTAATGCAAAAATAACCGAATCCACTAATAACGGCTTGAAAATCTCTGCAATATCCAAACTTAATGAAAATCTTTTAGTTGATGGTTCATGCAAAAAACTAACCGTCGGGTCCAAATGAGTTTTATAGATCTCGGTTAACACGGTTGTATAACACATACTATTCCCGAACGAAATTAAAGCGTTAAGGGGGTCTTTAGGTGGTCGTTTTGTCCTTGTGTCAAATGCAAATTCTTCCGGTAAAAAATAATTAAAGGCAGAATAATAGAGTTGTCTCAGCGTTCCTTCAACACCCATAATTTCAGGCACACGCTTAACATTCTTTAATAATTCAAGATTTGATTGAATATTCTCAATCACCAAATTTACTTCTTCGTACTTTTTATAATTCCTTAGATTACGAAGCATGTGAAAAGCACTGCTATAAACAAATTGCTTTACCAGATATTCCCTTTTATCCTTTTCTAAATAATGTCTGCTTTGATTAACGACTGTAAAACCAGAAACTTTCTTTGAACGAGGATAATACGTGCCATAATAAAAACCGTAATAATTATAGAAGTGAATCCTGACATTATGTTTTGTAAGCAAATCTAAAAAGCTAGTATTGAAATCTACCTTGCCAAATACATATATGTTTTCCATCTGATGAACAGGCAACGATTTTTTATTTTCTTCTTCATCTATAAAGTAGAACGTATTATTCTTCCTTCGCATTCGGCCGCTATTAAAAATAAAATAATCTTTATTCATTTACTCCTCACCTTCTTCCGCATAACAAAAATCATAATAGGCACACTTTGTGCAAATAGGCGAATTAATGACTTCAGGTGGATAAGGCTGTTCCATAATCTGATAAATATCTTCAATTATGTTTTCCAATTCTTTTTCGTCTTCCTCTTTTAAAACTACCTCTTCCGTTCTTTTTTCTTTGGTATAACTGATTAAGCCTTTTTTGTTTAGTCCGCGTTTTTTGAGTTCATATAGATAGAACAATAACTGCAATCTATCTGCCTTAGTCATTTTGCTTGAAACTTTGACTTCCCTTACATACTCACCATCAATTGCATCTATTTTTAAATTATCCACTGCAAGTTCTTTCTTGTCTGAATTTTTATAAGCACGTTCATGTAATATTTTCCCCGTTTGTACACGTTCATGACCTTCTTCGAGTTGAATGTTTTTGGAGAATAACCAAAGCTTCCGATGACAAACAAAATAATACTGGATATGAACGCCACTAACCATTTCATCAACTCCTGTCAATCAAATATTATTGTGTTTCCCGATTCAGTATTTCCGCTCAAACCTGTCCCACTCAAGGTGATAAGATCAAACTCATAGTCAACATCTAATACTTCAATGTTTGGCAGTATATTGTATTTTCGCCCGTCTTTACCTGTCTGATAAAAATCAATTGGCGTTCTTTCATTTTTATGTTTATAATCTGGAATAGAGAGCGTATATTTATCTATCTCTAGTCGTAGCCCCGTACGTTTCTTTGAATCTTTTTCTTTTTCCAAAGCTTCAAGCAAATCTATTAGTTCATCATATATATTTCTTGGAATAACATTAACCGATTGAATTCCACGAAGAATTTTTTGAGCCTCATCATTTGTATATTGGTAATCCTCTAAGTGATTTAATTTATGGACAGCATGTTGGAAATCCTCATAAAATTTTGTGCCGTTCAATTCTTCTTTTGAATATATTCTTTTTACTAGATCAACCTTGTCCTTTTCGTTTAATTGTTTTCCATTGAATGATAGTATATACTTTTCAGTTAAATCTAAAATATCTTCATCGTAAACATACTTTCTACCGGATACATCTTCCGTATAAATAAATACATTTGGATTATCATGATCCAGTTTCCGTTTGCGATAGCAACGGCCAAACCGTTGTAATAAACTGTCAATGGTAGAAAGCTCAGTAAATAAGACATCAAAGTCAATATCTATTGACGCTTCTACCAGTTGTGTAGTAATCCAAATACCATTTTCTTCTTCATCAGCAAATCGTTTTATCTCATTTTCTAACAGAGCACGATCACGTTGTATAAATCGGGAATGCAATAAATGAACGTTTTTACCCTCAAATTGCTTATAAAGTTCTATTGCACGATCAACAGTATTAACAATAACCAGTACCTTTTGATTTGATGCCATTTCTATTATGAGATCTGCATCTCTACTAATCGCCATATCTTGTAAGCTTATTCTATGCCTAATAAAAGATTCATCTACAAATCCATTATTTATCGTGTTTTCATCTAGGACCCCTCTTTCAGCCAATTCATCCAAATAGATTTGCGGCATTGTGGCCGTCATAATCATGAATTTTCCACCAATTTTATGAATCATCTCAATTGCCTTGAGAAGTACCGCAACTATCCACGGGTTGTATGCCTGTATTTCATCAATAATGACTTTGGAATAAGCCATTGTAGCAAAAAACTTCTCATAGCCTTTAAACTTAAACGGAAATTTCAATATTTGATCAATCGTTGTGAACAATAGCTTATTTGAAAAGTTTTTGGACTGGTCATAAATCACTTCCCAGTCCTCTTCACCATTTTTATCAAGGTGTGAAGCACTGGTCCCATGCAGCAATCCAACATTTTTATAATTTATATCACTATGAACTCGATCAAAAAGTGCATTTAATGAAACGCGTATCGGAAGAGTAAAAAATGTTTTATCTTTCCCGGCCCAAAGCAAGGAGGCTTCTGTTTTCCCCATTCCTGTCTGGGCGATTATAATGAGATTCTTATCCTGATTTTTGTATGTAAATTCTTGGAGTGGTCGAAGTGCTTTCCGGCCAAAGTTTTCCTGCATATAATTGTAGGTTAATTCAGCGATATTAACATCGGTGTCAACTTCTATTGGAACATGGGCAGACGCTGCGTGGTCTAAGCGATGAAGTAATCCTTTTATTAGGATGTACAGGTAATATGTGTCCTTGCCATCTTTTATTTCTGTAATTCGGTCCTTAGGCTTTAAAGGATTAGTGATTTTATATTTTTTTTGATTCTTTTCTGGTACATCTACTTCCATTTCACATGCAATCTTATTGAAGTGATTCATGAGTTCTTCCTCATAAACCTTAGTTAAAAATGTTACATCCGGTTGTGTATTTCGCTCATGGTGATAGGCAATTGCCTGCACAAGCACCCTTCTTTCATCTTTACTGAGATCCCAATTGGAAACAGGTAAGAAGAATGGTGATAAATAATTATGTGGAATATGACCAAATTTAGATGGATGAACCACTTCATTTGTTTTAAGTGCATTATGCATTTTTACCTGAAAATCATTATTTATTTTTCCTAGATCATGATATTGTGCTGCCTTATACAAAATACCCCATATTCTCTCATCAGGAATTTTTTCATAGTATGCTCTTTTCAAAACATTAAACCTATCCAATAGCTCGTCCGTATGTTCCATCAAAGTTTCCAGCCTAGGCCACGTTTTTGCAATCAGCATTTTAATCACCTCTTTACAAAATAGCCAATGGGGGACAGAACCCATTGGCTGTTGTCTACTGGTTCCAGAAAACCGGATAGTTATCACTGTCAACAAAGATTTGATTGTTAAAATACTCTTCATTAATTTCTTCATTCTGTGGAATATAAATAGACGGTATTTTATCCCACTCCCTAATACCTTTTTTAATTGTGTAAGTCCAGTTTAATAAATATGGAACTCCCAAACCTTCTTCTTCTACATATTCCTTTGGTATATAAATGGAATGCTTCGTCGTACATTCATCTGTCTCCTTAAGCTCAACAAACTCAACCTCATCAACACGAAGCAAATCCTCATGTCTGCCTAATGATAAAAATGAGCTTATTTTCTTGAAACCATCATATATTTCATCCAAAATTCGCTCCTCGGCTTTGATATGGACTACGAGCTGCACATTATACAGCATATGAGTATACAGTGGCATAGACGTCATAACATTACTCGAGTAAGAAGGCGCTTCACTCACAATTCCATCTAAAACAATAGGCATTGCAAATTCATGCTTCTTTACAAAATACGTTTTTCGATAATCAACAAGCTGACTTTCAAAATCCCCTTGTACGGATAACGAAAATGGTATCAACCTGTCCGCATTCAAAACAGCGTGTAGCATTCCTTTTACGGTCGAATAAGGCGGGAGCGGGTAAGTTTCGGTTACCTTATTAGCAAAAGGTTTTTTATAGCACACGGTTTCCTGAAAGGCTTTGATTCTCAATACTTTCATACTGAAACACCATAATACTCATCAACCTGTTTTGCCAGTTTCTTATAAAATTCATCAACAGATCCTGTGTTAGCAATATTAGAAAATTCTTCTTCGTTTGCAAAAATCCCCCGAACATAACCGATATTGGTACTATCTTTAATTGACGATTCAAACACATTTGAATTAACTGTATCTTCCAGTGATGTAATATTTAATTGATCTTTACCATCAAGTGATACCCGACCTTGGAAGAATGGATTCGGAATTGGGTACGAACCGCCAATCACAAACAATGGTGAAAGATTTTCCTGTCTGCCTCGAATTTCCCGATTTAAAAATTTAGTCACTTCAAGAAATTGTTTAACCCGGTTGATTTTTTCTTCTGTATTTAACTCAACGCCCGCATCAATGCCTACACGCGATAAATCAATTGTGGCTGTATAAGCATAATAGCTGATATGTTGCTCAATTGTGGCCAAATTTGAGTCTTCGTCTATACGTGAAGCAAGTCCCATATTATTCAAAAACTCAAGATCACTTTTATATGGTTCTAACGAAATGGCATGACTTAATCGAACAACAGCAGAACGCTTGGCTGCACCGGTTTTAGCTTTTGTTTTCATATAGCCAAACAAATCCATTTCAACCGAATCTTCAATCGTGCATTTCTCCTTAAATTGGATAACTCTTTGTTCTTTGTCCACTACATCAAGGTTCCAGTCAAAAAATTGATTCCCCATACGTACCATGTCATAACGCAAGCTCTGTCTGGATGCAAAAGAGTAAACACCGCCATCACCACGGTGGAATTTCTTCAATTCCGAAATGTTTGCCGTTCCTTCACCATAGTTTAATGAATTTGCCCGAAATACAACTGTAAATGTAATCGCTTTATTATTAGGCATTTTTAACTTCCCCTTCCTCATTTGGTTTAGAAATTAATCCGGAAATCCATGCGTTTGCAACTGTTTCAAATTCCATGTTCTTTTCATGTAATGCTTCCAGAAGAAGTGTCGGCATCTCCAAGTCACTAGAAATATAGACTCTCATAACGGTGTCCATAAATGTATTCCTGTTTCCTGCCTGAACAGAATTTAATAAACGATAAGCGATTCTTTGAGCTTTCTTAAGCCCAATTTTATTTCGTACATTTTCTGCACTCTTATACAACACCCAAATATATTTTTGCTGCTTTTCGGGATCCATATAATTTACGCCCTCCTTTAAATAAAATTGATTATAGTGCCTCAGTATCGTCATGAACATTACTTCTAATGGTGAATAATTGTTCTTAATTTTATCCCGAAGTGTTTCAAAAATAAATGCTTTCGTATCTATTGTCTTAAGCAAGTATTTGATGAAAGTCACCCGATTCCGATAAAATAAATAACTAAACAACTTACTGTGCCTTTCAAATAGATTTACTAGATTTGGGGTTAGAATCATATAATCCAATAACGTTTTTTTTGCCTGATAATCCGATTCATACTCTAGAATAAGATAATTTTTATTAAGCATATCTGCTCTTAACTTCTGCTCACTCACAAGGTCAAAAATGACTTCATCAAATGGCTTTTCTTCATCAGATTCTGTATTATAGTGTTCATTGGCGTGGTAAACTTGATCAAAAGAGCCATCAAACTGCACAAACACAGACTTGCCATTTGAAACTGTTGCCCCGGCAGGTGCGCAAAATAATACTAACTTAGCCAGAGCGCTAATTGGAAAAAAGTTCTTGCCTTCACTATTCCAAGTAGAGTTCAGGGAATTTCCGAGGCTCAACGCCAAGGGTGAAAAGACACTTTCTTCAAATGAAAATAGCCCCAATGGAAAATCTGTCAAACTACATTTAAGAATTTCATCGTTAATGTATTGATTTATCTCTTGAATGCTTTTGTTCTTAAATGTTTGTTTAAAAGATGAAAGTGGGTGTTTGTTGCTGGCTTTTTTTAATAATTCCAGACTTTTCTCATGTTCTTCTTGTTCTATCAGTCTCATAAAATCCCATTCATCCAGAACCGGCTTAACGTAATCATATGAAAATAACTCTTTTTGTTCATGAACAGTTAGAGAATTCTTGGATACATTCAAAAAGCTGGGTTGACCAAAATATGGTTGGAAATACACTGCTTTAAATGTATTGCAAGTTAGTTTTTCATCTATTTCTTTTATTTTAAGCCCTTCAATTATTTCATCCAGCCATTGGTCCATTTCTTCTTTATACGCTTTTTCATTCCGATATAGATTTACTTTATCAATCACGTTGCGTCCAGAATCATGCTCTTTAAAATACTTGCCGACCTTTGTTTCGATATCTTTCAGCCGTTTGTTTAAATCCGATTTAAACTTTTTCTCCCCTTTTCTCCAGCGGCTGTGCCAATTTCCGAGCACTTTTTCATGCCTTTTGGCAACACTGTATTTTTTCAAAAAGTAATCGAAAAACGCTTCAGGTAATATCTTTAATTGTTCTTTTGTAACAGTTAAACCATCATTCGTTGTTGGAACATTTACACCGTAAGATTCTAATATTCTCTTATATCCGACCATACCTTGCGTAAGAGCCCATTCATTCATGGAAACGTCGACTTTATTCACTCATCTCACCTCCTCTTCGATTTCCAATAATCCTAGCCCAAGCGACCTCCGCATACTTAACCCATTTTCGTATAAGGATTGAAGATCTTCAGGTTCACCTTGGAGTTGTATCAATCCTTTATTCGCTGTTAAAAATAATGGTTCGTTTTGTGTCTGATGCAGATTTTCTTTTAGGACTTGTTTCGTCATCATTGTTTGCAGAACTTTGATGGGCTGTTTGGGCTCTCGGTTAGACACTTCTTGGAGGATAAGATTTGCAATATATTGAAGTTCTTTACCAAAATGGTCGTCAGTAGCTAATAACGGTTTCTGATCTTTCGACTCTATTAATATTGGTGATAATGTCTTAAATAAGACAACACTATTTGTTATAGACTTTTTCGGTAACAAGCTTTTCGATTTTAAAACTAGTTGCGAATCTTTAATGAAGTATGATTGACCTTTTTTTGAACCATTCATGAGGTGCATTATAAACTCATAGCTTGAACTTGATATGCTCATGTGTAGTTCTTTTCCGTATATTTTATCTTTTTTTATATCAAGATTAACTATATAAGTCGAATATGTGAACGATTTCATTTTTTGTTTATTTTGGGCAAATAGCTTATCATAATATGTTTGTGATCCGCTTTTGATCATTTCTTTTAAAATCGACAATGTACCCAGCCTATACGCAATAGGAATAGATTTCATATCAAATACTAATTTAACTCTCAATTTCTCACCACCTTTCTACTAAATAAAATTATACGACATTTTCAGTCAATTTTGTTACTTTTCTAACAAATATGTTACAAAAAATAACAATTAATTAAGTCTAATCTAACCTTATCAAATTACCTATACAAAAAAATGCACACCTTAAAAATTTAATACCTCTCCTCCCGCCTATCCCGAAAAATCGGTATCCTGTTCCGCACCTCATCCACCTTATCCAAATCTATCTCAGACAGCACAATCCCTTCATCAGTACCACCTTCAGTAACAATTTCACCCCACGGATCAACAATCATCGACATGCCGCCAAATTCATTTTTGGGATCAGCACCAACCCTGTTACATGCAACTACATAACACTGATTTTCAATTGCACGTGCCTGTAATAATGCCCGCCAGTGATCAATACGAGGCTCAGGCCATTCTGCCACAACGTACATAACCTTCGCACCGTTTACTGCTGACTTGCGCATCCATTCCGGGAATCGTATGTCGTAGCAAATAAATCCTGCTGACGGAACACCATCCAATTCAAAATCAGCTTCATCCTGTCCTTCGACTAGATGTAAGTGTTCATCCATAAGCTGAAACAGATGCAGTTTGCTGTATTTATGAACGAGTTCACCGTTTTGATTAACTATCAGCATTGTGTTTCGCATACCATCG
This sequence comes from Virgibacillus doumboii, assembly GCF_902806455.1. Taxonomy (GTDB): domain Bacteria; phylum Bacillota; class Bacilli; order Bacillales; family Amphibacillaceae; genus Lentibacillus; species Lentibacillus doumboii. Next base: position 954,247 of record NZ_CADCWQ010000001.1, on the reverse strand, counting down.
TCACTTAATTCAGCCACAGAACCGCCGATAATTGTAACATCCAAATCTTTTGCCATATCGCTTAAAAACTCCGTCGATGCTCTGGCGTCTTTATCGGCAAGTTCATCAAAACGCTCCAAATCATACCCTGTATCCCATAACTCCGGCAGCAAAATAATATCAGCATCCATTTGTTCAGCTTCCATAATCTTTTTGGAAACATGAGCAAAATTCACTTTCGGATCACCATAAATGACATCCATCTGAATCATTGCTATTTTTTTCTTCATAAACAAACCTCCACATCGTAATTCTTTTTCTTACTATTATAATCGAACCTCAGCAGCAAAAAGTGGCATATAGAATTATATTTTTAAAAAATGCCACCAATTCCACTTGAGAAACGATTTATAGTATACAGCATAGTTCCCTGACTCAAACCTATCATAATCGGTACATTAAAAAAATCGTCACCTCTCTGGATAACGATTTTTTTACCTTAATAATGTCCGAGTAACCCTTTTTTCATGGCATATTTTTCGCAGGCTAGGTATATTGCAATACCGATGACTCCGTAGACAACCGCGTTACCGATCAGCCAGGCAAAATCACCGATTGTGAAATCTGCCAGTGTGTAGCCTTTAATCATAACCATCCGTGTCATATCGACTCCTTTGACAAAAGGGGCGATGACCATGAATGGAGCTACGGATAACGGTACAAAAGTCAATCCGCCTACAATAAACTGCAGGATTTGCAGGAATGCGTTAATTTGCTTAAAAATAAGAGCCATTCCAGCTACGATAAAACTTGTTCCGATCATACTTGCCAGGGTTAATAGCAGAATCGGCAGGATAGTAAAGGGATTCAGGTTCAGCCATTCGCCTGCTGTTGCCATGGACACGAATAACAGAAAGACAACCAGAACAAAGTGGCTGAAGACCGTGCCCATCAATCTGGAAAGGAGTATTTTCCATGGTTGAACCGGTGACATGAATAGCTGCTCCAGCGTTCCCTTCATCGCTTCATCGGAAATCGTCCAGCCAATCGATTGCAATGTCATCATGCCGAAATACCAGAAAATATAATTGACAATGACATATTGTATGTTCGTACTGGCCTGGGCAGGATCACCAATAACCTGGATTCCGAACATCAATGCGAGAAAAATACAGTAAAATGTCAGCATAAGACTTATCGTATCTGCTTTATACCGCTTCAGTTCAACATACTCGAGCATCGTGTTGACTCGTAATACATTCCAGAATGTTGTCATGATGCCACCTCCTGTTTGACCAGTTTCATGAATACTTGTTCAAAGTTAATTTCTGTGCGGTTAATGGTTTCAATTGGTGTCTTGTTTTTATTAAAGATTTCCATAAGTTCATAGATATCTTCTTCCTGTTCGAGACTCACTTCAAGATTCAGACCATCCCATGTATGTATCGGGAATTGCAGACTTAACATATCCTGCTGCTCATCGGTCAGTTCCTCTTTTAAGTGAACATGATATGCACTCGTTTCAAACAGACGGAGCAGCTGATCAACCCGTTCATCGGCAATCACTCTGCCGGAATTAATGATGATTGTCCGCTGACATAAGTCCTGAACTACCGGCATGTCATGTGTGCTGATGATAATTGTTTTGCCTTGTTCACGAGCAACTTTTCGCAGCAGTCCACGCACCTCATACCCGGTTTCCACATCGAGTCCAAGTGTCGGTTCATCCAACAGTATCACATCGGTGTCCGCCAGCATCGCCACGCAAATCGCCAGTTTTTGCTGCATCCCGCGTGATAGATTGTTAACCAGCTCAAGTTTTTTGTCCTGCAGTTTAAACAAAGTCAGCAGTTCTTCAACACGCTGTTTAATTTCTTTTTTTGGAACTCCACGATTCCCTGCAAAATATTGAAGGTTTTCCAATACGGTCATACGCCAGTAAATGTTCCGGTTCCCTTCCAACACTGCACTGATATGTCTTAGTGCTTTATTGCGATCTTTCAGGCTGTCAAACCCGTTTATCGTAACCGATCCTTCATCAGGTACAAGCAGTCCGCAAATCATTTTAATTGTCGTTGTTTTGCCGGCGCCGTTTGGTCCAAGTAACCCGACGATTTCACCTTTGGCAACTTCAAAAGAAACCCCTTTAACGGCAACGAATTCTTCTTTGGATTTTCGTTTTTTATACTTTTTCTTAAGACCATCCACTGTAATAATACTTTCCATGTTCCAATGCCCCTTCCAATCTTTGTTAATTCCATTATACTGATTCTTTCGAATAATACATCAGTCGATTGATGTTTTCTTGCTCGGTCTTAAGGATGAGATAACGAAAGCCGGGAAAAATGAAGCTGAAAAGACTCTGCTAATTCCCGGGACCGCCCGGCAAAAATACACGAACAAATTGTGAACTTCAGCGAAAAGGTTGTGAACTTCAGCGGATTCTGTGAACACTTCAGCGGATTTCGCATAAACTTCAGCGGATTCTGTGACAATTTCAGCGAAAACGCACTTACTCCTACAGGTCAAGTTCGAATAACCACCTTGGTACCAATTAACCACCGCTGCCCATCCAAGTCACATAACATAAAAAAAGCCATGCAGCGCACGAACTGCATGACTCTTTTAAACTTATTTCATTTCCGCTCGTTCTTTCTCGCTAAACACCCTGGATCTCGTCAGGAACCGTTTCCCCTCGGGTCCTTCGAGTGAAAACATCCCGCCGCGTCCATCAACAGCATCAATGATCAGCTGGGTATGTTTCCAATATTCGTATTGATCTTTTGACATATAGAAAGGTGTTTCGCCGATTTCGCCCAGAAGCACATCTGATTCACCAACACGAAATTCGCCTCGTGGATAGCACATTGGTGAGCTGCCGTCACAACAGCCGCCTGATTGGTGGAACATAAGCGGTCCGTGTGTTTCAATTAGCGTGTTGATCAATTGAAGTGCTTCGTCCGTTGCTGTTACCCGTTCAACCATTTTTCACACCCTTTCTACTTAAAATCTTTCCGTATAATATATGCGTTAACCCCCTGTAAGCTGCAATATTTTAAAAGAATCCTGCAACATCTTCACTATAGCTGATTAACAGGTTCTTCGTTTGCTGGTAATGGTCAAGCATCATTTGGTGATTTTCACGTCCGATACCGGATTTCTTATAGCCGCCGAATGCAGCATGTGCTGGGTACTGGTGATAGCAGTTAGTCCAGACACGGCCTGCCTCAATGCCACGGCCAAAACGATATGCCGTATTAATATTTCGTGTCCATACGCCTGCACCAAGTCCGTACAATGTATCATTTGCGATTTCCATTGCTTCATCATCATCTTTAAAGGTTGTAACCGACAGCACCGGTCCAAAAATTTCTTCCTGGAAAACACGCATTTTGTTGTCACCTTTAAAGATGGTCGGCTCAATATAGTAACCGTCAGCCATCTCGCCATCAAGCTGATTCACGTTACCGCCGACAAGGACTTCCGCACCCTCCTGCTTGCCAATATCCAGATACGATTTGATTTTTTCCATTTGTTCCATAGAAGCCTGTGCACCCATCATCGTGTCGGTATCGAGTGGATGGCCGATGTTGATTTCCTTTACTCGCTTAATTGCCCGCTCCATAAATTCATCATATATCGATTCATGGACCAAAGCCCTTGATGGACATGTACAAACTTCACCCTGGTTCAGTGCAAACATAACGAGTCCTTCGATTGTTTTATCCAAAAATCCGTCATCTTTGTCCATGACATCCGGGAAGAAAATATTCGGCGACTTTCCGCCAAGTTCCAATGTAACCGGAATAATATTTTCCGAAGCATACTGCATAATCAGACGTCCAGTCGTAGTTTCACCTGTAAAGGCAATTTTGGAAATACGGCTGTTTGATGCCAGTGGTTTCCCTGCTTCCACGCCAAAACCATTCACAACGTTTAAAACACCAGCCGGCAAAAGATCCTTTATAAGATCAAGCAGCACATGAATCGAAGCAGGCGTTTGCTCTGCTGGTTTCAATACAACACAGTTACCGCTGGCAAGTGCCGGCGCCAGTTTCCACGTTGCCATCAGAATCGGGAAGTTCCACGGAATAATCTGCCCGACAACACCTAGCGGCTCATGAAAATGGTATGCCACTGTGTCATTATCAATCTGACTGATTCCGCCTTCCTGTGCACGAATCGCTCCGGCAAAATAACGGAAGTGGTCAATTGCCAGCGGGATGTCTGCATTCAATGGTTCCCGGACTGCCTTACCGTTGTCCCATGTTTCAGCAACAGCCAGCGTCTCCAGATTTTCCTCCATGTGATCGGCAATCTTATTTAAAATATTCGCGCGTTCTGCCACGGACGTTTTTCCCCAAGCGTCTTTAGCAGCATATGCCGCATCAACTGCCGCTTCCACGTCCTCCTTTGTCGAACGGGCGAGTGAACAAAAAACTTTTCCTGTAACAGGACTTACATTCTCAAAATATTTCCCGTTGGCAGGCGGTCTGTACTCCCCTCCTATATAGTTGTCATACCGTTCCTGAAATGTTACTTTTGCCCCTTCTGTATTTGGATTTGCATATCTCATCCAAATCATTCCTCCTCTTCTTTTTTGTAAACGCTTACAAACAAATGATGAAGGATACTTGATGGAGTCTCTATTTTAGATTATATCAATAATTTTTGAATTATGACAACTGTTTGAAACTTTTTATTTGAAAATTATGTATCATTGTTGTTGATTTCCGTTCCTGACACTCGCTTTCCACGGATCCAAATCGCCCAATATTTCATATAAAATTCATACCCATTAAATAAACCAGCCTCTTTAAAAGAAGCTGGTTCACATAGGCTGAATCCATATAGTAAAAGACGCCAGTTTCCCGGCGCCAAAACAATTATAAAAAGATGCCTTCTCTGACATCCTGGATCTAAAAATATTAATATTTTTTTCTGGCTTCAGCTTAATACCGTGTTGTTTACTTCAACTCCGGCAAGATACGTACTTCCTGTTCCATTGAAGATTTACATAATGGACATTCAGGCTCTTCTTCAAAACTGTATGATTCTCTCATCCAACCTGAACAGTCTCCATTTGAGCAAGACCACACATTGGTTTCCACTTCCTTAACGGGTTCTTTTGGTCCACGTGAAAACGACATGACAGCATCCCCTTTCAAGGTACTCATTCCATTATACTCCTTTATGACTAATAAAGGAAGGGAACAGGCTCATATTAATCCATTTTAACCATTAATCGGCTAAAAAATACCTGCAGGACATGCCGTTTTCACCACAACCCATTACACCACAAATCGCTCTATAGCTTTGGCAACCCCATCATTATTGTTCGTATCAGTCACATAGTCCGCAACTTTTTTGATTGCTTCCTGTCCATTGCCCATCGCAACACCAATGCCGGACTGCTGGATCGCTTTTATATCATTCAGGCTGTCACCAATCGATATGACATTGTTCATGGAAATACCAATTTCATCACACACTTTTCTTAGAGCACTTGCTTTGTTTACCCCTATTGGATTCACTTCAATGTTCGTTGGCAGCGAATTGGTAAGCTCAAGCTCCTCATAATGGGATAATTCTTCAACTATTTCATCAAGTTTTTTTGTATCAAGTGAATCACAGCCGAATTTCAGCCATTCATGGGCAAAAAAATCCTCAGGTCCCTTCTCGCGCCAAACACGATCTGTTGAGACCATCCAGATATTCACTCCCATTTGCTCGGCCAATTCGTACATCATTTTCACGCGTTCCGGATGAAGCTGATACTCATCAATCAGATTTCTTTCCATCGTCCATATTTGACCGCCATTAACCGTGATCAGGTATGAATCAAGCTTAAGCGATTCCGCATACGGAAAACAAGATTCCAGCCAGCGCCCTGTACTCAGTACGACGTGTACATCTTTTTCCAGTGCTTTGGCAATCACTTCTTTTGTGTAGTCCGAAATTTCCTCTTCACTGTTTAATAACGTTCCATCCATATCCAATGCGATCAATTTAATTTTATCCATTTATACGCTCCTCTTCTCCAGTTACTCCTTTATCAAATATCCTTGTTGTCACAAACGGGATAAGCAGTAAAATTAATATGATAAAAAATAATAACTCTATATTGTACATATCAACAATCAGCCCGCCAAGAAACGGTCCCGTCATCCGGCCGGCTGCACCGACACTGTTGACAATTCCCTGATAGAAACCGGCCCGTCCAGCCGGAGCCAAATCATTTGCCAACGTAGGTACTGCAGGCCATACAAGCATTTCACCTATTGTTAAAATAACCATTGCCACTGCAAAAAATGTAAAATCCTCAGCAAACATCACAATCACAAATGAACCTATGAAAATAATAGTTCCAAGATATATTTGCAATTTCAGCGATGTAATCTTCCCTGTTATCCATTTTATCAGAGGTTGTCCACCGACTATAAGCAAACCATTTATTGTCCATAATGTGCTGTACAGATCAAGTGGAATCCCTAAATTCTGGGTATGTGATGCAATTGTCGACTGCCATTGGCTGTACGCAATCCAGCTGATAAGCAATCCGCTGCACAAAATAAGCAAAGCAACAAACGCGGATTTATCCTGGATTTTTTTCCCCTGTTCCAGAACCGTTGTATGCATTTGATGATTCTGTTCTTTGTCCATCGGTTTATACGTTAAAACAACCATTAATAAAAAAATACCAAATAACGCCGCATTCGCGATAAATATGTAATCAAATGAGATGCTTGCAACATAACCACCGATTGATGCTCCAAGCGCTACACCCAGATTTCGGGCAACGTAAATAGCATTAAACGTGCGCCTGCCTCCTTCCGGCCAGACTGAACCAGCCATCGCAAACATAACCGGCCACGTCATTCCTGATCCAAAGCCTATCAGCACAAGTAAAATGGAATATGGTACGATACTGTGAAAGAATGCCAGGATGATTGCTGAAATAAAGGCAGTTCCCGTACCAATCAGAATTGTTTTGTATGCACTGAATTTATCAAACAGCATCCCGCCAATCAAATTTCCGCCAATGGAGGCACCCTGGTTAAACATCAAAATGAACCCGGCAAAAGCTAGACTTTTACCGAGCTCATTGTGCATATAAATCGTGTTCAACGGCCACAAAAAGGATGCGCCGGTTACATTAATTGTCGTCCCGATTACTAACAGCCAAACATATTTAGGCAATCCGATCACCCATTTTTCCAAATCTCAGCTCATTTTAATACATTTCGGGAGTCTAATCAATGTTATTGCACCTTATTCATTCGAATCATGAAAATAATAATTGTAACAACTGGAACAACTATTACGAAGAAAATAAAGCTCATGCCAAGCCCTGTCCCGCTTTTGGCAGACTGCACCATACCCCACGCAATATAGGATAAAATCGCAACCATTTCGAAGTTAATCGTCGCCATAAATGTACGTGCCAGGGGATACAGCCTTGGTGCGTTTTCCTCAGTTATCTCTACCGTATAGTTATATACATGCGGTGCTTTTGTTACAAAATACATGATAATAAATGAAACCAGTGCAACCCCCGGCATGATCAGAACGGTTACCTTGTTTCCCCAGTCATCTGCCTCACCCTGGGCATTAAAGTGGGTCGGGACTTTTTCCGGCAAACTGTTATACGCCATGACGACATATACTATTAAACTAATAAGTAAGATTACGGATAAGAAATTAAAAAGCTTTTCCCACTTTGTAGCGGGAACCTTGATTTTCGGATGCTTTTTCATTGTATTCTCCTCTCTATTATCGGAATTGCTCCAGCTGGTATAGAAATTTCTCTATTTTTCTTGCTCTCTCCTGCGCTTCATCTACCGATATCGGCGTGAAGCGGATTTCCCCTTGTGGAATCAGCTGGGCGATTTTAGGCAGATCACTTGATATGACGGTGCCAATCCGCGGGTAGCCCCCGGTCGTCTGCCTGTCAGCCATCAGGATTATCGGCATTCCGTTTTTGGGTACCTGAATCCCGCCAAACGGCACCGCATCAGACCAGATGTCCATGTTTTTTTCATGGGTGACTTGCTTCGACTTCAGACGGTATCCCATCCGGTTGGAATTGGCATCAACAATATGGGTTGTGTTGAAAAAAATATATCGGCCTTCTTTCGTAAAAGAATCCGTGTGTGGCCCCTCTATAACGGCTACTTCAATCGACTTTTCGTATGTAGGGGTAATTGAAATGCCAACACCGTGTTTTGACTGGACTGGAAATCCGTAAATCGAATCATCACCCGCAAGCGAACGGCCAAACCCACTGTTCACATCTGTCGACTGACTATGGAAAAAGGCTGGAGCGCCAAACCCGCCTGCCACTGCGATATAAGCCCGTACACCCGATTGATGCTTCCCAAACGTTAATTGGTCACCAGGCTCCATTTTAAACGACTTCCACATTTGAATCGGCTTGTTGTTGAGTTTAGGCTCGAGTGCTGCACCGGTAATAGCAACTGTTATCGGGTGGGGCGCAGTCATTTCAAGCTGCGGGCCGACCAGTGTCACCTCCAGACAGACTTTGTTGCGTGGGTTGCCAGCAAGAATGTTAGCGATTTGCAATGCATATGTATCCATCGCCCCCGAAACAGGCACACCATATTTTTGATAGCCGGTTCTGCCCAGATCCTGGAACGTCGTCAGGACACCGGGCTTGATGACATGAAATATTTTTTGGCTTTGCATAATATCACCACTTGGTATTTTTTGCTCTGGTCTTGTGCAATTCTATTCGGGTCGGGGCTGCTATTGCGCGAGTTTGGGTGCACATTGCGCGAGTTTTCCTGCTGTCGCGCAAGTTAAGCCGCTTATTGCGCGAGTCCTCCCTGTTATCGCGCGGGTTTGGACCCTCTTTGCGCGAGTCCTCTCCACTGTCGCGCGGGATGGATTGGTTCTTACTCGAATTTCGATAGCTGTCACGCAAGTTGGGATAGTTGTTCCCCGACTTTATTATGCTCTCTCCCGAGTTTTTAATTTTAAAATATTTCCATTGACATTTTGTATTCCCGCACGTTTCTCAAAATCCCATGCAAAAACTAATCCACATCCCCAATCGCAGCAACTTCAAGCCCCTTACGCTCCAGCGCCTTACGTAACTGCTCCGCAAACTGAACAGCATTCTTGCCATCCCCATGAACACAAATTGTATCCGCCTCTAAACCAATCAGTTCACCTGTAACAGCACGAACGACACCATCATTCACCATCCGCTCCACCTGCGCAATTGCCTCAGCCACGTCTTCAATAACCGCTCCTGTATCCTCTCGTGGTGTCAAACTTCCATCCGCCTGATATGACCGATCAGCGAAAGCCTCCGATGCAACTTGCAAGCCGACACCCCGACCGGCATCAAGCAACTCACTTCCGGCTAATCCGAAAAGAATTAATCCGTGGTCAACATCATAAACGGCACGGGCAATCGCATCCGCCGCAGCACGATTCCGGCCCGCCAGATTATACAATGCACCATGCGGTTTTACATGTTGCATCCAGACATCATGAATCCTGCAGAATGCCTGTAATCCACCAATTTGATGAACGACCATCCGGTAAATTTCATCCGGGGAAAAATCGATCATCCGCCGACCAAAGCCGGATATATCAGGAAAGCCTGGGTGTGCGCCGACAGCTACTCCATGTTCTTTTGCCAAGCGAACCGTTGTGTCCATCACTGTGGGGTCACCGGCATGGGCGCCGCATGCAATATTTGCTGATGTGACGTGTTTAAGAAGCTCCTCGTCCGAACCGATTATGTACGCACCAAAGCTTTCCCCCATATCACAGTTCATATCAACGCGTTTTGCCATCGTTAACCACCCTCCCTTTGCCGATTGCCGCCAATTCATCTTCTGACACCTCATAAAATCGCACCCGGTCACCGGCACGAAATAAAAAAGTATCCTCACGGTTCCTTTCAAATAATGTTAAAGGTGTTTTTCCGATGATATTCCAACCTCCTGGTGAATCAAGCGGATAAATTCCTGTCTGTTCATGTGCGATTCCGACCGCGCCGGCCGCCACCTTGGCGCGGGGTTCTTCCAGACGTGGTGTGGCAATTCGTTTATCCAAACCGCCTAAATACGGAAAACCAGGCAGGAAACCCAGCATATAAACGGAATAATCTCCCTCACAATGAATGGACACAACTTCATCCGGCGTCAGCCCGTTCACTTCTGCAACACGTTCCAGATCAGGTCCATAATCACCGCCGTACAAAACCGGTACGGACACACAGCGTGGCTCGATTTCAGCCGCTTCAATCGTCATTTGTTGGATCTGATGCATTTTTTCACAGCATTCCTGGTAACTTAAGGAATGCGGTTCATAATAAATCGTTACTGAATCAAATGCAGGAACCCATTCAATCATTCCCGGAAGCGGAGCACATTCCTCCATTTTCCGGCAAAAAAGCTGGACTTCCCTATTCAATTCAGGTAACAAAGCATCCGAAAATTCAATTTTAATCGCAGCATCACCAATTGCCTGTAAGGAATAATTCATCCGACTTCCTCCAATAATAACCCTATTATAGAAATAATAGCATATATTCTACTTACGGGTAACAGTACCTCCTGGGAAAACGCATACATATTCGACGTTTTGTTTAGGCCCAAATTGGAAAAATAACTATGGAAAGGAGGATGCATTATGATAACCAGCACGTGGAACTGGTTGTGGGATAAGCACGACCAGGCAAAAGATTTATTGAGCTTTTTTGTCCGACCGAATTCTTCAAGCCTCGGTTCGGGAAGCAGTACAACTGCAGAAGGTACTTCAGGCAATAACGGTGGTGGTGACAAACGATCGTACAGCCCGAGACAGTTTATCGGACTTTTTTTAGGCCCTATTCTTTTTGTACTTACATTATTATTTTTCCAGCCTGAAGGATTGTCTGATGCCGCGCAGGCCATTTTAGCAAGTACCATTTGGATTGCTGTCTGGTGGATTACCGAAGCAATTCCAATTCCGGCAACATCACTATTGCCGATTATTCTTTTCCCGCTGACAGGCGGTTTGGACGTTGGTCTGACGACATCTTCGTATGGTGACGACACCATTTTCCTGTTTATGGGCGGGTTTATGATCGCACTGGCAATGGAAAAATGGAATCTCCATAAGCGAATTGCCTTATCAATTATTTCTGTAATCGGGACGAACACCGAACGAATCATTCTCGGATTCATGGTAGCTACGGGATTTTTATCAATGTGGATTTCCAATACAGCAACAGCCATGATGATGGTGCCGATTGGTCTGGCGATTATTTACCAGGTGTCGGAATCGTTAAAAGATAACGATGAGATTGACACGTCAAAAGAAAACTTTGGCTTCGGAAAAGCACTGATGCTGAGTATCGCCTATTCTGCGTCAATCGGCGGTATCGCCACACTGATTGGGACACCACCGAACACTGTGCTGGCAGGCACGATTAATAATCTGTATGGTATCGAACTATCATTTGCAAAATGGATGCTTTTCGGTGTTCCGGTTGCCTGGATCTTTATTTTTATCGCGTGGTTTTATTTAGTAAAAATAGCCTATCCATTGAAATTGAAGCAATTACCGGGTGGTCGGGAAGTTATCCATTCCCAAAAGAAAGATCTTGGAGCTCCATCGTTTGAGGAAAAAGCGGTTTTCGTCGTGTTTGTCGCGGCAGCCCTGTCATGGATCAGCCGCTCGTTTATTTTGGCAGAAATCAATGAGAATATTGGTGACGCAACGATCGCTATGACTGCCGCTATTATTTTATTTATCATTCCTGCTAAAAATAAAGCAGGTGATAAACTCCTGGATTGGGATACTGCGGTAAAACTTCCGTGGGGAATCCTGCTGCTGTTCGGCGGAGGTCTTGCGATTGCTTCCGGATTTAAAGAGTCGGGACTGTCGGAGTGGATTGGTAACCAGTTGAGTGTCCTTGAAGGTGTGAATATATTCATTATCCTGATCGTTGTTGCTGCATTGGTTATTTTCCTGACCGAAATAACATCAAATACGGCAACCGCTTCGATGATGTATCCAATCATGGCATCACTGGCCGTTGCGTTGGGTGTGCATCCTTACGCCGTCATGATTGCAGCCGGTGTAGCCGCATCATGTGCATTCATGCTGCCTGTTGCAACCCCGCCAAACGCCGTTGTTTTCGGTTCCGGCTATTTACGTATACCGGACATGGCGAAAGCAGGTATAGCACTTAATATTCTTGGTGTAATCATTGTTACACTCGCCATTTACTTCCTGCTGCCTGCCGTATGGGGACTTAACCTGACTGAAATTCCGGATATGATGAAACAGTAACATACAAGCGGCTGGGACAAAAATGTTTTATCAAAAACAGAAACCGAACATAGTGGAAATGGTGTATAAAACTGCTCCGGGAATATACTTCGCTTTCACACCTCCGGGTACCAAGGCGACATCTGCTCAAAAAGTGCATTTTCGCAGTGTCTTCTTAGCCGGGGACGGCTGGTGAGCCTCCCCCAGGAGTCTACGTATATTCCCTCCGCTGTTTCCATACATTGTTCGTCTTTTGTGCAACACTTTTTTGTTATGTCCCAGCTTCATTATCTGGATATGACCTTTACAAATGCAAAGTAAATAACCGGCAGGCTGGAAATCAGCAACACAAGTCCGGTCCAGCCGGTCAAGCTCCAGACTGGCCCAAGCGCTGAACTGCCGAGCGTGACACCAATATAATAGGAAACAAGATACAAACTCGACGCACTTCCCTTATGGTGAGTCGCCTGTTCACTGACCGATGCTGCTGTCAGGGAATGTGCGGTAAAGAATCCAAGACAGGTCACACAAAGCCCTGTAACGATTAACCAAAAGGATGGACTCAATGTCATGAACATTCCCACAGAAAGGACGATTATTCCTGATATCCGAACCGGGCTTAACCCAACTTTCCCTGCGAGCCAGCCGGCAAGTGGTGAGCCGACAACACCTAATCCATAAGCAAAAAACGTATAAGAAATTACTGCAAGCGACAATGAAAAAGGCGGCTCCTGCAAATAAAACGGCAAGTATGTCCATAACCCGGTGAACGAAAACTGCAGAACAACGCCGAGTCCAAACGCAAGCAGTAAGGCAGGATTTTTTAAATGGAACACAAAGCCTTCCATGTCACGGGAAAACGTCTCATTACTCGGTGTAAAGAATCGTGATTTCGGCAGCATGAAAAATACTGCCGCCAAAATAACTACGCCAACTGCGGCAAAAAAATAAAACGCCATTTCCCAGGAAAAGTGGTCAGTAATATACCCGGTTAACACGCGCCCCATCATCCCTCCAAGCGCATTGCTGGATATATAGAGGGCCGTTGCTACATGTACACTTCTCCGGTCAATTTCCTCACTGAGATAAGCAAGTGTTGCAGCAGGCAGGCCTGCCAAAGCAAAGCCCTGTATAAGCCGCAAAATAAGTAAAATATAAAACGAATCAGTCAGCGGAATTAACAAAAACGGCAGAACCGACCCTGCCAGTGAAAAATTGATAAAAACGGTTCGTCCATTCCGGTCAGAAAGAAAGCCCAAAACGACCAGGCCGACAATTAAGCCAACAATCGTAAGGGACAGTGCAAGACTCGATTCAGAAACAGTTACTCCGAATTCTTTTACAAATACTGGGAGAAGCGGCTGTACCGAATACATGCTGGCAAACACAAAAAATGAAGCCAAGGCCAGGCTTAACGTGATCCGCCAAAAATATAAATCTCTGATTGTGTATGCTCGTTGCTGCATTGCGCTCACATCCAAAAGTTATTCATCCAGTACATACTTGTTTCGACCAGCACCCATACCAAAAATAAACACCAGTACAGATACGCCGATTAATGTCAAAAGTGGTGTCGTCCAGACATGTGTGATGTCATATAAATACCCGATTAACATCGGACCGACTGCTGCCAGCGTGTAGCCAAAAGACTGCGCCATCCCCGATAATTCAGCAGCATCCCGTGCATTACGGGCCCGCATTCCCAGGAAAGCAAGCGCCAGTGCAAAGCTGCCGGCAAGCGTAATCCCGATTAATATGGTGCTGATAACCATTACCGTAAACGATTCCCCAATCAGCAGGCTGCCATAACCTCCAATTGCACATGCGACCATAACGAACACGATGACACGCTGTGACTTTAGCTTACCGGCAATTACCGGAACGAGAAAGCTTGCCGGTAATCCAATAAACTGCATAAACGAAAGCATCCATCCGGCCGTCGCCATCGAAACACCATAGTCATGCAAAATTTCCGGCAGCCATGAAATCGTTACATAAAATAAAAACGACTGCAGTCCCATAAAACATGCCACCTGCCATGCAAGCGGTGACTTCCACATGCGATTGCTGCCCACATCCACATATTTCATTTCTGCATCTCTGTCTGCTTTATCTTTTTTCGAAATATAGATCCAGATAATGACGCCAAGAATTGCCGGGATGGTCCAGAACAGCAATGCCAGCTGCCACCCCATATCGAACCCACGGGCAAATGGTATACTTAACCCGGAAGCTGTCGCAGCAAAAATCCCCATTGATGTTGAGTAGACACTGGTCATTAACCCGACCTTAGCCGGGAATTTCTCCTTAACCACTCCAGGTAAAAGCACATTACAGATTGCGATCCCGAGCCCGACAAATAACGTACCGATAAACAACAATGACACGAGGGAAATCGAACGAACAGAGATACCCAATAAAAGAAGAACAAGACCCAGCAATAAGGTCCGTTCATTTGAAAATCGATTCCCAAGCTTCGGTGCTACTGGTGACATGATCGCAAACGCAACCAGCGGCAAACTCGTCAAAATCCCCGCACTCCAGTTGGAAAGGCCCACATCATCACGGATAATGCCTATCAACGGTCCTACCGAGGTAATCGCCGGTCGTAAATTAAACGCTACGATTATAATTCCTGCTACAAGCAGCAGAAAATAATATAATTGCTTTGTATTTTGCTTTGATTGTTCATCTGTCATTAAAAATGTTCCTTCCAAAAAGTTCTACCTATTAATATAGCATAAACGCAGCATCGAATTTAACAAATCGGCCTTTTAAAATTAATTCCACAAAAATAGAGGGACGCATAGTACACGTCCCCCCATTATAATGTGAAATATTGCCCAGGAAATAATTATCGAATCCTGTGGAAAGAACCTTGGATCATCCCAAGCCATTCAGCAGTTCAAATTATCGCGATATCTAGCTGGCAGTTTCATCCCAGCTTTCCATAGTTCGAAGCGAGTTGTCCCGCTTCAGCAAATGATCCATAAGAATATTGCTATAGAACCATTTCCACCGGTTAACCATCATCCGTGATTGAACCTTTTCCCATAAAAATTGGGATTTCGGTGAATCTGTCAATGTCTGTTTTATATCACCATTAAATACTTCAACCAGAAACTTGTCCTTGCTGAATCGCCCTGAATTTTTCAGTTTCATTTCAGCCAACCGGATTTCAATCTGGTTATTAGCGTATGTATGAAATGCACCTTGCGAAGTATCAAATATGTTATATGCATTCCACAACGCAACCAAACCCTCCTGATAATATTCACCATACTGGTCATAAATACCTAGTTTGTGAATAAAAAAATTAACCCAATCCTCGTGCTGTTCCAAAACCTCGATGAATGAAAGTAACTCAACTTTTTTCATGTTCTCCCTTCTTTCGATGTTTTTTGCCCCCAATACTATTATACACTATGGGGAATTCCAGCCTCGATTCTGCAAATATTGTCGAATGTCAATATCACAACCCTTATCTATGTAAAATAATGTCGAATAATGTAGCTTTATGACGTTTTCCGGGTAAATAAGGTCGTAATTTTTCCAATATAATACATATTTCAATCAAAATGAAAAAATTTGTATTTTTTGTGAACATTGTATAAATAAATCAAGCGGGGTACACAAAAAAATATTGTTTTTTCTGATAGTTTGTGCTAAGGATTCTTTTTCCTTTTCAGTAAGCTTGTATGTGGTATAATATAGGCAGAAATATGCATATAATAAAAAGACCACAGCTGCAACTGTGGTCCTATGATAAGCGGTTCCCCCAGGGGATCAGCTATCCTGCAGAATAGACCTCCACCAACTGCGTTTTGACGGGTTATCAGGGAGGTCTATTTTCTGTTGATCATTTCAACAACCAGCGTCAGAAATCCAATCATTAAGGTACCAAACCCAATCAGTACCATAAGCACTTCAAAAATGTTCAAAGGCTTCACCCCCTTTGACTAAGGGTTAGCCGACCCATTCCCTAAAGGAACATTATCTACTAGATAGTATAGCATAATTTTCGGCAAAAATACGAACAAATGTTTGGTTTATTATTGTGGTACAAGTTTTTGCTAATCCTTTTAGACTATAAGAAATTGGGATTATTTTTAAAACCGGTGGAGATTCAGTGGTCGTTTTACGAGGAACGAGATTGTATGCTTGTATACTTCAGTATATGCAAAGGTGTGTAGGAAATCGTAATGCATCTGTAGGGGGTTGGAATAATCTTGGCAGATGAATGAAAAGGCGAGCACCCCGTGTCGGGATACCCGCCCAATATTAAGATCCTGCAACTATATGAAAACCGGAATCAACGTGCAGGACTTCGCCGGTAACACCACGAGCCAGTTCACTCAGTAAAAATAGCGTGGCATCGCCGACCTGATCCTGATCAATTTGTCTCCGAAGCGGTGCTTTTTCCTCGATCACCGACATTTTCTCATTAAAGCCGGAAACACCTTTAGCAGATAACGTACGAATCGGTCCGGCTGATACCGCATTGACACGAATTCCATACTTGCCAACATCTTCTGCCAAATAACGCACACTTGCCTCAAGTGCCGCTTTAGCAACTCCCATTACATTGTAGTTCGGCACAACTCGTTCCGCACCAAGATATGTCTGCGTAACAATGCCGCCACCCTCGGACATGATTTTTTTCGCTTCACGGGTTACTGCGACAAGCGAATATGCGCTAATGTTTTGCGCCAGCAGATAGCCATCACGCGAAGTATCTGCATATTCACCAGTCAATTCATCCCGATTGGCAAACGCTACGGAATGAACAAGACCGTGAATGGTACCAACTTCTTCGCCGATTTCTTTAAAAGCGTTCACGATGCTCTCATCATTTTCAACGTCACACGAAACGATTTGTTTTGCTTCGATTTCATTTTTGTCGAGGAGTTTTTCCAGTTTTTGCTTCGAACGTTCCTGGCGGTAGGTGAAAATAAGGTTCGCCCCGGCATTATGGAGTGACTTTGTTATCCCCCAGGCAATACTGCGGTTGTTCGCAACACCCATCACGACAATGTTTTTATTTTTCAGTAGTGAATTCATTTATGTACCTCCGATTGGAATGGTTATGTTCTTATTATAATGTAGCATAATTAGGACCAGGTAGTAAATGAAAGTTAGTATTCAATCTCAGCCTCCACACGGAGCATTCAATCCTCGGGCAGATAATAATCAGGGCAGGCGGACATATTTTCCGTTATTATTAACATTTAAGTGAATTCCACCCTGTAACCGGACATATTTTCCGCTATTGACCAAAGATTAAAGTTAGTCTAAATAATGGACACGTCAAAATGGTTAATCATGTATAATTTAATTAAAGAAAAGGACGTGTTCATATTGGGGAAATGGAAGGAACCGGAATTCAGAGAGTATGTTTCTAAATTAATAGTTGAAGAGGGGAGGGTGGCCCGGGAGGTAGCTCGTGAAATGGATCTATCTGATTCAACTGTTTATAAGTGGGTATCCAACTATAAAAAGAAAAAAGAGCGTGAGAAGGCTCCTGAACAGTATATTACACCTGCAGAATTTGAGAAGATTAAAAAACAGCATGAAAAAGAAATACGTGATTTGAGGGAGCAAAACGAAATATTAAAAAAAGCTATGCACATTTTCACGAAAAACCAAGCGTAAGAGATAAATACTGTTTCATCCTGGCTCATCGAGGTGAATACAGTATTGTGAAAATGTGCACTGTACTAGACGTTTCGAAGAGCGGTTATTATACCTGGTTAGAAACCAAAGACAAAATTTCGGATAAAGAAGCTAAAGACGGGGACATAAGGCAGAAGATTAAAAAATCGTTTTATGAAAGTGAAGAATCTTATGGTAGTCCCAGAGTGTATGATGATTTAGATGAGTGGGGATATTCAATCTCTCAAACAACGGTAGCACGAAAAATGAGGGAAATGGGTCTGAGAGCTACTCCTAAAGAAAGATATATTGTCACAACGGATTCGAATCATAATATGTATGTTTACCCAAATCTTCTAAATCAAAAATTTGATGTTGATGAACCGGACCGGGTCTGGGTTTCCGATATCACTTATATTTGGACACTTGAAGGATGGCTTTATTTATCTACCATTATGGATTTGTTTTCAAGAAAGATTGTTGGATGGAGTATGGCGTCTCACATGAAAACCGCATTACCTTTAAAGGCTTTGAATATGGCAATCACCACCAGGCAGCCCATAGAAGAGAAGTTAATTCATCATTCGGATCGTGGCTCCCAATATTGTTCGTACGATTATACCGATGTGTTAAAAGAAAATAAAATTCAAATAAGTATGAGCAGGACAGGAAACCCGTATGATAATGCTTGCATTGAATCATTTCACGCAACGATTAAAAAGGAACTGGTATATCGTAGACGTTTTAAGACTCGGTCAGAAGCAATTAAAGCGGTAAACTATTACATAGGCAGCCGCTACAATGAAAGAAGAAAGCATTCATCTTTAGGATATTGTTCACCAAATAAATATGAGCGAAAGTACCAAGCAGCACAACTGGAACTTAGCTCTTAATTAACCAATTGGCTTTAGAAATGATAAGTCATGGTTTTTGACTTATCATTTCTAAAGTCTCAGCAAGCGAAGCGCGGTAGTTGTTTTGAATTTATGGATTAACCAAAGTAATGTGTCCGTTTTCTTGACAGAAGTCCAAGATCGACTCGATTTCACATGATTTTTGCTGAATAGCGGAAAATATGTCCGCAAATCCTGCTAAAACAGTGATTTTGGAGTGATTAGCGGAATATATGTCCGCTTCCGTCATCTAATAGCTACACTAAACCAACACTACCAAAACCCTGGATTAAGCCCATATAATTGTGTAAAAAGAAAAAGGGCCAAATTAATTCCTTATGATACAATGTTTTACAACCACGAAAAACAAGGAGGAATTAATTATGACCCAATTACAGTTTAACCTAGATATGGACTTTTTAAAAGAATCCATAATGAATTCAAATATCGATAATGTCGTTAAATCTACTATTGTTTTAGTGTTGAATGAGTATATGGAAAAAGAACGTGATGCGTATTTAAATACAAAGGCTTATGAACGTTCAGAAGAGCGTCATGATTATCGTAATGGCTACTATGAGCGGGATTATATGATGAGTATTGGAAAAATTAAGTTGCGCGTTCCTCGTACTCGCAGCGGAGAATTTTCACCAACCGTTTTTGAAAAATATAGACGATGTGATCAGGCATTTGCGTTATCCATGCTTGAAATGGTAGTAAATGGTGTGTCTACTCGAAAGATTAAAAACGTTGTTGAACAGTTGTGCGGGGAATATGTTTCAAAGTCCTTTGTATCCTCACTCACTGAGAAACTTGATCCAATTGTAAATGAGTGGGCAAACCGTGCGTTAAACACAGAATACTATCGATATGTATACGTGGATGCCATGTATATTAAAGTTCGTGAACATCATAAAGTTGTGTCTAAAGCGGTTTATATAGCTACTGGGCTAAACGAAGGGAATAAAAGAGAAGTACTTGGTTTGAAAGTGAGTCATGAGGAAAGCTTTGAAGCCTGGCAGGAATTTTTAAAGGAACTAATAGCACGCGGTTTACAATCACCAAATCTGATCATTTCAGATGCTCATTCCGGCCTTAAAAGAGCTATCCAGAAAGTATTTATCGGTACATCTTGGCAGCGCTGTACGGTTCATTTTAAAAAGAATCTCTTTGATGAGCTGCCAAAGAAGGGTATGCAAGATGTAAAAGAAGAAATAAAGCAAATTTTTGATGTAGAAACGCCTGAGGATGCAAGGAAATTGAAAGATGAGTTTATTAATCGTAACCAAGATAATTCTAAACTGGTAAAGGTAATTAACAACCTGGAGGATGGCTTTGATGACGCCATCCAGTATCTAAACGAACCACCGGAGTACCAAAAGCATATTCGTAGTACAAATTCCCTTGAACGCCTAAACCAAGAGGTAAGACGAAGAGAAAGAGTAATACGCATATTTCCTAATACGCAATCAGCTTTTCGATTAATTGGGGCAGTATTGATGGATTATGAAGAGGAAGAGCAGAAGAAAAGGCCAATCTTTTATAGGGAAAAGTAGGGGACAAATCGCGCGCGAAAATTTGTTTTGGTAGGAAGGGGGTACCCCCTTCCTACCAAAACAAATTCAACTAAATACTATAATGTGGCGGTAAACTTGTATTTGGGAATTTACACAATAAAAAGGACTTGACTAAACCCTGTCCCAACGGTAATCAAACACGAGGGTTATTGCGCATTTTATATCTTTTGTGTCAAAAAAAGAGCCTTATTTTAAAATATCCCTAATTTCCCAATCCGGTCAACCGCTTCCTCCAGTCGTGCTTCTGATTCAAGCAAGCCGACCCGAACATAGCCTTCCCCCTGAGGACCAAATCCATTTCCCGGGGCGACGACAACATGTGCTTTTTCCAACAGTAAATCGGCAAATTCCTCTGACGAATACCCCGCTGGAACCGGCAGCCATGCAAAGAAGGTTCCTTTTGGCGCATCTGCTTTCCAGCCAATCCGGTCCAACGCAGCAAAGAACCGTTCCCGGCGGCTTGCATATGTATCGACTAGATCATTAGCCGCTGTCTGATCACCTAACAGTGCTGCAGCAGCCGCCTCCTGAACCGAACCAAACAAACTGACATAAAGGTGATCCTGCACCAGATTGATGCTTTCGATAACGGAAGGATTTCCTACCGCAAACGCTATTCGCCATCCTGCCATACTGTATGACTTGGATAAAGTATAAATTTCAATTCCAACATTTTTTGCACCGGCCGATTGAAGAAAACTCATCGGCTTTTCTCCATCAAAACCGATTGTTGCATAGGCAAAATCGTGCACAACACAAATATCATGTTTGTCAGCAAGCTCAATCGTTTTATCAAAAAATGAATGACTTGCTGTTGCCGCAGTCGGGTTGTTCGGATAATTTAAAAACATCAGCTTGGCCCGGTCCAATTCATCCTTCTCAAGCTCACTGTAATCGGGCAAAAACCCATTTTCCTCCCGCAGTGGCATCAATGCTTTTTCCGCATCAGCCATTGCCGTACCCGACATATAGTCCGGATAGCCCGGGTCCGGAAGCAATGCCAAATCACCCGGGTTCAATAGACACTGACTCAGTTCCACAAGTCCTGTTTTCGCCCCGAATAAGATAGCCACTTCCGTTTCCGGGTTCACCGTAACTCCATATTCTCTTTGGTAAAACTCCGCCACTGCCTCTTTCAAATACGTAAAGCCCTGAAACGGCGTATATTTATGGTTAATCGGCTTCTCTGCAGCGTCCTGTAATGCCTTCACAATGTGCTGGGGAGTTGGCAGGTCCGGGTTCCCCTGGCCAAGGACGATAACATCGTGACCCTGTTCCTTCATTTCCTGCGTTTTTTTCACCAGCTTGGCAAAAAACTGCTCAGGCAGTCGCTTCAGCATAGCTGATTGTTCAAATCTCCTCAAGCTGCTTCCCTCCCTTTAGTTGGTGTTAATCATAACGATGTTTTACGGGGCTGTAAAGGGGGGGCTTTCCCCAAATTTTACTAAGATGCAAAGGAATTCAGTCTGCCCGCTAATTTTTGAATCATCGGCAACATCCCGATATCTAAATTACCCCCACTGATTACCATTCCACAATGCCTTGATGGGATTTCTTCATGATACTTAAACAATGCAGCCAGCGATGCGGCGCCTGCCCCTTCCATTAATGTTTTGTTCCGCTCCAGCATATAAACAATCGCTGAGGCAATCTCCTCATCACTAACAGTAACGATATCATCGACATATTTTCGAATAATCGGCAGTGTTCGTTTTCCAGGCTGTTTCACTGCAATGCCTTCTGCAATCGTTTGAACCGAATTCAAATTCTCCACTTTGTTATGATGAAAGCTTTCATGCATTGCAGCTGCTCCGCTTGCCTGCACACCAATTACCCGAATCGACCGGTTGATATGTTTTACTGCTGTTGAAATACCACTGATTAATCCACCGCCGCCGATTGGCACAATAATCGTATCCATCCGGTCTTCCTGCCTTAGCATTTCCATTGCAATGCTACCCTGTCCTGCCATAACATCGTAATCATCAAATGGATGAATGTAAGCCGCTCCTGTATCTCGTTGCCTTTTTAATGAAGCTTCATATGCCTCCTGAAACGACTCGCCAACAAGGACGACCTCTGCACCATATGCTTTTGTAGCATTTATTTTTGCAAGCGGCGTCCCTTCTGCCATGAATATGGTGGCGTATGCTCCCAATTTTGCGGCGGCATATGCCACCCCTTGCGCATGGTTCCCTGCAGAAGCAGTGATCACGCCGTTCCGCAATTGTTCTTTAGACAGCTGCATGAGTTTAAACGTAGCTCCTCTGAATTTAAATGCACCTGTTTTCTGCTGATTTTCCATTTTAAAATATACGTTTTTCCCGACCATTTGATTGGTGGTAGACGAAGTTAATAACGGTGTACGATGGACAAACGGCTCAAGCCGCTTCCATGCACTGTACACCGTCTCGCCGGTTAAGCAATTCCCAAAGTCTCACACTCCTTTGTTTTCATACGCAGTAATTTTATCTTCCAACTGCAACGTAAGGGCGATATCATCCCAGCCATTCAGCAATTTTTCCTTATGGTAATTATCAATTGTAAATGGGACTACCCAATTTTCCTCATCCATAATTTGCTGACTCTCCAAATCCACTTTTAAAAGAATCTCTGATTCCTCCGCTTGTTTCATCCATTTATTAACTTGGGTTTCTTCCATTCTCACTGGGATGATCCCATTCTTTAATGCATTATTGTAAAAAATATCGGCAAAACTGGGTGCAATAATTACCCGGAATCCGTAATCCAATAAGGACCATGGCGCATGCTCACGGGATGACCCGCAGCCGAAATTTTCACCTCCCAGTAAGATGGAAGAATCCGCATATTTTTCATCATTCAGGTTAAAATCAGGGCGCTTATTGCCATCATCATCAAACCGCCAATTATAAAACAGAAACTGTCCAAATCCTGTCCGTTCAACCCGTTTTAAAAACTGTTTCGGTATAATCTGGTCTGTATCAACATTTGTACGATTTAATGGAAATACCTTTCCTGAATGCTCTCGAATTGCCTCCATACCGTTCACCTCCTATTGCATTATTCCTGCATAGTTACGTACATCCACAAAACGTCCCTCAATTGCTGCCGCAGCCGCCATTTCCGGACTAACCAGATGGGTTCTGGCACCATTCCCCTGCCGTCCTTCAAAATTTCGGTTCGAGGTCGACGCACACCTTCCACCAGGGGGAACAATATCATCATTCATCGCCAGACACATACTGCAGCCAGCTTCCCGCCATTCAAATCCAGCTTCCTTGAAAACCTGATCCAATCCTGCTTTTTCAGCCTCCATTTTTACCAAAAATGAACCTGGAACGACAATTGCTCGCACATTCGGGTTCACTTTTTTTCCTTGAACAACTGATGCAGCTTTTTGCAGGTCGCCTAACCGTGAATTGGTGCACGAACCGATAAAAACATGATCGATTTCAATTGAGGTAATCGGCTGATTTTCATCCAATCCCATATAATCAAGTGCCCGCTCCACATCTTCCTTATATTCCGCATCACCCAAGGACGGAGTGGAACCACTTACAGGGACACACATTCCCGGATTCGTCCCCCAGGATACTTGTGGTTCGACTTCAGACGCTTTAATCGTAACTGTCTGGTCATAAACGGCGTCCTCATCTGTAGCCAGGTCCAGCCATTTATCCGCAAGCTGTTCAAAATCATCGCCCCCGGGTACATGTGCCCGGCCCCGCAAAAAATCAACTGTTGTTTGATCCGGACTGATCAGACCAGCTCTGGCCCCGGCTTCAATCGACATGTTGCACACAGTCATTCTTCCTTCCATGGACAAGTTGCGAATTGCATCTCCTGTATACTCAATCACGTGGCCGGTACCAAACCGAACACCAAACTTTGCGATAATCGCCAAAATTAAATCCTTTGCCGTCACTCCCGGACCAAGGTCACCTTCCACATGAACATTTAACGTTTTCGGCTTCTCCTGCCACAATGTCTGTGTAGCCAGAACATGTTCAACCTCGCTTGTTCCAATTCCGAAAGCCAATGCTCCAAACGCGCCGTGTGTCGAGGTATGGCTGTCACCGCAAACAATCGTTTTTCCAGGCTGTGTCAACCCAAGCTCCGGACCAATTACGTGGACAATTCCCTGATCGGGATGGTACATATCTGCAAGGGTAATGTTGAAATCCATACAGTTCTTTTTTAACGTTTCCATCTGTTTCACTGAAATTTCGTCTTTTACTGTATCACGATTTTTCGTTGGCACATTGTGATCCATTGTCGCATAGGTCAAATCCGGTCGCCGAACATTACGATTATTCAGGCGCAATCCTGCAAATGCTTGTGGTGACGTCACCTCATGTACCAGATGTAAATCAATGTACATGAGATCCGGCTTACCGGATTCCTGCTGTACTACATGTTTGTTCCAGATTTTTTCGATAATCGTCTCTGGTTTTCCCATTAAAATTTCCTCCTTCCTTTGTTAAAAGCTTTTTATTGAGGATCACAGCAACATGCTGTAAAAAATACTAATTGAGCGTTATAACACCGCTTCGGAAATACACTTCGCTTTCCGTGGGCGACTGATGAGCCCTCTTCGTGCTTGCGCACTCAGTGGTCTCACCTAGGCCTTTCCTCCCACAGGAGTCTCAGCGTATTTCCTCCGCTGGTATTACGTTTATGGCCTACTGGTTGAAGTAGGAATCGTTGTATAATACCACCTCACTAGTCCGTGTGAGTGGAGGTCAGTGACTCGCGCCACGCTGAAAGCATCCGCCCGGAGCGGTTCCGGACGGCGAGAAGTGGACGTTTAAGAATACGTCCCAGCAGTTAGACAGCAACACCCTTCCCGGAAAAAGCCATATCACGAATACGAACTGCAAATACTGTCCGAAACACTTTTTGCTGTTAAATTATCAACTATCGCTTCCGTCATTTCCTTGGTTCCAACAAGCAATCCGCCTTTTCTGTTCAAATCAGCTGTGTGATAACCCTGGTTGAGGGTTTCGTTTACTGCGGATTCAATTTCCATTGCCTCTGCTTCCATGTTGAATGAATGGCGAAGCATCATGGCTGCCGATAAAATCATCCCGGTTGGATTGGCCATCCCGCGACCGGCAATATCTGGTGCGGAGCCGTGAACGGGCTCATAAAGTCCGACACCATCTGAACGGATGCTTGCTGAAGGCAGCATCCCAAGCGAACCGGTCAAAACGGATGCTTCATCACTTAAAATATCGCCGAATAAATTTCCTGTAACAATGACGTCAAATTGATCCGGATTTGTTACAAGTTTCATTGCTGCTGCATCTACAAGCACATGGTCAACAGTCACATCCGGGTACTGCTGCTGTTTCTCCTCGACAATCTCGCGCCAGAGCCTACTGGATTCCAGGACGTTGGCTTTATCTACAGAAGTCAGATGCTTCCTCCGCTTTTGTGCACTCTGGAATGCTTTATCGACAATCCGCTCAATTTCATAGCGCTGATAATAAAGGGTATCGACAGCCGCCTGACCATTTTCCCGTCGTTCACTCGGCTCGCCGAAATACAAGCCGCCTGTCAGTTCACGGATAATTAAAATATCACTTCCGCTGATTACTTCTTCCTTCAACGGTGATACATGGGCTAAAGCAGGAAAACTCTTAACAGGGCGCAAATTCGCAAAAAGCCCGAGCTCTTTCCGGATACCGAGCAATCCTTTTTCAGGCCGTTTACTTGCCGGAAGGACATCCCACTTCTTACCTCCAACTGCTCCAAGTAAAACTGCCTCAGCCTGCTGACAAGCTTTTACCGTGTCATCAGGTAATGGGGTGCCGTATCGGTCAATCGCGTCGCCACCAATGGCATGCTCATGAAATGCAAACCGGTGACCGAATTCAGTAGCGACCGTGTTCAGTACAAACTTTGCTGACTCCATCACTTCCTGGCCCACTCCGTCTCCTGGCAACAAAACAACCTGTTTATTCATGTTAAAATCCTCCTTTAGCAGCCGTTTCTTTCGGCTTTGATGTGTGATACTGAATCATATAGCGGTTCACCGCATTCAGAAATGCATTTGCTGAAGCTTCCACAACATCCTGTGCAGTTCCCCGGCCGTTCATCGACTCGCCATTTACCATAAGCTGCACATGTGACTCAGCCAGCGCATCTTTTCCGCGTCCGACTGAATTCAGTTGATAGTCAACAAGCTGCAGATCCTGTTCAATCAGACAATCCAATGTGTTATACAGTGCTTCAACACTTCCCTGACCTGTACGTGCATCCATGACCTTGTTTCCCTCAGGGGTGGTCAATGACGCAGTCGCCGTTGGAATATTTGCTGTCCCATATTGAATCTGAAACATTTCCAATCGATATTTTTTTGCACCGGACTGATCAGTCTGTACTTCCATCAAAATAGTAAAAATATCGTCATCAGTTACTTCCCTTTTGCGATCCGTTAACTGTTTAAACTGCTTGAATGCCTTTTTCAAATTTTCTTCCGAAAGCTCGAATCCCAGTGTCTTTACTTTATCCTGAAATGCATGACGGCCGGAATGCTTTCCGAGAAACAGCGTATTCGATTGAACACCCACCATTTCCGGCGTGATAATTTCATAGGTTTCCTTGTTTTTCAGAACACCATCCTGATGAATCCCTGCCTCATGTGAAAATGCGTTACGCCCAACAACCGCTTTATTCGCCTGCACATACATTCCGGATAATTTAGCAACAAGATCACTGGTCCGCTTGATTTCGTTCAGCTTCAGACCCGTTTCATACGGGTAATGATCGGAGCGGATTTTTAATGCAACAGCAACTTCCTCCAATGAAGCATTTCCGGCACGTTCTCCGATCCCATTAATCGTCCCTTCCACCTGGGTAGCACCGTTTTCCACAGCAGCAATCGAATTTGCAACAGCCATTCCCAAGTCGTTATGACAGTGACAGGACAGATCCACCTGATCAATATTAGGAACCGTGTCTTTGATGAACCGGAAAAGTTCCCCATATTCCTTTGGCGTCGTATACCCGACAGTATCCGGCAGATTGATCACCGTTGCACCAGCATCAATCACCTGCTCAATGATCTGGGCCAGAAAATTCCAATCCGACCTTGATGCATCTTCAGCCGACCACTCCACTTGAGGAAACTTTTGTCTGGCATATTTCACGATATCCACCGCTGTTTCAATTACCTGTTCCGGTGTTTTTTTCAGCTTATACGTCATGTGAATCGGTGATGTTGCCAAAAAGATGTGAAGGCATGGTTCATCCGCATATTTCAATGCCTCCCATGCAGTATCAACATCTGATTTCACCGCCCTTGCCAGCCCCGTGACTGATGTCCCTTTTATCGTTTTGGCGATTTCTTTAACTGCTTCAAAATCACCTGTGGAAGAAGCTGGGAAACCTGCTTCCATCCGGTCTACACCCAACTTTTCCAATTGCCTGGCGATTTCCAGTTTCTCCAGCTTATTCAGATTAACTCCTGGTGACTGTTCCCCGTCTCTCAGTGTCGTATCAAACGTTTTAATTTGTTGCATGAACCTTCACATCCTTTTGTTTATCTTGTTTTTCCTGTAATGGCTGCTTCACAAAAGGCATTAATGCACGGAGCTCCTTTCCAACTTTTTCAATCGGATGCTGATTTTCTTTAGCATTCATCGCATAAAATTGTGGACGGTTTGCCTTGTTTTCCAAAATCCAGCCTTTAGCAAACTCGCCTGATTGAATTTCGGAAAGCACTTCTCTCATCCGCTCTTTCGTTTCGTCATTCACAACTCTCGGCCCGGATACGAAATCGCCCCATTGTGCTGTATCGGAAACGGAGTAGCGCATATTCTCAAGCCCTCCTTCATAAAGCAGATCAACAATCAATTTCACTTCATGCATACATTCAAAGTAAGCTACTTCCGGCTGATATCCTGCATCTGTCAGTGTTTCAAAACCTGCTTTGATTAGACTTGTAAGGCCGCCGCAAAGCACTGTCTGCTCTCCAAACAAATCCGTTTCCGTTTCTTCCTGGAACGAGGTTTCCAAAACGCCCGCACGTGCTGCCCCAATTCCCTGTGCATAGGCAAGTGACAGTCCCTTAGCATTGCCGGTGACATCCTGATAGACACCATATAATGCCGGAACCCCAGCACCTTCCTCAAACGTTCGGCGGACCAGATGTCCAGGTCCTTTCGGGGCTACAAGAAACACATCAACATCTGATGGCGGGACAATCTGGTTAAAATGAACATTGAATCCGTGGGCGAAAGCCATTGCATTTCCCGCCTGTAAATTTGGTTTAATGCTCTCCTCATAAACTGCTGTTTGATGCTCATCCGGCAACAGCACCATCACAACATCCGCAACCTGAACTGCATCGGCAACTGACTGAACCTCAAATCCATCAGCCTGTGCTTTTTGCTGGGATTTTCCCGGTCTGAGCCCGACAACAACATCATAACCGCTGTCCCGAAGATTCTGTGCGTGTGCATGCCCCTGTGATCCATAACCAACCACCGCGATTTTCTTTCCCTGCAATACCTCTTTCTGGATATCCTTTTCGTAAAGAACTTTTGACATATGAAACATCCTCCTCATTTTGGTTTATTTTTTTAGATCATTTTCAACTTTTGACTTAAGCGTTTCCCCGCTTACACCGGAAAAGAATTTATTTCCGTAACCTGCTTTGGCTGTTGTCCTCGTAAAAATGCGGTAACACCTGTTTTCGATAGCTCTTTAATTCCATATGGCCGTAAGAGTGAAATTAATGCTTCCACTTTATCCGGTTTTCCGGTAACCTGAATGGTCAGGCTCTCACGTGATACATCAATGATGGATGCGCGGAACGGGGCGATAATTCCCTGAATCTCTGCAAGTGACTGACCGCTTCCTTTCACTTTTATCAGGGCCAGTTCTCTTGCAACAATTGCTTTTTCGGTTATATCTGATACTTTCAGGACATCAATCTGTTTGTGCAGCTGTTTTGTCAATTGTTCCAACTTTTGATGATCACTGACCTCGACAACGAAAGTCATTTTCGATATTCCTTCCGTCTCGGATGCACCAACTGAAATACTTTCGATATTGAATTGCCGCTTATGCAGCATCCCTGTTATCCGGTTCAGCACACCCCCGCGATTCTGAACCGCTGCACTGATGATTCGCCTCATTTTGTCACCCCTATCATTTCGTGAATCCCTTTTCCTGGTGCAATCATCGGGTACACATTTGCTGCTTGAACGACCCGGCAATCAACAATGACCGGACCATCATGTGAAAAAGCTTCCTGCAAAACGCCCGCTGCATCTGCCTCTTTATCTACCTCCATGCCACGAATTCCGTAACTTTCTGCCAGTTTTACAAAATCAGGATTCGTTGAAAAAATAGATTCCGAGTAGCGTTCTTCGTAAAAACTTTCCTGCCACTGCCGTACCATTCCGAGTGCCTGATTGTTAATGATAATAACTTTGACAGGCAGGTTTCGTTCTTTTACCACCGACAGTTCCTGGAATGTCATCTGGAAACCACCGTCACCGACTAATGCAACAACAAGGTCATCCGGTGCTCCAAGTTGTGCACCAATTGCTGCCGGAAATCCAAATCCCATCGTTCCAAGTCCTCCCGACGTCACCCAGCGATTCGGTTTTTCCAGCGTATAATACTGTGCTGCCCACATCTGATGCTGCCCAACATCTGTAGTAACAATTGCCTCTCCCGACGATTGCTCGTAAATCTGTTCAATCAGCCATTGCGGCGAAATTTCTTCGCCCGACTGTTCATACCACAAAGGATAATCTGATTTATTTTGCTGCAGCTGTCCCAGCCATGTTTCGTGATCTGCAATGGTTATTGATTTTTCCAACAGTACCTCCAACGCTGCATTCGCGTCAGCAACAACCGGAATTTCTGTTGCAACATTTTTGCCAATCTCTGCCGGATCAATATCAATGTGAGCAACTTTGGCATTTGGTGCAAAGTGTTTCAGGTTTCCGGTTAAACGATCATCAAACCTGGCTCCGATGTTGATAAGTAAATCACTTTCATAGATTGCCATATTCGCTGCGTACCTTCCATGCATGCCCCCCATACCAAGTGAGAGCTTCTCTGACCCCGGATACGTCCCTAAACCAAGTAAAGTCGTTACCACTGGAAGCTGGTATTTTTCCGCAAATCGTTTTAAATTCGCTGATGCCCCGGCAAATTGAACACCCGCTCCGGCTAGTATAACTGGCTTTTCTGCCCGGCTTAACGCGTCCGCCAGCTTAACGATCTGCAATGGGTTAGGCTTTTTTGTCGGCTGGTATCCTGGCAGTTTAAATTCACTGGAATAAGGCTGCGTTGATATGGTTGCTGAGATGTCTTTCGGAATATCAATTACAACAGGTCCCGGCCGCCCTGTAGCAGCAATATGAAAAGCTTCTTTCACGATCCGCGGTAATTCACCTATGCGTTTCACCTGATAATTGTACTTCGTAATCGGAGTCGTAATCCCCAGTACATCCGACTCCTGAAAAGCATCTGTTCCGATCACACCACTTGCCACCTGTCCGGTAAATACGACTAACGGCAGCGAATCCATCATTGCATCCGTAATGCCTGTTATTAAGTTCGTAGCCCCCGGCCCTGACGTTGCCATCACAACGCCCGGCTTACCCGTAACCCGTGCATAGCCTTCAGCCGCATGAACCGATCCCTGCTCATGCCGGTTTAACACGTGCTGAAAAGGCGCCTTACTGCGGTAAATTGCATCATAAATCGGGAGCACCGCCCCGCCCGGATAGCCGAAAATCGTGTCAGCACCCGCCTCTGTAAGGGCTTCAATCAACACGTCAGCCCCGGTCATCTTTTCTGTTGCACTGTCCATCTCAGACTTTGCCTCCGCTTTCACTATTGCATGCCTCCTTAAAATTGATTTTTTTTAATAAAAAAAGACCCTTCTTTCCCCACACACCTGCCCGTTAAGCAGAATGAATGGGGAGAAAAGAGTCCTTTTTCACGGTACCACCCACGTTTGCAGCATTCTCACAAATACTGCCTCACCAGCTGTTTGACAGCCTATTTTGATAACAGGTATACACGTATATACCTGGCTGAACCTAATGGGGGCAGCCTATAAAGCTTTCCCGTTCAATCCGGCACTCAGGGAAGATGTCAGAACATCATGTACTTCCGGGCTTCCAGCAACCCCGGCTCTCTGTGAATACATGGGTCATGTTCCTTTATTCCCATCATCGAGTTGATGATATAAAAACGAATGAAACAATCGCAATTATTAGATATCAGAAAATTTTATATTGCCGACAATAATATACTGCTTTTCAGGAAAGGTCAACCGTTTTTTTAAAAGTTTTTTGATACTTTTGATAAGTCGGAATAATTGTATGCGTTTACAATGTTGAAACGACAAGAAATTCGAGGATATATTACAATTCTATTACAGTAATATTTTTTTAATGGTTAATGTGGCAGGGCTTGGGCAGCCGTCATGGTTGGGGTTGTGCTTTAGGATT
Organism: Virgibacillus doumboii; assembly: GCF_902806455.1. Classification (GTDB taxonomy): domain Bacteria; phylum Bacillota; class Bacilli; order Bacillales; family Amphibacillaceae; genus Lentibacillus; species Lentibacillus doumboii. The sequence continues at coordinate 922,384 of NZ_CADCWQ010000001.1, read as the reverse complement.
TGATAAAAATTCAAATCGGCTTAAGTTGTCATAGATTTGGGTCGAAATTATTGGAACTCTGCTCAAGTTGTCACAATTTTGGCCCAAGTTCACAATTTTCCCGCTCAAATTGTCACAATTGGCTCACGTAATAATCAAAAAAACGCCTGAATTTAAAAATGGGCCCCGGTAAAAACCAGGGCCCAATAAAACTATTTAAAATCAGTAACCGCTCCTTTTGAAGAACAGGAAACCATATGTGCATATTTTCCCAGCACACCCTTTTTATATAATGGCGGTGCTGTCCATTCCTCACGCCGGCGTTGCATTTCATTCTCGGAAACCGCAACCGAAATTTCCTTTTGCTCCGAATCAATCGTGACAAGATCACCTTCCTGTATAAATGCCACCGGACCACCGTCCTGTGCTTCGGGAGCAATATGACCAACAACAAGGCCATGCGTTCCCCCGGAGAATCTGCCATCCGTCAACAATGCGACTTTTTCACCAAGCCCTTTTCCGACAAGCAGACTGGAAACCGACAGCATCTCAGGCATTCCCGGACCACCCTTAGGACCGACATAGCGAATTACCACCACATCATTTTCTGAAACTTTGTTTTCGCTGATTGCTGCAGCCGCTTCGTTTTCGGTATTAAATACCCTGGCCGGGCCGACATGGCGACTGACTTTCACCCCTGAGACTTTTGCCACTGCCCCCCTTGGTGCTAAATTTCCTTTCAAAACAATCAATGGACCATCCACCCGCTTCGGCTTATCTAGTGGCATGATAACATCCTGACCTTCGTGCAATGACGGTGCGTCCGCTAAATTTTCAGCAATTGTTTTACCTGTTACAGTTAAGCAATCACCATGCAGGTAGCCCGCATCAAGTAGAAGCTTCATGACAGCCTGCACACCACCGGCTCTATGTAAATCCTGCATCACATACCTGCCGCTTGGTTTCATGTCAGCGAGATGCGGGACTTTCGCCTGCATCCTGTTAAAATCATCAATCGTCAAATCAACCTCAACCGCATGTGCAATCGCCAGCAAATGGAGAATTGCATTCGTCGACCCGCCAAGTGCCATCACAACGGTTATCGCATTCTCAAATGCCTCTTTTGTCATAATATCTTTTGGATAAATACCTTTTTCAAGCAAGTGATAGACCGCTTCACCCGCTGCAGCACAATCAGCCGCTTTTTCCTCCGATTCAGCGGGATTCGACGAGCTGCCAGGCAAACTCATACCCATCGCTTCCATCGCAGAAGCCATTGTATTCGCGGTATACATCCCGCCACAGGCACCGGCGCCGGGACACGCATTACACTCAATTCCTTTTAACTCCTGATCATCAATGTCCCCGTTGTTATGCTTACCAACACCTTCAAACACCGAGACAATATCAATATCTTTTCCACGATAGGAGCCGGGAGAAATGGTACCGCCATATACAAAAACCGCCGGAACTTCACTATTGGCAATCGCAATCATACAACCGGGGATATTTTTATCACAAGCTCCAATCGCAACAAGTCCATCCAGATTTTCCGCACCAACAACCGTCTCAATCGAATCCGCGATAAGGTCCCGGCTTGGCAGCGAATAGCGCATCCCCTGCGTACCCATCGAAATACCATCGGAAACGGTTATCGTGTTAAACATAAGCGGAACACCGCCTGCCTCTTTTGCTCCTTTTTTGGAATTCGCCGCCAAATCATTCAGATGAATATTGCACGGAGTGACCTCACTCCACGTACTCGCGACTCCAATCATCGGCTTCTTAAAATCATCATCCGTCACACCCACAGCACGCAGCATCGCCCGGTTCGGCGCCCTTAGTGAACTGTCACTGAACACATTACTTTTTATCCGTAAATCCTTCCCCATCCAATCACACTACCTTTCTTTTATATTATATTAATATTCTAATAATTTAATATAAGATTCTACCACTTATGATTAAAAATGAAAAGGTATTTTTTTGGGATGGGGGATAAAAAATAGAGCAGGACGAGTGAATAATTCACATAATCCTGTTCCATTGAGGGTTATTTTTAATTCGACGAAATTTGACAAAATCCGGGTGGTGCCAGGCACTTTACGCATTTAAATCTAGTCCGAAAAATAACGGCTTTTCATGCGAGCTAAAAGCGCACTCCTTTCTTCTGCAGGTAAATTATCTATCCTATCAAAAAGATTATGATAATCAGTGCTTTCCTCTTTAATCAGCGGTGATGACGGGAACACTTCACTCACCTCCACCTTTAACTCCTTAAAAATGGATGAATCAATTGTGTCTGCTGTTGAAAAGATATCAGGCAATGCGTAATTACCATGTGAATCCAGATGGAAAATTTCGATCAGTCTGTTTTGCGGGTCAGCAATCCAATATTCTTTTACCCCGGCATCGGCATAAAGATTTAGCTTGATAACCTTATCCAGCCTTACAGTTGATAGGGATAATATTTCAACAATCAAATCCGGCGCTCCAATACAGCCTTTGTCATCAAGTTTATCATTAACACAGATTACTGAAATATCAGGTTGGACAACATTAACAATCTCCTCGTCCATTTTATCTCTGGCAAACAAACGTACGTCAAATGGAGCGGCAAAAACTTCACATTCCCTCTCTTTAAAAAAGTTCATAAACAGGTGTGATACATTCATGGAGGTTTGCTGATGAATAGTCGTGGGGTCCCCCGGAGACATGTTGTAAGGTACACCATCAATTATTTGCATGGTCGTACCCTCAGGAAGCTTGAGATAGTCAGCGTAAGACATTTTATTTGAAAAATTGGCCAGGCTCATTTCAGGTTCCTCCGTTCAGGGAATTTTTCTAATGTGTGAATAATTTTGGTAATGCGATATTGTAGAATTATGCATTAGGCAGGGGTGGTATAATTTCAAAAATGGTTTTCATGGTGAAGGAAATACACATTCTTCTGTATATAAGGTCGATTCCTAATTATTACCTCAAATATCGGGACAACTCATCGTAGAAGTTCTCTCTCGTCCCCGCTAATAGCACAGCGACCTTTTTGTCGTCTTTCTCGAAGATTGTATATGCAATTTCATATTTTGTTCCTTTGTATTTTACATCTAATCCATAAATACCGGATAGATTGCCGTGCTCTAGTTGTCCAATATAAGAATTTTCGCGGATTTCCCGGAAGGCATTTTGATATGCTGCTTTCAGAGGCTTTTCTTTTATTTTTTTAAGATACCGTTCAGAGGCTGAGGTAAATAATAATTCGCACATAATTAAGTCTCCGAACCAAATATGTCTTTATAACTTGCTGCTTTTTTTCTCCAGCAACAATTTCACTAGCTTCATCAAGCATTTTTTTAATGGCATTTTGGACATTGGCACTTTTAATTTCAAACTGCTCTACAAGTTCATCACCACTGTAACCTTGCGACACTAGATCCTTGAGAATCTCAACTGAAAATTCATTCGAATCAATTGTACCAATCGCAATAGAATTATTTTTCATATTCTCTTTTACACTCCCCCACTGTTCTGTATCTTCTTTTATTAATTCTTCGGGAACATTGATTTTATGATGGATGATTTCCCTCAAAATCCTATAGGCTAGTTTCGTTTCTCTTTCATTCATTTTTTCTAAAAGACTATACACATCTTCCTTACGAATATTCATCTATTTCACCTCTTTTCATTTGTCAAGTAATTATATGATTATATTGTAATGCATTGTGAAGGAAAAGTGTAATTTGAAAGGTGTATATTTTAAGACAACGGGAACGGTATACTTTCTTTCTGCCAAGGCATGTTAAATCTAGGAGAGTTATTCCGCTGAAGTGGACAAAATTGTCAAATACCTTTATAGATCCAAAAGTTACCAACACTTTACCCAAAAATAGTATATAATTTAAATATTAAAATTAAATATTGAAGAAAAATAATGAAATATGGGGAGCGATCGGGATTATATCATTCCTCGTGTATGGTAGAACGAACGAATGGACCTTTGGAGTCTATACCTTTGGATGGCTTGGTTATGTTATACGTTCTCTACAATGTTGTTGCTTCTATTTTATACAAGCAAAAAATTACCCGTTCTGGAATTGTTAAGATAGATAAAAAGAGGCTACAAGGTAAGATTAACAAAAACGACAGGTGACTTCGGCGCAGATTTACTATTAACATCAAATGATTGAAAATAGATAGTGGTTCAGGCAAAAAGGTATAAAAAGAATGTTGGCATTTAATCCGTTCAGGAAGTCGTTGCTGCAAAGGAACACTATCAATCAACAGAAGCGTGGGTAGTAACGAATAGTCATTTTACCCAGGCTGCTGTTAAGTTAGCTAGATCGAATAGAGTGAAGCTTTATGATAGGGAGTCTTTAAATGGATTTGATTGGATACAAATGCTAACACTAAAAAGTTAGAGATTAACTAGTATGGATGTAAATATATCAAGAGTATGTATATCCTTCTAGCTTAATTCTCATAATTGCTACTGATGTTATTTATCATCACCTCACAAACCGTAAAATCTAATTCCCTATCAATATCCAATGATCTTTCTGATGGCATAATGTGAGCAATTTTCTCTTTCTGCAAAAAATTTTTTTCTTCTAAAATTTTGTCAACCTTTGATACATACACTGCTCCATTAAGAACATACGCTTTAGGAGCATCTTGTCTTCTTTTTGGAACATTATTTATATCAATTAAAGGAGTCATCATTTCTTTCTCAAGCTGATACATCCAATATGGGCTTTTGTCTGACTCAGTTACAGATACTGCAGCCACACCGTTATTCTTATCGCACTTTTCAATAGTCTGGTCAATGTCTTGTGTATTTCTTAGTGGCGAAGTTGGCTGTAACAGAACTACATAATCATAACCTCTTACTTGTTCTATCGCATGAAGGATTGGCTCGATTCCAGGGGTATTGTCATTTGCCAATTCTTGCGGTCTAATAAAAGGTGCCTCACAACCGAATAATCGTGCTACATTAATAATTTCTTTGTCTTCGGAAGTTAGAATTAATCTATCAATATATTTTGATTTTTTAGCTTCTTCGATAGTCCAAGCAATTAAAGGCTTCCCTGCTAAATTTTTAATATTTTTTCTAGGAACACCTTTTGATCCACCTCTAGCAGGAATAATAGCTAATACTGTTTTGTTATTAATCATTAAAATACCCCACTATATTCTACATTGGCTTTTTCATAATCGTCTATTTGTCCAATATCCATCCAGTACTCTCTAAGTGGAAATGCAGACACTTCTTTATTGTTAACCATTAATTGATTAAAAAGATCTGGCATATCATAAAAACAATTTTTAGGAACATACTCTAATACTTCTGGATTCAACACATATATTCCAGCGTTTACAAAATTACTTTGCACAGGTTTTTCTTCGATAGATAGTAGTTTATGATTATCAGTTTCAATAACTCCATATGGGATTTGATACTCATGTTCCCGCACACACATTGTTGCTATAGAATTATTTTCATTATGAAAATCCAATAGTTGTTCAAAATTTATTTTTGTTAATAAATCACCATTCATAACAAAGAATGGTCTATCAGGCTGTTCATTTAATAATGAAAGTGCGCCTGCCGTTCCCAGTCTCTTATTTTCATCAATATATGAAATATTAACTCCTAAAAAACTGCCATCCTGAAAGTAATCTTTTATTTTCTCTTTTTTATAATTTACTGTTAAAATAAATCTTGAAAATCCAAAGCTTTTAAAACTTTCGATGATTTGTTCTAATATTGGTTTATTTCCCACATTTAGCATCGGCTTGGGAGTGTCATTAGTTAGGGGTCTGAGCCTTGTTCCCAACCCTCCAGCCATTAGTACTACAACGTTATCTTTTTGTTTCACTTTATGTAAGTCATTTGAAAAAAATATTTGGCAAACTCTTTTATTTTTATCTACTATAGGTAATTGTTGCAGATTTCTTCGTTCTAATATTTCATTATAGTAATATGGATTTTTACCTGAGTATTCGTATACTGGATTAGAATTCATAACTTTTTGTATAGAAGACTCCAATGGTAATCCATTTAAGATACCGCGACGAATATCTCCATCGGTAACTGTACCTAACAATTTTCCTTCTCTATCTACAACAACAGCGAACTGTAAGGCTGTTTGATCAACAACTTCCATAGTTTTAATAATTGACGTAAATGGTGATACAAGTATTTTTTTCCATGCTGTCATTTTTACACTTCCTTAGCTGGTATTCCATATACTGTACTACCAGTGTTCACATCGGCTAACACAAGGGAAGCAGCACCAATTAAAACATTACTGCCAATTTTGACATTTTGAGTAATAGTTGCTCCCACACCAATATGTGTTGAGTTTCCAACTGTAACTCCCCCTGAAAGTATTGTTCCGGGAGCTATATGACAATGTTTACCAATGGAACAATCATGATCAATGCTAACTGATGTGTTTACAATACTATTATCGGCAATTTTTACAAAAGGTTGAATAATAGCACCAGCCATAATTTGTGTACCTTCACCTAAGTTATTGTTTTCAGCGTTAATTGCTTTAGGATGGACCACTTTTGAGAAAGAGTAAAATTTAGCTTTAAAATATTCATATATTTTTTTTCTATGCTCCGTATTAGATGTCGAACCAAGAGCATTCACCAATTCAATTTTTTCAGGGGAGTACTGGAGTATTGATTTGTCATTTCCTATATACAAAAGTCCATTTTCGTTTTTTTCCTCGCTAGGTGCAGTAAAACCGATAATCTCTCTGCTTTGTTGTTGTAGGATATCCACTAGCACCTTCGCGTGCCCTCCATTTCCAATAATAATAACAGGTTTTTCACTCATTCCTGAATAACCTCGTCTTCCTTATATTTTTTTTTAGCAGTTTGTCCAAGATAATTCCAATACAAGTGTGGGGAGATCCCTGTTCCAGGACGTTTTATAGATAAGTTTTCCTGCGTGAATTTTTCACCTATTTTGATTTCCCTTGCTGCTATCAAACTTTTTCTTGCAGTGTCCCTATTTTTTAATTCATTCTTTGTTGGCTTTTTCTCACTTTTTCCTAAAGCCTTTTCAATTAGACGAATAGATTGTATCATTTCTTTTAATTCGTTCGGCTCCAGTGATGCCTTATGATCAGGTCCCGGAAGTGTTCTATCTATAGTAAAGTGCTTTTCTATGATGCTAGCCCCCTTAGCAACTGCGGCAATTGGAACAAGTATACCTTCTGAATGGTCTGACAAACCAAAAGGAAGCTGAAATTCCCTTTTAATATGATTCATTGCATTCAAGTTAATTTCCTCAAATGACGCCGGGTATTCCGTTGTACAGTGAAGTATGCTGACATTATCTCTCAATAATTGTTTCGCTTCACTCGTTTTATAATAATCTTTAGCTTTTTCATATGAAATTCCAGACTTTGCCGCATAGCCATATGATAAGAAAGCCAATGCATTATGAATTTCTTCTATGTTTGCCATGCCGGTTGAAAGAATGACCTTTACTCTTTGGGCAGAAATTCTATATATGTAAGGTGCATTCGTAATTTCTCCAGATGGTATTTTCATGAGCTGTAACCCGATTTCCTGAATTAAAAAATCTACACTTTCCAGATCAAATGGTGTAGATAGGAAGATGATGCCTTTTTCATCACAATAGCGTTTTAATTGTCTAAAATCTTCATAGCTTAATTCTAATTTCTTCAACATGTTAAATTGAGTAGATGGATTACCAAGGTTTTTTTCTTGATATTCGGATGGCTTAGCATTTTTTGTCACTAAATTCTCCGTTTTAAATGTTTGAAATTTTATTGCGTCTGCACCGGATTTAACTGCTTCATTTACTAATTGGTACGCTAATTCTAGTGAACCATTATGATTTACTCCTGCTTCTGCGATAATGAATGTTTTTTGCATAACTAGACCCTCTCTTTTAAAAGCATAAATGCTTCCGCTGCTTCATAACCTGCAGCAGCTCCTCTTAGGTGAGCTAATGATTTTATTGCCTTTACACTGCGCGGAAATGGAAATTCTTCAATTTCAGTATCAAAAATATTCATAATATCAATCTTTTGCTGTAGATAAGGTTCAATATTAACAAAAACATTTGGCCTGAATCCATTTAAATCTAGATTAAGGTTAAAATCAGTTTCTGAAAGAGTTTCGTACATTAATACTCTTTCAACAAAAGGATATCTAAACCACTTTGTACAAGCAATTGCTGCGTCAAATACAATAGCATGATCTGTATGTACATCCCCTCGGTATGGAACATAGACTATATTTGGTCTTATGTTTAAGAAAACATCGCTAATTTTTGCAATTATATCTCCTATAGGAATTGTGTCCAATAAGGTTGTTGGAAATTTCAGTTCATGTACAGAGCTAAAACCATACTTATAAGTTACTTCGCTTATTTCCTTTTGTCGTTTAAGTATATTCTCACTTGAAATATTAAGTTTACTAGTCATCTTGGTAACTATTATCCAATGGATGTTGTCGCCCTTTTGTTTATGATTTAGCAGTGTACCTCCACATCCAAGAGTTTCATCATCTGGGTGAGGAGCAATAACAACAATATTCTTCACTTATTCTCCCTCCAAGTCAATTAATAAGTTATTCTTTTAGCTAATAATTCACGTTTAGAAGGCAATTTTTTCAAAATTTCTATTGATTTCTCTGCCATATACCCATCACCATAAATGAACCGATCTTTCTTAATAGAATACCTGTATTGCGGATCATGTACTGCTCTTTTGAGAGCCAGTTGAAACTCTTTTTTACCAGAATTTACAAACTTGACATTCTCACCCGCTGTCCTCCCTCTTTGTCTTTCACCAATATTAATTGCTGGCAAACCTAAATAGGAAGCTTCATGAAATGCCAAAGATGAATTTCCAATTAAGCATTTAGCATTTCTAAGTAAATTTACGAATTCAGTACGCGGCAAATTATTGTAGATATGTACATTGGAGTAATGTTTATATCCATCAATAACTTCAAGGATTTTTTGTGAGCCAGGATCACTATTTGGAGAACCTACATAAACATGTAAATCTTGTTCAATAATGGATTCAAAGCAAATTTTTAGTTCATCCGAAATCACATCTATATTTGAAGGTAAAGAATGATAAATTAAAATCACATAATCGTTTTCAACTCCATTCCCCAAAAAATTTGACATTTGTTTTACCGAGATTTCAGGTTCCGCCCTCAATCTATCAATACCACCACTACCTACAGTATGAATCCTCCAATTCTCTTCCCCCAATTTTCTAATACGTTCAGAATGAGCTTCCGTCATAGTTAAGTGTACATGACTTAGTTTTGTAGTGGCATGGCGCACTTGTTCATCGACATCACCGTCTTTAGGTAGAGTGTTATCCCCACCAGCCAAATGAATCACAGGGATGTTCATATAAGCTGCAGTTAAAGCTCCAATAATTGCCTCTTCTCTATCACCTAGTATAATTAAGAAATCCGGTTTTTCTCGCTCTAAGGTTTGTGGCAGGGATTGCATTAATACGGCAGATGATTTCACCTTACCCATTAATGAATCAGAGTACAACAAAGTTTCTATTTTATCAGCAATATAAAAACCATCTTTTTCAATCTGTGAGATAGAATAATTGTGCAATGGTGAGAGATGAGCACCAGAAACTACAATTCTTAAATCAAATTGATTATCTTTATCAAGAGCTTTTAATAATGGAAATAATAAATCGTACTCAGAGCGTATACCTGTTAAAGCTAAAACCTTAGTTTTCATTATCATTTTCCAGCCCCTTCCTCTTTATACAAATATTAATCATTTATATAAGTATTCCTTTATTACTGAAAGATCAACATTCATCATCATATCTATAATGGAAAGACCAGGTGAAAAACCTTCATAAAGTTGGGGGTATTTAGGGATTTCAGATGTGAGATATTCAATATATATTCCTCGTTTTGAAAAATCACTTTCGTTTAAATAGCTTTTTCCGCCATGACCACTGAGGTATACATTGGCATCTAGTTTTTGGCATATTTCTAAAACCAAATTGGATTTTGACATCTGAGTATTTAAATCGGACAAGTAAACAATATCTGTATCAATTTCTAACTCCTTAATAATAAATTTAAAAACATTATCATTAACTTCAAAAAGACTTTTATAATCTTGTGAATATAAAGCTTCTAATTTATTGGCATACTGATACCAATAAGGTGCCTTTTGATAAGCTGTTCTAATAGATTTCCAATGTTTTTTCTTCCATAAAGGATTTGAAATTGACTTTTCTAATATTAAATCATTAATACTTCCTGATACTGGAATGGTTAACCAAAAATCTTCATGCTTGTTTCTTATTTTATTTCGATTTTGAACTCCGTTCTTCTGAAATTGAACCGCGTCCATAATTACAAATAAGTCAGATTGAGCTACTTTTCTAAAGTATGGTGCCCACGGTAAATATTGACTTTGATGTATTGCGATTTTTTTCATATAATCCCCTTATCCACATATTTAAACGTATCAACATAAAATAATATCATAAATATATGTTGCTGGAACATTTACAAATCGACTAATCTCAGCATTTGAATCGTAAATATATATACCACAACCAATATTTACATTATTTTTATTGTTTGGCTTTCGATTCAGGTATTTTAATTCACTCTGTCCAATATAAAAATAGTTCCCGTCATACGTCAATCCTCTTAAGAAACCATTAAATTCTGCAATAGTATTACCGTTAAGCCCTAGATTGAAATTCATAGAATCTAAATAATACAGTTTATCATTGAATAATTTTACACTATGTGGTTGTTTTAGTCCTTCTATTAAAGTATTTGTTATGTATTTTGAATCTAAATCCAACTCTACTACAACACTATCAAAAATCCCTTTTCGCCATCTTCCTATCTTTGAAAACATGGATATATACATTTTTTTCTCATCAATCCATAAATCATTGATATGATGCGAGCCATCACCTAATTCACCAATACTAATCTCATCTATCCTACGAAGCGGGTTTGTTTCAAAAATCCCAATTCTATCTTTTCCACTTTCAGCAACATATAAAATTTCTCTAACTGAATCGAAAGCTAAACCGTGAGTATTAATTACTTCATCGTATTTATAGTGGTCAATAACATTAATTCTTTCATCAAATTGAATTATCCCTTCAAATTCATCGGCAACAAAGAGGTAGTTATCTGTCTTAATAATTCCTCTAAAATTACCACTAACTAATTTTGTAATATTATTTTCTTTCAGATCAATTAAAAACAACCCACCATTTGTACTAAAGCATGTAACTAAAAGACTTTTATTTATATTTTTTATATCAACAATAGGTTGGTTTATATTTTCATGATCCGGATTAAGCCAAAAATGTTCATTTTTGTTAAACCCGAGAGATTCTAATTGTTCCGAGATAGCTTCAAATGCTTCGGATAGTATAATAATAGCAACATCTTTTTTATTTTCTCTTTTTAATCTCTCCGGTGAGTATATAGGTGTGTTATTGATTTTACTTCCCCATTTATTTTGATCATTGTCTACAAAATAATTAATAGGTAAGTCGTATTCCTCAATTAAATTCTTTCCTACTAGTCCAGCTCCAAATATAATTAATTTTTTATTATAAATTTTATTAAATAAATTAAAAAACTTCATCTTGGCCTCCTTGCTAAATACCAAACATAACGTTTATTTACTCTTAATTATATAAACCAGCTTTGAGTTCATTTCCTTCCAGTCTTTAGATAAGGGGTACTAGGTAAATTTATTACATTAAATTGCAATTGCTCAGTTACCGATAAGTCAGATTTCAAGTTTTTTTTATAGGGCTCTAGGGTATGTATAGGTGACCAGACTGGTCTAGCCATTATTCCCAAATTATTCAATTGATTCAACAACTCCTTTACATCGTACCCATTATCTTCTAAGATTAGTGTCTGTAACCAATAATTGCTTTTTGAAGCCTCATTCTCTTTAAATAATTTAATACCGTTGTATTCCTTTAAAATTTCCTCGTATATATCTACTAGTTGTCTCTTTTTTTCAATAAAACTATCCAATTGTTCTATCTGTGCACACCCTAATGCCGCATTTATATTTGGCATCCTATAATTAAAACCAATTTCATCGTGTTCATACTTCCATTGATGAGGGACTTTAGCGGTAGTAGTTAGATGTTTAGCATAGTCTGCAAGCTTCTCATCATTTGTCAGGATTGCACCACCGCCCCCTGTTGTAATAATTTTATTTCCATTAAAGCTAAAAGCAGAAACTTTTCCGAAATTCCCTGTGTGAACACCTTTATAAAAAGAACCTAATGATTCGGCAGCATCTTCCACCATAACGATTTTGAATCTCTCACAAACTTCTATCAAAGGATCTAATTCAACTGGATGACCAAAAGTATGCATTGGGACTACCGCTCGAATTATATTTCCAGTATATTTGTTTATACAGACGTTATCTCTCAAAATTGCTATATCTGTCAAATAATCCTCGAGTTTTACAGGATCGAGTCCCAATGTTTTATTTGATACATCAACAAAGTGAGGTTTGGCACCGCAATATGAAACAGCATTTGCTGTAGCGATAAATGTTAATGACGGCATTAAAACTTCATCATGTGGTTGTACACCAGCTATTTTCAGTGCCACTTGTAAAGCGGCAGTGCCATTAACAACAGCTACTGCTCTCTTCACACCAGTATACTCTGCTAGATTTTCTTCAAATCTATCAACATATTTCCCTACTGAAGATACCCATCCAGCCTCAATACAGTCATCTACATATTTTTTCTCATTGCCGGAAAGTACAGGTTCGTGTAACGGAACTATGTCCTTGCCTGGATATGTACTTTTAATTTTTTCTGCTAATTTAAACCATTCACCCATCATATATTATATACATCTGCCTTATATTGAGATAGATTATTTTTGTCCATAAACCATTCCGCCGTCTCTTTAAGACCTTTTTTAAATCCTTCTTTTCCTCCATAACTAGGTTGCCATCCCAATAGGTCTCGGGCTTTTTGGTTATCAGCCCATAAACGCTCAACTTCACTTTTTTCAGGCCTAAGACGGGTATTATCCGATTCTATTTCTATGTCAACACCCATTACTTCTGCTATTAATTCGGTAGTTTCTCCAATGGACACTTCAAAATTGCTTCCAATATTTATCACTTCACCTATAAATCTCCCATTTTTCATAATTGAAATAAACCCATTAACAGTATCTTTGACATAATTAAAATCACGGGTTGGCTGAAGTGCTCCTAATTTGATCTTCCGTTTGCCTGAAGCTAGTTGAGTTATAATCGTGGGTATAACAGCACGGGCAGATTGTCTAGGACCATAAGTGTTAAACGGTCGAATTATTGTAACTGGTGTTTCGAAAGACCGATAAAAAGACATCGCCATTTGGTCAGCACCAATTTTTGACGCAGAATAAGGCGATTGTCCTTGCAATGGATGTTCTTCGTTAATTGGAACATATTGAGCAGTACCATAAACTTCACTAGTAGAAGTATGGACGACTTTTGAAATTCCGAGTTCCCGAGCAGCTTGAAGTATGTTCAATGTACCGTTAATATTGGTATCCACATACGTAGCTGGAGAGTGATACGAATATGGTATAGCGATTAACGACGCTAAGTGAAGTACTGTATCGCATCCCTTCATAGCTTCTTTTACACCAAAAGCATCACGTACATCACCAGCAAAAATCTCCAATTTATCCTTAACATTTTTAGGTACTGTATCCAGCCAGCCCCAGGAATTAAAAGAATTATAATAGACGAAGGCTTTGACACTGTATCCTTGTCGGATTAACTCTTCTGTTAGATGGGAACCTATAAAGCCATCGGCACCAGTAATTAAGATTTTTTTATTATTAATCATCAACTCACCTAATTCATCAATCTTTTAAAACTTTCGACTTCTCCATGGTGTTAACTATTACTTTTTCTAATTCTTGTCCACCATTTCTGCATTGACCAATAAAATTTGAAAACAGATAAACAATTTCATCACCTTTTTTAAAAGGATCTCTTTCTTGATTTAATCTGTTAATCTCATTGGCTAAGAACTGCACATGTACACGAATATACCAAGATAAGAAATGTCTGTAATAAATATTTTCATTTAATTGAGAGTAGTATACATCGAACCTTGCCAGAAAATCTTCTAGTTTATGTTTATTTCTTAATTTTGAACATGAAGATATAGAACTTAATAATTTCTCAAAATAGGAAAGTAAGTCATAAAAATCAGTTATACTCTTGTCTAGTTTTCCTAATTGTCCATTTATTTTATTTTGACTATATTCATTATGTTCATGCCACCATTTTTCTTTTTGTATTGGTTCAGTTAGCAATTTGTTGATAACATTTTCGATAGGCTTGAAAGGCACACCATTGATAGCTGCACCACCTTTTGTGGTATTTACAAAAGAGGTATCTTTATACAGATTAACAAATTTCTCAATATTTTCCTTCATATTAATAAAGCTAACACGAGTTTTAATTTCATTCCCATAGACATCTTTTGTTGTAATTGTATTTTTAAGCCTTTCCTGGATAAATTCATGTGTATGACGTTCATACTTAATTCCTTCTGAGTATATTTGGTCATTTTTATACCCAAGATTCTGTCCCGCAAATATAACAGGATTAGCACGAAGTTTATTTAAGATTTGTAAAGTCATAACTGCAATCGAAGGTGAATCAAGGATTAAATCACTTTCAAGATCTAGTTGTTCTTTTAATAAATAAATAGAGGTTTGGTCCTGTGAAGTAATAAAATGAACTTTAGGACCGTTGTACTTTCTTAATGTTTCATATCCAACGCTTGAACCGAACAACATAGGTACATAATCAATCTGGTTATCATTCATTTGTTTAAACACTTCATAATTTAATTCCGAAGGGTCATAAGTGCAAACTACATCTGGCAAAACATCATGCGCAATCAAACTATTAATTGCTGAACCTACTGAGAAAATATGTGCCAAATTATTATCTTTTATATACTTAATGTAATCCATATCTTCAGCTAAGGAGGGCCCTGCAGATACAATTATAGCTGGTTTGCCTTCAAATTGAGTTTGATTGATATTTTTCATCATGTTAGGTGTGTCCAATACTTCCTTGAAATTTTGCAAACTATTTGTGACCCAACGTTTTTGGAATTTTGCATTTGTATGTAGGCCTGTTCGACGATTTCGAATCACTTTCTTTATTTTCTCACGGAAGTCAGCCACTTTTCCTTGGGCGATATTTTCATAACTAGGTAAAATAATCAGATGCATATTTTTATTATACGTATTAAACTCGTTTAAATAAGTGTTTGATTCTGTTCCATAGATATCTAAATAAAGATTTTTCGTATTCTTGGTAACAATTGAATCAAGCATTTTATACTCCGTCATTGAATAAAATATCTCAGGAACAGGTTCATAGATAGAATAACTATTATCAGGGAAAAGCTCCTTAAATTTCTCGATATGATAACCCAAACCAACCCCGTAGAAAAAGACATGTGTATCACTATTAATTTCGTTCTTATGTGATGCGATAATTCGGTCGGCTTCCCTTTTTGGATCATACAGACTATGAACCATAAAACCATTGTCATCTAGACTATAACGCATCGTTTTTTGGCCGGATTTGGAATCCAAAACCTCCAAGGCATTAACTTCAAGTTCATCTGCGTGTTCTAAATAATACTTGCGTACTTCCGGATATCTTTTTCTTAAAAATAACGTGTTGTCAATTAACATCTTCCAAAAACTCCTCATCATTAAGTGAGATAGCCAAATTATTTTGAAGTTCCTCATATGCCGGCGTAACTTCATAGGTTAGGATATCAGAAATCAGCACAATATCCTTCGCTTCGACACCCTCAATCAACTTAGCGAAACTTAGTTCACATTCTTTAGTGCTTTTTTCAATTTGATCCCAATTAGAGGGTTGTTGAGGGGCATTTTTTGTAAATGTTGTGAACTGTAATATCCACTGCATTCCTTCGGCTAATTGATTAATACCTTCCCAGGTTTTATCAGTGAATTTTTCATAACTTCCATCTGCTAATTCCCTCAAAGCAGGAATCGCTCGTTCCAAATAAGCGTTAACAGATGTCATTGTTTCCCATATCATTTCCTTCGTACTTCTAGTGGCTATTTCTACTTTCTCGATATTATTTAAGTTCTCTTTTAAATAATGTTCGTGATTTTCGTATACTTCAACATTATCTACTAATAAGTGACTGAAGACAACATCTTTCTCTTTAATAAATTCATTCGCTTTTTCAAAAATAATATTAATAGATGTTTCATTATTTTCTATAATAAATTGTTCGTTTTCATATATTAGCTGCATGGTAAACCTCCAATAGAAATATAAACTATTCATATCACTTTTAATATCGGTATAAGTATCCTCTCTTTTAAGGATTTTGGGAAATAACAGATATAACTCTTCTATACAATATTTCTATGATATAATTAAAATCGAACATTTGTTCCATTTGAGAAGGAGTTAAATGAAGACTTCATGGTTAAATACAAATGATTCATTTAAAGCGAGGATGATCGGAAAGTTACTTGGAGACGGTTCTATTACCATTCAACAAAGAAGAAAGCCTCGGTTTCAGTTTACACATAAATCATCAGACTGCAATTGGAGCAATTATTGTTACTCTAATTTAAAAGAATTCATCCCTTTAAATCCCCCAAAATACCAAAAGACTGTGGACCTGCGATTGAAAAAAGGGTACAGTACAGCTTATCGTGTCCAATCTAAAACTTCTAATATTATTACTTACTTAAGAAAAAAGTGGTATTCAGAGTTTGGTAAAGTAATTCCTATTGATTTGATGGAAGAATATTTTAATGAGGAATCGTTGGCATGGTGGTACATGGATGATGGACATCTAAAACACAAAGACGGCATATTGAAAAAAGTTATACTTTCCACTGAAAGCTTCACTATAGATGAAATCAATTGGTTAAAAAATTTTCTGCATAATAAATATAACCTTACTTTTCATAAAGATAAACAAAATCGACTGCTCTTATATGACCAATTTCAAATTCACTACTTCCTTTATTTAATCACACCGCATATGCATTGGAGTATGCACAGAAAAACAATTAACAACATTACATATAAATCGAAATCACAAATAAAAAGAACTACAATATATTTACCCACTGCACTAAAAATTAAATACCCTACATTCGAAATAAATACAGTACTGAATATTTTATCGGATATCATTACAAGTTATAAAAACGGAACATTCTATAGAGATTATTTATTTACTATTACAAACAAACAGTATCTAACGACAAAAGGTTACCAAATAGTTTTAACAGAAAGCAACTTATCAAATCTTTATTTCCTATATAATTTAACTGGAATTTCTTTTAGCAGACTTGCAACATTAAGCTTTAAAATAAACACAATGAGATCACCAATTATTTAAGTGATCTCATTGTAAGAATAATGTTTAATTAACGTAGAAGTTGTAATACCCCTTGAGGCATTTGGTTCGCTTGAGCTAGCATTGATTGAGCTGCTTGTGTAAGGATGTTGTTCTTCGTGAAGTTCATCATCTCCTTCGCCATCGTGCGAACATTTGCTTTCACAAATGACTAGACTATATCTTCACCCTCAGCTTTATCTGTTAGGGGCCGGGCACTTCGGATTCGAAAGCTCTTACAGTACTTCCTTCACCTACGAATTTCATCACCATTATTTTAAGTTCAGGTGGTTTATTCTAGTCGTTGAACCTTCGCCAGGTTTTCACCACAGGCGCTTGGCTGCTTGATTGCCCAATCATTCTTCTTTTTAATCCTTCACGCTTGCCGTTTCCAGCTACGTTGTGGAGAAGAAAGCTTAAGGGGTTTCCAGCAATTCACCCGGTCGTACTCGCTAACCGTTACCAGTTAGGACGACTGTGACTGTTACTGCTTATGCAGCAGCTAAGTCATAATCAACGTCACGGATACGTGATTCCGCAGCAGTTAAGTTTTCTGATGCAGCTCCAAGGTTGTTAATAGTGTGATCTAAACGGTTTTGAACAGCACCAAGTGCAGAACGCTGATCAGATACCTGTGTTATAGCATCATCAATAGCTTGTAGCGTCTCATCAAATCCTCCTGAACCAGCACCTGAAACGGTATCAAAATCTGTCACAGTTATATCTGAAATTGCTGATGTGACATTCCCACTAGCATCTGTTGTTCCAAGGGCAGTTGCACTCATATCTTCAATGTTAATGCTTAGCTGCTGAGTGGTATTTGCACCAATTTGGAAGGTTAACTCTCCACTTGAACTAGTTGCAAAATCTCCATTAAGCAATGCTTTTCCATTAAATTCAGTACGGTCAGCAATCCCCTGACTACCAGACATTCCACCTAATTCTTCTTTTAATGCATTAATTTCTTCTTGGATAGCTTTTAACTCGTCCGAACCTTGTGTACCAGTGTTTCCAGCTTGTACAGTTAACTCACGCATACGTTGTAAGATTGCATGTGATTCGTTTAATGCACCCTCAGCAGTTTGGATTAAAGAAATCAAATTTGTTATCGTAGTGGCTGTTTATCCACTACTTCTTTATGTTTCCATAAAGTTCAGATCATATCATCATCCTACAAAGGATGCCCCGCGCTCGTGGAAGGATTATTGGTCTGGTTCCTCACCTTCTGATCGTTACACCTTCCTAATTACCTTTAACCATTTCACTAGGCTTGGCTCGGTATTGCCCACCATCAACACCAAAATGTTTGGTTTGGGTTTCCACCGAATTCACGGGGTTTTCAGCTAAGTATTACTACTTAGTGCGGCATTTCCAGTCTACCGTCTTGAGCATTCTTTTGTGCCATTTCCAAACCACGAATTTGTCCGCGCATTTTCTCGGAAATCGCCAGACCTGCTGCATCATCTCCAGCTTTGTTAATACGAAGACCCGATGATAATTTCTCCAATGAACCTTGTACAGCCTTGTTGTTGTTTGTCAACTGGTTGTACGTGTTAAGTGCTGCAATGTTGTGATTAATTTGCATAATTAATCTACCTCCATGTTATTTGTTTTTTTGCGGGTCACATCCTTATGTCCCGCATGTATAACAACTCCTATTCAGAGTCGTTATCTTCCTTCCAATGTTATGGCCATAACATTCATTACATCATGATGATGTATTACTTATATCGGCATCATTTTGGAAAGTTTAACTATTTTTATAAAAAAATAAGCATGCATTTGCATACTTATTAATCTCCTACTGATAATTCATTATTTTAACTATTACTAAAACAACTTCATCTGCTGCCCGAATCCATTACCAGAAGAATCATCCTCGAGCCTATAACCCATCGATTTATACCCTTTCAACCGCTTCTCAAACATTGACTTTAATACCCGAACACGGTGATCAACATAATCGTACACTTTAACAACATTTTTATCATCATGTAATCTGTGCAGTCTTCCAACATATTGCTGCAGCGTTCCTTTCCAGGCTATTGGCATAGCTAAGAATAAAGTATCCAGTCTGTTATTATCAAATCCTTCTCCAATATATTTCCCTGTTGCAATGACAAGCCTTTCCTCATCATCAGAAATACTCTCCAGCTTTTTTAACCTGCTTTCTTCATCCTTCTTATTCATTCCACCGGTTAATACAATAATATTTTTGGCAAATCCTCTAAATTGTTGATTAAGTTTCTCAACATGCTCAACTCTTTCTGTCAAAATTACCGGTCGTGCACCATTATCCAATTCCTCAAGAACATCATTAAAAATCATTTCATTTCTCTTTTCATCTTTGACAAGACTGGAATAAACAGCTTGTATTTTCTCCTCATTAGTTTTAAAACTGGTGAACCTGGGTACCAATACATGTTCAAACGGGCGAACTTTTGCCTGGTCCTTTGCTGAAACAGTATAGCGTATAGGTCCACATTGCATCGTCATTATTTTATGTAATCCATCTTTGCGTGTTGGCGTTGCTGTTAATCCGTGCACATAAGCCGCCTCCGCTTTTTTCAACACGCTTTCAAAACTGAATGCTGATATATGATGACACTCGTCTACAATTATTTGACCGTAATTCTTAATGTCATCTTTTACCACACCATTGTAATTTAAACTCTGAATCGTTGCGATATCAATAAATCCTGTCGCCTTATTTTTTCCGCCACCAATTTGTCCGATGTCATCTATACTGGTATCCAAAAAGGCCGCTAACCGTTCCTTCCATTGCCCGATTAATTGCTTACGGTGAACAATGACTAATGTATTTACTTGTCTTCTTGCTATCAATGATGCTGCAATAACTGTTTTTCCGAAGCCTGTTGTTGCTGATAAAATACCACACTCATGATTCAGTAATGCCTTTGCCGCTTCTTCCTGCTGCGGGCTTAGTTTCCCATGAAATTGAATATTAATGGGATTCCCTTTATTTGTCTGTTCCTCCACAGTAACGTTGATTTTATGTTCAGCAGATATTGTTTTCACATCATCCATACATCCCCGCGGCAGAATTAAATAGTCTTCTGTTTCATCGGTACAATCAATTTTTCGGGGAATCCTAAAAGTGGATAATCGCTTGGATTGCGCTTTATAAAACTCAGGATTATTAAATACTGCGAGTTGTGTCAGTTGATTCATTATATTAGAGGGAAGAACCTTTTTCGGAATATGTATACCATTTTTATAAATTAGCTTTACTTCCTTAGGTGCTTTAATCTCGTATTTTGTTTGGGAGCTATTTACAACTTGCTTCTCTTCCCGATAATTTTTTCGGATAATCGAATCGTTTTCATTTTTATTTAAAGTTTTTACTGAAGATAAATACTCCCATTGGTCGGAATAAGGGGTGAAATTTTCATCAACAAATACACTGCAGCCATTTTTCCGTGGTTGATGTTGCAGTGGCAGCGCAATTAAATTACCAAAACCACCCTTGGGAAGTGTATCCTGGTTGGGGAATAACCGATTAAATGAGTCAATACCGGTTTGATATCTTTTTTCCAGTGTGCGATTTAATAGTAGATTACCCAGCTTCCGCGCAGTTTTGGCAGCAACTCTTTCGTTGAAAAAAATCCATACATGACAACCGTTTCCTGATCTTGAAATTTCAATATTTGCTGGTACAGAAAGTTCTTTGCAAGCATTAACAAATGCCCACGCGTCCTCTTTCCATTGTTCTTTGTCAAAATCAACCGCTAAGAACCAGCACGTTTCATCCTTTAACATTGGGTAAATTCCTACCGTTTTTCTTCCGCTTAGGTGGTCATAGAGAACCTTGTCATTTAAAGGCAGCAGTTCTCGATCTTTATAATTTTTATCCGGGTCATAAACACGTGCGGGTGAATAGCCTGTCTTTCCGTTGTATTCCCATCTTTTAGCATAAACATCCGTACGTCCTCTAAATAAGCTTTTAAAAATATTCATTCTTTCATTAATGATTTCATCCTTCGATCCTTGATGGACCTGTTTCGGCTGACCGCTTGGATAGGGGATGTTGCGCTGCTTCAAAACTTCCTTTAATTTATTGATTTCTTCTTTTAATAGCTCATTTTCCTGTAAAGCATGTTGAAGTTTCTTTTCCAGGTTATTCATGTAATCCCTCACTTGACTTAACCGTTGCTTAATATTTAAATCTATTATAGCGAATTCAATAGAAAATTATACCATTTATTGAGAGTTTCAATAACTTTACAGCAAACAAAAAAAGCCCACGTATTGCAGGCTCTCAGTTCATTCCCGTTTTTTCTTGTAATATCGATATTTCAGCTCTGACATCTCCAAGATCATTGTTGAAATTGTTAAGCTTCTTATCAATTCGTTGTATATCCGTACGCATGTTTTTCATTTCTTTTTCTAAATTCCCAACCCTACTGTCCAAACTGCTAACATCTTGTGCGACGTCCTTAATCGCAACAAACAAGTCCTCCATGGT
Organism: Virgibacillus doumboii; assembly: GCF_902806455.1. Taxonomy (GTDB): domain Bacteria; phylum Bacillota; class Bacilli; order Bacillales; family Amphibacillaceae; genus Lentibacillus; species Lentibacillus doumboii. The sequence continues at coordinate 900,427 of NZ_CADCWQ010000001.1, read as the reverse complement.
TATTTTTTGCATCGTGCCCGCCTCCAATATTTGATAGATTTATCATAGCATCAACTAACCTTTCCAACAACCGAACATAATGTGAAATTTCGACATAAAAGAACCACGAAAACGCATTATCTCACGAGGCAAAATTATTATTAAACACCTTATGTATCACAATTTTTACAATTTACTCATTTTAAACGAATAACTTCTAACATCCTTATTTCCAAGTAATATTCCCACCCATCCCACTCATACAATAAAACAAGCCCAATTGTCACATGTCGAAACTTCTGATATCTTTAAAATAAGCGCTTACATAAACAAGAGATAGGACCAGCCCATAGTTCCCCTTCAACAAATTACCAAGGTGGCAGCTTTTAATTCCGAATTTTTTTGTGATAATCTGAATGATAATGATGATGAAAGACGACAAATCATTAAACTGATTACACAATAGGATTTGAGGCTGACATGGAGTATCTGAAAGACACATTGATAAAATATCAAAAACCGATCGTAAAAATAACTACCATTATTGGGATTCTCCTCATGATTGCGTTTGCTGTATTTATCGTGAACAGTGGATTTTTTAATAATCCTGAACGCGTCAGGGACTGGATTGATGGCTTTGGCAGTTTTGCGCCACTGCTGTTTTTGGGCATATCGATTGTGCAGGTCGTTATTCCGGTCTTGCCAGGCAATGTTTCAACAGTTGTGGGGGTAATGCTGTTTGGGATTGGTCTGGGATCCATTTTAAACATCGTTGGAATTTTCATTGGATCACTTGCCAATTTTTTACTGGCACGACGATTCGGACGCAGGTTTGTAAGCTACTTTGTCAAACAGGAAACCTATGATAAATATATTGGCTGGGTTAACAAAGGGAAACGGTTTGAGCATTTCTTCTGGATTTCGCTGGTGTTCCCCGGTTTTCCGGATGATTTTATTTGTTTAATCGCCGGCCTCACCAAAATGACCCTGAAGAAGTTCATCTTTTACTTTTTACTTTGTAAGCCGATAACCCTGACTATTTATACATTATTCCCACTTTACGGGATGCATTATCTTTATGATCTGTTTCAGTCATTTTAATTTTAAAGAAACAAATCTAGCTTTTAGGACCTAAGTATAGGTCTTAACATATACAAACAAGGGGGAATTACAATTGAAAGCATTAACATCATTCTTTGACCGGATGGTGCAGCGATATCTGCCTGATGCGTTTCTTTTCGCAATCATTCTTACCATCGTCGTTTTCTTTCTGGGTATCGCTATTATGGGCAGTTCCCCGGTTGAAATGGTTCAGTATTGGGGAGATGGCTTCTGGGATCTGCTTGCATTCGCCATGCAGATGTCACTCATCGTTGTTACCGGGTACATCCTGGCAAGCACCCCACTTGTCAAAAATATTTTGGCAAAAATCAGCACGCTGGCGAATTCACCGGGACAGGCGATTTTACTCGTATCATTCGTTGCTGCAATCGCGTGTCTCATAAACTATGGATTTGGACTCGTTGTCGGTGCACTGCTTGCGATTCACGTGGCGAAGCGGGTGCCATCCGTTGACTACCGTTTACTGATGGCCAGTGCGTATAGTGGATTTTTACTTTGGCACGGTGGTCTTTCCGGTTCAGTTCCGTTACTAATTGCAACACCTGGTCACTTTCTGGAAGATACAATCGGAACAGTACCAGTTACCGAAACATTATTCAGCAGCTTTAATATTTTCATAGTAGTCGTTTTATTAGTTACCTTACCGCTTCTGAACAGATATTTAATGAAAGCGCGCGATCCATTAAACACGACAGATGCATCAACATGGAAAACAGATGACGACGATGAAGCGGAAGAAGAGCCGCCAAAGGAAAACATGACACCAGCTGACCGTCTGGAAAACAGCCAGATTATTTCCTTATTAATCGGGATCATGGGTCTTGGATTTATTGTCTATCATTTCGCAACGAACGGCTTCGACCTGAATATTAATATCGTAAACTTTATCTTCCTGTTTCTGGGCATTATTTTTCATAAGACACCGCGTCGTTTCCTGAACAGCGTAACAGGTGCTGTGAAAAATGTTGGCGGAATCATCATTCAGTTCCCGTTCTATGCGGGTATTATGGGAATGATGGTAGCGTCCGGCCTGTCACAGGAAATGTCGATGTGGTTTGTGAGCATCTCAACTGATTTCACCTTGCCGCTATTCACCTTTATCAGTGCCGGAATTGTTAACTTCTTTGTCCCATCAGGTGGCGGTCAATGGGCAGTTCAGGGGCCGATTATGATTCCTGCCGCACTGGAAATTGGTGCAAGCACTGCCAAAACAGCAATGGCCGTTGCTTGGGGAGATGCGTGGACAAATATGATCCAGCCATTCTGGGCATTGCCGCTCCTCGCAATTGCCGGATTAAAAGTACGCGACATAATGGGCTTCTGTGTCATGATTTTACTTTACAGCTTTATTCCAATTTCAATTGGACTATTATTCTTCTAAAAATATGGAGACTGCCTCACGAAGCAGTCTCCTCTTTTTGTTCTTTTTTCGACACCTGTGCAACAATAATACCTAAAATAATCAGCGCAGAACCTGCAATTACCCCGCTCGTCAATGTCTCATCTAAAATCCACCATCCAAAAAACAACCCAAACACTGGAACGAGCAGCGTCGATAAAGTTGCTGATACCATATCGATGATGCTCAAAATGACGAACCAGACTGTAAAACATAATGCCGACGCCAAAACTCCAGTAAATAATATGTAAAAAATACTTTCACCAGTCAACTTTACAGGGTCACCCCACTCAGCAAACATCGTAGCAATGAAAATCCCAATCGTTCCGAATAACATCTGGTATGCTGAGACCTGCAACTGTGTCACACCCTGTAATTTCAACCGGTAATATACATTTGCTCCGGCCCAGGAAACAGCTGCAATCACAATAAGCAGTTCACCAAAGATAACCGCCGGATCCTGTACCATGAAAATATCCCAGCCGAGAATTGTCACGAGTCCAAGCATTCCGACCGCAAGCCCGATTACTTTTCCTGCTGATATCCGCTCACCCAAAAGCTTCACGGCAAAAATACTGCTCCAAAGTGGCATTGAGTAAAGCAGTACCGATGATTTACCGGCATTAACAAACTGCATTCCGTACATCACAAGTAAAAAAACAATTGATGTCTGTAATATCCCAACTACAATCAGGTGCTTCCACATTTCTCGTGGTGGTTTCCCTGCCTTCAACAGCCAGACAACCAGGAGCAATGTTGCTGCACCTGTTCCAAAACGAAAGGCCGAAAACGTAAACGGGCCCATAAATTCCAGGGATGCCTTCATAAATACCCAAGCGTACCCCCAGATAATTGTAATAAGGAGGATTAGCCCCCACACAACCCATTTATTTTTCAGTATCGTATTCCCCATATTCGACAAACCTTCTATCTATAGACATAATAGTTCCAGTATAGTAATTTTCTTGTTTGTCTGGCAAACACTCCGACTTACTAAACCTTTTTACCCGCATCATTAATCATACCTTTTACTAACTTTCCCAAGTTTTTTGTTACAAAAGTTGCATGGACTGCACAAGTTGTTTGGACTACACTTAATGTAAGTTCATATCCTATTTTGCAGTTTTAGGAAGAAAAATGTCGTACAATACTATGAAGCAATTGAAGAAGGAAAATCAGTAGAGTACATGGAGGAACAATGGGAAGATGAACTAAATTCGTTTAAAAATCTGCGAGAAGGGTATTTACTATACTAAGAAGCAAATTCTCAACCCCCTTGATAAATTAAAGGGTGTCCCGACAATTTTGGGACACCTGCTTTTTTTACTATTCTTTTTATTACCCTTTTATCGCACCTTCTGTCATACCTTTAGCAATGCGCTGCTGGAATATCGCATAAAGAATAATAACCGGAACAATTGCAATTACCAGACTGGCAAATAATGTTCCCCAGGCATTCGTATACTGTGCCTCACTGCTGATGAAATCAATTGCAAGGGCAAGTGTGTAATTTTCCTCAGACTGCAGAAAGATCAATGCCATAAAATACTCATTCCAGAACTGAATCGCGTTCATAATCGTAACGGTAATAATACCGGACATCGACAGCGGTGTAATTATTTTCCATAAAACACCATATGGCGACATGCCATCCATTGCTGCGGATTCTTCCAGTGATTTGGGAATCGTGCTAATAAAGCTTGTTAACACAAAAATCGAAAACGGCAGCTGACTGATTGCATATACAATCGCCAGTCCATAAATATTATCCAGCAAATTGAAATTATCCAACAGGAAGAATAAAGGAATCCAACCCAGAACCATCGGAATCATCATTGCTGATATATATAATGTGAACAGAAAATTACTTCCTCTAAAACGGATCCGCTCAAGCGTATATGCTGTCGGGATTGCAAGAACCAGTGTAAGGAGAGCACCAACAACAGTGACTATTAAACTATTAAACACACTCGTATCAATGTTGTATTCCGTCCATGCAGTAGCGAAATTCTGGAAATTCCATGTTTCCGGAAGCCCCCATGGATTTGCATAAATCTCAGCATTTGACTTAAACGAACCGATAAACATCCAGATAATCGGATACAATACAGCAATTGACCATAATATTAACGGAAGCCGTATTCCCATTCTTGCTATCATTTGACCTACACTTCGTTTCACTGTGGCATCCTCCTTTCTAATATTCTACCTTATCTCTGCGTAATAGGAACTGCAAAATCAGTACCGTAATTAGAGATAGAACTAAAATCATTACACCGATTGTCGCTCCATACCCGAAGTTATATTGTGTAAATGCCTGCTGATACAGGTATGACCCCATAACATGAGTTGCGTTGTTCGGGCCGCCTCCAGTAATGATTTGTACAATAATAAAGGAGCCGTTTAACGTCGTAATAACAATATACAGAATGGAGATTTTAATCTGTGGCCATACAAGTGGTAAGGTTACCTTCCAGAATTGCTGCCATTCATTTGCACCATCAATCCTGGCCGCTTCATAATAACTTTTGGAAATATTGGCAATACCACCCATTAAGAGAAGCATAAACAACCCTATACCAGCCCAAATGGACGGTAATACAAGACTTGATAAAGCCCAGTCTTCACTACCGAGCCATGGTCTCGCCCACTCACCGAGACCAATAAACTCCAAACCGGAATTGACTAATCCCAAACCAGGATTATAAATAAATGTCCATAAAATACCAATTACAACGACAGACATAATATTCGGAAAGAAAAATATAATTCGGTAAAATGGTGCCTCTTTTATTTTTAATTGCGTCAAAGCAACAGCGATAAATAGAGCCATAATCATAATACCTATAACCTTTGTTATAACAAGAAAATAATCATGCCAGATTGTAGCGGGGATTATCTCATCCTTGAATAATGCTATGTAGTTGTCAAATCCAATAAATTCTTTTGCCTGTGAGGAGCCTGACCATTCAAAAAATGAATAATATAAACCGCTGAATAACGGGTATAGGGTAAAAATACTAAACATTATAAAGGTCGGAATCAGGCAAAAAGCCAAAAACAGATATTTTTGTTTTTTAGACTGTACCATCCAGAATCACTCTTTCTATCTTAAAATGCGTGTTCAAAAAGGAGGGTAAAAGACTAGCTCACGATATCTGCAGAATAAGAACCAACTTCTACGGAACAGCTCTCAATATCTACAGAATAAGAGCCATCTTCTATGGAATAACTTCCGATATCTACCTGAACAGCTTTAGCAATCTTATTTGTACTGAGTATTCACAGACACAGCAAACCCTCTAAAAAGATGTGTCATTATTACCGGCTTTTTGAACAACCCAATAAGAAATAAATGTATGGAATGAAAAGGGAGCTAATCCCCCTTTTCATTCCATACGGTTCATATCATTGACTGTTACGATATTCTTTAGCTGCTGCTTCAGCTTCTTCAACAAACTCTTCAGCAGAAATGTTACCAAGCATTAAGGAAACAAGTGAGTTACTTATTGGAGTTTCCAAATCGGCACTCATCGGATGCGGCTTATGATAGATTTGCACCTTTTCAGGATCGTTAATCATCGCATTCGCATCGATAAGGTATTGTGGTACATTTTCGTTTGATGATAAGTCCACACCTTTAAGGTTCATGATAGCACCAGTATGCTCTGAGAATAGTGTTGCATATTCTTTTGTGAAGACAAATTCAACAAAAGCTTTAGCTGCTTCAGGATTCTCAGCTTCTTCAGCAATCGCCAGTGGACGTAAATCCGGAACAACTGCCATTGGTTCACCCGCGTCATTCATTGGTGATGGAATAAATCCATATTGAAGATCTTCCGGCTTATCTTTGGACATTTCATTTGGCAGCCAGAAACCTACAGGTATAAACGCATTTTTGTGAAGCAGGAAGTTCATTTGTGACTGTGTATGGTTCAGTGCACCAAATCCTTCATCAATATACCCTGCTTTTTGCATTTCTTCTACTTTTTTCATAACTTCCAGTACGGCATCACTGCTCCAGGCACCTTCTTCGCCTTTGATGACAGAAGTTAATAATTCATCACCGCCGGCTGCACCGAATGCAGGATACAATACACCGCGCAAGAAGTAATACGGGTATTTACCAGTTGTAACAAATGGAGCAATATCAGCATCTTCCTGAATCGATCCCATTGTACTCATAAAGCTTTCAAAATCAGACGGAACTTCCCATCCATTTTCATCAAACCATGCTTTGTCATACCATGTTCCCCAAGTATCAAATACTAATGGCAAACTGTAAACTTTACCATCATAGTCTGAAGGTGGAACGATGAAACTGTCCATAAGCGGTGTTCCATCAACCTCAAGTTCTTTCACCCAGTCAGTCAAATCCATCAGCTGACCGTCTTCCACCATTTGTGTTTCACTTGATCCGGCGCCATCGATGTAAACAACATCAGGTGGATCTCCAGAAACCCAGCGCGATCTCATTTCTTCGTTAATATTCGGACCGGCATGTTCTTTAACTTCGACATCAGGATACTTTTCCTTGAAATCACCGATTACTTCCTTCCACCATGAATCACCATAGCCGCCGACAAAGTACTGAATTTCAAGTGTTCCGTTAACTTTACCGTCGTTTGCTGTTGCATCATCCGATGATCCATCGTCTTCAGAAGAACCATCGTCTGAACAGCCGGCAACGATTAACAGTGCAAGTACAGCAATCCAGACAAACTTGGCAGGACCTTTGAATAATTTTTTCAAACTACTCTCCCCCTTTTAATATAAATATATGAAAACGCATTGATAATTAATACTATCAATGCGTTCGTTTTAGATATTTAGGTTTTAAGTTAGGAGCATCACAAAATTTGACTGTATTTTGGCCAAATTGTGTAATGCCTCCCTCAATCCTCAATAGCAGATCCCTTTTATTGTCTTTTCCGAAATTGTCCATCGTACTGTTCATAACACACCAACGCCATGTCCATAATGATTTGACAATCTCTAATAACACCAGCATCGCTAAGATTCAAAACGCATGAAACTTGATCAGAATGCATACTATGACCTCTCAATTTTTGAAGAGACCTGTTCTAAGAGCCAATGAAATAACGGTAAGTAATAGACAATTATTATCGATGGCACAGGGCTTTAAACCTTTAGTCAAAAACATAGTCCCAACCCTTAGTATAAGGACAAGGAAACTGATGGGAAGAAGAATATTACATGCAACATTTCCCGGAAGACCATTCGGTTGTTGGGGATATGGTTTTAAGCTTAGACTCCTAGTTTATAAACTTGGAATAGTAACAGGAAGTTTACCCATAGGTGTATTCGTGCCGAAAATAATATTCGCTGCAGACTGAAGTGCGTCTTTAGAATATTCATATGTTGCCAAGTAAGCTGGAACATTTCGTAATTCAGCAAGGTCATATGGATTCCCTACTGCAACAACAATCACAGAAGCTTGTTTTTCAAGAAGCTTTCTAATCAAATAGGCTTGCCCTTCATTGGTGTAAGCATAGTCGGAGCCGAATATTACTATATCAGCATCATTAGCTGCAACTATTACCTTTTCTATCTCTTTGTTTTCAGGTGACTTACTGATTTCCTGCTCATAAATATTGTAATGATGACTAGCAATGGTTTCGCCCAAAAAAGAGGTCTTTTCACGTTTTCCTTCGACTGGAGATTGCATTTGGCCTTTGACTGTCACGACTAATATTTTAGATTCCACATCCACTTTTAATGGAAGTAAATTCTCGTTTTTCACTAAAGTAACTCCCCGTTCGAATACACCTTGAGCTAATTTTTTATGTTTTTCCCCTCCTACAAAAGGTGGCACACCATCTCCATAGGTTCGTTCATTCCAGGACAAATACTTTTTCTTTAATTCCATTACTCTATTGAGCGATCTATCAATGACATCTTCATTAATTTCCCTATCCATTACAGCTTTTTCGATCCTGTCAATTGCTTTCATTTGAAGGTCATTTGTATGCGAAATCATTAGCAAATCCGAACCAGCTTTTAAAGCGGCTAAGGCTCCTTCTGCCGTACCTATTGTTTTCACTATGGCATTCATTTCTAAGCAATCCGTCATTATAGCTCCTTCAAATCCCAGTCTTTCACGAAGTAAACCGGTTGTTACCTTCTCAGATATTGAGGCGGGGATATTCTCCTGCTCTTCCAAACTTGAAAAATTAATATGACTCATCATCACACTATCAGTCCCTGTATCAATTGCCTCAACAAAGGGAAGTAGTTCAATTTGCTCTAATCTTTTCATAGAATGCTGGATAACAGGCAAATCAGCATGCGAATCAAGCTCTGTATCACCGTGACCTGGAAAATGTTTGACAGTTGTCATTATACCTGCGTCGTGATGACCCTGAATAAAAGCTTTACAGTGCTTAGCAACATCTTTTGAATTTTCACCAAAGGAGCGAACTCCGATAACAGGGTTGTGTGGATTATTATTAACATCCACATCTGGCGCGAGATTCATATTAAAACCTAAAGCTTTCAACTCTAAAGCTGTCGCCCGACTTACATTCATTGTAGCCTTGGCACTATCAACTGCACCTAATAACATATTTCCAGGAAATTCAGTAACCCCCTGTTTCAACCTTCGAACAACCCCATTTTCCTGATCTGTCGATATTATTAACGGATAAGGATGAGCAGCTTTATGAGCAGCATGCTGTAATTCTTCATTAAGCTTTAAAACTTCCTCCGGTGAGCCAATATTTGTGGGAAATAGAATGATTCCTCCAACCATTTCGTCCTCAAGCATTCTAGTAACCGATGGCGTAATTTGTTTCCCTTTAAACCCAATCATCATTAACTGGCCGATTTTTTGCCTGATAGACATGGTTGACGTGGTTTTCATTATGAACTCCTCCAAACAGTAAATATCATTTAAATAATTTCAAAGCCTCGAAAATGGAAGTGTAAGTATCAAATGTCAATAGTCATCAATAAGGTAATTCTCTTAGAAATCAATATGAAAGTTATGCGATGACCCTAAAATACAAAATAATAGAATTAGAATGGAAAAATTCAGTATGATGCTTGATAGAAAGCAGAAAAGTGTAGCCGAATGCTATCATGATCACGAACTTAAAATCCACTAAGGTATTATTCAGTAAAACTATTCGAGAACGTAAGATTTCTTTGGAAACGGAACTTACACAATGGCTTACCGTCCAAGCAGACGATAAAACTAAGTCGCCCGAACCGATCAAATAAAAATCTGGAACCCCATTTTAACGGGATTCCCTTGTCCTGTGATTATCACTTTTAACACCTTATGATGCGTATTCTATAGCTTCCCTGACATAACCTTTGGTATAAGAGATAGCTTCTTCCGCTTTTTCATAGGATACACCAGCTTCAATCATTACAATAGCCGGTTTTACTTTATAATTCGTTTGCTTTAGTACACTTTCAGCTTCTGCATATGAGACTTCCGTTGCTTCCATAACCGTTCGCTTTGCCCGTTCCATTAATTTATAGTTACTCGCATGGACATCAACCATCAAGTTCTCATGAACCTTTCCTAATTTCACCATTGTAGCTGTACTCATCATATTTAGGATCATTTTGTGTGCTGTAGCTGCTTTCATACGTGTGGATCCGGTCAAAACCTCTGGCCCGACAACAACCTCTATTGCACAATCTGCAAAATTACTGATTAATGAACCTTCATTGCAAGATAAAGATATTGTGTAGGTTCCCAATTGACGTGCGTATTTTAATGCACCCATCGGAAAAGGAGTTCTTCCACTTGCAGTAATGCCCACTACAACATCATTATTAGAAAGATTTCTTGCTTTGAGGTCTTTTTCACCTTGCACTTCCAAATCCTCAATTCCCTCAATGGCATTGAAAAATGCATCATTTCCACCAGCCATAACCGTTTGAATTAATTCAGAAGAAGTCATAAAAGTCGGTGGACACTCTGATGCGTCAATTACACCTAATCTTCCGCTTGTTCCAGCACCTACATAAAAAAGTCTTCCACCATTACTAAGTGCAGAACTGATTTGTTCAACAGCTGTTTCTACCTGATGTAACACAGCCTCAACGGCAATTGCTACTTTTTTATCTTCATTATTTATCGTTTCTAAAATCTGTAATGTGCCCATTTGGTCCAGATTCATACTGTCTGGATTTCTTTTTTCGGTAGTTAATTCAGACAATTCCATTTTCATGTTGATCTCCTTGTCTATAAAGTAGATTAGAAATCTATTCTTAAGTATTCAACAGCGCCCTATACAAATTACCCTGTAAAATTAAATTATATCTATCAAGTTGAACTGTACAGTAAATATTTATTTCGGACTTCTGTGATCCATTCATTCAATTCATCCGTCCAGGAATCAATGACCTTATCGATCGGTTCCTTCGTAGAAATCATTTTAACCACTTCACTGTTACCTATAATGTTCACATATCCGGGTTCCATTTTAAATTCATCCGGATTCTGATTTCTCATGCCATCAACTAAATTTAATCCTAACGATACTAAATCTATTTTTGATGGCTCATCAATATGCACTTGAACACCGCCGATTAATCTTCCCTGATCCTTCCCATGCATTGGTGTGTAATAAACGGACCTGAACATAACTCCGGAAATTTTACGATCAGTCATTTCTCTTTCCAGCTGTTCTCCATTTACCCATGGCGCCCCAACAAGCTCAAAAGGCTTTGTTGTACCAATCCCTGTCGATAATGTTGTATCAGCCAGCAATTCTGTCCCTGCATACAAATAGGAGCTTTCTTCCGTTGGGATGTTAGGTGACGTCATGACCCAGGGAAGTCCTGTATCTTTATAATGCATCATACGTTTCCAACCCTGCATTTCAGCTACTTTTAAATTTACACCTAGGCTATATTCATGATTCCACATAATAGCAAGTTCACCAATAGTTAATCCATGGCGAATAGGAAGTAAGAATCTTCCCATAAAACTGACTGCATCGGCAGAACGAAGCGGCCCCTCAACCTTTATGCCGCCAATAGGATTGGGACGATCTAAAACAATAACTTCTTTTTCAAATTCTGCTGCTGCTTCCATTACAAATCCAAGTGTATAAATATAGGTATACACATTAGAACCAATATCTTGTATATCAAATAATAATACTTCAACATCTTCCAGCATTTCCTTTGTAGGCTTCCATGTATCACCATATAAACTGTATACTGGCAAACCTGTTCTACTATCGGTATAGGATTGTACGTGTTCCCCACCTTCCAGATTACCTCGTATACCGTGTTCAGGACCATATAAAGAGGTTAAATGAACATCCGGATGTTGGTACAAGAGATCGATATCACTTGTTAAATGACGATCCACCCCTGTAGGATTCGTGATTAATCCGACTTTTTTATCTTTTATCCAATCTAAACGCTCTTTTAAAAAGACCTCAATGCCTGGAACCACACTTTGATAGTTATTATTCCAGCCTCTATTACTTTTCAATATTACTGCCTCCCCAAAAGCATTCCGCTAAGAAAAATCTATGAAAATTGCGGTAGAAAAGCTCGGTTTTCTCGTATGATGTCACTAAGAAGCGGTTTGGCTTCATCAACCGACGTTACTAACGGGTGAATCGTCAGTGCTTGAAGTGCTGTATCATAATCCCCATTAATCGCAGATTCTACTGTCAATTCCTCATAAGCCTTAACAACTTGTAATAATCCACGAATATGTGGACCCGGCTGTGAAGTAATTTGGACAGGATGTGCACCTTCCGAGTCAATTACACAGTTAACCTCTATCGAAACATCATCATTTAGACAGCTTAAAATCCCATTGTTTTGAACATTAACCGTTTGGATATCTTTTTTATTATTATAAATAGACGCTATCAAATTAATGGCTGCTAATGAATAGTAAGCTCCACCACGTTTTTCCAATTGCTCCGGTTTACCTGATAAATTAGGATCCTTATAAAGTTCAAATAATTCCTGTTCAATCTGTTTTACTACTTCTGCCCGGGTTCCTTTTGTCTCCAAAGAGCTCAATTCATCATTAAGCATCTTGTCAGTCATGTAGTAATAACGAAGATATCCGCATGGCAGAGCTCCAAGTGACCGTAAGAAATCACGATCCCAGCCAAAGTCCGGTATGTTTTTAACACTCATTCCTTTTGTCCCAGGTAATTTATGAAGGATTTCTTTTAGAATATCCCGGCCATCTACCTGTATTTTAGTTGTCCAATTCAAATGGTTAATACCGATCCATTCTAAATTAACCTGCGAAATATCTGTATCAGTCATGTCGGCTACTTTCATTTTTGTCCCAATTGGAAGGTTACACAATCCGATACTTTTAACATTCGAATGTTTAATAACTGCTTCTGTGACAATTCCTGCAGGGTTGGTAAAATTTATTAGAAATGCATTCGGTGCCAGTTCCTCTATTTCTTTACAAATTTCCAGAATAACGGGTATTGTCCGTAATGCTTTAGCAAAGCCTCCTGCACCTGTTGTCTCCTGACCAATACAGTTATAGTTTAAAGGAATTTTTTCATCCCGAGCACGGGCATCCAACTGTCCTACCCTAATCTGGGTCGTCACAAAATCAGCATCCTGGATAGCTTTCCTTCGTTCCATCGTTAAATGAACACGTATAGGAACCCCCGCTTCTTGAACCATACGTTTTGCGAATGCACCAACAATTTCAAGTTTTTCCCGACCTTCTTCAACATCCACTAAAAAAAGATCCCGGACGGGTAATTCATCATATTGTTGAATAAATCCCTCAATTAACTCTGGAGTATAAGAAGAGCCTCCTCCTATTACAGCAATTTTAAGATTTTTATTCCTCATGCATAATAGCCTCCATATGAACTGAATTTATTCATAATGTCATCATTCGTTTTAATATTGAGATTGTCCATGGCAAGCAGTACTGAACCATATACAGGTTCCATTTCCAAATTAAATAATTGACATGTTGGATTCTTATCTTTTATTGTTTTTTCGAGCTTTTTCAATAGATATGGATTTTTACCTTCCTGCAGCACTGATCCGACAAGAATAACTGGAATTGGTTCAGTCTCAAAGTCTCCCAGCCTCTTTATAACGGAGTTAGCAGCTAGACCCAATTCCCAGCCTACGTTTTTTAGTATGTTTATGGCTGTTTTATCTCCCTTATCAGCTGCCTGATGAACCATAAGTGTAAATGACAATGGAATTTCTTCACTCATCCGATCTAAAAAAGAATGATACATATTCTCCATATCTTGGTATCCTGCACTTCTTGGAAGCATTTCTGTCAGAAGCGTTTCAGGACCGCGAAGTTCCCATGCACGTACTGCCGCCCGAAAGCCTTCCAGAGCAATATAGCCTCCACCTGCTCCATCACCAAATCGATAACCAAAACCACCAGTTTGGATTGTATCTCCAACACTATTTCTGCCCGCAGCGTTTGTACCCGCTCCACATACTAGAACTACTCCTGTGTTTGTACGGCTTCCGGCCCGGAGTCCCTCTAGCGTGTCAGGTACAACATCCCAATTTTTAAATGACAATGTTTGTAAGGCTTTGTGCAGAATGTTAATATCCTTCTCCCTGTCTGCACCTGCCAATCCAAATTGTGCAAAACTGATATCCTGCGGCCGAAGCACCGCTTTATTAAGTGCTTGGTTTACCGCCGATTGTATATTCTCCAGAGAACTGTCAATTCCTATACTCTGATGATTTCCATTACCAGAAATTCCTTGTCCTCTTCGATTACCGTCTCTGTCGACGATAACTGCGTACGTTTTACTATTTCCTCCATCTACACCTAGCATATATTCCAATAATCTATTCTCCTTAATATCACATATCATCATTATCCACTATTTATATTTTTACAATTATAGAATACTACTATCCTTTGATTGCACCTCTCATAACACCAGCGATAAAGTGCCTTTGGAGAATTAAAAAGAATATTATTATTGGTGCCATCGATATGATTGCTCCGGCTGCAATTAAACGCCAATCTGAAGTAAAGGTTCCAGAAAGCATGTTTAGCCCCAATGGAAGCGTGAACATATTTTGATCACTCACAATTATTAATGGCCACAGGAAGTCGCCCCATGCAGTAATAAACGTAAAGATAGTCAATGTTATTATCGAAGGTTTAACAAGCGGCATCAATATTCTTAACCAAATCTGAAAACTGTTTGCCCCATCCATTCTTGCTGACTCATCCAATTCCCTGGGGATTACAGTGAAAGCCTGTCGCATTAGGAACACACCAAATGCTGTAGTAATATGCGGCAAAATCATACCTGCATATGTATTACTTAAACCAAGGTTTAGTGACATGATATAAATAGGTATCATTAAAAGCTGGAAAGGTATCATCATCGTACTAAGTATTAATATGAATATGACATTTTTTCCCTTGAAATTCATTCTTGCAAGTGGATAAGCAGCAAGCGAACAAAATAAAACGTTAAAAATAACAGTAAATACTGTAACTACTACGCTATTAAACAAATATCTCCAAAAAGGAAAAGTTTCCATTACTTTAGGGAAGTTGCCAAATGTCAATTGCTCAGGAATAAGTTTGGGCGGATACTGAAATATATTCTCACCGCCGGATTTAAGCGCTGTGGATACGAGCCACAAAAAAGGCCCAAGCATAAATAAAGTGAGCAATATTAAAAGAATATAGATTAATATTTTTTTAGTAAAATCAATAAGCCTGACACTTAATCTTTTGGAATTATTCACGGAAGTTAAAGCCAATTATTTTACCTCCTCACGTAAGATTTCCTTGCTTACCCATGAATTTAATATTGATAATCGATAGAACCAAAGTTAACAGAAACAATATAACCCCGGCTGCACTTGCATAACCCATGTTTAGATTAGCAAATGCTTCATTGTAAATGTAAAACACCAAAGTTTCGGAACTATGAAGTGGTCCCCCACCTGTCATCACATAAATTTCTTCAAAGACTTTCATGGCAGAGATTGATGACATAATTGACACTAGTAAAACAAAGGGCATTAACATCGGAATTGTTATACGAGTAATCTGCTGCCACCAGTTGGCACCGTCAATTCTGGCTGCTTCATAAAGATCGGAGGGAATGGATTGTAGTCCCGCAAGATAGATTACCATATAATATCCTAAACCTTTCCAAACGGTAACGGCCATTACTGCAAACAATGCTGTACTTGTTGAAGTGAGCCACCCAACCGGTTCATTAACAATTCCCAGAAGATCAAGAACATAGTTCAACAATCCATTTTCTTTATATACCCAATCCCACGCTATACCTGCAACAACCAATGAAGTTACGACAGGTATAAAAAATGCTGATCGGAAAAAACCAATACCTTTTATTTGCTGGTTCACCAGAACAGCAAGGAAAATTGGTAAAATAACAAGCGTAGGAACAACACCAATTAAATAAATAAACGTATTCATCAATGTTTTCCAAAATAAGTCATCGGAAAATAGATTTTTGTAATTTTCAAGTCCAATAAATTTTGCATCTTCAATCATATTATAGTCGGTTAGACTTAACCATATTGCTTGTAGCATAGGATAGAAAATAAATGCGCCCAGTATTATGCAACCAGGAATCAAAAACAAGTAAGGTGTTAATTTCTGTCTGTTCTTCATGCAAATCCTCCTATTCAGGAGATCCAATAAAATTTATCTTCTCCAACAATTTTTATACTTTAACAAAGAAATTACTATTGAAACGAAAGGATAGGGATTTACCCATATCCTTTCGTTTCTATTACAGTTACTCTCCTGCTACAATTGCATTCCATTCTTCTTCAGCCTGTGCCAGCGCCTCTTCAGGTGTTGCCTCACCCATCATTGCCCGTGCAAATGCATCGTGCATAACTGTTTGTTTATCATTGAAATTTTCCATTGGTGGAACTAAAAGCTCCGCATCTGGCAACTGTGAAGCTTGAGTAATTCTTACTAGGTCAGTTGGTTCTGCATCTTCAGGTGCTTCACTGAAATATGGATCATCCAGTGTTTTTTTGGTTGATGGTAAAATAGTCGTAAGCTGGGTAAATTCAAGTTGATTTTCTGCATTAGTCACAAACAGAGCAAAATCAACTGCCGCTTCCTTATGTTCAGTTTGATTCGGTACAACAAGATTTTGTACAGTCAGATTCTTTTTACCTGATTCTCCGGTAATTGCTGGAGAAGGTACCGTATTCTCATAAATTTCAGGTGCGTTTTCTTTTATTTGTGTTATGAAGAAATTAACACCAAACGCAACTTCTCCTGCCTGATACATATTTGTTCCTTCTCGCTGTTTACCTGTTAACGATGCATCCGGAATCAAATCATTTTGATACAATTCAGTGAAGTACTCTAACACCTCAACACCCTTCTCGGTATTAAAGGCTGCAGTTCCATCTTCATTCATTAAAGATACACCCATTAATTCCATATGTTGTAAAGGAAGAGATAGGTCTAAAGATGGAAAGTATCCATATTTGCCTGTTTCTTCTTTAATGGTTTTTGCATATTCCATTGCTTCTTCATATGTTTCTGGTGGTTGCTCCGGATCCAATCCGGCTTCTTCGTAAATTTTAGCATTATTTAATGTTACCGCTGTATTAAGGTACCACGGAATAGCAAAAGTTTCTCCATCATATTGGTTGGCATTCCAGGCGCCTTCCAAATATCTGCTTTTTTCTTCATCTGAAACTGCTTCATCCATGTTGACTGTTGCACCTAATTCTGCCAAGGATGCTCCAAATGATGGATTTAAGTTCACTACATCCGGAGCGTTGTCTGCGCTCACATCAGCGAGAATTTTTTGTTCAAGGTCTGCAGCAGGTACATCAAGCCAATTAATTGTTATGTTTGGATTTTGTTCCTCAAAATCTGCTATTATTCCTTCAATGTAATCAGTAAACGTTGGCTTTAACTGCATCGTCCAAAATTCAAGTGTTATTTCCTCGCCTTCTCCACCGTCTTTGCTACCTTCACCCTCTGAATCCGAGGTTTCAGAAGAATCACTACAGGCAGCTAATAACATCATGATTAAGACTAAAAAAGATACAAGAAATAAATTTTTTCTTTTCATTTAACTCTCCCCCAATTTCTTAGTTTAATAGAATAAAATTTATACAACGATATAATACTTTGCTTCTTCATCACCTCCCTTTGTTAATAAAATAGAAATGGTTTCCTTCGTCTCATAAAAGCAGCCGCATATTCCTTCCATTCATGGATTATTTCTGTGACCTGCCTTCCCCGGGTTAATTCTTGCCGATATTTTGAAGTCCCCCACAGTAAATCAATAAAAAATTCATTATCGGTTTTGATCCAATCAAAATGATCCGGATATAACTCTCTTGTTTGATTAATAAAATGAAGTCCCATTTCTGTAGGAACAAAACGTTTTTGGTCAGTTATATGGATTTGAACTCCTTCAACAACCTTATTCTGATGCTTGGATAACGCAGGTTTAAACAAGGCAGGACGGAATATCACGCCGCTAATGTCCTGTTCATTCAATGCATCGGCCCACTTCTCACCATTTATCCAAGGAGCACCTACCCAGCTAAATGGCTTTGTAGTCCCTCTACCTTCTGATAAATTAGTACCTTCAACAAATGCTGCTCCGGGATAGATAAGGGATGTCGTAAAATCTGGAATATTTGGTGAAGGTGGTATCCAATCCAGACCCGTATCCGAAAAAAGCCATTCCCTTCGCCATCCCTCCATTTTAACAATGTGAAGCTCCAGATTAAGGTCTCGCTCATGCTTATATAAATTTGCAAGCTCACCGATTGTCATACCGTGGCGTATAGGTAGATCATACTCTCCTACAAATGAGTAATAGTCTTGCTGAACTCCTGCCCCTTCCACAATCAAACCACCAAGCGGGTTTGGTCGATCCAATATAATAAGTGGAATACCTACATGTCCGGCAGTTTCCATCACACGAAACATTGTCGAAATATACGTATAAAATCTAACGCCCACATCCTGAATTTCCAGTATTAAAACATCAATGTTTTCCAATAAATCAGGATCCAGACGTTTTTCCTGATCATATAAGCTTACGATATCAATACCAGTTTTTCGATCCACTTCATTCGAAACTAATTCTCCTGCTTTACCAACACCGTAAAAACCGTGCTCGGGTGCAAACAATTTTTTCACGTTCACACCTTCTTCTATTAGTTGGTCAATCGTTCTTTCAAATGACTTATTTACTCCAGTATAATTCGTTATAATTCCTACCTTTGCGTTTTGAACCAAAGCCTTATACTGATTGGCAAATAAGTTTTCATTTCCCAGTTCCATCTTTATAATAATCCCCTTTCAAGGAATTTATTCACGTACACTTGCCATCACAGCGTTATGAAATTCCTTTCTTAGCCTGAATATAGAATTGTTCCTCCCCAGGTGAACCCTATTTGTCAAAAGAACAACAAACAGTTCGTTCTCAGGATCTATCCATAAACTTGTTCCAGTGAAGCCGGTGTGACCATAAGAATATTGCGAAAAAAGGTCGCCAGAAGCGTCCAATGCATCTCCTTTTAGAACCCAGCCAAGACCACGGTTACCATTTAATGAAGCCGTATAACTTTTTATTGCATTTTCAACAATCACAGGAGGTATTATTAACGTCTCACCTATCCACCCATTGTTCAACCACATTTGCGCATAGAGGGCCAAATCATGAGCTGTAGAGAATAAGCCCGCATGTCCACTAACACCACCAAGAACTTGGGCTTTTTCATCATGGACCTCTCCCCATTGATAGCGTCCAAGATCCGTTCGAAATTCAGTAGCAGCAATCCGACTTTTCAAATGTTTAGGAGGATTGTAATAAGTGTCTTCCATTCCTATAGGATTCATAATATATTCCTCAGCAGCTTTATCGAGTGGCTTGTTTAGAATTATCTCAATTATATCCCCTAGTACAATAAAACCTACATCACTATATATGACACGCTCTCCAGGATAACTATCTAGTTCCACTGAATAAATGTATTCCTTAACTTCCTCAGGCTTCCAGTTTGTAAAATCCTTGCTGACATGTGGCTTCAGACCAGAAGTATGTGTTAACAAATGTCTAATATTAATAAGTGATTTATCTCCCTTTTCAAATACGGAAATATATGTAGAGACGGGTTCACTCAATTCAATTTCTCCCTGTTCGATAAGCTTCAATACTAATGGCATTGTTATAACCACTTTCGTCAAAGATGCGCAATCAAACATAGTATCTTCATCCACATAATTGTTCACTGTTCCATCAGTCATAAGTTTTCCACTTGCAAACTTATCAATTATCCGATTTCCCGTACCTACAATAGATACAGCACCAGGGATTCTTTTAGCCTCTATCTCATTTGCCAAAATTGCAAAGGCATTCTTCAACTGCTTCATATCAACACTGGTTTTTTGTGATCTCATCTGGTCTTTTTGTTTCATAAGGACTCCTTATTTATCATGGATTCTCTTCCCGCACCAACTGGACAAATACGTTTACTATTAAACTATCAAAAAAAAAGTATGTCATTGAAAATAAGTCCACTTTTAGTATGAAGATTACTTTAATTCCAAATTCCAGAACCGAGGCAACACCAATAAAAGCGCTTTCAAAACAAAGCCATTTAATTCGTTCATTTTAAGTTATTGTAGGTTTTTTGAACTAATTTGTCAATACATTAATATTATTTTGTAATAAAATTTCATTTAAGCTATAATTTAATTTAAACTATCTACCCATATTTAGTAACGAAATAGCTTCCCTCGTCTCATCCAGATGTTTCACCGTATCTTCATATTCCTCCGATGCCAGGCACATAAATAAAATATCAATCACATGCAGCTGGGCCATTCGTGATGACGTTGCCCCGCTTCTGAACGTTGCTTCTCTGGCAGCCGATGTGTGAATCAAAATATCCGAATTATCACTTACCGGAGACCTTCCGTATTTTGTAATTCCCACTGTTTTTATACCTTTTGTCTTAGCAAGTTCCAATAATTTGGCAACTTCTTTCGTTTGACCTGAGAAAGAAATGCCTACGACCACATCATCCGGTCCCTTATTGGCAATTACCGTTGCCGCCATATGCACATCTGAAAAAGACTGTGCATTTTTGTCAATTCGCATAAACTTTTGTTCGGCATCTTTGGCAGCAATATACGATCCCCCGAATCCAAGCAATGTAATTGATTTGGCATTTCTTAGAGCAGAAATTGCTTTTTCCAGATTGCTGACACCCATAATATCAACTGTTTCTTTTAAGGTCTGAATTGTATTAGAGGTCACTTTATCAATGATATTCTTATATTCATCATTTGGTTCAATGTCTCGGTATCCCTTTACTCCCTGCTCCTGCAGATCCCCGGCAACACGAATCTTTAACTCCTGGAAACCGTTGAACCCAAGCGATTTGCATAAACGGATAACCGCGGCACTTGATGTGTTGCTCTTTTCGCCGAGCATTAATGCTGTTAACATGATCGACTCTTCCGGGTTATCAATAATATAATTTGCAATTTTTCTTTCTGACGGGGGGAGTGTATGCACCATTTCCTTTAAAATAACTAAACCACCTTTAGTATGAGACAACTGATTCACCTTCTTTTCTAATTAAGTGTTGAAATAATATTTTGAATGAATTCCTGATCGACATGTTTATGTTGTTGCAGATAGGCACCGATTACCGAGCCGCCGACTGGCGACATTTCCGGTATCGTAAGGTTAATGTTTGGATGATCCTGCAGTTTGCTCTCCAACAGCCGCGGCATGATATCTTTATTGTTAAAAATACCGCCGCATAATACTGCTTTAACCTCTTTAGCCGGTGAGAAATGTTTTTTGTACAACGTCTTAATGCTCAAACTTATTTCTTTTGCAGCATCAGTAATAATATGCCGGGCTACCTGGTCATTTTTTATGTATGCCTGAAAAACTATCCTGGAAACCGGTGCTATTCCGTCTTTTGGTGACGGCAATGCATAAATTTCCTGCACCAATTCATGCTCACTTGTTACGTCAAAATAAGAGCGGAGCATATCGAGCAATATCGTTTCCGATCCCCGTCCGTCCTGGAATTTCAATGCAGCCACGATACCTTGCCTTCCGATATCATAGCCGCTTCCTTCATCACCGAACAAAAAACCCCAGCCGCCAACGCGGGCATGTTCGGATTTTGCATTTATTCCAAATGTAATGGAGCCGGTCCCGGAGATTTGCACAATCCCGGGTTCGCCATATGTACCGGAATATAATGCGTTTATCGTATCCGCTTCAACACATATCCTGACACCATCAGGCACTAACTGTTCGAGAATTCCTTTTAATTCATCCTGCATCCTGTCATTGGCAGCGCCGGACATACCAGCGAATAGACTTGTGATATTTTCAAATGCATCAGGCTGTTGTGTTTTTAGTTCTTGTAACATCGTGGATAAAGTGTTTTCAAGTTTCTGCCGCGGCACAGCATTCGGATTGGTTGGACCACCTGTTGCACGTGCGATAATCCGACCGTCCATATCCGCAATAACTGTGTTCGTTTTCGTTCCTCCCCCATCAATTCCCATTACAAAACTCATCTGTATGTCACCCTAATAAAAAAAATATTTATCCTTATCTTATAAAAGTTGAAATATTTTAACAAGCTTTTTAAAATAAAATTTCATTTTTTTATACTAACTTTACATTATGAATTTCACCTCAGGCGCGTGAGCCCAAGAGGTTCTCAGGGGCATGCACTAGGTTACTTTGCTGTCGGACTATTACTGTCGGGCTAATGTTTCTTTTCTCGAGCTGATGTTTTCCGTCTCGAGCGGATATTTGTGCTGTCGAGCCGATGTTTTTCTTCTCGGGCTGATGTTTTTGCTGTGAGGCTGATGTTTCTCGTCTCGGGCTGATGTTTTTGCTGTGGGGCTGATGTTTCTCGTCTCGAGCGGATGTTTTCGTTGTGGAGCCGATATTTTTACTGTATAAACCCACCACAAATAAAAAAGAGCACCACAGCTCTGCAACCTGCTATCATGCTCCCCGGCTTTCATCCTTATTTTCCATCATCCCGCAAAATTCTTCAGCAAACTTCTGGCACCGTATGACATCCTCTTTAACCGGTTCCAGATCAACAATCAGTCGTTCCGGGACCACGTTTGCATCCTTCTCTTCAAAGCGGTCTGCCATCAGGTTGGCAGCACCACCAAACGTATCATAGAAGGAGTCACCGGATCCAAAACAGCCGACCACTTTCCCGGGGATCTCCACATCGTCAAGTTCCTCATAAAAATCCTCGGCTTCATACGGCAGCTCACCATCATCCCATGAATATGTTCCGACGAGCACACCATCATATTCGAGCAGTTCTTCCACATCTATTGGATCAAGTTCGAATGTTTTCGTAACAATCTCATAACCTTTATTTTCAACAACATCAGCAATAATTTCTGCCATCAATTCGGTATTACCGGTCATGCTTGCGTACAGCAAAAGTACCTTTCCCATTAAAATCCCTCCGAAAAAATAGCGATGTTCTCTATTTTTATTTTAATGGAGGTTGAGAATCGTATTCAATTAATTAACCAAAGGAAATGCACTTTTTCCTGAAAATGTGACAGAAGTGTGAGCACAGTTTATTTCGAGAAAGAAAGGAAGCCCTAATTAATGAGCTTCCCTTCTGCTGACCGAATTCCGATATACGATTTCATGCGGAACCGTAATCCTTTTAGGAGATTCCGTCTTGTTAACTGTTTTTTCGATAAGTGCTTTGGCCGATTGGGCTCCCAAATCATGGATGTGAATATCAACCGTCGTTAATGCAGGACTTGTTATTTCGGATAAATACACATTATTGAAACTGACCAGTGAAAAATCACGTGGTACGGAATAGCCCGATTCCTCCAGCATACTTAACACACCAAGACTCATCAGATCGTCACTAATGACCAATCCTGTAGGGGGAGCTGACAATCCAAGCAACGTTTCAACTGCTTCCCGTCCACCTGATTTCAAAAATTCAGTGTGTATTTTATAATCTTCATTATTTATCAGACTTGCTTCTTTAATGGCTGCTTCATACCCCGCTTCACGGTCCATCGTTACAAATAAATCTTTCGACCCGCCGATAAATGCAATTTTTTCATGACCCATTTCAATCAAATGATTGGTAATTTCTTTTCCGGCAATATAGTTGTCGTTATCAACATGCGTAATCGTATGAGCATGCTCATGTGGTTTACCAACTATCACATATGGAAAATCTTTTTCACGCAAGAAATTCATGACACGGTCATTGAGGCGGGAATACAACAGGATAATTCCATCTACATAGCTGCCATATACCATCCGCTGCACTTCATCGAATATTTCATCTTCCGTAATACCGCTCGATAATGTCATCGAATATTCCATTCCATGTGTCACCGAACCAATCCCCCGTAAAATTTCGGGGAAAAACGGATTTTGCAGTGCTTTATCTGCAGATGATGGCAAAACGACACCAATTGCTTTGGTCGATTTCACAGCTAGATTTCTGGCATTGACATTCGGGTGGTACCCTAATTCTTTCATTGCTTTTCGCACTTTTTCTTTCGTATCCATGCTTATCCGCGGGTTATCTGCAATTACACGTGATACGGTAGAGGGTGCTACTCCTGTTATCTTTGCTACATCTTTAATTGTTACCAAATACCTCACCCTCTACTTTTTCTTTTATTTTACTAAAGATATTGCTGTATTGTCACTATTATTTAAAATAACTTCCTGGCTGTCATCCAGGCCGTGAACATGCACCTTAATTTTGTCATATGCCGGCAAATAGTCTCCTGAATGTTCTGCCGTATTAACAGTTACAGCATCTGCTGTCGATTTCACTTCAATTGCAATCCTTAGAAATAAACCATTTTCAAACGCAAACGTTTCACCGTCATCATCATAAAAAGTAAATTGATAGGATTCATTATTTTCCCCGGCGTAAACATGCAAGTTTAAATCTTTAGGACTTTTATCTGTATTAGATGTCCACTCCGTTTGCATAATTGCCGTTCCCCGTTTTACAAAAATCGGTAATTGATCAAGTTCTGCATGGATTAAATGCGTTTGTTCGCCCTGATAACCAGCGCCTGTTTCCATATCTACCCACTCACCTTTTGGCAGGTAAACTGCCCTATCTGTAACAGAAGGTGACAAAACAGGGGCAATGATAACATTATCACCAATCATAAACTGGTCATTTAAATTATATGTTTTCATATCTTCCGGAAATTCCATGAGCAGCGGGCGCATTACAGGAATTCCTGACACACTTGCATGGTAAAACAAGGAGTACAGCTGCGGCATCCATTTGTAGCGCATCTGGATAAATTTTCGTATAATCTTTTCATACTTTTCACCAAACTGCCATGGTTCCTGATATCGGAAGCCAAGCGCTGAGTGATTTCGGAAGTATGGCGTGAATGCCCCCACCTGTGTCCAGCGAACTAATAATTCGGCATTTGTATCATGGGCGAAACCGCCAACATCCGGGCCCGCGAAAGGAATTCCGGAAAGTCCAAGGTTCATTACCATCGGCAGTGACATTTGCAGGTGTTCCCAGAAGCTGCGATTATCGCCTGTCCATACAGCAGCATATCGTTGTATTCCGGAAAATCCGGCACGAGTCAGTAAAAATGGCCGTTTTCCATTCAGCTGTTCTTTCATACTGTCATAGGTTGCCTGCCCCATTAACAGTCCATAAATATTATGCAATTCCCGATGAACAGCAGGCCTTCCATCATTTCGATGCATGACACTGACATCCATCGTTTTTGTTTCATTGAAAACTGCCGGCTCGTTCATATCATTCCAGATACCCTCAATGCCGATTTCTGTGTAAAATTCATGCTTGTCACCCCACCATTTACGGACCTTTTCATCAGTAAAATCAGGGAATGCACTTACACCAGGCCAAACTTCACCAAAATAAACATCACCTTCCATGTATTTACAAAATAAATCCTGGTTTATACCTTCCTGATAAACAGCATACTCTGCATCCTTTTTAACCCCTGGGTCAACAATGGGTACTACCCGAATTCCCATTTCACGTAAATCTGAAATCAGCTGCTCAGGATTCGGGAATTTTTCTTTATCAAATGTAAATACTCGAAATCCGTTCATATAGTGAATATCAAGATGAATGGCATCGATGGGTATATTTTTATTAATAAAATTTTCGGCAACCTCTCTAACTTCTGTTTCTGATTGATAACTGTAACGCGACTGCTGATAACCTAACGACCATTTCGGCGGAAGCGGCATTCTTCCGGTAAGATGTGTATACTGTTCTAAAACCGACTTCGGCTCAGGCCCGGCCATTACATAATAATCGAGTTGTCCGCCCTCCGCTTTATATGAATACATCTCCCTATCCGATTTCATATCAAACGTGGTCCGGAATGTATTATCAAAAAACACACCATGGGCACGCCCATCACGCAAGGTCATGAAATATGGAATAGATTCATAAAGCGGATCTGTTTCCGGATTATGCGGTGCATAGACATCCGTATTCCACATTTCATATTTTCCACCGCGCTTATCGAGATGTCCTGATTTTTCACCAAACCCGTAAAAATGATCATTATCATTCATCTTTTTGAACGCAATCACTTCACCATTTTCACGATAAGCCATCCCGCGCTCGCCTTCTTCCAAAAGCACATTGCTGTCTTTGTCGTTTACTGTAAGACGAAATGGTTTCTTTTGGATTACTGCTTCAAGTCGTTCGGTTTTCAATATAATCTGTTCGTCAGATGTTTCTTCCGCAATGTCCATTTTTTCCGGAGTTGCAACAACTGCATATGAATCATTTAACTCCGGCTTATTTGTCCGATTCATTACAACCCTGACAATGGAATTGGTAAAAAATTGAATAGCTATATATCCGTTTTCACAATGAAAATAATACGTGTTGTCTTCTGATCGATATGTTTTTACAGACCCAATATCGCGGTAAATAACTGCCTTGGATTGTTGTTCATTTCCCGGGTGTAAGGCAAAACTCGTATCTTCAAGCATTCCTGTTATTCCTCCTACCTGTCATATTGCTGCTGATTCTATCCCTTCGATCCGCCTGCAGTTAATCCTGAAATCAAGTACCGCTGCAGGAATAAATAAATGGCTGCAATCGGGATAGCGACGAGAATGGATCCTGCTGCAAAACGTGTAAAGTTATTGGAAAACTGATCATTAATAAAGTTATAAAGCCCGACTGCCAGTGTATAGTTTTCTTCACTTGTAAGTACAATTGAGGGAAGCAAAAAGTCAAACATCGGCATCATAAAATTAAACAGGGCTACAACTGCAAGGATTGGCTTTGCCAATGGAAGCATAATACTCCAGAACACACGTAAATGGCCGGCGCCGTCGATTCGTGCAGCCTGATCCAATTCACGGGGAATGGTGTCAAAATACCCCTTCACAAGCCACGCATTGAATGGTATCTGTCCTCCCAGATAAATAAGGATTAATCCTGATAATGTATCCAAAAGTCCTATCATATTCAGGAAAATATACAAGGCAACCATAGCCATCATGACTGGGAACATTTGCAGGAGAAGAAATACATATAAACCGTTTTTTTTGCCGACAAATTGATACCTTGAGAAAGCGTAGGCAACCAGCGAAGTTATAATGACACTTCCAACGGCAACTACTGATGATACAATGAGTGAATTTTTGTACCAGATTAAATAATCACTTTCTTCACCAAACAACCATTTATAATGCTCGAATGAAAAGTTTTCCGGAATGATGGAAGATGAATAAAGACTCGTTCCCTGGTTTAATGACATTCCAATAGTCCAGAGCAGGGGATAAAATATAATAATCGATACAATCGCAATAATAACGTAAATTCCAGCAACTTCCAGCTTTGATTTCGTTTTTTGATTCATTATATTTCACCCTCTTCCTTAAATGATCTTGTTTGTCTGAACTGATAGAAAGCAAATCCGGATACGATCAGTCCCATAATGATGGATATTACTGCCGCCATCGCATAATTGTTTGTATCGAATGTCAGTTTATATACCCACGAAATTAATATATCTGTACCACCTGCGTTTTGTCCTCTTACTGGAGGTCCACCTTCATTAAATAGATAAATAATATTAAAATTATTAAAGTTTTGTGCGTACTGCATAATTAATAATGGAGCGGTCGCAAACATTATATGCGGGAAAGTAATGTGACGGAATTTTTGCAAGCGTGAACCCCCATCAACATCTGCCGCTTCATACCAGTCTTTGGAAATACTTTGCAGCACCCCTGTAAATAAAGCAAAAACAAAGGGAAAGCCAAGCCATGTCTGAATCATGATTATAGCGATACGTGAGTAAAACGGATCACTGAGCCACGGCAACCCATCACCACCGAATAGCGGAATAATAATGTCTCTGTTTATCGACCCAAATTCATCATTAAACATAGCTGCAAAAATCAATATCGTTACAAAAGCAGGAACAGCCCATGGCAGAATGAGAATAGTACGAATCAGTTTTTTAAATTTCACTCTTGGATCATTAACAAGTACCGCTAAAAATAATCCAAGTCCAATTTGTAAACTCGTTGCAACTACTGTCCAGACAATTGTCCAGGCAAACACACTTATGAAAGTGTCCTGCCAAATTGGTACAGTCACCAGCTCTACGAAATTATCAAAACCGACCCAATCTACCAGATTACGAGGTGGTGAATTAAATAGATTATAGTTTGTAAATGCAAGCAACACTGAGAAAATCAACGGAAAAATAACGACGAACACCATCAGGAGTAACCCTGGGAACGTCATCAAATAAGGAAATGCATTATCATATGATATTCTAACCGATTCTTTCAGCGAAGGCGGAGTCCATCCATCCCTGATTTTTTTCGCCTGGTTACGTGCATCCAAAACGTTAAATACATACAATGTTCCGACTATAACAATTGTAATCAGCGAAAGAACACCAAAAACGAGCAACCGTATGGAATGGTCCGTTCCAGGGATTGTACCAAGTGTTCGCAGCCCCCACAAACCAAAGTTTATCCATTGCAGTGTTGTTATCAGAAATGCTGCTTCAATGATGATAAAGGATATCCCTTTTAAGTATCTGCGATTATATAATTGACCCAGACCAGCAAACAGAATCGATAAAATCATCGCTATTTTAGGATTATGTTTGCTGACGTGTTTCTGCTTATTGCCGGGTGATGACAATTTTGTTACCCCCTTTAAAATCAAAAGCGAAAAAAACTATTGAACCGGAGTTTAACCAACAATAAATTAAATTGATTAATGGGAAGAGCTAGCTCCTCCCATCAATCGTTATTACTGCTCTACTCCACTTGCTTCTATATTCGTCTTTATTTGCTGAACCGCTTCATCAAGGACTGGTTTTATGTCCTCACCTTCTGCGATAAACTGCAACGCATTATTAAATGGTTCCCAAACCTGTTGCATTGCCGGTGTACTTGGCATTGGAGTACCATGCTTTATTTGTTCTGCAAATGCCGCATAAATAGGATCCTCTATTGCCTCAAGTGCTTCTTTACTTGGAGTCAATTCACCAGCCACTTCGAAATAGTGCTGGGAGTTTTCCGGATTTGTAATATATGCAGCCAAATCCGCAGCCCACTCTTTATTTTCCGAGTAGTAGGAAACCATCCAAGATTTTACCCCTACGAAAGTTTGAGCCGGTTCACCATTGATTGACGGGAAAGGTGCAAAAGCGAGACTGTCGCCGATTGCATCTTTGTAACCAACGATACTCCATGGTCCATTAATAACCGCACCAACTTTTCCATCACTGAACAATCCATCGATTACGTCTGTTGTAGTTGATGGTGGAATTTTCCCTTCGCCAAAGAAGGATTGAAATAATTCTGCACCTGCAACCGCCCCTTCATTATTTAAGCCAATATCATCCGTGTTATATTCACCTGTATCTCCACCGAAAATATAAGCCCCATAGTTATAGAAGAACGGGATGGCAAAATATAAATCATTAGGCTTCATCATAAACCCGTACTCGTCATTGGATGGGTTCGTATGATTTTCCAGAGCTGCCTTCAAATCATCAATTGTTTCCGGTGCTTCACTGATGATGTCTTTATTGTAAAAAATTCCGTAAGTCTCAATTACTGCCGGAAAACCATACTGATTTGTTTCACCATTATAGTTGTACGTCACAGCTTCGACAGCAGCATCACTGTAGCTGTTTAATACATCTTCAGGAATATCAACAGGCTCAGCCAGACCTTGTGCTACAATATTCCCGATTCGGTCATGCGGCTGGAAGAATAAATCCGGGCCATTTCCTTCAGGGCCGGCAAGTGATAATTCCTGCGTCTGATCAAGCATAGACTTGACCTCTACATTAACCTTAATTCCAGTTTCTTCTTCATAACCGGCTACAATATCTTTCACTGCTTCAAGCTGCTTTTCCTCGTCGTTTGCCCAAATAGTTAGTGAATCAGGCTTTTCTGCAGTTTCAGTTGAACCGTCACCCTCATTGTTTTCTTCTGTACCCTCTGACGAACGATCCGGTGCACATGCAGCCAAAAATAAAAAGACAACCATTGCACCCGCAATTAATAGAAATGAAGATTTCTTCATCATTGTTTCCCCCTTAGGATTAGTAGATTGCTAAACAGTTTGCGAAACCGTTTGCACAAATTCTGATTTTATTTTAAACGTATTTTTTATTTTGTGCAACCGTTTTCATTATTTTTTATAAAAATATTTTTTCTATTGACATTTTTTAAATTCTGAGTATGCTTTAAGTAAAAGTAGTTATAAAATTTGAGGGCAATGCTTTGTAACCTTATAAACAACAACCCCGTTTTCCGTCGTCAGGAAAACGGGGTTTTATTTTTTATTTCAATAAATCAAAGGAGTGGATAATCATGCTGAAAGAAGCTGTCTATCATCGTGCTAAGAACAATTTTGCGTATGCATATGACAAAAATACATTACACATCCGTCTTCGGACAAAGAAAGATGATGTTGAAAGAGTTAGACTTGTTCATGGCGATCCATACGACTGGAATGAAAATGGATGGCAAACGAAGAAAAAGGAAATGTTTAAACAATACTCTGATGAACTATTTGACTACTGGCTTGCGGCAATTCAGCCCCCCTATCGCCGGCTTAGATACGGCTTTGAACTGGTTAGCGGGGAAGAAACACTTGTATATACGGAAAAGGGTTTTTATGAAAGCCAGCCGTCTGACGATATTCACTATTACTTTTGCTTTCCTTTCCTGAATGAAGCAGATGTCTTCCAGCCGCCTGAATGGGTGAAAGACACTGTCTGGTATCAAATCTTCCCGGAACGATTCGCAAATGGGGACACTTCCAATGATCCGGAGGGAACGTTGAAATGGGCAAGCGCAGAGCCAGAGTACGATAATTTCTTTGGCGGCGATTTCCAGGGAGTAATGGACCACCTTGATTATCTGGTTGACATAGGGGTCGGCGGTATTTATTTCACCCCTATATTCCAAGCATATTCCAACCATAAATATGACACCATTGACTATATGGAAATTGATCCGCAATTTGGTGATAAAGATAAATTCCGTGAATTGGTCCGGAAATGTCATGAAAAAGGAATTCGTGTCATGCTTGATGCTGTATTTAATCATAGCGGATATTATTTTCCGCAATTTCAGGATGTACTTGAGAAGGGTAAGGACTCGGAATATAAAGACTGGTTTCATCTCAGGGAATTTCCAGTACAAACGGAACCGGCGCCAAATTTCGATTCGTTTGGTTTCACCCCCCACATGCCAAAACTGAATACAGAAAACCCAGAAGTAAAAGCATATTTATTACATGTTGCCAAGTATTGGATGGAGGAATTCGATATTGACGGCTGGCGGCTGGATGTGGCAAATGAGGTTGACCATCAGTTTTGGCGGGAGTTCAAAAAAGTAGTGAAACGTGTTAAACCGGATGTTTATATCCTTGGTGAGATATGGCATGATTCCATGCCGTGGCTGCAAGGTGATCAGTTTGATGCAGTAATGAACTATCCATTTACACTAGCTGCACTTGACTATTTAGCCAAAGATAAGATAAATGCAAAACAATTTGCAAATCAAATTTCAAGTGTTCTCAGTTCATATCCGGAGAATGTGAATGAAGTTGCATTTAATTTACTGGGAAGCCATGACACTGCACGGGTGCTGACAATTTGTAAGGAAAATAAACAAAAAGCTAAATTGTTGTATCTGCTGCAACTGTCCTTCATAGGCACACCATGCGTTTACTATGGTGATGAAATTGGTATGACTGGCGGTGATGACCCCGGCTGCAGAAAATGTATGGTTTGGGACGAACACCAGCAGGATTTAAGCGTCAAATCTTTTATAAAAAAACTGATCTATTTGCGTAAAACGGAACCAGCATTCGGCAGCATGGGCGGATTCCGCATTGCTGAAACAAGTGAAGAATCAAATCATCTTGTATATGTGAAACAATATAACGATGAAAGTATTTATTTTATTCTCAATCCTTCTGAGAATACGGTAACTACTGACATACAGGCGGAATATGCTGAAAACCTGTGGACTGGGAAACGATTGGCAGACGCTTCAACTATAGAAACCAACCCAAATGACTTTTCCATAATAAAAATTGGTGGTGAAGCCAATGGTTAAAAAGTGGTGGAAAGAAAGTGTTGTTTATCAGATTTACCCGCGAAGCTTCAATGACAGCAATAATGATGGCATTGGGGATATTAACGGAATCACAGAAAAGCTTGATTACCTGAAAGAACTTGGTATCGATGTCATCTGGATTTCGCCTGTTTATCAATCACCCAATGATGATAATGGTTATGATATAAGTGACTATCAGAAAATCATGAGCGAATTTGGTACGATGGAAGACTGGGAACGAATGCTGGAAGCGATTCACAACCGCGGAATGAAACTGATTATGGATCTCGTAATTAATCACACCTCGGATGAGCATACATGGTTTTTGGAATCACGAAAATCAAAAGATAACCCGTATCGCAATTATTATATTTGGCGTAAAAAACCAAATAACTGGGAGTCTGTATTCAGTGGATCTGCCTGGGAGTATGATCAGGCGACTGATTCCTACTATCTGCATTTATTTTCCAAAAAGCAGCCTGATTTAAACTGGGAAAATCCTGAAATGCGTAATAATCTTTATTCTATGATTAAATGGTGGCTCGACAAAGGTATTGATGGATTCCGAATGGATGTTATCAATTTCATATCAAAAGATCAGCGTTTTCCCAATGGTGAAACCAAAGCCGGAGAGGAATATGCATCAGGACATCCCTACTATATGAACGGTCCCCGGGTACATGAATTTTTGCAGGAAATGAATCAGGAAGTTCTTGCAAACTATAACATTATGACTGTCGGGGAAATGCCAGGGATAACTCCGGAAGAAGCAAAGCTTTATACAGGTGAAGACCGAAATGAGCTGCATATGGTTTTTCACTTTGAACATATGGACATTGATTCAGGTCCCGGCGGAAAATGGGATGTTACCCCATGGTCCCTCGTCGAACTAAAGAAAATTCTATCAAAATGGCAAACAGAACTGGATGGCAAAGGATGGAACAGTTTATATTGGAATAATCATGACCAGCCACGTGTTGTTTCTCGTTTTGGGAATGATGGCGAATTTCGTATTGAGTCGGCGAAGATGCTCGCGACAACATTGCATATGATGAAAGGTACACCTTATATATACCAAGGTGAAGAACTTGGAATGACGAGTGTGTATTTTGACAGCATTTCAGATTATCGTGATATTGAAACATTAAATATGTTTCATGAAAAAATTGCTGAAGGTGCCGATGAGAAGCAAGTAATGGATGCTATCCATGTAAAGTCCCGTGACAATGCCCGCACTCCAATGCAATGGAACTCCAGTGCGAATGCCGGGTTTACACGTGGAACCCCGTGGATTAAGGTGAATTCAAATTACGTTGATATTAATGCCGCGGATGCGATAGCAGATTCTAGTTCAGTATTTCACTACTACAAACAGTTAATCAGGTTACGCAAAAAATATCCGGTGATTTTGTACGGCTCGTATGAATTGCTGTTACCTGAAAGCGAGAAGGTTTTTGCATATACAAGAAAGCTAGGTTCTGAACAATTGTTAATGGTTAGCAATTTCACAAATGAAACAGTCCAATTTAAGGTTCCGAAAGAATTTATGGAAGCAAAAAAGATAATTGGAAACTACAAGCATTCCAGTGGAAAACCAGAGTTAAAACCATTTGAAACATACGTATATTATGCTGGCGCTGAATAGTGTCAGCTTTTTTTATTTTCACGGAACAACAGTTTATCGCATACGCTGATATAAAATAAAAATCCTAGGAGGAATGTTTACATGTATTATGGGATCCCCATTCCTTATACTTCCTACCCGCGGCAACAAGGGACAGCACAAGATGCAAAGCCGCCAAAAAATGGACACACTCATGCGCATTACGGCTCAACATCCTGTAACGATGAGCATAACCATTTACATCCCGGTGTAACAAGCACACCGATTGAAACAAATGAAGGGCATGTCCACATCATTTACGGTAATACTACATTTGACGATGAACATATTCATTATTATGAGGCATATACAAGCCCGCCGATTTCACTTGGGAATGGCTATCATACCCATTATGCTGAAATAAAAACAACGGAAAACGATGGACATACACATACAATTAAAGGGTTTACGGCGCCTTCAAAAAGCTGAGCGGGAAACAGCCAGATCCCGCTCTTTCTCGTAGTTAAATTTTGAGAAAAATGCGATAATAGAACTACTAATCGGATGCTTTTATCGCCATGTCGGAGTCTTTTAATCCGTTTCCAGTTAACACACAGACAACCGTGCTCCTGTTTTCTACAGTTATGCTGCAGAACAGGGTTATTTTTAATAGGTTCCTGTCAATCATAGTCGAAGGTCCAATCTGATACCCCTTTTGATTATTTTTAGAAATTTTTCTCTCGAAATTTTCCCGTTTTTCAAATTGGAAAACGGATTAAACTTATATAGTTCTCTTAAAAAGTTTAAATTTCCTTTTGTCCCGCCAAGATGTTGAATAATTAATAATTCAAGGTTGCTGATAGTTTTATCCAATAAACCTGGTCCAGTTGGAAAATCCTCGCCTTGTAAAATCATGGTTATTTCTTCAATCTGTTGTTCTTTTTCATATAAATCTTCCAATAGTATTATCAAGTCTTCCGTTACATCCTTCATCTCTTTGTTTCATTCCTTTCAATCCCAGTTAAGTGGTTACATTGAATCTTGCTCTGCGATTCTTTCTGGATAACAACATATATTTTTTGTCATTATCTTTTTAGTTGGATAACATAATATGTACCGAATCTAATGTCTAAATAATCGTATACTAATGATATGGTATCTAATAAGGAAATTTTATAAAAAATGAAGGTGACGCCCTATGACTGCAAATCAAAAACCAAACAGGTTAATCCATGAAAAGTCCCCCTACCTCCAGCAGCATGCTTACAACCCTGTTAACTGGTATCCATGGGGAGACGAAGCATTTGAAAAAGCAAAAGCCGAAAACAAACCCATCTTCCTTTCCATCGGTTATTCAACTTGCCATTGGTGTCATGTCCTCGCCCACGAATCATTTGAGGATGAAGAGGTTGCCGATTTTTTGAACGAGCATTATGTTTCCATAAAGGTTGACCGTGAGGAACGCCCTGACATTGATTCGGTCTACATGAAAGTCTGCCAGATGATGACAGGTCAGGGAGGCTGGCCCCTATCCATTTTTATGACGCCTGATAAAATTCCGTTTTATGCGGGTACTTATTTTCCCCGTGAAAGCAAGTACGGGATGCCGGGTATCATGGAAGTGCTGACACAGCTGTCGCAAAAATACCATGAAGATCCAGAACATATTGATGAAGTAACGAAAAGTGTAACAGATGCACTGGAAAAAACGGTGACAACCAAAAGCGAATCGAGACTGTCAAAGGAAATTACCGACCAGGCATACCAGCAGCTTGGCAGAAGGTTTGATTTCACGCACGGCGGTTTTGGTTCAGCACCAAAGTTTCCCGCACCACAGAATTTACTATATTTACTGCGCTATTCCCATTTCACAGGAAAAACAACAGCGCTTAAAATGGCTGAAAGTACATTGCAGGCCATGGCTAATGGTGGTATCTATGACCATATCGGGTTTGGATTCGCACGTTATTCCACCGATGAAAAGTGGCTCGTCCCCCACTTTGAAAAAATGCTTTATGACAATGCGTTACTGCTGATTGCATTCACGGAAGCCTTTCAGATTACGAAAAATCCACTTTACAAAAAAATCAGCGAACAGATTATTGAATTTGTTATGCGGGAAATGCGAAGTGCAGACGGAGGGTTCTATTCTGCAATTGATGCCGACTCGGAAGGTGTGGAAGGAAAATATTATGTATGGGATTATGATGAAATTTTTGAAATCCTTGGTGAAGAACTCGGTGACCTGTTCGCTTATGTATACGGAATTACACCTGAA
Organism: Virgibacillus doumboii; assembly: GCF_902806455.1. Taxonomy (GTDB): domain Bacteria; phylum Bacillota; class Bacilli; order Bacillales; family Amphibacillaceae; genus Lentibacillus; species Lentibacillus doumboii. The sequence continues at coordinate 864,380 of NZ_CADCWQ010000001.1, read as the reverse complement.
GGAAACTTTGAAGGGAAAAATGTGCCTAACCTGATTGACACGAACTTGGAATCCATTGCCGAAGAATATGATCTACAGTTGGAAGAACTGCATCAGCAACTGGATGAAGCGCGAGCCAAATTATTATCCGAACGCGAAAAACGTGTATACCCGCATGTTGATGACAAGATTTTAACATCATGGAATGCGATGATGATTGCTGCACTGGCCAAAGCCGGCAAAGTATTTCAGCAACCGGAATACACTGAAACAGCAAAAGATGCCATGTCTTTCATCGAAAATAACCTTGTGCAAAACGGCCGGGTGATGGCACGCTATCGTGATGGTGACGTGAAGTTCAACGGATACCTTGATGACTACGCATTTCTGTTATGGGCTTACACCGAATTATACGAAGCAACTTTTTCACTATCCTATCTCAAAAAAGCAGGAACATTTGCAGACGACATGATTGACTTATTTTGGGATAACGATAACGGTGGATTTTTCTTCAACGGTCACGATAGTGAAGAACTGCTCTCACGGGAAAAAGAAGTATATGATGGCGCACTGCCTTCAGGAAACAGTGCAGCAGCGGTCATGCTGGCAAAAATCGGTTATTTGACCGGCGAAACCAGGTATCTTGATACACTCGATGAAATGTACTATGCCTTTTACGATGATGTTAACCGGGCAGTTTCAGCAAGCACACATTTCATCCAAAGTCTCCTGCTAACCGAATACCCAACAAAAGAAGTCGTTATAATCGGAAAAGAAAACCACTTATCCGAACAGCTGCAGCAGGATTTCACACCTGATATCTCACTGCTTGTGAGCGACAGTGCAGAGGAATTCGCTGTAGCCGCTCCATTTGCAGCCGAATATAAGCAAATCGATGGGGCCACAACATTCTACGTATGCGAAAACTTTGCATGCCACCAGCCTGTGACAGACACAGAGAAAGCACGGGAACTAATCTCGAAAAAATAAGCAGAAACGTTGCGTCCAATTTTTGAACTTCGACATTTCAAATGTGAACTTCGGACAAACAAATTGTGAACTTCGACAGTTTTCCCGTTAACTTCGACATTTTCACTGTGAACATCGGCATTCAGCAAAATTCTTTTATGATATAATCAAAAAGAAACCATTTTTAAAGGAGCATCCAACATGCTGAAAGTGAAAATGAACGTACAAACTGCCTACCATGGTGACCTGCTTCGTGCGGGTAAAATCTATGAAATTGATGAAACTACTGCAAAACGTTGGATTGCCAGCAAACTAGCTGAAGAGGTAAATGAAGCGGACAATCAATCCAACTAATTATTTCCGCTTCTTTTTCTTTTTAATCTAGCAATTTAGTCAGATTGTGGATATAATATTTTTAAGGAGGTGAAACAAATGGAAAAACAGCGCTTAGATCATATTGAGGACATGCTTTCACAATTAATTTCAATGGTTGGCGGCATGCGTGCAGAAATGAAAGAAGAGATTTCCGGTGTGAAACAAGAACAATCCGAGATGAAACAGGATATTTCCAGCATGAAACAGGAGCAGTCTGAAATGAAACAGAATATTTCCAGTATAAAACAAGAACAGTCCGAAATGAAACAGGATATTTCCAGCATAAAACAGGAACAGTCCGAAATAAAACAGGATATTTCCAGCATAAAACAGGAACAGTCCGAAATGAAACAGGATATTTCCAGCATAAAACAGGAACAGTCCGAAATGAAACAGAATATTTCCAGCATAAAACAGGAACAATCCGAAATGAAACAGGATATTTCCAGCATAAAACAGGAACAGACTTCTTTTAGACATGAACTGAAATCCATCAAAGAAGATATAGTTGACTCCAGAAATATTAGTGACAAACGCCACCATGAAATTATGAACGAGTTTAAAATTTTTCGGGCTGACCAGGACCACATTTGGAATAAAACGATCCAAAATGAACGCGAAATTGCTCATTTAAAATTTCAATACTCTAATTGAACTTCAACTATTTCCACACAAAAAAAGAAATTCCTATCCTAAAAAACCCTCGTACATCATCCACGAATGAATAATGTACAAGGGTTTTAACTATATATGGCTACTTCGCAAAAAACGCTTCTGCCTGTTCCAGATAGGTTTCCTGCTCAGGTTCTAAATCATATTCTTCCACAATCGCATCGACTGGGCATACTGCTTTACATGCACCACAATCTATACAAACATCCGGATCTATGTAAAATTGTTCCGGTCCTTCTTCAATGCAATCAACCGGACAAACTGTGACACATTCACCTGACTTTTCATTGCGACATGGGTCCAATATTACAAAAGCCAACTACCGTCCCCTCCTTCATAAACTTACTACTATTAAATGATACACGATACTAATATGGCAAGTAAACAGCTTGTACCCAATTAAGTTTCAAAATATAAATGATAATGCAGCGAACATCCTGGATTAAAACTGCTCCCACAGGAAGGACATCTATTCCTACTGCCCAAATATTCATTTATCGTAAGCTCGGTATTACAGCTGCCGCACAGGACAGCATGCTGATCAAATTCTTCCCGCGGCCACACCTTCGTATCACTGCAACCGTATTGTTTATGGCAATGGTAGCACGGATAATACTCCCCGCAACAGTAGAACTTTATCGCGATTCTATCATTCTTATCATGATAGTGCTCACAACGGGTTTCATTATCAATTGCACCTTTTATTTTCATGAAAAAAAACCCCTCTTTATAAACCAGTATAGCACCCGTCATGTTTTACTGGCAAAATCGCCGGGAACAGAAAAGTACACTACTAGGTAAGGAGAGTTTTCAGCATATGAAAAATTTCAGTGTAGCACCAAATCAGGATGCATCGGCCTGGATTGTAAAACTGGAGGACGTTGCTCCCGAGGCAGAGTTCAGTGCAAAAGATGATGCTATTGAAAAAGCCAATGAAATGGCAAAAGAAAACAGCCCAAGCAAACTTTCCATTTTGGACAAGAAACACAACATTATTGAAGAAAAGCGATTTTAACCAAAATCCCAAAAAGTGGTTTTTGGGATTTCTTTATGTCAATACACATAGTCTAATATTCCCAAAACACCATTGACACATAATGGGAATCTCTATATATTTATAATAGTTGGATAATTCATAATTTTTTTATGGGAGGGAGGTGTTTTTTGACTTGGAAGCAAACAAACATACGACCGCCAGTAAAAGTATGGACAGTTTTATACAGTCGATTGAACGGGATTTTTTTATCGGAAGAGCGGATGAACTTGCCTATTTTCATAAGTGGTTGCATTTCACAAATAATGAAGTAAAGGTCCTCCATATTTATGGAACCGGGGGAGTTGGCAAAACGTATTTACTGAATGAATATGCCCGCATTTCCGCGGAAGAAGGAATTCTCATCCTTAAAATGGATAGTCGGGACTTTCCACAAACACCTGAAGGGTTTATAGATCACACGCTCACCTTAATAGAAACATACACCCACATCAATTTGCCTTTTGAAAACTACACATTGCGAAAATTCCTGTACACCTTAAACGAATTAGCAACCGATCGCCAAATTATTATAGCGATCGATTCATATGAACATATGGATGCCCTGGATCGGTGGTTCCGGCAAGTCTTCGTGCGAAATTTACCATCGACGGTTTTCGTTATTACGGCTGGCCGCCATCCTCTTTCAGGTGAATGGGTCGAGTCACCTGCCTGGCGCAGCATAACGAAAGAAATTGAGCTGAAAGAATTTACCTTGGCTCAGACTAGGGATTTCCTTGATTATTATGGAGTCGATAACAACCGTATTGTAAAGGCAATGTGGAAGTTCACCGACGGGCATCCGTTGACACTGACATTAGCAGCATTGACTGATGAAAAAATTTCGATTGGATCTGTAAACGAACAATCACCACATATTCTGGTGGAGCTTACACACCGTTGGTTAAGTGAAGTAAAAAATGAAGAATTGCACCTGATTATCGAAGCTGCTTCCCTTTTCTTCAGCTTTGACCAGTCAAGTCTGTCTGCAGTGCTGAAACAGGAAATAGATAGTAAAACATTTAATGCACTTACATCTTTATCATTCGTAAAACCCGTTAAAAATGGCTGGGCGATGCATGATTTGATCCGTGACGCCATTCAAATGGGTCTAAAATTACGTCATCCGGAGAGATTCGAACAATTCAGCAGACGCAGTGCAGCATATTATTACAAACGAACAATCACAAATCGTTCACCCGAGGATGCTGCAGCGTTTTTTTACCATTTGGGTGATGAGTTTATCCGGAGTGTGTTTTTTCAGGAGAAGCTTGATGATTCCATGTATCTGGAACCAATCGCAGACTACAACTTTCATGAAGTAAACCGTTTTTTTGAAAATCGGAAAAATAATTTCGATGCCAGTGAAGCACAATTTTACAATAGAGAAACAAATGAGTCCTATCTTTTTCATGCATCACTTGAGCATAACCAAAGAGAGATGGAACTAATTGACGCTGATTATGTTAAAAAAATCAATTATAAAGGTGCACATTTATTAAAGAATAAGGAAGATAATACCTTAGGACTTTCAATCATTGTACCGATAAATAAAAATACATTGGATTTTCTTGCCCGGGAGCCTGTTTCCCGTGCCTATTTCAGCAGGTTGAATAAACAGGATTATAAAGAATATGCTGTCCCGGAAAACGAAAATGCCGGCTGGTTCATCCGGTTTCTTGATTACACAGACGCTTCAGATACAGCTGCTCGTTCATATATGCTTTACAATCTCTTCCCATTACTGCTGACAGGCGGACGAATAGTCGTATCAACACCATTGCCATTTTTTCAGGACCTGCTGAAAAACTTCGGATTTGATAGTATTCCGGAAGCAACCCATTTCGACTATGGTGAGAATTATCCATCCATCACGTATATTCTGGATGTTCGCGGATCAAAACTGGCTGACTATTTAAAACAACTGACAGCTGGCAATTCCGTACAAAATGAAATGGAAATCGTAGCAGCTACATTCTCCCTTACAAACAGAGAAACAGAAATTGTAAAATTAATCCTGGAAGACAAAGGCAATGCGGCGATTGCCAATGAGTTATATGTTGCTGAAATAACCGTAAAGAAACATATCACACGGATTTTTAAAAAAGTAAACGTTAAGAACAGAACACAACTGATTAAGCGTATAATGGAGATCATTTCTTAGGGTAAGAGGCTGGGACATAACAAAAATGTGTATTACAAAAGACGAACATATGCGAAACTTAGCGTAGGAAATATACGTAGACTCCTGCGGGAGGAAAGGTCTAGGTGAGACTCCGCAGCGCGGTAGCGCAAGGAGGCTCAACAGCCACCCGCGGCTAAGAAGACACTGCGAAAAAGTACTTTTTGAGCAGATGTCGCCTTGGTACCCGGAGGTGTAAAAGCGAAGTATATTTCCGGAGCGGTTATAAGCACCGCTTTCCAGTTAGTTCGGATTTTCTTTTGATAAAACACTTTTGTCCCAGCCTCGTGTTTCTTATTTTAAAATGCTGACTTTCCCAATCATCGGCAACGGCTTTTGCTTTCCATTGGAAGCATTAATAATCCCCAGTACCAAAAATACAAACCAGCAAAGCATACCCAGTGGTAAAATGAGCAACCATCCGATAATCGGCACAATCGTCCCGACGATACTTACACTGACCCCAAACAGGAACAAAACGAGCCCCTGATTTGCGTGGTACATGGCAAATTCAGATTCCTTGGCGGTAATCAGCGGAATGAAAAATATAATGTAGGCTAAAATTGCCATCCCTTTATTGTTTTTTACATCAGCAGACTCCTCCTGTACCGCTTCTGTTGTACCATCCACTTTTACTTCTTCTGTCATATGAACACCTCCTCTAATTAATTGGAAAAAATTCATACTATGGTATACCAGATTATTCCTTTGGTCTGATATTATGGTTGTGGCAGAACATGTTATCCGGATCAACATCACGCTTTATTGAAGCAAGCTTATTGTAGTTATCCGCATACGTGTTCCTGGTAATTTCTTCATCAAGCGCAGCTCCATTAAGATAGGAAGCTTTCTGATACGAATATGGCAGTAATTTTTTATATAGTGAATCCATCCACTCCTGACTTCGGGTTGCATCTCCCCCTATTGCTTCACCATCCATAAGCAGAAGGCATCCGGCATCCCGTACGGCAAATGCGGTATCGTCAGGTGAAACACGATTCATTTTACCGTTAAGCAACCAGAATTGGGCCATTACCATCGGAAGTGGTGAATGTTCAATACTATCAAAAACAATGTTAAGCACGTTTTCATCCAATTCATTGAAATAGAGTGATGTTCCCACGATTTCTGCACCAGCCGGCACCATTGGATCAAGTTTTTTCTGAAGCTCGGCATATGGCATCATTCCCGTGTTATCCATTAACGGTGTCGCCAGTTCCTGCAATGGCTTGTTGATTGTTTGTTCAGCTTGAGCAGTCAAATCACCGGAATACATTCCGGAAACGACTACTACTCGCTTGAAATGCATACTTTCCGGTACAAACGGCGCTGGAGGCAATTGCATAATTGCTGTGTTGACAGAAATATCATCAGGGGCACTTTCCATGTACACTTTCAGCTTCCGAAAGATTTCTCCGGCATCCTTATAGTCATACATCACATCAATTGCCTGAACGTTTGGACCTACAGGATACAATTGGAATTCAAAAGCGGTTATCACACCAAAATTTCCCCCGCCGCCACGAATAGCCCAAAACAGATCAGCATTATCTTCACTGCTAACCTTAATCAGCTTTCCATTTGGGGTTACCATTCTTGCTGAAATAATGTTGTCGCACGTCAACCCGTATTTTCCCCGTAAATAACCAAGCCCACCGCCAAGTGCCAATCCAGCAATCCCTGTTTCTGATACCGTACCTGTTGGAACAGCCAAACCGAACTTTTGTGTTTCCGCATCGATATCAGCTAGTGTTGCACCTGCTTCCACTACTGCAACCTGGCGTTCCTCATCTACGAAAACACTGTTCATCCCGGACAAATCAATCATGACGCCATTATCGCAAACAGCGGTTCCTGCCAAATGATGGCCGCCGCCACGAACCGAAACTTCCAGCTGCTGTTCTTTTGCATAGTGAACTGCTGACATGACATCTTTCTCCGACAAACATTCAAAGATAGCAGCCGGATACCTGTCATGTAACCTGTTCCAAACCTTCCTTTTCTCATTGTAGCGTTCATGGGTGGGCAAAATAATATAACCGCTTTTTTCCGTTTGAACCTTCTTCGCCATTCACCATTACCTCCGCGATCAATAGTAAGAATCTTCACAACTATTATATCCAGGAGATAATGGTTATGTAATGTATACTTGAGTATACATTTTATTGGTTCAAAAAGATTAAAAGCACCTTCCTATCCACGTAAGGAGTATTCGATAAGCCTTTACATAAGGCAGTTTTCTAAAAAATTGTTGTTTTTGAAAAATATTTAAGCACACCTAGCAGGCCGTATACACGTAGACTCCTGGGGGAGCTAAGGCATCGGTGAGACCACGGAGTGCCTTGGCACGGAGAGGGCTCACCAGCCGCCCCCGGCTAAGAAGACACTGCGAAAACGTACTTTTTGAGCAGATGTCGCCTTGGTACCCGGAGGTGTGAAAGCGAAGTGTATACGGCCTGCGGGTCATATGGCAATACTCTATGTAAAAACAGCCATTTCATAATATTCAATTGACCAAAATAAATATATTAAACAAAGCAATTCTGCAAAAAACCCTAAATTCTCAGCAATAAAAAGGATTTACATGCTTTTTGTTGAAATTATACGTAATAGAGAAGTCTTGTTCATTTGAAGGATAAAGTTTAAGGAAGGGGAAAATAGGATGTCCTCTCAAGTTAATCACCATATGAATACGCTATTTCAAAATGGACTTAAAATAGTCAGAACACATCAGCAGCCCATTTTACAGGAATGGGAAAAAGTTCTTTCATACCTGCAACAAACAGGGGAAAAGTCGGCAAAAAATACGGAAGAAACGATTCACTATTTTTCCGGACAATTCTTTTATCAGGAAATTGATGAACCAGAAAAATCAAATGTAAGCTTGTCTTTTCATTCCAAGTCAATTCAAACCAATCCGTTCATCCTTACACTATTGGAAAATGCAGTTCACAAAGTAATTCAGGCAAGGGAAAAGCTTTCATTTCAGGATCACCAGGCCGTGCAATATTTATTTTCAGCAATTGGCGAAGACTTGCTGACACAGCCATATACGCAATATTTTGCAATTGATTCCTTTTTGAAAAGTCTCGTTTCATCTAACCAATTGCCTATTGAATGGACAGCTATTGCCATTAAAAAAGATCAATCCTATATCGTTGAAAAATGGTTTAATAACATGAATCAGGACTTATTATTGGGGAGTGATGCTTTAAAAGCGGATACCATTTATTCCTTATCTGAACTGCTGCTGAATCAAATGACAGAGATAAATAGAAAGAAATCCAACGTTCTTCCGATTCCCTATGAAGATAGTACATTATTAGTTTGTGTAAACCATCAGGATACCTCCCATGTTATGCCGTTTATAACGTATGCACTGGAAATATTTCGAAATGGAAAAGACACATTAAACGTATCGAAGCAGGAACACAAGTGGAAGGATTCTGTCATCATGTTTAACGAAAAGATTATGCGGGCGCAAACATACGATGAAGCAGTGGAAAATATAACAGCGGGATTTGTTAATTATTTGCCATTCGACCGCTGTGCACTATTTTCATATTCTATTAATGAGCAGATGGGATTTGGTTTGTTTGGTCACCGTCTTGATAACGAAGCAATTCAAAATATTACTGAAGACGTTAATAATCTTCCGTTGATCCAAAATAACCTGAAAATCCTTCAACTATTTGGGGAAAATGTGAATTATTTACAGCCGATTTATATGAAGGATGCCTCTTTCGGATTTCCTGATATTTATGTTCAACAATTCAATTTACGGTCTGTTGTGGTTGCTCCCATTTTTATATCATCCTCCAGTAAACTTTTGGGTGCGGCTATCCTAGATCAGGGTCCAGGAAGATATTTCAAAGTGGCTCAGGAAACATTTTCTGCACTTATTAAGTTTGGTCAAAGTGCCGGAGAAATTCTGGCCAAATATCAAAATGGGCGACACGATGACCAACCAAAACAAGAAACATTACACCTTTCTCCCCGTGAAATCGAGGTACTGAAGTTAATGGCTGAAGGAGCATCAACAAATGAAGCAGCAAGTGACCTTTATTTAAGTGAATATACTGTTCGGGATTACGTATCTGCAATAATGCAAAAGATGGAATCGAAAAATCGTACTGAAGCCGTTGCACGAGCAATTCGTGAAGGATTAATTTAAGAATTGGGATTGGAGTATGCATTCTTGTTCCTTTCCCATTCAGTTTTTCACCAATAACTTCTTTTCATTTTTGGAATTGGAATTATCTGCTGCATATATTTTTTCGATCACCCGTCTATATTTATTTTCAATCACATTTACACGCATTGATAATTTAGGTGTTAACTCACCAGTTTCAACCGTCCACTCGTCTCCAATAATTACGATCTTTTTCGGTTTTTCATAATCAGAAAAAGAGTTCGTATGGCTTTCCACTTCGTTTTGAATTAAGTCTTTCACTTTTTTGTGACGGCAAATTTCTACAAACGAATCAGAGCGTATGTCATTTTTTTTGGCCCATGGCAGTAAATTTTCGAAGTCCGGGTTCACAAGACTAATAATATATTTTTGATTATCACCGACAACCAGAGATTGTTCGATAAAGTTGCTTTCATTGATAGCATTTTCAATTAATTGCGGCGCGACATTCTTTCCGGTTGATAGAACCAGGATACGTTTTTTACGATCAATTATTTTTAAGTAGTTATCCTGATCGAGTTCACCGATATCACCGGTATAAAACCAATCACCGTCAAATTCTTTCTCAGTTGCTTCCGGGTCGTTGTAATACCCCTTCATTACACTTAATCCTCTTACCAGTACTTCCCCATCTTCGGCAATCCGGACGTCCAGGTTAGGTAATACTTTTCCAACAGTTCCTGCCTTAGCGCGGACTATCGGGTTTGTTGTAATTACCGGGGAGGTTTCAGTCAATCCGTACCCTTCTAAAATTGGTAAGTTCAGTGCCCAGAAGAACCTGGCAAGTTCCGGATTCAACGTCCCTCCACCGGAAACCATACCACGCAACCTGCCGCCAAGTTTTTTCTTAACTTTTTGGAATACGAGACGGTCAGCAACCTTCCATTTCCTTTGCAGTTTTTTTGGCATGGCATGCTGCATAATCAACTGATCTACCGGTGAATTAATGTAACGGTCATAGCGCTCCAGCCCGACCGAAACTGCCCAATTAAAGATTTTTCGCTTAGTAGGTGAACCACCATCGATTTCCTCACGCACTTTTGCATATACTTTTTCAAACAATCTTGGAACACTCGTTAAAACGGTCGGACGAACTTCTGTCAGATTTTCCTGAATCGTATCGATACTCTCCGCATAAGCTATTGTCGTTCCCACCGACAAAGGCATATAATGACCGGCCATTCGCTCAAACACATGTGATAACGGCAAGTATGATAGTGACAGATCCTCCGGTAATAATTCAATCAGCCAAAATTGTACTCCTTCGATATTAGCCAAAAAATTTCCATGGGTGAGCATTACCCCTTTAGGTTTTCCCGTAGTTCCCGATGTATGGATAATCGTACCCAGGTGATCCCGGGTAATGTTTCGCCACGTTTCTTCCCAGTCTGGCAGTTTATTCATTTCACCGTTTTCTTCCAGTTCAAAGAATGCCAATTCATTATCTAATGGAGAATCACTTGGATACATCGTAATAATATGGTCAATTTCTGCATCCCCTGCAACTGCTTTCTGACGCTGTTCATTATTTTCAACAACGGCTGTTTTTACCTCGGCATTTTTCAGGATAAAATTTACCTGCTCAGGCGGTAATGTTGGGTAAATAGGTACGCTCACTGCCCCAATACTTGCAAGAGCAAAATCCGTAATTGCCCACATGGGGTTGCTGTTGGACAAAATAGCAACTTTGTCATTTTCCTTAATGCCGAGCTGAACAAGTCCAGACGCAGCATGATAAATATGATTCCATAAATCTCCATACGTCATCTCATGATAGGTACCTTCTTCTTTCCACATCAACGCAGTCTTTTGTGGATATTGCTTCACCGTCCGATCAAGCATATCCACCAAATTATCAGGTTTCATGCGTTTCCCCCATTTCCGTCAATCTCCATGTTCCCGTTACCGTCCACTTACCGGCAAAAATTATCCCTAAAATGAAAAAGAATTCAGGACTGTCTGCAGCTTTAATGCGAGACCCATGTTGCCTGTAATCTTCAGTTTCCCTCCCATAAATGCTGCTGTAGGGTTTAATGTTCCAGCAACCATATCCCTCAAATCATTGTGATCAATCGTCAGTGTTACCTGTGCATCCTTTTCTTCACCTTTCACAGTTCGAGGTCCATCATCGTCAATGATCATCTGGTATGTTCCACCATCATCTCCCTGCAGATAGAATTGATAAACACCTTCTTTTCCTGTTGTTACTGATGGGTCGGATTTTATTGCTGCATCAATCATTTCAAATACTTCCTCAGTACTCGGCATTGTATTTGCTGCCATAAAAAGTCCTCCTTTTATTTACAATCGTTCTATAATGGTCGCCGTTGCCATGCCAAAACCAATACACATGACTTGCAGACCGTACCTCCCACCTTCGTCTTCCAGCGTATGAAGTAAGGTTGTTGCAAGCTTGGCGCCGCTTGCGCCAAGCGGATGGCCCAACGCAATCGCCCCACCCCGGATATTCACTTTAGCCATGTCTGGTTCGAGTTCCTTTTCCCACGCCTTCACAACGGAAGCAAAGGCTTCATTTATTTCAATCGCATCCATCTGCTCAAGTGTTAATCCCGCCTTTTTCAACGCTTTACGTGTAGCTGGTATGACACCTGTCAGCATCATTACCGGGTCATCCCCGACAACTGTGCGTGCGATAATTCTTGCCCGTGGTTTTACACCTGACTCCGTTGCCTTTTCTTTGGACATGAGCAACAATCCCGCAGCGCCATCACTGACCTGGCTTGAATTTCCTGCAGTCACAACACCATCATCAGGCTGAAAAGACGGAGTCAAATCAGCCAGTTTTTCCATTGACGTATCCCGTCGAATCCCCTCATCATACCGAAATGATTCTTTTCCACTTTTCGTTTCAACATCAATCGGTAAGATTTCACGGTCAAAATACCCTTGATCAGTTGCTGCTGCCGCACGGCGGTGACTTTCCATTGAAAATGTATCCAATTCTTCACGTGATAATCCCCATTTATTGGCAATCATCTCTGCTGAAAACCCCTGTGGGACAATATTGTAACGATTGATCAAGTCATTGCTGAAACCTCCCATATCACTCCCCATCGGTACGCGGGTCATGTTTTCAACCCCACAGGCAATGGCGATATCCGCATCACCAGCCAATATCGTTTGTGCGGCATTGTGTATCGCCTGCTGACTTGATCCGCACATCCGGTTCAGGGAAAATGCAGGAACCTCAACAGGAAAACCGGCTGCAAGCACTGCCATGCGCCCGATATTTCCGCCTTGTTCATCAGTCATGGTGACACATCCGGTTACGACATCGTCCACTTCCCCCGGGTCCACTGCATTTCTGCTGGTCAACACCTTCAATACCGGAACAAGCATATCGACCGGATGTGTTTTGGAAAATGTTCCTTTTTTACGGCCAACTGCAGTTCTTAATGCATCCACAATTACTGCTTCTCTCATCTACCTACCCTCCTTTACGTATTAAGACTTTCATTCCCCGCAGATTGAATATTTTCATTTCCCATTCTTCTTCATCGAGACAGTGCTTCTCTCGATGATTTTTAGTCTAAATCGGCACCATCTTTGTCAAGAAAGCGTTCCTCACGTTGATTTCAAGCTTAGTATCTACATTTGAGAGAGCACTTACAATTCGACATTCAACACTCGTATACAGCTGCGCCGCAATCTACATCAAAAACTAGATTAGAGCATTTTTTCAAAACGTGAACAGTTCAATCCCGCCGGAAACATTTAAACCGACACCGGTTATATACTTCGCTTTATCCGAAACCAGGAACGTAATCGCATTGGCTATATCTTCCGGTTCCCCCGGTTTCTTGAATGCCGTCCGATTAATCATCCGCTCATTCATTTTCGCATTTCCCAAATTAAATGCTTCTGTTCCGACGATGCCGGGTACAATCGCATTGACATTAATGCCGTGTCTGGCTCCTTCAAGCGCCATGCTTTTCGTAAAACTGAGGAGACCTCCTTTAGTAGCGGAATAGCTCGCCTGGCCAAACCCGCCGAGCGTACCTGCAACAGACGACATAGTAATAATCCGTCCGTACTCCTGTTCTTTCATATACGGCCAAACTGCTTTCGTACAATTATATGCTCCGGTCAGGTTAACATTAACATCTCGCTCCCAAAAGTCATCGTTCTGATTTTCGATTTGCGATACATGGTCCAATGTCCCGGCATTATTGACAAGAATATCAATCCTGCCGAACTCCTCTTTTACTTTTGCAAAAACATCCTTTGCTTGTTCACGATTGGTGACATCCATTTTAATGGCAAACGACTGCCGGCCCATCGCCTGGATTTCCCGGGCTGTCTGATCCGCATACATGACATTCGTGCTCTGCATCACTTGTGCAATCGGACCAAACCGCTCCGCTTCCTGTTCATTTTGTTCATCCGACTCGATCAGAATATCGGTTATAACAACATCAGCACCGGCTTCTGCCAAAGCAAGTGCATCCGCAAGCCCCAGCCCTCGTGAAGCACCTGTTACAACAGCCACTTTTCCGTCGAGCATGTTATCCCATGAAGACATATGAATCCTACCTTTCATTAAAGTCTACTATTGATTGAACTGCGGTTTTTCTTTTTGGAAAAATGCAGCAAGCCCGATACTTGGTTCATCCGTTAAAAACGTTTCGCTGAACGCATTTGCTTCAACCTCGAGTCCTTGTTGAACCGAGCCTTCTGCCACATTAATAGCACGTTTTGCGAGTCCCATTGAATGGACGGCACCACCTGCCAATTGTTCGGCAAATGCTGTTGTATCCGTTTTCAACTTTTCGGAGTCGACTGCCTTATTGACAAGACCAATCTTCTCCGCCTCTCTAGCTTCCATCTGCTTAGCAGTAAAAATAAGTTCAGTTGCCTTAGCACGCCCCAAAAGACGTGTCATCCGCTGGGTACCACCTGCTCCCGGTATCAGACCAAGCGATAATTCCGTCAGTCCGATGCGCCCTTTTCCCATTATCCGAAAATCACACGCCATTGCCAGTTCGCAGCCGCCTCCCAGTGCATGACCATTAATAGCAGCTATGACCGGCTTTGGCATTTCCGCAAACCGTTGAAAACATGCCTGCATTCTGGCGCTTTGCATGGCAATCATATTTTCCTCGTCCTGGTGGTCACCGCTATTTTGATTCATACCTTTTAAATCAGCGCCGGCCAGGAATATTTTCGGATGATTGGATGCAATGACGACCACACGAACGGAATCTTCCTGTGTCAGTTCGTCTGCCGCAGCCTCCAACTCCTGCATCAATTCTTCCCCAATCGCATTAGCCGGTGGATTATCAACCGTAATCCAAGCCACGCCTTTGTTACGTTTATCGATTTTGATTGTTTGATAGGTCACGATAACCCTCCTCTATTAAACTCTTATCTCATATGGTGCGTATTGGCGACGGGCGATAACAAGATGCTGTACTTCATTGGTTCCTTCAAAGATATCGAACACTTTTACATCACGATATAATTTTTCTACGATATGACCATCCAATCCGATTGGACCGAGAAGTTCCAGACATTTTGAACAGACATCAAGGGACATTTTCCCGGCATATGCCTTACACATCGCAGCTTCTTTTGCATTCGTCAAACCTAGATCAGCTTTCCATGCAGCTTCCCATGTCAATAATCGGGCTCCTGCTATATCCTGTTCCATTTCCGCCAAAATCTGAGATGCAAGGTGAAAATAACCTCCCTGCTTTGGATAGTCCCGCTGCACAATATCAAGTGTATATTCATAAGCGGCACGCGCTATCCCTATTGCCATAGCAGCCACAATTGGACGTGTACTGTCAAATGTCTTCATGGCGACCTGAAATCCGGATGGTTTCGATCCACTTATTTCATACAGTTCTTCGCCGCCAAGTAAGTTTTCCTGAGGAACAAAACAATCCTCCAGTAATAATTCCGCAGTTTCATTTGCACGCAGACCCATTTTTTTCGCAAGACGGGTACAACCGAATCCCGGCGTCCCTTTTTCAACAACGAAAGCACGCTGCCCGGTACGGCCGAGTGATGCATCAACCGTTGCAAACACAACAACCCATGAAGCGCGTCCTCCATTGGTAATGAATATTTTCTGCCCGTTCAGCACGTACCCGCCATCCACTTTTGTTGCAGTCGTACGTATACCTGATGCATCTGAACCAGCGTCAGGTTCTGTTAATGCATATGCACCCCATCTTGGTTCATCTTTTGTAAAAATCGACAAGAAGCGCTCCTTCTGCTCAGGTGTGCCACTGCTTTCCACGGGAGGACCACCCAGTCCGGCACCAGGCAGTGATAGGGTAACAGCCGGATCTCCCCACGCCATCTCCTCGGATGCAAGAACACCCATACGATTGCCTTCACGTTCCTTTTTGGATTTTTTTCCGGATGTTTTTTTACTGCTGCCTCCGCTGAACGATGATGTATTCAAATGAATCCCCATTTTGTTAACATTATCAAGCCATTCATCAGGCACCTTTTCCAATTTGTCAGCTTCCATGGCAATCGGGCGGATTTCATTTTCCGCAAACCAGTGCGTCATTTCCTTAATTTGTTTCTGCTGCTCGGATAATTCAAAACTGATCATGGAACAGTCACCTCTTGTTCACCGGCAATCAGTTGGGCACCGCGATGCGCAAGCAAATCTTTTTCCCTTCCATACAGGGAGACCTGTGCCTGGGCATCGCGCATCCATTTTTCAGCCGGAAACTCCTGCACGAAACCATGCCCGCCAAGCAGTTGTACGGCAGAATCCGTTACATAGCGGACAGACCGGTGTGCACGATTCAATGCCCGTAAAGCCAACCCTTCCGCCAACTCATTCTGTTCATCTGCTTTGACTGCCGCTTCCCGGACAAGGTGCTGTGCAACCCTTGTTTCCATTGCCATCGAAGCTATTCGAAACGACACCCCTTGAAACTTGGCGATTTCCCGGCCAAACGCCTTTCTTTCCGCGGTATATTCCGTTGCATAATCAAGCGCAGCTTCCATTAAGCCCACTTCCTTTGCTGCATGTAAAATGCGAGTCCTTGTGAGAACCTTTTGTAATAATTCATCAGCAGATTTCCCTTCTGCCAGCACGCGGCTTCTAGGAAGTTCCACTCTGTTAAAAGAAAAACGACCAATTCCTGCGGCAAGCAGACCTAAGCGATAATCCCCTTGCTCAACCAACCAATCATTAGAGTCATTCAACCAGAGGATAACGCTTTTACCCTGTGAATCCTTAGCAGCAACGGCCACATATTCGGCATTCGCAGCCAATCGTACCGGCTGCGAACTTCCCTTTATATAATAGCCATCGTCATTCTCATGAATAGTCAGCTGACTGTTCCATGGTTCTTCAGTGTTGACCATATCTACAAACGCTGTAGTTCCCTTATTTGTCAATCTTGCCTTATCGGCAATTAAAACCTGACTTTCCGGCAGTAAACGTATGAGTGAGGCAATATCACCAGCCCCCGGTAATCCTTGCACAATGCCAAGGTCACCATAGCTCAGTGCCTGTTCTAATTGGACCTGCGTTATCATAGGCAGCTCTAAGCCTTCCCAATCCTCGGGTAATTCGAGTGATAGAAATCCCAGTTCCGCTAATTCATTGATTAGCGATTGATCGACTTCCCGATTTTCTTCGCAATTACGAGCCAGTGGACGAACACGAGCTTTTGCGATGTTTTTAGCGACTTGTGTAAAAGAAATCTCTTCATCTGTCGGACGAAATGAAATCACATAGGCTCCTCCTCTTCCACGATTATTACTTTCTTGCCTTATTATACGAAGCCAAAATGCTTTGTAATTTTATAGCGAGTCCCATATTCCCTTTAATTTTCAGACGTCCGCTCATAAATGCTTGCGTCCCATTTAACTCTCCATCGACCATTTTCATAAAATCGTTACTATCCATAAATAATGTGCAGTCGGCGTTATCTGCTTCTCCTTCTGCAGCATAACTTTTATCACCATTGAAAACGATATGATACGTACCGGACTCATCACCGTCCAGATTAAACAGATAAACCGCCTCTGTTCCCTGCGCCTTACTTGGATCGTCGCTTACAGCTGAGTCAATTTCCTGAAAAGTCTCGCGTAAATTTGCCATTTTGCATCCTCCTTACAAAATTTAAAACCGTATACATACAGAATAATTTTTAACTGCATCAAAATATATTCCTTAATATGTCGGGTATTTAATGATTATTTATAATGGTATACGAACATTATATGCACGATAGAATTTTAAAAAAGGTTGGGATAAAACGAATCGGGTAACACAAAAGACAAGCATTGAAATTAGTGAAGGAAATATACGTAGACTCCTGCGGGAGGAAAGGCCTAGTAGTTGACACCACTGAGTGCGATAGCGATCTTTTCTGCGAGGAGTTCCGCTTCATTGAATTCACTACCAACACGACGAGCACGAGGAGGGCTCAGCAGCCGCCCTAAGGTGCGCGAAGTATATTTCCGGAGCAGTTTTTATGCACCATTTTCCAGATAGTTTGGATTTTTCTTTTGATAAAAACACTTTGTCCCAGCCTCTCTCGGTATTATGAAAGTATATGCCAGTAACCACCTTTAAACCAAAACAGTGGCCGATTTTATAAAATCAGACCACTGTTCCCATTACATATAACCATCTTTATCCTAAAAGTCCTCCAAGGATTCCATCGATAAGATCACCAAGGATTGACGATTCGTCATCTTCTGAGTCATCGTTATTATTATCACCTGTGTTACCATCATTTGTATTACCGTCATCAGTTGATCCGGAACCGGAATCTTTCTCATTATTGTTATCATTCGATGAACCGTCCGAGCTGTCTTCGGATTGATTTCCTTCCCCGGATGTTTCAGCTTCTGAAATTGTTGACTTCAATTTGTTCAGTTTCTTATTGATTGATTCCGTTTTATTTTGTAAACTGCCTTTTTTCTTCGTTAAATTGGATACCTTATCTTTGACTGCCTCAGTTTTATTCAATATTTGATCAGCACGCTGTTTCAGTGAATCAACAACTGATTTATCTTCGTTCTCCTTATTTGAATCATTTAAGTTATTCAGCTGTTCTTTTGTTGTGTTTATGCTGTTCTGAAGATCCTGAACAAGTCTATCAGCTTCATCTGTTAGTTTAGTGAATGTTTCCGAAATGGTCCCAAACGATGTTGCTTCCTTTTCCAGTTCTTTTAGTTTTGCAACCAATTCCTTCAACTTGTCTGTCGTTCCATCAATCACGTTATCCTCAAGTAAATCGTTTATTTTATCGGTCAGTTTTTTCAGTTCTTCAGTCGGATTGCCGTTTTTTATTTTTTCATAAACATCCGATGCCTCATCTAGGATATCTTTTGCTTTATCAAGATTTTCCTTATCTTTTTGAAGTTCATTTTTTATATCGTCCAGATTTGCTGGTTGTTCCGAACCCAACTGCTCTTTGTCCGGTTGCTTATTATCTGACTGTTCTTCGTCTTCCTTCGCTTTTTCTTCATTCAAAATATCCTTGACTTCCTTTTTGGTCATCGGCTTATAATCAGGAAGTCCGCCGCATTGACTCTGATAGCAGGCCTGAACACTCGCCTCAGGTAACGAAATCTCTGAAGCTGATTGTTCGGTTACTTTCATTGTGACATCTTTTAAGCAAATCCATCCCGGTTTACTGGGCTTACACAAATCGCCAATACTGGGAGGGAGTCCGTTTATTGTCCCTGCTTTCAAATTTTGAACTTTGATAGGTCCCGGTGATGTTATTTTAATCATTAATGGATCTTCTGACATTCCGGTTTCGAGTGTCTTTGTAATAGTTAATCCGTGAATTGTTCCTTCTTTAATGCTGATTTTGCCAATTAGAGCACCAACCAGGTCCATCTGCCCTTCCACTTTTTCGGTTTTCACAATAAAGCCGCCACTATGCCCGTTGCCGTCAGCCGCTTCATTACTTTCGGCATAGGCACTGTTAACGGCCGGTGATAAGAAGGAAAGTCCATATGCAATTAAAAAAATAAGACAGAAAAAAGCTGTTTTTTTATTCATACGCAAATTCCCCTAATTTTCAACTATAATCATCCTGTACTTACACCTGTGCTGCACTTACCTCACCTTTTTCAATCGTTTTATTGTCATTTGTCGTTTCCGTTTCGGTTTCAAGCAATACTTCCTGCTTCTCCCATGCAATCAAAAGCGCACCACCGGCAATTCCGATAATTGTCCCAATCAGGAATCCTCCCAGTGCACCCATGACTGAAAGAACAGATAAAAATATTGCTACAATACCGAACACCGTAGAAAACTTCGGGTACAAATAGCCAAGTACACCGGTGATCAGCATCAATCCGCCAAATAAAAATCCAATAAATACAAGGCTGCCGGGAACAAACGCAATTGCATACAATTGAATTGGAATATACAGAATCAGCAAGCCAGCCAAAATAACTAAGCTCGCACCCCAAAAAGGACGATTGTTCCGCCACTTTTTGAACTTCCCGCCATTCGCTATTTTTTCATGCTTCATCCGCAATTTCTCTTCCTTTTTTTGTTCCTTGAGTTCCTTTTTGTTCATACGTTATCCCCTTCCTTTTTGAAGGATTCTCCATTAAATCAGGTTCATTTGCTTGATCCGGGTTGTTTTGTCATATCTGGTGAATCAATCTTCTCAACATAAATCTTGGTACCTTCCAGGCTGACAACATTTTGGAACAAATAGTCCGTTACAAGTTTTGCATCTGTTATCGTTATCGTCTTTGCTTGCTGTGACCAGTTTTTGGAGAAATCAGTGGTATTCCGCTCTTCGATTGCAAGCTCATTGAAGCTTAAATTTGCATCAATCATTCGCGCATCCTGAATCAATCCACTGATTTTTGTAGGGCCTGAGGCTTTAATATGAATTCTTACCCACTGTCCGCCTGGCATTTTCATATCTTTATAGATATGCAGATTGGTAATCGTCACTTCGTCAATCTTATTCCGGATCATTGGCTCGGCGTCGGAATTACCAGTCTCACCAATATGCGGTAATAGCTGAAAACCCTTTCCTTCCAGTTTGTCGAACTTCACGTAAAAGTCACCAATACCTCCCATCGGCAGTGCTACTGCTGTTCCAGTAAATCCAAACACAGACATAAGGCCGCCAAGTGCCAGGAAACCTGCAAAGAACGCAATAAAGAATTTCTTCTTCCACGTTTTCCCTACCGCCACTTTGTCTCTATTATCCATGCTTCTCACTCCTCCATACGTTTATTTTACTTCCAGACTTCACTCTTGATATCGCTTTCATTTAACTGAATAAACATTCACCTTTCTTGCGTTTTATTATATAACAGAATTTTCAGTGATTAAACACTACAAATGTAGGATATTTTTCAACTGATGACAATTATAGTTTATGGATAGATTGTTATGAATCAAGTTTACTAATGAATTTGCGTCTTTAATGTTATTTAACGTTTTACCCGATATTTTTACATTGAAACATGGAATAAATCCTTCGACCGCACTGCAGCAAGGTACTGGGTTTTTCCTGTATGTTCCCCCAAAGAAACATTTTATTCCTGACATATTCAAGTTTCGCAGCGTAAAATGAACACATTGGCCTTGAAGGAATAAGAAAGGCTGAAGATACACTGCTTGAGTCGACTTTGAATCAACGGTTCGTATTTGATACATAATGCGTAATAAGTAGAAGAACAAGCTCTATTGATGAAAAAGAACTCAATTCAGCCGTGAAATCATCATGAGACGTGCTCTATCGATGAAAATGAACTCGATTTAACCTTAAAATCATCATGAAACGTGCTCTAACACAATGAAAAGGCAATCGATTTAGGCACCCAAGTCTTTCATTCTGCTGTAGACATGGTAAGAGCTTCGCTGACAGGTACGAATCAGAATTATACTTACTTCGCGAGTTATGGATTATGTATACAAAAAACTTTAATCAATGTTGTCAAGGCACAATTAATAATGTTCTAGTTTATCAAGGTCAGCTGTTTGAGCTTATTCTGCAGGTGCGTAAGTTGAGTAACCATGCAAAAAAAGAATGAAGACTTCTATAAGCCTTCATTCTTTCAATCATGTACTCTTAATCTTTCGGTCGTTCTTTCAACTCTTCACCTTTTTTACCTTCATAGCGTAATCCCCAGCCGGTTAATGCCGCGATGAGCATGATAATGAACAGGAACCAGCCTTGGAAAACGAATGGGAACACTGCTGTCGGCTCAACGATTGGCAGCCAGTCATAGTTTTCCGCCTTCATCGTTTGGATGGTAGACCAACCCAACAGTACCGGAGCACCCCATGGGAAAATATAACCCAATGCTGATGTCACAGCGTCTAACATGTTAGCCAAACGGTAACGGTGAATTTTATATTTCGTACCAATTTCTTTTACAAATGGTGCAGCTGCAATTTCTGCTGCAGTATTAATTGTAATGGAACTGTTCAGCAGCGCAACGATTCCCCAAATAGCAATTTCAGCTCTGCGTACAGAGTTTTTAATCCATTTGATTAACCCTTTTGTAATAGCCTCCATTGTTCCACCCAGACGCAGGAGGTGTGCAGCAGCTACAATCAAAAGAATCAGGATTGCCATATTAAAGTATCCTGTTAAGCCACTTACCAGTGCGCCTTGAACAACTGTTCCCGAGTCAGCGTTAAAGCTGATTATATCAGCCAGCGTACTGCTGCTGATTCCACTGATATGCATGATAAATATTAAAGGAATGGTTGAAATAATACCCCATGTCAGTGATGTAAGCAAATGCTGTCCGGATAAAGCTAAAATAAGTACGATTGCAAATGGGATAAGCATAATAAGTCCGCTTGCATTTACAGATTCAATGATGGAAGTCTGAACGGACTGTGCCGTTCCGCCGCCTCCAAAAATAGCAAACAGAATAACTGCCGGTATTGCCGCAACAACAGAATATTTGAAACGGCTGCGTACAACACCCGGAACATCCGCATCCTGTGTTGTCGCTGAAACGATTGTTGTATCTGAAACCGGTGCAAGGTTATCACCAAATACAGCACCAGCCAAAATTGCCGCAAACATAAATGTTGGATCTGCACCTACAGCTACACCTGCCGGATACATCAATGTACAGAATGCAACTGTTGTTCCATAGCCTGTACCTACAGCTGTAGAGAAAGTCGCTGCCAGCAAGAAGGTCAATGCGACGAAAAGTCCACCTTCAACGCCGGTTACCGAACCGATCCATACGAGCCCTTCAACAAGGCCGCCAACCTGTAATACTTGTGCAAACATACCTGCATAAAACCACGCAACCATGGCGATGACACCAACAGGTTGTGCCAAACCGTCAAATAACCCTTGAGCATAATCTTCCCATTTACTTTTACATAAAAGTAAACCAAGGGTCAGACCAATGATAGCACCCATAACGAGTGCAACTTCGGACGATAATTGAAGAACACTGATTGATATCGCCCAAACAACAAAAAACAGTAAAGGTACTGCTGCCCCAAAAGCACCAAGTCTGAAGTCCAATCTGTCAACAGACTTTTCTCCCGTTGCTTTGTCTAATTCTTCATTGTTTTCCCCTATGACGCTTTCTGCATTGTTTGACATATTTCTCCCCCTCCAAAAAAGTAAATTTATTTTTGATGAAGGTTCTGAGATGTTAATCTTCTTACCAGTTTATCATAATTTTTGAAAAGTATGAATAAAAATTAATTTTTATTGATGAGTAATTCGACAAAATTATTATCCCTTCACAATATATTCGTACCTCACCTGAAAAAGGTGGCAAAAAAAATAATTAATATTTTATGCCACCTTTTCCATTCCGCATACGATTATAAGAATGCAAGGTTCCTTCACGGCTTGATTTTAACCTGGACATTTATTCCGTTATCTGATCAAAAACACTTCATATATGTACTATATAAAGGAAAATTGTCCGCCAGCAATCACTGGGACAACGAAAATGCCCGGATGGACTTTTCCCACCCGGGCAATTATGAATGCATGAACCATCCAACTATTTTTTAAATTTTGATAATGCCTGTGCCAATGCATCATTTTTAAATCCGTCGTCCTGCTTTTTCAAGTATTTATTTACATCTTTTTTGGAAACTTTGTGCTTTTTCTCTTGCTCTTTACGTTTGTTGAATGTTGACAGTTTTTCCCGGTGACCGCATTTGCAGGAAAAGGTTTTTCCTTCCCCTTCACCTCGAAGTTCCATACGCTTATGGCAATTCGGACAGCGGGCGTTCGTTACCTTAGCAACATTTTTCTTATGCCCGCATGAGCGGTCCTGACAAACAAGCATCCGGCCATTTCTATTTTTAATCTCGAGCATTAATTTGCCGCAATCCGGACATTTCGTACCTGTTATATTATCATGCTTGAACGTTTCGTCACTCGCCTTTATTTGCTGGACAACGTCACGTGAATAGCCTTTCATTTCTTTAATAAACTGTTCTTTATTCAGTTTTCCTTCTGCAATTCTGCCTAGTTTATTTTCCCATTCAGCGGTAAGTGCAGGGGATCGTAAATCCTCCGGGACCAGATCAAGCAGCTGCCGGCCTTTCGATGTAATGAAAATATGTTTGTTCCGCAGTTCCATTAACTGGCTGTTGAACAGCTTTTCAATGATATCAGCTCGTGTGGCAACCGTACCAAGACCGCCAGTTTTGTTGATTGTTTTTGCCAGATGTTTTTCATCCTGATTCATATAGCGGACCGGATTTTCCATGGCCTGAAGCAACCCGCCTTCAGTAAACCGTTCCGGCGGCTTCGTTTCACCATTTGTCAGCTTGATTTCAACATCAAACGTGTCACCCTGCTGAACAGCTGGCAGGCCCTGTTCCGAATTATCATTTTCATTATAAATTTCCTTCCAGCCCTGTTTTTTAACAATTTTTCCTTTAGCAGTGAAGCGCTCTTTCTCAATTTGTGCTTCGATTGTTGTTTGTTCATACTCATACGGATCGGATAAAACAGCCAGAAACCGTTTCACAACAAGGTCATAAATTTTCCGTTCTTTATCATTAAGCTCCGCTAAAATAACCGGCTGCTCTGTCGGAATAATCGCATGGTGATCGGAAACTTTTGCATTATCAACCACTGATTTCGGCAGTTTCCATTCCTTTTTCATCACCTTATTGGCAACGCGGGAATACTGATCAACACCACACGCCTTCACCCGTTCTTTCAGTGTTGGAACGATATCCGTTGAAATAACTCTGGAATCAGTTCTTGGATAGGTCAACACCTTATGCTGCTCATACAGCTTTTGCATCAGGGATAATGTTTGTTTTCCCGAATAGCCGAATATCCGGTTTGCATCCCGCTGCAGTTCAGTCAGGTCATACAACTGCGGGGCATGTTTTTTCTTATAGGATTTGTCGATATTCACGATTTTTGCAGCCTTTTTGTTAAGCTGACCTGTGAGCTTTTCCGCCTTTTCCCTGGAAAAAATACGGCTGTTATTTTTCGCATCCTGCCAGGTTAAAGTGAACCCTTTTGCGGATTTTGCTTCAATCCCATAAAATTTCTGCGGCTTAAACTCCTTGATTTCTTTTTCCCTGGCAGCAACCATTGCAAGGGTTGGCGTCTGCACACGACCAGTCGAAAGCTGTGCATTGAACTTTGTTGTCAATGCCCGAGTTGCGTTCAGACCGACATACCAGTCCGCCTCCGAACGAGCCACAGCTGCAGCATACAGATTTTCGTATTGTTCACCCGGTTTCAACTGTTTGAACCCGTCACGAATAGCTTTATCAGTTACAGATGAAATCCACAGCCGCTTCACTGGTTTATGAACACGTGCCTTTTCAATAATCCAGCGGGCAACGAGTTCTCCTTCACGTCCGGCATCGGTTGCGATAACCACTTCATTGACATCCTTACGATTAAGCTGTGATTTCACAGCGCTGAATTGTTTGCCGGATTTTTTGATGACAACTAACTTCAGCTGCTTCGGGAGCATCGGCAAATCGCCCAGTCGCCATGTTTTCCATTTATCATCATACATTTCCGGGTCAGCCAAGGTTACTAAATGCCCGAGCGCCCATGTAACAATATATTTCGACCCTTCCAAATAACCATTGCCTTTCTTCTGGCAATTCAGGACACGTGCAATATCACGGCCCACAGAAGGCTTTTCTGCCAATACTACTGTTTTGTTCATTAAAAAAATCCTCTCTTTTGGATCACTCTCTTCTGCTACTTTACCATAATTTTAATGTATTGTTCAGTAGCACTGACAATGAAATCAGCCTCTTTTCTACTTATTACAGCATCTGAACTGCACGCCACAAACGGTCACACCTCCTGTTTATCTCCATAAACTATGATAGAAAATAAAGAAAGGAAAATGATATGGATGCTGTTCTATACCGGATTAATTCTTTTAATTATTGGAGTTAGCATCGATGGATTCGGAGTTGGAATCACATATGGGCTGCAACGCATTCGCGTTCCGTTTCCGGCACTAAGTATCATTATGCTATGTTCCGGCCTGATTGTTTATCTTTCCATGACTATCGGCAATGTGCTCCGGGCATTCATCACACCTGATTGGGCTGAAATGTTTGGCGGTGTTATTCTGCTGTTCATCGGTTTATTTTGCTTATACAATGTTTTGCGTTCAGGAAAGGAAACACCATTCAAAGAAACCACTGATGATGAAACATGGGATAATTTTAAGACAGTTATCAAAGAGCCCCATCAGGCCGATTTGGATCATTCAGGGTCTATTTCAGCAAAAGAAGCACTAATGCTGGGATTTGCGCTTGCGATTGATGCATTCGGTGCCGGCCTTGGGGCAGCTATGCTGGGGTATTCCCCCTTAGTAACTGCACTTTCGATTGCGTTAATGAGTGGACTTTTCGTTATCTGCGGCATTCAGCTTGGAATTTTTTTAGCCACAAAAAAATGGATGCAACGGCTGTCACTGCTGCCTCCATTTTTACTGATTATCCTCGGCGTTGTAAATATGATGTAGGGATTATAGCGCCTTCACCTGTCCACCATCAACAATCAGCGACTGGCCGGTGATATAGGTATTGGCACCGGACGCCAGAAAAACAATCGCTTTTGCAAATTCGGCTGGTTCGCCCAACCGGTTCATCGGTATTTGCTTTACGGCTTCTTCAGCAACCTTCTCGACCGGGACTCCCTGTGCATCCGCCCTTTTCTGATTTAAATCAACGATACGATCCGTCTCTATCGTTCCCGGGCCAACCGTGTTCACTAAAATATTATCCTGACCATGCTCCCTGGCAATACTTTTGGCAAGCCCGACAATCCCCGGCCGCATCGTATTGGATAAAACAAGATTATCAAGACTTTGCTTAATGGATGAAGAAGCAAGATTTACAATACGTCCCCCGCCTTGCTTCTTCATGTGTGGAATGACTTCACGTGATGTTCTGATAAAGCTAAGCAGATTTAATTCAAATGCCTGGTACCAATCGTCATCTGACATGTCCATGAATTTTCCGGCTGACGGACCGCCTGCATTATTTACAAGCACATCCACAGAACCATTTGCAGATGCAGCATGGTCAACCATCACTTTAATATCTTCAGCACGTTTCATATCACAAACGGTATAACCAACATGCTCATTCCCTGTTTCCTTCTTGATATCCTCCACAGTGGCATTCAATGCTGCTTCATCGCGACTGCTGATTAAAACATGTGCACCTTCCCGGGCGAATTCAGCAGCAACTGCCCTGCCCAGACCTTTACTGGCAGCTGTTACAATCACTGACTTTCCTTTTAACTGCAGATCCATTCTTCTTCACGTCCTTTTATGTTTCTATTTATTTTACAATCATACGTCTCCTTTATCAAAAAAATAACCGCTGGACAGGTTTCTAGGCCCTCATCCAGCAGTTATTTTTTCGAATTATAAAAGTGAAAGTATCCAGCCGATCACTACAATCGCGCCAATTATCATTAATATTGTTCGAATCATTTCTTCCACCCTTTCGGCATCACTGCTTACCAGTAAATTACCCAAAAAGGTAAACCTGGAAACATTAGTCTCCGTGTTCCGGGAATAATGGTATACGGGTCCCATGCATCGCTCTTCTGTTCATTGATTATTTTCAATATAGGTCAATGTTTTTCCTGTAAATCCAAACATTATCGTCAAAATCGGTGAAAGCAGGCAGAAGAATGCAAACGGCAAATATGCCCATGTCGATACACCAAGTACTTCCGCAATGAACACACCACACACACTCCATGGCACGAGCGGGTTAATAACGGTTCCGGCATCTTCCGCTACACGTGACAGATTCTTATTTGCCAGACCGACTTTTTTATACTGTGCACTGTAAGCCTCACCTGTTAACAGAATCGATAAGTACTGCTCACCAATAAGCACGTTGATTCCAATCGCTGTAAAAGCTGATGCTGCAATAACCGGGCCGACTTTTTTTAATAAATGCTCGATTGCTTCCAGTAACCGTGGAACAATGCCGAGTTTGAACAACAATCCACCCATACTGAGCGCGAGCAGGACCAGACCGATTGTAAACATCATGCTGTTCAGGCCACCGCGTGTCAGCAATGAATCAATCGCTTCAACACCCGTTTCAGAAACATATCCGCCAAACAATAATCCAAGTAAATCACTTAGCGGTGTAATACCGTTAATATATGATATGGCAATGGCACTTATCGACCCTGCAGCCAGCGTTAATAATGCAGGCACCCTCATAATGGAAAGAACCAGCAGTACCAGCAGCGGAATTACCCCGTTGTACCATTTCACAAGCCCGGTATCGACCAACTCCTGCTGAAATGATTCCATTTGGCCGAAGTCTGCGGACGTAATTTCAGGTGAAATAACCGCAAAAATTATTAGTGTTATCAGAAATACTGGAATTGTTGTCCATGACATGTTGCGAATATGCTCAAACAAATCAACCTTCAATGTTGAGGATGCCATATTCGTTGTATCAGAAAGAGGAGACATTTTATCACCAAAAAATGCACCTGACACAATGGCACCGGCCGCAATCGCAAGAGATACATCTACAGCAGAAGCAATCCCGATAAATGCTACACCTACTGTTGCAACTGTTGTCAAAGAACTTCCCACACAAATACCAACAATACCTGTCACAATAAATATAATGGCAAAGAAAAAGTTCGGTGTAACAAGTTCAAATCCGGCATAAATAAGTGAAGGTATCGTCCCTCCCAGCATCCAGGAAGCAATCAATATTCCAATAAAGAAAAAGAGAAACACAGCCCCCATACCGGATTCAGCTCCCTCTGTTACCCCTTCTTCCAATGTCCGGTACGGAACCCGCTTTGACAATCCATATACCATTAAAAGCAAGAGTGCGATAACAAGCGGAATATGTGGCGCCGCTCCAAATAGAATAATTCCCAGGAAGATAATCAGTAATACTGCAAAGGTAAGACTGATCGCTTCACCTAATGACGGCCGCAAAACCGCTTTGATTCGATACATACAGAAATCTCCTTTTAATAAAAAAATAGCAACGGTTAGACTGGAATATATCATAGGTATGAGTGAAACAAAAGACCTTTTTTGTTCCCCCTTCCCTCAATAACCTGACATCAGGCAATGATATTCAGCAGAACCGTTACTGTTATAATACTAACGAGCGTTGTTACTAGTGTAATACTGGAAACAAGCTCAGGTTCGGAATCAAATTCGATCGCAAACATGGTCGTTGTCGCTGCACTCGGCATGGCAGCAACAATTACCAGCACCGAACCGATAACAGGATCGACCGGAACAATCCAAATAAATAAAAATGCCAGCAATGGCGAAAGCACCATCCTGATTCCAACTGCAGATGAGATTACCTGCCAATTAAATTTGAGCGACGTAATCGAGGCAAGCTGCATTCCGAGCATAACCATCATTAAAGGAATCGCTGCATCCCCCACCATTGTCAGTGTTGAGTAAATGGAATCGGGAATCTCCCATGGAATCGCTTGAAAAACAAACGCCAGAACAGTTGCATATGTTGCCGGCATTTTAAAAATCATCAGGAGCGCCTCTTTAAATCCGCTTGTACTCCTTGATGCATAATACACACCAAAGACATTCATAATCAATGTCTGCAGCACCATTAGAAAAATTGCATACGGCATTGCCGCCTCCCCTATACTGAACAGCATGACCGGGACTCCATAATTTCCACTGTTCATAAAAGCCGTTGATAATATCGAGCCGCTTTCCACCGATTCCTTCCAATGAAAAATCCGTGCAAACAACTTATTGAGAATAATGATCATAAACAACAGGAAAAAAGCAAACACAATAATATATGTAAAGCCTTGATTAAAACTTGATTCGTAAAGTGTTGTGAATACCAATGCCGGCAGGAAAATATAGATTGACACTGTTGCCAGTGATTTCACATCAAGAATACGGATCCGCTGCAAAATATACCCCGCACCAAATACCGCCATTATCGGTAACACAACCTGAAAAAACAATTGCATAGCTAACGCTCCAATCTTAATCTTCTACAAGTCTATCATATGAGTGTTTGTCAGATTAACCGGAATGGATTGTTCTGCTCATGTTTCTGCTCTTCTGCTGATGTTCTGGCTTTTCTGCCGATGTTCCCGCTCTTCTGCCGATGTTCCACTTCTCGGGCTGATACCCTCTCCCTTCCCATATATTGCAAACATCCGCCAAACTTCCAATCCACTTTTTTCCCCGAATTCCTATTGACTTCCAAAAAAAGTGTGTATATATTGTATATAATGTATATATACAATAAAAATGAGGGATTCCATGAACATTCTTATTTCAAGCAG
This sequence comes from Virgibacillus doumboii, assembly GCF_902806455.1. Taxonomy (GTDB): domain Bacteria; phylum Bacillota; class Bacilli; order Bacillales; family Amphibacillaceae; genus Lentibacillus; species Lentibacillus doumboii. The sequence goes on along the minus strand of NZ_CADCWQ010000001.1, from coordinate 834,207 downwards.
CAGCAAAGAACCTTTATTCCAGCAAATTAAAGAACAAATCAAGCACCATATTTTTTCAGGTGAATTAAAAGAAGGTGACGCACTACCTTCCATAAGACTGCTTGCAAAGGAACTTAAAGTCAGTGTTATTACAACGAAGCGTGCATATGAAGATCTGGAAAATGAAGGTTATCTTGTCTCAACTGTCGGCAAAGGAACATTTGTTGCCGGTCAGCAGCCCCGTGTTCTCAAAGAATGGCAAGTGCGCGAACTTGAGAACGAACTAGAACGCATCATTCTGGAGGGAAAACGGCTGGGACTCACGAAGCAGGAATTAATCGAACGCCTGGAGATTTATTACGATGAGGAGGCATAGCATGAACACCGTTGAATTTAACCAAGTTACGAAAAAGCGTAAGGATTTTACGATTGAAAACTTAAACATTACTATCCCACAAGGCTACATAACAGGATTTATCGGACCAAACGGAAGCGGGAAAACAACGACTATCCAAATGATGATGAATATCCTGGAGATTGATGAAGGTGATATCAAACTGTTTGGTACATCACACAAAGATCATCATGTAAAACAGAAAATCGGCTTTGTCTATGATGACCTGTATATGTATGAAGATTTTACAGTCAAAAAAATGAAAGCTTTTATTGCACCACTCTATGAAACATGGAATGAAGACCTGTTCCAAACCTATCTGGAAAAATTCAATCTTCCTTTCTGCAAAAAAATAAAGAGGTTTTCAAAAGGGATGAAAATGAAATGCTCCCTGCTGTTCGCTCTGGCCCACGAACCGGAATTCATTGTAATGGATGAGCCAACGTCAGGACTTGATCCGATTTTCCGCCGTGAGTTACTAGACATTTTACAGGAATTAATGATTCGGGAAAATCAGACAATTTTCCTGTCAACCCATATCACAAATGACTTGGACCGGATAGCCGATTATATTATTTTCATTCATCAGGGAGAAGTATTATTTCAAAAAAGCATGGAGTATCTAAAGGAAACATACCACATCATCAAGGGACAAACAGATCATCTGGATGACGATATTCGCCGTTTATTCATTGGAATACGCGAAACAGAAATTGGGTTCAGCGCATTATTCGAAGGAGACCCGGCCATTTTCGAATCGTTTGCGGATGAACTGATAATTGAAATAGCATTACTCGAAGACATCATGTACTACTTGACACGGTCAGACAAAGAAAAGGAGGCTGATTAGCATGGCAACTCTACTTAAACGTGACTTCCTGGTAACAAAGGGAACGACTGATATACCCGTCCTGATTGTTCTTATTTTAGCTTATGTAATGATGTTACCGCCTACATTCACATTTTTTATAATTGTACTATCCTTACTTATTAACATATATTATTACGACCATCGGGCAACTATAAACAGGTTTGCAGTCAGTCTGCCCATTTCGAGAAAAACAATCATTCAAAGCAGGTATGTATATTTTTTCATCATAACCAATTTCGTCGTTTTGTTTCAGCTCGTAATCGGTTATGGGCTGACGTATTTCACTTCAGGTGATTTTTATGCTTATGTCTGGAAGGATATAGTGACACTCGTTTGTTTGGCATTAATTATGGGGGCCATTTTCATACCGCTCTTTTACCTGTTCAAACAGTTTCTAATCGCAGCTTCAACCATGATGCTCATCTTTTTCTTCATGGTTTTCTTTTCTTTGACGCCGTTAACATCAGTACTGGGCATGGAAAACTATGTAAACTTTAATGCGCTTGACCCGGGATATGCTCTTTTAATAGAAAAATATATTCCCGGTCTGCCGTTTATCATTACCGGTATTGCAACATTTTTCCTTTATTTTTTATCCATGAAACTGTCAACACATATTTGGCAGCATAAAGATTTGTAATTGCCTATCAAGTGTACTTCCGACGCGGTATGTTAAAATAAATTCATATCCAACAATCGAAAGGATAATGATATAGATGGAAAATACAAATACTGTTAAATTAACTTCCCTTTCATCAAAAGGTGGGTGCGGCTGTAAAATCGGTCCTGCAGATTTGTCACAGGTTCTCCGGTCACTGCCGCAAACTACTCCAAATCCCGATTTACTCGTCGGGCTGGATACAAGTGATGATGCCGGAGTATACAAACTAAATGACGAAATAGCTCTCGTGCAAACAACCGATTTTTTCACCCCCATTGTCGATGACCCGTACGATTTTGGGCAAATTGCAGCAGCAAATGCAATCAGTGATGTTTATGCAATGGGTGGAAAGCCAATTACTGCTCTTAACATCGTTGCATTTCCAATATCGACGTTGGACAAAAAAATCCTTGCCGAGATTCTGCGCGGTTCCGGTGATAAACTGGCTGAGGCCGATGTTTCCCTTGTCGGCGGACACTCCATTGACGATCAGGAGCCGAAATTCGGACTTGCCGTTACTGGAACCGTACATCCGGATAAAGTAAAAACAAACACTGGAGCCCAACCTGGTGACAAGCTTATTTTGACGAAACCAATAGGCGTTGGAATTTATTCCACTTCGATTAAAAGAGACTTGCTCAGTGAAGAAGAAGTTGACCGGGTTACCAAAGTGATGACAACATTAAATAAAACAGCATCCGAAACAATGGCCAATTATGATGTCCATGCAAGTACGGATGTAACCGGGTTTGGACTGCTCGGCCATGCATCAGAAATGGCGGAAGGAAGCAACGTTGAAATTCATGTTAATGCAGGTCAAGTACCTGTTTTGCCACGGGTAAAAGAACTCGCGGAATCCGGGGCTGTACCAGGCGGAACGAAAAATAACTTCGACCATATCAAAGACGTTGTCACCTATCCGGAAGCCATGGACCAGATTGACAAATGGATTTTGTGTGATGCGGTAACATCCGGCGGCCTGCTTATATCAGTGGCATCCGATGACGCGAATTCGCTGCTCAACGAATTGCAGGATAAAGGTGTTGAGGCACAAATCATCGGTGAAGTTATTGAAGGAAAAAGCGGCCATATTACCGTTCTAGATTGATTTTTTTAGGAAGTGAATGAAGCTATGTTTAGCGATATTACATTACAGGAATTATTTGCCCGAAAAAAAGAAGAAGAACATACATTGATTGACGTCCGCTCGCCTAAAGAATTTCATGAGGCAACAATTCCGGGGAGTATTAATATTCCAGTCTTTACCGATGAAGAACGTGCTGAAGTTGGTACCCTTTACAAGCAGGCAGGAAAAGAAACTGCAAGGGAACGCGGCCTGGAGATTGTTTCTGCAAAACTTCCTGATTTCATTGCTGAAGTGAAAGCAATTAAAACTCCAAAAACAGTTTTCTGCTGGCGCGGTGGCATGCGAAGTAAAACCGCAGCAACCGTTGTAGATTTAATGGGTGTGGATGTCAATCGGTTAACCGGTGGCATCAGAAGTTACCGCCAGTGGGTCGTCAGCGAACTGGATAAAAAAGGGTTCAAACCGGATTTAGTCGTTTTGAACGGATATACGGGATCAGGCAAAACAGCGATATTAAAGCAACTCTCCCGGGACGGATATCCTGTCATGGATCTGGAAAAGATGGCAAATCACCGTGGATCGATTTTTGGACACATCGGACTTGAACCAAGCAATCAAAAAAAATTTGAATCACAGCTTGTCCAGAAAATGCTGCAGTATCAGGATGCACCTTTTGTATTTATCGAGGGAGAAAGCAAACGCATTGGCAAAGCAATGCTGCCGGAATTCTTTTACGAAAAAAAGGAACATAGCACACAACTGTTTGTCAATCTGCCAATAGAAGAACGGGTAAAAAATATTTTAGATGATTACGAGCCCTGGAATCACCCGGAAAAATTCATGGAGGCATTCCAGGTTATTAAAAAACGCATTCACACACCTGTTGCCAAAGAAATACAAACAGATTTGCAAAGCGGTAATTATTCCAATGCTGTGAAGCTTTTACTTGAATATTACTATGACCCGCGGTATGAACACACCATCAGTAAATTTCCGGACGACAAAAAAATTACTGTAAATGCTGACAATACAGACGAAGCCGTAGAGGAAATTAAAAATTTCAAAGGAATACAAGTGCTGGAAAGTAAATAAACTTGACACACGTACGGTTATATGATAATGTATCAAAAGTAAGTAGCAAGTAAGTTAGAAATTCTGGCATTCTGCTTGTAGTTTTTGTAGATGCTTATTCACACTGGCGCGGCTTCGGGGCCGCAAGGACATCAGAGCAGGCAGGGCTGATGTTGCTTAAGTTAGAAAACACCAGTGGAACATAGACCGCGGTTCGCGGAATCCGAGAAAAGCGGATTCCCCACCCGATAGCATGCAATCGGGATAAAAAATTAAAAAAATGAAAGCTTATGTGTTACTTTATAAATCAAAGGGGTACTCTTATAAATAGAGTGCCCCTTTTCCAATTACATACAAAAAAGGACGGATTACAAAATGAATACAGGGAAAATAAAGACACTTGAAGTGCTGCGTAAAATTGATACCGGATACGTTTTGGATGGTGATGTGCTTTTACATCATAATGAAACGGACAACGAACTCGATCCCGGGCAGAAAGTGGACGTCTTTCTTTATACCGATAAAAACGGACGGGCTACTGCAACGACACAATTACCATTCGTGCAAATGGACGTATACGACTGGGCTGAGGTTGTTGATATCATTCCCAATCTGGGGGTGTTCGTTGATATTGGTACTTCAAAAGATATACTCGTATCCATTGATGACCTCCCATTGTTTGAAGAGGTCTGGCCAGCAGCCGGTGATAAGCTTTTCGTGACACTGGGACTGGATCGAAAAGGACGTTTGCTCGCCATCCCCGCTTCCGAAAGTGCTTTTGACCGTCTATGGGAAGCTGCACAGGAAGATTTATTAAATAAACCTATCAGCGGACGGATTTACAAAACCAGCAAGGAAGGATCTGCCCTCATTTCGGAAAATAATCACCGTGGTTTTATCCATCACACGGAACGAAAAACGGAACCACGCCTTGGCGAAATGGTCAGTGGACGGGTAATCGATGTAAAAGACGATGGTTCAGTTAACATCTCCCTCAGACCACTGATAAAGCATAGTATGGGGGAAGACGCTGAAGCCATTCTACAGCATCTTGAACAAAGTGGCGGCGTAATGCCATTCAGTGATAAAAGTGATCCAGAAGATATCCGCGGCACCTTCAACATCAGTAAAGCAGCCTTCAAACGCGCCCTAGGTAAACTGATGAAAGAAGGAAAAATTGAACAGCGTGATGGGGAGACGTATTTGGTGTAGGTGGGGGTGCCTGTCACTTCCCGAATTTTGTCGAATAATTTATATCATATTTTAGCAGCCATGTCATGGTTGCTTTTTTTATACCTGAGGATACATTACACCTTTACCTTTATGTGGTACCTTTTGAACACCAACTCTTAAAGAGGTGTATACACTTGAAAAAAATAATTGTTTTAATGGGGATTGGGTTTTTGTTAATGGCTTGCAGTGCTAATGGAAATACCGAGAATGATGCCGCAGCCGGCAGTGACGAAATAAAAGAAGAACAATCCGCCACTGAAAACACGTCAGACCAGGAGAATACGGAAAAAGAAAACGAAGACCAACAGGATGTACAAAATAATAGCGAAAATAAGCAGCAAAACGGAACAGAAAATGGGAAAAATGAAAGTAAACAACAAAACGATTCAGAAGAGAAGCAGCCAGAAAACGATGAAGCACAAAATAATCAGCAAAACACAGCTGCTAAAAACAATGAAAACACTACAACAGAGTTGACCGACGCTTCAGTTATCCTGCAAAAATCAAGTACAACAATGGCTAATCTCCAAAGTCTTTCTTTTAAAGGAAGCATCATGTCGGACTCAACCATCAATGGAACACGCAGAAAGGAAAACACCAAAGTAGATGGTAAAATCTTACTGGACGCCCCGGTCAATCTCCATCAAAACATCCATTTACAAAAAAGTGATGCCCATCTGGAAATGTACCTTACCGATGACAAATATTACGTAAAAGAAAATCAAAAATGGATAACAATGCCTGCCGAATATGCAGAAAACAATCTGTATAACGCCGTTACTGCTAAGCAACTAAAGGCTTATGCGGAATACGGCGCACATTTCCAGGTAACCACTGATAAAAACCACTATATCCTTAACTATGATGGGACAAACGAGGAATTTAAAGAAATCGTATTCAAACCAGGAAAAAAAGTTTTAAACGAGTTTTTCCGGGATTTTTTTCACAATATGCAGCTTTCCGGTATTTACGAGTTAATCATCGATAAAGAAACGTTCCACCTTACAAACTACAGACTCAGATATGAAGGGGTAACATCAGGAGCGGCGGGTGAAGGACGTATCCACGAAATCAGTGATTATCAGTACTACAATTTTAATGCATATGATCAAATAAACATCCCGGAAAATGTCATCCATTCAGCAGAACCTGTTAATTGAAAAATATATACTCGGGTATAAGTTACGGTTATAACCGAATATGGTAAAGTTTGGTCACTACCGTTTAATGAGGTGACTAAATGAAAAAAATAATAGCTGTAATGTCGCTGCTTTTATTGATGATTTTGGCAGCATGCGGCGATAATGAAGCAAGTGAAAAGGACGCGGAAAAGGAGGCAGTTGCTGAACAGGATCAGTCAGCTGAAGACACAACTGAGAACAATGATAAAAACGCAGAACAAAATGAAGAAAAAGAAGCGTCTGAGGACAGCAGTAATAATAAACCTGCATTAGCCAATGCTGAGGCAATTTTTAAAAAATCAGCAGAAGCAATGTCAAAGGTTACCAGTTATCTGATCAAGGGTGAATTTACAGATAACAGCACGATAAACGGCCAAAAAAGTAATGCAACGACACAGTTAACTATGAAAGCAAGCCTAACTGACCAATTGAACATGCACATCCAATCGTCAACAACATCCAATACAGATACTGGCGGTGATATTGAACTGTATAAAGTAAATGATGGTGTGTATTTAAAATCCCCGGATGCAAATCAATGGTATTCCATGCCGGCAAGTTCCGGCTACGCAGAGGTATATAATACGCTTGGAGCCGATCAAATGGTGGAATATGCCAATCAAACCGAAGCATTCAAGGTACAGGAAAATAGCGACCACTATGTGCTGGTATTCTCAGGAAACGATGAGGAATATAAATCAGCCATTTATGGTGCGGGTATTGCCATGCTTGATGGTACACTCAAAGAACACTTTGAAAACATGAAAATGAGCGGATCATATCAAATAGCAATTGATAAAGAAACGTATTATATAACGGGCTATCAATTTGAATATGAATCTTCTACTTCTGGTGAGATGGGCGATATCGAAGCCTACCATAAAGCAAATTACACGATAAGTGAATTCAACCAGCATGACAAAATCACGGTTCCACAAGAAATCGTGGATTCAGCTGTTTCATTTCAACAATAGAAATTGAATTTCCGGCCTGGGGGTATTCCTCCAGGCTATTGTTTTACTTCTCGGGAAGATGTTTTTGCTGTGGGGCTGATGTTCTGCTTCTCGGGAAGATGTTTTCTCTGTGGGGATGATGTTTTTCTCTCATCCCATCTTCTCCACCCGAAATGTACTGAGCAAACTTCATCCCCCTACTTCATAATTCCAAAAAGATCATCCAATTTTTCCGTGAAATATGCATGACTGTCTTCAACACCCAGATTATAGAAAACAGGAGCAACTTCCTCCATGATAAATTCCAAAATCAGTATACCGGCGAGATCACCAATTTCCTCACCGCGCTCTTCCAAAAAATACTTTTGGATTGACCCGACCATTTCATCTTTCTTTTCTTTAGGCAAATCAAACTTCGCTCGCATAAGATACCTCCTGCCTTTTTTCAACATTCGCTGGTCCAAACGCCAATCCCTTCATCCTAGTAAAAATTGCCTGCCACTGTAAGCCAGGGCAGGCAATCCAATTTTATCAATCCATTATTCAGCATGCGTGTAAACATCGACCAGGGAAGTTACCAGAGCTCCAATGGCTCCAGCAAACAGAAAGCCGATGCCCCATCCACCAAAACCTAAGCCGAGAACTTCTGTATTTCCAAATACGGCAATAAATACGCCTACTAATCCGAGACCGAATACAATCGCTGCAGGTATGTAGACAGTGAACGTATTACTTTTATGAAGTTTGCTTAAAATCATGTTCACGATCATTAATATAACCAATGCGGAAGCGCCTATCGTTAAGGTCATTGAAAACATCATAATCACCTCATCATTCTTTATCATTTTCCATACTCTTATTTTATATGTGCGCTTTAACAAAGTCAATTTAATTACTGTACGCGCACCCATTTTAATATTTTTTCGTGACCCAAAGGAATTTAGCCATTAAATGTCGAATAGTTGTATGAGATAAGGAGGAATAAAATGCTAACTTTTGAAGATTATACGTACGAACGGCCGAATATGCAAAAAGAGAAAGAAACGTTCGATACGCTGTTAAAAAAATTCACAGACGCATCATCCATGAAAGAGCAGAATGAGGCGATTGAACAAATCAATGCCTTCCGTAATCGCCTGTCAACACTGTTCAACCTGGTGTATATTCGCGCATCAATTAATACAAATGATGAATATTATCAAAATGAACGAGATTTTTTTGATGAAATACAACCTGAAATTCAGGAACTTAACACCAGATTTTATAAAGAACTGGTGAAATCACCTTTCCGTGATGAACTGGAAAAGCAATGGGGTGAGCAGCTCTTCCAAATAGCTGACCATGAAATCAAAGCTTTTTCCCCGGAAGTCATCGAACTGCTTCAGAGGGAAAATAAGCTGTCATCCCAATATTCCAAACTGGTTGCATCTGCAGAGGTGGAGTTCCAGGGTGAGAAATATACGTTGGCACAGTTGTCACCTTTTGCCCAAAGCAAAGACCGCTCCATCCGAAAAAAAGCAATTGAAGCAAGTTCAGGTTTTTTTGCTGAACATGCTGACAAGTTTGATGATATTTATGACAAGCTTGTTAAAACGCGCCATGAAATTGCAACAACCCTCGGCTGCAAAAACTTCGTCGAGCTTGGCTATATCCGGATGCTGCGAATCGATTATGATGCAAACATGGTAGCTGTTTTCCGCAAGCAGGTGCGTGATTCCATCGTGCCGCTGGTCAGCAAATTATACGAAAAACAGGCAGCACGAATCGGCGTCGATTCACTCAAATATTATGATGAACCAATCGAATTCGCAACCGGCAATGCAACACCAAAAGGATCACCTGAATGGATTATTGAAAATGGTAAAAAAATGTATGAAGAACTCTCACCCGAAACAAAAGAGTTTTTCCAATACATGCTAGACCGCAAATTAATGGATCTTGAGGCGAAAAAAGGCAAAGAAGCCGGTGGATATTGTACATTCATTGAAGATTATCAATCACCATTCATTTTTTCAAATTTCAATGGTACATCAGCTGATATTGACGTGCTGACACACGAGGCCGGACATGCCTTTCAGTTCTATTCCAGCCGTAATATCGGGATTCCGGAATACTTAATGCCAACTTACGAATCAGCCGAAATTCATTCGATGAGCATGGAATTTTTCACATGGCCATGGATGGAGTTATTTTTCAAAGGGGACACCGAAAAATACAAATACTCACATTTATCGGATGGACTGGAATTCCTGCCGTATGGTGTTGCAGTTGATGAATTTCAGCATCTGGTTTATGAGAATCCTGACTGGACACCGGAAGAGCGTAAACAGGCATGGAAGAAACTCGAAGAAACATACCTGCCGCACCGTGACTATGAGGGAAATCCGTATCTGGAAGCAGGCGGGTTCTGGCAGCGTCAGGGCCATATCTATGAAGATCCGTTTTACTATATCGACTACACACTTGCACAAATCTGTGCATTCCAATTTTGGAAACGGTCACGTGAAGAAGGCGAAACAGCATGGAACGACTATCTGAATCTCTGTAAACTTGGCGGATCTAAATCGTTCCTTGGACTGGTTGAAGCGGCAAATCTCCGCTCCCCATTTGAAAAAGGAACCGTCGAGTCCGTCGTTAAAACAATTGAAGAATGGCTCGAATCTGTTGACGACAAATCATTATAAAATATGTTGACTCAAACAGCACAATGATAAGTCAGTTTAACCACGCGGACATATTTTCCGCTATATGCAGTAAAGTCGGTGTTTTTCCAAAGTTCACGGACATTTATTCCGCTAACGGTCAAAAAAACACGGATTCTTCGCAATAATAAATGAATAAAGGAAAATATGTCCGCCAAGGCTGTAATTCAGAGGTTATTTTCGAAAATAACGGAAAATAAGTCCTCGAAAACCGGGCAATTACAGACCGCTCACAAATCACAAAAAAACGCTTGAAGTGCCATCACTTCAAGCGTTTTCATTCTCTATGCAGCTATCTCTTCATTCGGTATTTCCTGCCCCCACATCTTTCTTAACAGGAAGGCCATTATCACTAATGACACAGCTCCCACAACAATGGAAAGAACAGCTGAACCAGATATTCCAGCAACCAGGAACGAAATAACACCACTGATTCCGGCTGTCACCGCATATGGAATCTGCGTATTTACGTGATCGATATGGTCACTGGCCGAGCCTGCAGATGACAGGATCGTTGTATCGGAAATCGGTGAACAGTGATCACCAAAAATTCCTCCACTAAGTACCGCTGCGATTGCTATATACATGGATAAAGAATCCATCGAAGCAGCAAGCGGCATTGCAATCGGAATCATAATTGCAAATGTTCCATATGACGTCCCAGTCGTAAATGCGACAATCGCTCCGATGAAGAAAAGCAGTACCGGAATGATCGCCGGTGAAGTTGTCTGTTGAGCAAATTCCACAATGTATGCTGCTGTTCCCAGTTCAGAGGTAACACTTCCAATCGACCATGCCAACGTTAAAATAATATAAACGATTGTCATGCTTTTAATACCGCTCACATAAATGGACATCGCTTCTTTAAACGAATACAATTTTTGCTGAATTCCCATAAACAAGGCAACAATACCTGCTACAAAAGCTGCAATTAAAATCGAAGTTGCCCCGTCAGCTTCACCAACTGCTGTTATAAAATCTTTTTCCGGATATCCGCCAGTCCATAAAAATAATGGTGGAATCAAACCAACAAGCACGACAATCGGGATGATCATGCTTCTTTTTTTAGGTGTAAAGTCTTCGGCAATGGCTACCTGATCCATTTCATCATCCGATGGCGGCTCCGCACCTTCACGAATTACTTCTCCAGTTGTGCGCGCCCGATTTTCAGCTTTTGCCATTGGACCAAAATCCCATTTCATGAATACGATAATAGCCACCATAGCTAATGCCAGAATCGCATAAAAATTAAACGGAATCGTGAATATATAAGTCATATACTCAGATTCTGACATTCCAAGCTCCACATATTGAGCTCCAATAAGTCCCATTACAAACACAACCCATGTTGATACAGGTGCTAGAAGACACATCGGTGCAGACGTTGAATCAACAATATATGCCAGCTTTTCCCGTGACACACGCATTTTATCTGTTACCGACCGCATGACACTGCCAACCGTTAGCGCATTGAAATAATCCTCAAAGAAAATAATGATACCGAACAGGAATGTAGACCCCTGTGCACCCCTTGGCGTTTTAACCTTCCTGGAAATGGCATGAGCAATAGCATGTGCACCACCTGTTTTTTGCAGAAATGCAATAAGCACCCCAAAAAGACCACAATAAATGATAACGGTCGCACTCCACTCACTACCCACATTTGGAATGATAAAATCACTGAAACTTGCATATAACCCCATTAATGGATTCCAATCATACATCATCGTTGCACCAAGCCAGACACCGGCAAATAAAGCAGGTATCACGTTGCGTGTAACAAGTGCCAGCACAATTGCAATCACTGGAGGCAATAGCGAAAGTATGCCAAACTCCATTCCATAATCCCCCTTATGATATTTTATGGACATCTTCTATTACTAACATATTAATACCCATACAATTATATTTCTCTATCAGCGGAAAATTTCCTGCAAAAAAATGCCCAGCAAATCTTTCCACTGGACATTTTCAGATGCGTTCGTTCATTAAAAAGAACAGCATAGCAAAAAAATTAATCCTTCTTTCCATCTCTATTTAAAAAATCTCGTATCTCCTCGATGCTTAACCCCGCAGCCTTTGCATCTTTTACCAATGCGACCCACTCTTCATCTAACGCAATCATTACCTGATCGCTCATTTGGCATCCCCCATATGGTATTATTTTGGATTATTATGTACGATCCTCATTGAGAACTAGTAATAATCTCCTATAATAACTATTCATTATACAGAGTATATATAACAACCATTATCCGCACAAGGTCATAAAAGTCACATAAAAAGTCATATGAAATCTGAACTATTGTCGAATCCCGCTGTCGAAAGTCTGCGTTTCAGATGTACTTTTTTTCCAATTACAATGTGATACAATAGACCTACCATACTATATATGGGGAAAAGGCGGAGGAGACTATGAAAAATAATTCGGCAAATATTGTTTCCTTTATTTTATACATTTCTTTGTTTATGACCTTTATTTTTCTATACTCAGAAAATCCCGGCAATCATTCATTAATCATCGTTTTATCTGGTACCTTCACCATCATTGAAGTTGTTCGATATAATATTCAATCACGAATCAGTACGCACATGATTGCCTTATTATTTTCAATCCAGTTTTCTCTTGCGTTTATCGTTCAAATTGTTGATGGATCCTTTGTCCCGCAAATTTACTTTTTCATTCTGTTAGCAGAAACCGCCTACTACTATCGTTTGGCTGTCAGTATTCCCTTTACCATCGCAGCATACCTTGCCTTTTCAGCGGGCGTATACATACATCTGGATTCCCCTTCATTTCAGGAAATCAGTTTTGTCATCCCAAGAATGCTTGAGTATGGGCTGATTTTTGGTTTTAGCTATATGGCAAAACGATCAAATGAACAACGCATCCTTCTCGAAAATGCCTACCAGCAGCTTCAAAAGGCTACCAATGAATTAGAGGAAAAAACAATCATCGATGAGCGGGTCAAACTTTCACGGGAAATTCATGACACGATTGGTTTCACGCTAACCTCAACAATAGTCGGTCTGGAAACGGTAAAACAATTAAGTGCAAACAACTTCCACGATAAAGCAAAAAGTAAACTGACAATTGTTCAGGGCCAGGTACGGGAAAGTTTGAACAGTATCCGTGAATTGACAACAACACTGCACTACTACCCCAACTTCATCGATTTCAAAAAGAGATTAATTGACCTCATTGAAAATGCAATAATCCATTCAGACATTATCGTTACATATACCATTGCTGACATCGAAAACCTTACACCGGATCAGAATTTAGCCATATACCGGGGTCTGCAGGAAGGTTTAACAAATGGCATTAAACACGGCGGGGCAACAGAATTCAGTTTTTTTCTGAAAAAAATCGATTCCAAAGTCATTTTCCGTCTGACCGATAATGGCCAGCTAAAAAAAGACATTCGTTATGGTCTCGGGCTGACTGCAATGTATGAACGCATAATTTCCGTTAATGGAAAAATGAATATAAGACGTACAGTTCATGGGGGATGTGAACTTAGCTTTTCCATTCCAATTGAGTTAAAACGAAGGGAGGTCACAGGCTGATGAAAAATATAGCTATTGGTATTGTCGATGACCATCCGATTATTGTGGATGGATTCAAAACCATCCTTGAACTCCAGGATGGTTATCACGTAATTGGTACAGCCAGTAACGGCAGAGAAGCAATCGATTTAGCCAAAAAAACACCGGATATTATGCTGATGGATATTCAAATGCCATTAATGAATGGAATTGAAGCAACCAGACGTATCAAAAAATCACATCCGGAAATTTGCATCATTATGCTCACCTCCTATACACACGGCAACGATGTAATCGAAGCAATTGCCCAGGGTGCGAGCGGTTTTTTGCTGAAAGACTGGGAAACAGAGGAAATCATCCGCGCTATTCGTGAAGCTCTGGCAAATAAATCCATACAAATTCCATCAAGCGCGGCAGATTCGATAACAGATCTCGTAAACAAGGGACATGTTTCAAGTACGAAAGATTTATATGATACAACCTGGGATGGTCTTGATATACACCTGTCAGAGCGGGAAAAGGAAATCGCTTATCTGATTGCTGAAAGGTATACAAACGAACAAATTGCCGAAGAACTGTACCTGACTCTCGGCACCGTCAAAAATTACATTACATCACTGTACAAAAAATTAAACGTCTCCACACGAAGCGAAGCAATCAAAATTCTGAAAAACGCAATCGCGTCCATCCCGACAAATGAATAAAATGGAGAAGGAGGCCTTCCCAACTCCCAATTGGGACGACCTCCTGCAGCACGGTTTATTTATTCTGATTACCCATGCTTGACTCGGCGATTTTAATCATTCGTTTGACCATTTCGCCACCCACTGATCCGTTCTCGCGTGCAGTGGTATCCGCTCCAGGCTGAACACCAAATTCATTTGCAATTTCCTCTTTCATCTTATCCATTGCATTTTCCGCGCCAGGCACTAACAAATCGTTTTTGTTATCTGCCACAACTGATCACTCCTCGTGGGTATTCGAACAGAAACATTTCTGTTCATATTTATTTTTTGACAAACATTTTTTCTTACACGTGACAAAATATGTATGGGAAACCCTTTCGATGAAAAAGCAATACCTTTATGCTAAAATCTACGTAGACTAAACAGACAAGGAGATACACATGGACTACAAAATATTATTTCTCGACATTGACGGCACCATATTGAAACCGGACCACACATACACAGAGTCAACAAAACATGCAATTTCTAAAGCAAAGGAACAAGGTATTGAAGTATTTCTTGCTACTGGACGCCCGCTGCATGAAATTGACGACTTAGCAGAAGAACTGGATATTCATTCCTTCATCGGGTATAACGGAGCATTTGCCGTATATCAAAATGAAACAATTGTAAATGAACCAATGAATAAAAACACTGTCGAGCAATTCCTTCAAACTGCTGAAGCCAACGATCACGAAATGGTGTTGTACACAAGGGATAAAAATTACTATACATCATTAAGCAGACCGCTTGTCACCAATTTCATAGGAACATTCCAATTGAAAAAAAATCTGACTTGGGAAGCTGATAAAGTGGATCAGATTTTAGGCGTAACCGTCATGAATCTGCCCCCATCAGAGACAGCACTTTATGAAATAGAAGCTAATATTTTTATGTCGCCGGTCACTATTGCAGGTATTGAGAACTGCTATGATATTATCCGTACAAATGTCAACAAAGGCTTTGCAGTTGAAAAAATCCTTGAACTGCTCAATATCAATCCCAAACAGGCAATTGCCTTCGGCGACGGCATGAACGATAAGGAAATGCTCCAGGCTGCAGGGGAAGGCTTTGCAATGGGCAATGCACACCCGGATCTTTTTGAATATGCCAAAAACAGAACGACGACTGTTTCCGAGGATGGTATATATAATGGATTGAAAAAGCTGGGACTGGATATATGATGTAAATAGCGTGCCCAATGCTTAGATAAAGGATTTCTTGGTCATTTCTCCGGTTGATATTTTGGTTCTCCGGTTGATATTTTGGTTCTCCGGTTGATATTTTGGTTCTCCGGTTGATATTTTGGTTCTCCGGTTGATATTTTGGTTCTCCGGTTGATATTTTGGTTCTCCGGTTGATATTTTGCAGCATCGTTTCACTCGCTGCAAAACACTAAACTTTAAAAAACATTGTGATAGAACAAATTTATACTTTTTAAAATTTTAGTCCCAAAAAGAAATGGGGAATCCCTACAACGGAATTCTCCATTTCCAACTTTATTTCAAAGCTTATACCAACAATATCCACAATATAAACGTAACAACAATTGCCACAATTCCCTGCAGCAACGTTCCTGCAGTTTGTGCTTTGTATGCCTGTGTTACTGACATACCACTAAATTCCTTAACGACCCAGAAATAGCTGTCATTAACATGTGAAACAACCATTGCACCGGCACCTACCGCCATTACGACTAATGCAAGCGGCACTGCACCTGTAATTCCTAACTCAGGAAGCAGTGGTGCTACCAATGTTGACGTGATGACGAGTGCAGCTGTTGATGAGCCTTGTGCTGATTTTAGTGCAGCGGCAATCAGGAACGGAATAAATAAGAACATAGCACCTGTAAAGAATGCATTTTCACCAAATCCTTGAATGAAATCTGCTACAGGAGTTGCTTTGATCACTGTACCAAATGCACCGCCTGCACCGGTAATCAACAGGATCGGTGCGGATTCCTTAATGCCGATTCCTATCCATTGCGTTAATGTTTCCTCATTATAATCAGGAAGCAGCAGGAATGCGAATAATACCCCAATTAACAATGCCACCACCGGTGATCCCAGGAATAAAAAGATATCAAAAAATGTCCCCGACCAGCCCGCAAATGTTATTACGGAACTAAAGCCAATTAACAAAATGGGCATTACAATTGGTGCGAATGATTTTGCAGTGGATGGCATGTCACCAAATTCTTTTACAATGGTATCGTAATCATAGGCAGAATTTTATCATCTTCTCCTTCAACTTGAATTTTTGTTCCTACTTTAACCGCCCAGATGTAGCCTGCAATAATTGCCGGAATGGCTACAATGATACCGATTAATATAATCGTTCCCAAGAAATCCTCTGCACCAATGTTACCAGCTGCAGCAATTGGTCCGGGTGTCGGCGGTACCAATGTATGTGTTGCAAATAAACCGGTTGATAACGCAATAGCCATTGATGCTACTGCAACTTTAGCCTTTTTCGCAAGTGCCTTTTTTAACGAGGACAGGATAACATATCCGGAATCACAAAATACGGGAATACTGACAATTGCCCCGATAAGGCTCATCGCCATTTGCGGTCGTTTTTCACCTACAATCCGCAACACAACTTCTGCCATTCGAAGTGCAGCACCGGACTTTTCCAAAATAACCCCGATTATCGTACCGAAAACAATTACAAGACCGATGCTTCCCATCAAGCCGCCAAAACCGCCATTTACTGAATCTATCACCTCAGATAATGGGAGACCTGCTAAAATTCCAATACCAAATGCAGCGATCAGCAATGATAAAAATGGGTGCAACTTCAGTTTAGCGGTTGCAAAAATAACAAATAATACCCCAACAACAATTAATAAAATAAGACCGAAACCTTCCACTTTCCTTCACCCCTTGTTTTTAATGTTTCGCAGCAGATGAATCACTTGTTTTGTCTGTTCATAAAGTAATTCATCAGCTTTTTCCATACACTCTTCAAGTGTTAATGGCTTATTAACTATCGAAAAACATCCTGCAAATCGCTCTCTTAATACATCCAAATCTCCATCAAGACTGCCTGAAAGCAATATAGCTGGAACATGATATTTTTGAGCTAGTGATGCAATATAGCCGGGTGCTTTCCCGTAAAGCGTCTGTTCATCACTTTGTCCTTCACCAGTTAAAACGAGGTCAGCATGTTGGATTGCCCCCTCAACATTCATTGTGCCTGCTAAAAGCTCCGCACCAGAAATGAGTTCAGCTCCAATAGCCAACAATGCAAAACCCAGTCCACCCGCAGCACCAGCGCCAGGTATGTTCTTTAAACGTTTTTCAAATACACCCTCGATGATGTCTCCATACTTATCCAGCGCCATGTCATATTGCCCGATTTGTTCTTCAGTTGCCCCCTTCTGTGGACCAAAAACTTTTGTTGCCCCCCTTTCTCCACATAATGGGTTATCCACATCACATGCAACTTGGATAGCAGCGTGCAGAAGTCTCGAATCAAGCCCTGAAAAACTCACCTTAGTAACACGATGCAAGTCTTTTCCAAACGGTTCCAGCTCATTCCCATTTTCATCCCATGCTTTCATCCCCAGTGCCATTAACATCCCAAGACCACCATCATTGGTAGCACTTCCGCCCAGACCAAACACAAACGATGTACATCCCTTATCCAGCGCATCGATGATTACTTCACCAATGCCGTAAGTTGTCGTTATATCAGGATCCCGCTTGAAACGCGGAACCTGAACCAACCCGGCAATGCTTGCACATTCGATGATTGCTGTATTTGAATTTACTATCGCGTAAGCAGTATCTATTTCACCCCCTAAAGGTCCAGTGCATTTTACAGGTATACTGGTCCCATGTGTCGATGTAAGTAATGATTGAAGGGTCCCCTCACCACCATCTGCCATAGGCTTCATCGTGATTTGGTAACGGGCATCAACACTTTTAATTGCTTCCTTTATAATGTCCGATGCTTGAATTGATGTTAGACTCCCTTTAAAAGAATCCGGCGCGACCACGATGTTCATAATGAGCTCCTTTATATTTAATCTATTTTTATTTAAACTTATATTGTTAGCGCTTACAATTAGATAAATAAATGAAATTTCAGAAATACGATGTTCCTATTTTTGTGCATTTGCACAGTCATATTTTTATACGACCTCTAATCATCCGTAAAAGAAACGCATCATGAAACACACGCGGGTCCAAACCTACTTTTTCTCTCACCTGATCTAAGCGGTAAAGAAGCGTGTTCCGGTGAATGTGCAGTATTTCTGCAGTATTCTTTATGGAAAAATCCATGTCAAAATAAATATCAACTGTTTTGAGGTACTCCTCACCTATCGCTTCCAGCCGTTGCTCATATCCCAAACAAATACTATTATATTCCTTAGCGGAAACAGCTGTGGCCAACCTTTCTATTTGCCAATTCCCGCTATACGTTATTTTCTCTTTCCCTTTATTAAAGAATATAGCTTGCCTCGCTTGTTGATATGATTGCCTGATACCGTTCAAGCCAAAAGCTTACTCGCCGACGCCAATACTATGGTTAAAATCCCCTAAACGCTCAGTTAACCTTTTTATAGCCTCAAGCGTTGATGAAATGGTAATTACGATTTCATCTTCAGCAAATGGCAGGGTAAATAGTGCAGTAATTTTTGAATTAACTATTTCCCGCCGGATACCATCAATCGAATCCTGCACACCTGCACCATGCAGGACAATTACCCGCCATTGTGAGTCCGTGTTAATTTTTAATGAATAAACTGCATCTTCCTTAAGTTTCTCTTCGCTGTATCCACTGGGATGCAATAATTGGTGAAGCCAATTGTTCCATTGTCTCTCTTCATAATATGCTTGTCGCTGTATATATATTTGTTCAATAACCATTTCGACTGATGCACGGATTAATCCGGTTATCCGCAAAATATCTTTCGGATTTCCACTTACTCCAACCACACCGGAAATTTTATTCTGATGCATGATTGGCAGATTAGCTCCGGGTTTAGTCCCCGGATAGCGTTGAACATCTTCTTCCTTTAATATTAGCGGCTCATTCATTCTAAGCACTTCAACCGCCCCGCAGTGTAGTTCATTAATTCTGGACTTATCCGTACTGGCAACGATTTTGCCATTAAGGTCCATTATATTAATATCAACATCGATATACTCAGCAAGGCGCTTAATAATTTCCTGACCTAATTCGCTGGTTATTTCCAATTTGATTCACCGCCTCAAATAATAGGTATAAGTGCATTTTATCATAAGAGGGGCATGAAACTATTTGCTGCCAAATTCTTAGGCACAAAAATAACCCCAGATTCAATCTGGAGCTATTTAATATCAAGCATTCGCCGATCCTTCGCCACCCTGTTCAATCATCGTCTGATAAATTTCATCCATTGACCAGGTTTTGCCTTTTTCATCTTTATAAACAACATGTTCCCGTTTAAAATGTACCGGTGAATCCAGCCCGGATGCTGCTGCGATTCTGAACAGACCTTTACGCATGGTAATGACATAATTGGTGGTGCGGTGTTTTTTCTCATCAACGACCAATGCTTTCTGCAGATCGGGGTCTGTCGTTGTGACTCCAACAGGACACATATTTGATGCACACTGCAATGCCTGGATACAGCCGACCGTTATCATGAAGCCCCGTGCGATGTTAACAAGGTCTGCTCCCATCGCAAGCGCCATGGCCACACGGTCCGGAGAAACAAGCTTTCCTGAGGCAAATATTTTCACAGTATTGCGGACACCATATTTTTTTAACGCATTATCGACAAGAGGAAGCGCAGATCGGATTGGCAGGCCAACACTGTCTGTCAACTCTTGATACGAAGCGCCAGTGCCACCTTCCCCGCCGTCAACTGTAATAAAGTCGGGACCTTTGCCTGTATCTCTTATCTGTTTCGCTAATTCATCAGCCTCGATATGACTGCCGATAACAATTTTCATGCCAACAGGTTTGCCCGTATGTTCCCTGATCCGTTCAATAAAATCAAATAACGAGGGCATGTCACTGAATTCCGGGAAGCGATTCGGACTGTCAATTGATTTATATGGCTCAACCATACGGATTCTCGCAATCTCTTCCGTTACTTTCTCGCCGTCAATATGGCCTCCGCGCGTTTTTGCACCCTGGGCCAGTTTTACTTCAAATGCTTTTAACTGGGGAATTTTACTTTTTTCCAACAGCTCATCCCAGTTAAAATTTCCTTCCCGATCCCGCACCCCAAACATTCCGGGACCAATTTGCATAATCAGATCAACGCCGCCTTTTAAATGATAATCGGAAATACCGCCCTCACCCGTGTTCATCCAGGTACCTTTGGCAATACCGAGCCCTTCCGAGAGTGCGGTAATCGCCCGGTCACCAAGCGACCCATAGCTCATCGCCGACATTCCAATTTGTCCTCTGACTTTAAAGGGATATTTACATTTCTCTCCAATCACAATTGTATCTTTTTCATCAAGCAGGTATACGGGGGATTCATGCTCCTCAAGCTTCTCTTCCCGCTGTGCAAACAACGGCTCTTTTATCAGCAGGTAGCGGTTGGTTTGCACCTTCGTCTCCCTGTCCATTTTTAATTCTTCACTAAGCTTTGGAAACATGGAATTGCGCACATAATATCCCGCTTCCTCAAAGTCACGCTGTGAACCAAAGCCGTAAACATCACGTTTATATTTTGCCTTGCGCACAATATGTGAATAGTCATTACGGGAAAACGGCTTTCCTTCATTATCATTATTGAAAAAATACTGCCGTAATTCAGGACCAATGCTCTCAAAAAAATACCTGGCCCTGCCAATCAACGGATAATTACGGAGCACCGGATGCTGTTTCTGTGTCCGGTCAATAAAATATAAGTAGATACCAACTACAAGAAGTACAATTATAATAAGAACGACAACTGCAAACCCGATAATTGTCATCACATTAGCCATATTCATCCTGCAATTCCACCTTTGGTTTCGTGTTTATAAGGTTAGGATGTATCGTAGCTGCAGAAATTATCCATGCTAAAATTGTTCATTGCATTTATCGGGTTTGCAGTTTTCCCATGGTTTCCGTACTTCATTCCGTATGTTAGTTTTTTTCAGTACCAAAAACAATACCATTTTGCTTACGTGCTTTTTCGGTAATGGAAAGAACCGTGTAACTTTGATTTTTCAGATCCAGATAAGCCGCATCATCCCGACTCCCGATAATGCTTTTAAATCTTTCAATCTCGTAAACCATGTTGTTGTCTGTATCAACAGACTCCAATGCTACTTCCTCTTTTGACGGGGTTTTAATTAATCGTGGGTTGTCTATTTCGCCCGCGCCTTCAAAAATCAATGTCCCTTCCTCCCCATGAATCTCACACGAATTAAAGGAATTGGATCGTTTCGAGCAGAGAATCGTACACGTGAAACCATCATATGTTAAAATCAATGTCCCATTTCCATCAACGCCGCTATCCAGCATTCCCGGGTAATAAGCAGCTTTCTCCGGTTCCCCAAATAATCCAACTGTAACGGAAAGCGGATAAACACCCAGATCAACCAGTGCACCACCGGAAAACTCCGCTGTAAAAATATTCGGCTGCTCCCCATTTAAATATTTATCGTACCTTGACGAATACTGCACAAGCTGCAGTGACGTGCTGCGAACCTGTCCAATGTGTTTGATACTTTCCTTCAGACTCGCAAAATTCGGTGAATGAATATTACGCATTGCTTCGAATAAATACACGTTATTTTCTTCGGCAATCTGATATGCTTCTTCCCATTCTTTCGTGTTAGAAAAGATCGGCTTTTCACAGATGACATGCTTTTTATTTTTCAAAAAAGTAACTGCGTGCTCGTAATGAAAAGAATTTGGGGATGCCAAATACACACAATCGATTTCACCGCTATTTGCCATTTCTTCCACATCGGTAAAATAATGCTTCACTCCGTGTTTATCCGCAAATTCTTTAGCCTTATCCTCTCTTCGTGAGTAGACCGCTGCAAGTGTAAAATCATTAACTTCTTCTGCTGCGCCGATAAATGCGTCTGTTATCCAACTCGTTCCAACTGTTCCAAATTTCACTAATTGCTCCCTCCCATATATAAATACTGCCTAACACCAGTGATGTCAGGCAGTATATAATTCATTATTTTATTTTTCAAGCTTTTCGATCCGCTGTTCAAGTTTCTGTGTCATTTTCAATTGATTAACCATACGCTTAACCAATTGAAGTTCAGCCTGCGCTGTCATGACGTGATCCTGTGCATGGATCATAAAGAAGTTTGGCACCTTGTCATCGTCACTCTGAATCAGCTCTGTCTGGTATTTATGACCTTTTAAAAATTCCTCATCAGCTTCGTTAAGTAACTTTTCAGCTTCATCGAAATTATACTCTTCCGCTTCGTTCAAAGCTTCATATGCTGCACCACGGGCGTTTCCTCCGTGTAAAATAAGCTGCATCATAATTTCTTCATAGTTCATTTGGCAAGCTCCTCTCTAGCTGTTTGCCGGTTCTGCATCATTATCCGACTGCTCTTCACTGGCAAGTTGTTTGTCATATTTTTTAAAGAACGGATAGTAAATAACCGCTGCGATAATCGCATTCATAATTTGAACTAGTCCCGCCAATACAGATCCGCCGGTTGCGATAAATCCACCGAAGAAAATCGGTACCGTAAATGGCGGCTGCACGATAACCGGTGGTAATATGCCGGTTGCAAACAGAATATAGTTGATGGTTACGATAATTACCGGACCTAGTACAAATGGAATAATCAGTACCGGGTTTAATACAATCGGTACACCAAAGATAACCGGTTCGTTAATATTGAAAAATGATGGAATAATCGCTGTTTTTCCTACCTGTTTCAACTGCGCAGATGCCGCGAACAGCATAAATATTACCAGTCCCAGTGTCGCACCGGAACCACCAATGTGTGTAAACATGTGGAAGAAAGGTTCAGTTACGATACCTGTTGCTTCTTTTCCTGCTTCAACAGCATCTGCGTTTGCTGCAAGCTGGGTCATCCAGAACGGATATGCTACGGAAGATACAACGTTCATTCCGTGAATACCAATTGCCCATAGGACAAGCATCAAGAGAATCATTCCAAGTGCTGCCCAGTATGAATTGGATGCCGCAACAAATGGGCTGAATAAATCCAATACCAACTGCGGGATTGTCCTACCAGTATTTGCCCAAGCAATCCATGCCAAAATCCACACAAGCGGCAAAATAATCATAAATGGAATAAGTGCCCGAAAGGTTCGCATAACATATGGCGGAACACCCGCAGGCATTTCAAATGCTACCCCTTTATTAATCAAAAACCGCATTAATTCTGTTGTTAAAATACCTAAAATAATTGCTACAAATAAACCTTGTCCACCAAGATAATTTAAAATTTCCCCAAAAGGCACCTGTGTAATATCAGTTACTGGAAATGCTGTCATGAAAAATGCCAGCATCGAAAGAATTCCGGCCATGACCGCATCCATATCTTCACGAATCGCCAGACTGTAACCGACACCAAACGCGACCGTTAACGCCATCAGTCCAAACGTCAGGTTAAATGGAAACAGTAACTGTGCCTGAATCGGTTTAACGGCATTTTCCCACGCGTCAATTATACCCCATTCCAGTGAGGATGGCGGGTTCGCGATAATCAGGAAAATCGCCCCGGTAATAATAACCGGTAATGCAAAAATAACGAATGCATCACGAATTGCCTGCAAATATTTATTTTGTGCTATTTTACCCAATGGTTCCATCAGGTGATCTTCTAGCCATTGTGCTACGTTCATTTTAAGTTCCCCCTTATTTCACCAGATTTAATGCTTGATCAAGTACTTTGTCGCCATCCATTAACGCGAACGCACGCTGATCAACCAGTTCAACCGGAATGTCATGCTGTTCTGCTACTTTGGTAACTTCTTTTTTCAAATGACGTACTTGTGGTTCCAATAAAGCTACATCATATTCACTTGCTTTTTGCTTAAATTCACCAGTTCCTCCAGCAAATGCTTCAAGGTCCACACCTCTTTTTTCTGCTGCTTCCTGTACTTTTTTGGCCAACTGACTTGATGTTGCTCCCCAGCTGCATAAAATTATTAATTTCATGTAAAAACACTCCTTATAATGTAATTAGTTTTTGGCAAGAATCCTTTTCGCCATGTCATCAATCTTCTTATAGTGCCCCATAAGCCAATAAGAAAACCATGATGCTGCGCAAATGGCAATGGAAAATGCTACACCGAATCCGAGTATCACATTAGCAGATGGCTGATTTGTAAATACTGCATACAGTCCATATCCAACCCAGATTAGCGAAAAGACAAGCGCATAGATAAATAAAAACTTTTTCATTTTATCCCTCCTTCTTTTATACTCCCAAATTTTTTGCCATCTATACTTTCAGTTACACGTAACAGGTGCAGATAAACTATTTTCTTCATATATCTTCTAGCAAAAAACATGCCAACTTGAAGCAGAGGTTCAAATACACCTCCAAAAACCCATGGCTGGCACTGAAAAATATTTTTTCTATGATCCTTTAAAAATACACAAAAAAATGTGTGCAATATTTTTTGCACACATTCAGCGGGAAAGTTTTACTAATTCTTTTTTTATTTCATCCGTAAATTCGACCTGAAATGCTTCTGCGATTTTAAGAAAAAGCGGGATCCAAAGTTCGTTCTCTTCATTCGTAATTATCGTCGTATTATCAATAGGAAACGATGAAATGTATTGCTCCCTGTTTCCCTTCACATTGACTGAAATAATCCGGTCAATTAAAACACTGATATGCATCCACATGCCAAGTTCCCTGTTTGTGTCCCAAACATAATAGTCGCGGATTTGAGGAATATGATCATTCAGAATTCCGGCAATTGTTTTCGGATTAATATACGTAACAATCTCCCCAAGCCCCTGAACAATCAGGTCATGTAGTTCCTCCGTTGAAATATCTTTTTCCACAGTCGGGATTGCTGACTGCCGTGTAATCTCCAGCAGTTTCAGCATGCGGGAAATGCCTTCCTGCTGCAGGAGTTCCCAGGCCGGAATATACGGGATTCCGTCAATGGAAACAGGTACAGTCCCAATGATTGCGATTACTTCATAGTAGCTCTTTAAGTCGTCAAGAACTGACGTATTTTTTGTATTCGGATCAATGCGTACCGTGCGGATTAACACATCCTGATCAAGTGTGGAAAGCTGGTTTTCAATCCAGGACTCAAGCAACTGTGCAGCACCCTCACCCGTAAAACATACTGTAGCAATCAGCCGCTTCTTTTTAATGTTGGCGGATTCCTGTTCCTTCTCCATAAACGCAAACATCGCTTTTTTTGTCTCATAATAAATAGCTTCCAGTGTCTGGTCGGAAATTAATGATTTCCTGCCTGCCTCCATGACCATCGGGAGATTAACACTTGATAACGTTTTGATTGGAACATCCAGTTCACGCTGTATTGCATCACCCATCGTAATTAACGAACCGATATCGACGAGGAGAAGCGCGCCCTTAATATTTTTTAGCCCATTAATCTTTTGTTTTACCCGCTCGTACGTATCAACAGCTGAAATATTCAGCGGCATATCAACGGCATGGATAACATTATTTCCAAGCAGATAATTCGTTACCTCTGCCATCGATGATGCGGTCGATTTCCCGTGGGTTACGAGAATAACCGCTATCGATTGTTCCAGCGCTGTTTCCTGCTCATACTTCTGATCAGGTGTCAGAAAGTGTGCGATCAGCTCAATTTCCTCGGTCGGTAAATTCATGCCAATCGTTTTCTGCAAATATCCCGCAAGCAGATTCGCTGCTTGTCGATAAGCCATGTTCGGATGAATCATAACCGGTATCGGTGCTCTTGATACATTTCCTTTTAAATGGTTACGGTAATTTTGCAAATGCAGTCCAATGACATACAGCTGATTATCATGAATTGTCACAGGCACCTTATCTCTCAGCTGGTTTGCTGCCTGCTTTAAAGCGTTAAACAGGTCATCATCAATCAGCTTTTGCCAGCCTTGCTGCAGACTACCCGGCTGCTCATACTTATCCATTAAATCCTGAATATAGTTCAGCATAACCGTTTGCAGATTTTCATTTACTTCGCTTGATCTGTCAAGCCGCTGATAAATATTTGGAAACGGATAAGCAGTTTTCTCTTCTGATTCTTTTGCTTCAATCATTTGTACAGCCTGGCGTTCTTTTACATCTGCTTTTGTTGACGGAGTGCTTTCACCCGGAAAGTCTTCCATTTTGATAAGAACTTTTTCATCCTCACCATTAATATACCGTAAATACGCACGGGCACAGACAATTTGGATATCGCTTTTCAGCTGGCCGATATTCCCCGGACAATCGTATGTCAGAAAAGCATCACGACATTTATCCTCAATTGACAGGGACGTGTTCATTTTCGTAGCTTCCTCAGCAAGAAAATGTTCCACCAATGCCTCACGCTCAGCAGTAGTTCTTTCCCGCAACGGTGGAATATTTAACTTAACGGAAAAACGCCGCAACAGCGTCGGCAGCAAATAGTCTTCCGAATTTTCCGTTGTGGCACCAATCAGCGCGATGTTGGCAGTGCGTTCTTGTGTAGCCTCGCCAAGTCGGCGGTAAACCCCTTTATCCATCAGGTAAAATAACATTTCCTGACCGGATGGCGGGAGGCGGTGAATTTCATCAAGGAAAAGAATCCCGCCGTCAGCCTGTTCCACCAGACCTTTTTTATCTTCGGTAGCACCGGTGAATGCGCCTTCTTTTATCCCGAAAATCTGTCCGACAAGTAATTCAGCGTTCTGGGCATAATCGGCACAATTGAAGGCAATAAAGGGAACATCCTTCTTTTCCTTCGATTTTTCGATTGCCATTTTCGACAACGTTTCAGCCAGATAGGATTTACCTGTTCCTGTTTCACCTGTCAGCAAAATCGGCAATGGCCTTGACGGGTATAAAAACGCCGCCATGCCTGTTTCCAAAATAGGATGCAGACTGTCACCGGCACCGATTACGTTGGTTGGTGAAGTTTGATCAGGTGTGGGGTCTTTAATTGCGTATTTTACCGGCTTCCCCTGAATTTTCACTACCTTATTTGCTTTTACCAGATCATTCAGATAGCGGCTTGCAGTTGACCGGTTAATATCCAGCTGCTCCCCGATATCACTGGCACTAAGCCCTTTTTTATCAGCTCTGCCAAGCTGTTTGAAAATATCCATAATGCGACTCATAATGTGTTGTACCTCGTTCGTTTGTTAGTTATAGTCCACATTTCATTTTAGCAGGAAAGATAAGAAAATGCATACATACTGGCGTTTCTTTTAAACAGCAACTAATACCACTGAATAGCACCTTGAAAAAATAGCGGCATGAGGGACCGGTAAAGTAACAAATGAATCCTCATTCCGCTATTCCAGATAAATTCCTTGTTTGAAGCATGTTTCCGGATCCTCGTTCCGTTATGTGTTGATGTTACCCTCATTTCCTATTGATTTTGAGCCATTAACGGAACCAGGATCCGCTTAACTCCTTTCAGAGCGGCTTTTTAACCTTATAACGGAATGAGAATCCGCCTCTTTGTTGATCAATTTTTATGGTGTCAACGTCAACTCCATACCATCAGCCGATTTAATCCTGGTCACGTGATACTTACCATTAACCCAGTCGTCCAGCTGGTCATGGTACCAATCACTCTTGAAATGACCTGCCTGACCCGGTCCAACGGTGTGATAGCCTTTATTCGTCTCATCCATACCGATAACAAATCGCCACGATGCGCCATGATCAACAATCCCCGTTTCGGAATCATAGCTCGCTGCCATTGGTGTAACACTGCTGCCCCCAACAGTCATCGGATCTTCATTATTGAAAAAGAATTCAAGTACTGGATTAATCCCTGATAACGGGTGCTCAAAGTAGACTTTATGGTAATCCCCCCACCTCCAGGCCGTCAGATCCTTACCATATTCATCTTCCAACTGGCTGATTGTCTCTTTGAATGATGTCAGCAGCACTTCCTGCATGCCGCCGTTTTCCTGAATCCAGACCGAATCATTTCCTTCCCGGAGAATCCCATCGGTTGTCTGTCCTTTTCCGCCGAACAACTCCATCACGTCTTTCGGAATTTCATCTTTATACAGAACTTCTTCGATTTCATCCATCCACTTATGGAAAATAAGTGGCTCAGCAAGTTCAGCGCCATCCTTGTACTCCCATTTGCCCAGAAGATCCAATGCAAGACCTTCATTCTGCGATAAATCAGCACCCTGCAAAACTTCCAAAAACATCGGCACAAACTCCCGTGCCTGTAAATTCTTCTGATCCATTTGCAAGTCCTGCATATCCTCAACTGTCAAATCATCGCCTGCTTCCAGGACCTCGGCAATCCGCTCATATCGGTATGGCTGTGCCCAGACATTACTGATATGGTACGGATATTTATCACCGACTATTTTATTATTTGCAGTTGCAATAAATCCTTTTTCAGGATTGACCACAGTCGGCAGTTCGTCAAATGGAATGTAGCTTTTCCAGTCATTTTCCTTTTCCCAGCCTTCCAGCGGCAGTAATGCATCATCTCCATCCCCATAAATCGGTATATTACCATTTGCTTTATAGGCAATCGTTCCATCTTTTGAAGCAAACACAAAGTTCTGTGCCGGCGCCAGGAATTTTTCCAGACCTTCCTCAAACTCCTGCCAGTTTGCGGCCTTATTAATTTCTAAAATCGCCGCCAGTTCAGTCGTCGGATCCAATGCCGTCCACCTTAATGACATGACCGTATCTTTCATATCTTCGTTGGCAAAATCAGAAACAATCGGTCCATGTCGTGTTTCAACAACCTGATAATCAATCGTTTCGCCATCTTTCACTTTAATCGGCTCATCAATCACTTCCGCTTCTTCCCATTCGCCCTCATATAAAAACTCGTGCGGGGCATCCGGATTTCTTTTTTCCAAATAAAGCTGCTGTACATCAGGTCCCGTATTGGTCACACCCCAGGCAATATCCTCGTTATGACCAAGAATGATCCCGGGAACACCTGCGAAAATAACGCCACTGACATTTACCTCAGGTGATTCCAAATGCATCTGGTACCAGATTGATGGTGTTGCCAGTCCCAGGTGAGGATCATTTGCCAAGAGCGGTTTACCTGACGCACTCTTCTCACCGCTTACGACCCAGTTATTACTGCCATTAAATGTATGCGGTATGACAGCACCATCAAACGCTGCCGCCACATTCACTTCATCTTCACTTATTATCGTCGGCTTGTCTTCAGGATATGTTGGGAACAGTTCATATGCTTTTTCTTCCGCAAAATTGTTCAGCGCATAATAGTTAAACGCCTGACGTTCCCAATGCCCGCCGAGGTCAAATGCCATATATTTTCCAATCGTCAACGAATCAATCGGTGTCCACTCTGCCGGCTCCGATCCCATAAGTGTAAATTCGATTGGCAGGCTGTTATCTTCTTTTGCCTGCTTGATATAGGCATTCACACCATCGGCAAACCACCGTAAAACCTGCTTATTTTCCTCCGAATAAATCTCGTAAGACTCCTCTGCCGCCCGTCGTAATCCGAGCGTTCGAAAATATTTATCTGTTTCAACTGCTGCCTCACCAACGACTTCACTTAGCGTGCCTGAAGCCTGTCGGCGCGACATTTCCATCTGGAACATCCGGCCTTGCGCCTGTATGTAGCCTTGTGCCATATAAAGGTCATGTGCATTTTCGGCTGTAATATGCGGTACACCATTATCATCGGTTATGACGGTAACTTCATTTTGCAATGCCGGAAGCTTAATTGTTCCCTCTGTCTGTGCAAGCGACCTGTTTATGTATGCGTTTGCAAAAAGGAATAAAATAACTCCGATGGCAAGCAAGATTCCCAATACAAGTAATAATATTTTCTTCTTGCTGCGTTTTTTCTTATTTGGCCTTATGTATATCTCTTCTTTCAGCAATCCTTTACCCCCTTTTTTTATCTATAGTATTAAATTCGCCACATACCGACAAAAGTCCTGCTAATGACCTGGTGCTATTTTTTTGCGCCGTTAACCACTTTCCAAACGTTAACAAGTCCGTAAACAATCGATTCAATTACCGCGTCATCCGTATCATATTTCATATGAGAAAGCGGGTTCCAGCTTGTTAAAAGACCACCGGCATTAACTCCCACATCCTTCGTCACAGCACGATTATATGCATCATTCAGCCCTTTCAGCGGATATGCCAGAACATCATCCTTATCATAAAAATTCAGCCACTCTCCACTGATGCCCGGATAAAGTCGCTCAACTCCCGGTGCAGGAACGGCAATTGGTGAGCCAAAATCAATGTACCGCATCGACCATAATGCCATCGGACTTCCCAGTGTATAAAATAATGCTAATGTCTCACATTGCTCAATCGGTGTCTGGTTGGTGCACTTTCTTGTCTCAACTCCAATATTTTCCCGTCTGAACTGTAAATCATAAAAATAATTGCTCGCAACGACGGAACCAAGACTATGACTTATTACACAGAGCGGTGCTTTATGCCCTGCCCGTTCTTTTAATTTCCGGATTGATTTGGCAACAAGCGTATGGACTTTATCATAATTCTGCCCACCTGTATTTGTCGGCTGATATGCTACCGCATCAGATAAAAATTCAATCACAAACCGACGCAGCCTGACGAAATCCAGATCCGCGTCACGCTGAAGATTTCCCCAAAGTTCCTCCTGTTCCCCCTCAAACACCGCTGACCAGAATACAGGTTCAAACTCCAGTTCTGCACGCTCAACTCCTGTAGCTTTCACAAACCTCTTCGAAATCCGCTCAATCATTTTATCGGCAAAGCTCCTATCAGGTGTTCCCGCTCCATGCAATACCAACACAGCAATTTTCTGGGACATCCAAACCCTCCCGAATATTTTCTCTTACTATACCCTATTCAATGAAACTTTTAAATAGGAATATGAGAATACCAGATGAGGATCCACTTTCAATGATTTTTATATAAAATACTGTTCTAGTATATTTTGACGCCCCTTATTTCGTATTTGACATGAAATGCGAACTAACTTCATTCCCAAGGTCTGTTCCGATCCCTCCCGGTTTGTACATCAGGAAATGCTTGTCCACGTTTGTTCGTTCATTCCTTCGATGAGTGACCTTCATCAGAATTTTTACGCTTGTTAGGTCACTCATAACCTCGATGAGTGACCCTCACAGGAATTTTTTCGCTTGTTAGGTCACTCATAACCTCGATGTGTGCCCTTTACCGGATTTTTTTCGCTTGTTAGGTCACTCATAACCTCGAAGTGTGATTTTCTTAAGAAGACTGAGGGCGTGTCTTCGTAATCTTCTGCATGGCCCTGGGCAGTGGTAAAGGGGCGAGTTTTAGTAATAAATCTAAACTTGGTTCACAGTTTATGGAAAACTGCCGTAAAAAAATCACCAATGTAATAAAATCGCAACCAAAATGTAAGATTATTACATTACCAATTCGGATATATGTCTAACAAGAACAAGTTTATAACCAATACGACGAAGAGGTGATTCCGATGAAAGGTATAATACTCGCCGGCGGGAGCGGAACGAGACTGTCACCAAGCACTGACAGTATCAATAAACATCTGCTTGCAGTCTTTGATAAACCGATGATTTATTACCCGCTTTCTGTTCTCATGCTAGGCGGCATCAAAGATATTTTGATAATCAGCACGCCTGAAGATAAACCGAGATTCGAGGAACTGCTTGGTGATGGCAGCCACCTGGGTATCAACCTGGCATATATGGAGCAGCGTGAACCAAACGGCATTCCTGAAGCGTTTATCCTTGCTGAATATTTTATTGGCAAAGACGATGTCACCCTGATACTTGGAGATAATATTTTTTACGGTCAGGGGTTTACGACGCTATTTAGAAAAGCCCTTGAAAACCATCGTCACGCAACCATTTTCGGATGTCGGGTGAAAGATCCCGAACGATTCGGGGTCGTCGGGTTTGACCGCAACCAAAAAGTAGTTTCCCTGGAAGAAAAACCAGAAGAACCGAAATCCGATTTTGCCGCAACAGGCTTATATATTTATGATTACCACGCGGTAAGGTATGCCAAACAACTTCCTTACTCGGATCGGGGCGAACTGGAGATCACTGATTTAAATAAACGGTATTTAAATAAAAATAAACTGGATGTTGAGTTATTGGGCAGAGGCTTTGCCTGGATGGATGCCGGCACACATGAATCACTTTTCGAAGCATCCGAATTTGTTAAAATCACCCAGCAGCGTCAGGGGTTCAAGCTTGCCTGTCTGGAGGAAATCGCCTATTACATGGGATACATTTCCCGGGAAGCATTATTTGAGAAAGGAAAAGCCATGGAAAAGAACGATTACGGAAAATACCTCCTGGAAATTGCCAACCGGAAACATACCGAGCAGTATTGGGATGCGATTGATCAAAATCCAACGTTGGGACTGGTTGAACATGAATAAAACAATCCTTGTAACAGGTGGTGCCGGATTTATCGGCTCCAACTTCATTAAACATTTTATAAAAAAGTACCCGGAATATCAGCTCGTCAACGTTGATAAGCTGACATATGCCGGATCGACTGATAAGTTACGTAACGTTGAACATCTCGAAAACTACCATTTTATTCAAGGTGACCTTGCTGATGATACAGTCGTAAATGATATTTTTTCAGATTACGATATTGATGGTGTCATTCATTTCGCTGCCGAGTCGCACGTTGACAGGTCAATCGAAAATGCATCTTCCTTCATTGATTCGAATGTAACCGGAACCGCCAATCTGCTTCAGGCCGCCCGTGAATCATGGGAGAAGAAAGGTGAACTTGCAACAAGACGGTTTCATCATATTTCAACGGATGAAGTGTACGGCACACTCGGCGCGGACGGAAAATTTCATGAACAAACCCCATATGACCCGCGTAACCCATACAGTGCATCAAAGGCAGGTGCCAACATGCTCGTAAAAAGTTTTGGCCACACATATGGAATGAATGTCATTATTTCCAGCAGTTCCAACAATTACGGTCCCGGACAACACGAGGAAAAGCTCATTCCTACCATTATTTCTAAAGCGCTGCAGGATCAGCCAATCCCGATTTATGGTGATGGCAAAAATGTCCGTGATTGGCTTTACGTCGGGGATCATTGCCGGGCACTGGATTGTATTTTTCATCAGTCAGAACCAATGGAGACTTACAACGTTGGCGGTGGAAATGAAAAGCGAAATATCGAAATCGCCATGACAGTCTGTGATATTCTGGACCATCTGATACCCGGATACCACAGCTATAAAGAATTGGTTATGTTTACGGAAGATCGCCTTGGTCATGACCGCCGATATGCGGTTGATGATACAAAGCTGAAAACTGAATTGGGCTGGGAGCCGGTTGTGGAATTGGAAGCAGGATTAAAAAACACGGTTGAATGGTATGTGAACCAATGGGAAAAAGTTACCCAATGATTTCGGTTGTCATTCCTGTCTACGGGTGTGAAACATGCTTGGTTGAGCTTTGCACCCGTGTAAAACATACGATTGAAAAAATCTCAGCCCTATATGAAATACTTTTAATTAATGATGCGAGCCCGGACAATGCCTGGGACACTATCAAACACCTAAATGAACAAGATTCCCGGATCAGAGGAATTGATCTGGCCAGGAACTTCGGTCAGCATTACGCAATTACTGCCGGTCTTGACCATACTGCCGGTGACTGGATTGTTGTCATGGACTGTGATTTACAGGATAAGCCGGAAGAAATCCAAACGTTATATGAAAAAGCGCAGGAAGGATATGAAGTTGTTTTTGGAAACCGAGTTGAACGGCAGGATAACTGGTTTAAACGAAAAACCTCGAAGCTTTTTTACCGTGTCTACGATTATCTGACCGGACGCACCTCAGACCACACCATTGCCAACTTCAGCATCAGTTCCAAAAAAGTGGTTGACAGTTTCCGGAAGATGCGTGAACAGAACCGCTTCTTCCCGCTTTTTATTCAATGGATGGGCTTCAAAACCGGCACTGTTCAAGTAGAACATAACTCCAGAAAACAGGGGGAAACATCCTATAATTTTAAAAAATTGATTACCCTGGCAACGGATGCAATCATTTCCCAATCCAATAAGCCGTTACGCTTATCGATTCAGTTCGGCTTTTTAGTATCACTGGTTTCCTTTCTTTACGGAATCTATTTATTTGGCAGGTACTTTTTCCTTGCCGAGCCTGTTCAGGGGTGGACCAGTGTCATGGTCTCCATCTATTTTATCGGCGGTCTGATTTTCTTTAATTTTGGTGTTCTTGGTCTTTATTTAGGAAAGGTATTTAACGAGACAAAGGCAAGACCGCTTTATTTGATTCGTGAAACGACAGAAGATACGGATGAACGGAGTTGATAGAATGGAATTTTTACGGGAAACGCCATGGGATAAACGCAATTTTAACATCGACACCTATGAAGTACTTTCCCCGACGGAAGAGGCACTAAAGGAAACCAATAAATACGATGGTCATTACACCATAAAGGTCCAACCGCTGGAAAATCCGGAACTCCTTCTCAATCACGGGTTTTACTACATGGACACGTTAATCGAACCGGAGTGTAAAAAGGAAAATTTACAGGTATTTAATAAAGAGGGCATATCGATTTCAAATGATTATGAGCCATCAGAAATAAATCGGATTGCAGAAGAAGCATTCATTCACGG
This sequence comes from Virgibacillus doumboii, assembly GCF_902806455.1. Taxonomy (GTDB): domain Bacteria; phylum Bacillota; class Bacilli; order Bacillales; family Amphibacillaceae; genus Lentibacillus; species Lentibacillus doumboii. The sequence goes on along the minus strand of NZ_CADCWQ010000001.1, from coordinate 799,080 downwards.
CCGCTTCCACCGTGATTTTAATATACCAAATAACCTGGCTGATCTGCGTTATAGGAATTGGGTAAAAGATCTGCAGGAAAAGAATTTGATTTTTGCACTCATGTATGAAGGGGATACAGCTGGTTTTTTCGCATACGAAAATGACAAAGTCCTCCTCCTTGGAATCAAAGAGGAATACCGGAGCAGAGGACTGGCAAAGGCATACACCAGTCAGGGATGTGCCGAGCAGTTTAAACTAGGCTACAGTGAGCTTAGAACATCAATTTCAGCGGCAAATGTCGCTTCATTGAACCTGTTTTACTCCCTCGGATTCCGCTTGAAAAATACCGTTGATGTGTATCACAAACTGACCGGTCCGGGCGTGTAGCCATGGGATATTTCTACATTTTCGGAACGATATTTTTTACCGTTTACGGACAGCTGGTGCTGAAATGGAAAATTGACCAGCAGGGAAACCTCCCGTCAGCATGGACAGAAAAATTTGTGTTCCTGATTCAGTTACTATTTAATCCGTGGATCCTGTCAGGCTTTCTTTCGGCATTTGTCGCATCCCTTTTTTGGATGGCAGCAATGACGAAATTTAACATCAGCTATGCCTATCCTTTCATGAGTTTATCATTCGTTCTGGTATTTCTGCTGTCAGTCTTTTTGTTCCATGATCCGGTAACAGTTCAGAAAATGGTGGGATTGGCACTGATCGTGGCGGGAATTGTTGTCACAAGCCAATCATTATAAAGTGAGGTGAGAGAAATGATTCCATTTAACAAACCGTGTGTAATTGGTGAGGAAGCATCAGCAATGCAGGAGGCAATCGCATATTCGAAGCTCTCCGGCAATGGACCTTTTGGCGAGTATTGTACCGACTGGATGGAAGAGCGGCTGGGTTGTGAAAAAGCTATTTTGACGCCCTCCTGTACAGCGGCACTTGAAATGACTGCACTGTTGACGGAAGTGGATGCTGGTGATGAAGTCATCATGCCATCCTATACCTTTGTTTCGACCGCAAATGCCTTTGCATTACGAGAAGCATCCATCCGTTTTGTTGATACCGAGAAAGAAACGATGAACATCTCAGCAGCTGCTGTGGAAGCAGCTGTTACAGAACGGACAAAGGCAATTGTCGTTGTTCATTATGCCGGTGTGTCCTGTGACATGGACGCAATCATGGACATCGCTGACCGCTATGGGCTTTGGGTTATAGAAGATGCAGCCCAGGCGTTATTGAGCACATATAAAGGAAAACAGCTTGGCACCATCGGTCATTTCAGTACGATCAGCTTTCACGAAACGAAAAATCATACGTGCGGAGAAGGTGGTGCACTAATTATCAACCACCCCGAATCCATTGAACGTGCCGAAATTTTACAGGAAAAAGGAACAAACCGGAACCAATTTCATCGTGGTACAGTTGATAAATATACATGGCGTGATGTCGGCTCATCATTTTTGCTGAACGATTTAAGTGCGGCATACCTGCACGTGCAGCTGGAAAACGCTGATCACATTAATGATGACCGAATGCACACGTGGAATCAATATTATCAAAACCTTCATACACTTGAGGACATCTCGGTTCCATATATTCCATTATACTGTGAGCATAATGCACACATGTTTTATATAAAAACAACCCGGCAGCAGGAGATTATTGACTATCTGAATGACCGCGGCATCATGGCCGTAACACATTACGTTCCTCTGCATTCGTCACATGCAGGAAAAAAGTTCGGGGCTTTTATTGGCGCAGATCATAACACAACATCTGAAAGTGAAAAAATAGTCCGGTTGCCATTATATTTTGGAATGGGGGAAGAGGAAGTCAATCATGTGGTCAAAGCTGTTCACGACTTTTTCAAAGCATAAATTCATAATTATCGCCTGCCTGGCTATTGTCGGATACCTGCTGCCCTACTATATTTTGGGCGAAGATACCCACATCCGTGTTCATGACAATCTGGATTCCAACATTGTCTGGTATAAACTGCTTGCAGAAAGTGGTCAGTTTTTTTCACTTGGGACATTGCCAAACGTCATTAATGGTCTGCCAAGGAGCACACTTGCCGCTCCACTTGATGTCATGGTATGGCTGTACGTTCTGTTTGAACCAATGACCGCCTATACAATCGGGCAAACCATTATGCGGTTTACAGCCTTTTTCGGGATGTACCTTCTGCTGGGGAGATGGATTAACTCACCGCTGATTAAGGCGGGTTCAGCGCTTGGGTTTGCGCTATTACCGTATTGGCCGTCCGGACTATTATCGATAGCAGGACTTCCGCTTGCCTTGCATATATTTTTACTGATTCGTAAGCATCGCTTTAATATGAAAAAACGCTATTGGCTGATTTTATTATTATTTCCATTCTTCTCCAACTTTATTTTGACATTTGTGTTTTTCCTTGGACTGATGGGCTTGCTGTGGCTGATAGACTGGATTCGCTTCAAACAGGTTAACTGGGCCTTTTTTACCGCAATTGCCGTGATGACGGGAATGTACCTGGCAAAAAATTACCTGCTGTTATATTCCATGTTTCTCAGTGACGGCTTCACTTCGCACCGGGAAGCACTCGATCTTGGGCATAATAGTCTGCCAGAAACATTCCAGCTGTTTGTCGATAACTTCCTCAATGGTCATACACACGACATGGCGGTGCACACGAAAATAATCATTCCCGTTATCGGTGTCGCCTTTCTGGTGGCAGCCTATCGGAATCTGAGACCAAAATTATTGCTCAGCTTATTTTTATTCAATGCCGCTATTTCACTCTGGTATGCATTCTGGTACTGGGAAGGCTGGCGTGTGCTGAAAGATGAATTCATGATACTCAATACATTTAACTTCAGCCGGATTCACTTTCTCGATCCGGCGGTCTGGTATATATGTTTTGCACTGGCTTTAGTTATTTTTTGGCGGCATCTTCGCTTTGGCAAAGCCTTGGTTGTTGTCTTAATCCTGGTACAGTGCAGTTTAATGATTCCATTAAATGAGGAAGTCAAATACAGCCGAATCGGAACTCCGACATTCGCGGAATTTTATTCGGTGGAGCTATTTAACTCGATTGAAAACTACATCGGCAAGGAGCAATCAGAGTACCGTGTTGTCAGCATCGCCATGCACCCGACCATCGCGCAGTATAATGGGTTTTATACGCTCGACACATACAACAACAGTTTTCCATTGGAATATAAGGATAAATTCAGGGAAATCATCGCCCCCGAGCTTGCGAAAAACGAGACACTTGAGAACTACTACGATACCTGGGGCGGACGCTTATACATGTATGCCGCAGAACTCGGCAAAGAATACCTCTTCTCAAAACACAGTGATGAAGTTTTGGATAACCTTAATATCAACACAGAGGCCCTTACTGATTTGGGTGGAGACTATGTCCTGTCAGCACTGCCGATTAAAAATAATGAGGAAAACAGTCTGGAATATGAGCGGTCCTTTACGAACAACATGTCCCCATGGAAAATTTATTTGTATAAAGTGCAGCAATAACCCTTCTTACTATTACAATCGAACGAGGAATAGAAAAAGTGGCATGATTTTTTAAAAAGTTCATGCCACTTTTTTTTATCACAGACGATTATATATATGAAAACGATAATGACAACCTATCTCTTGATTTAATACTGAACCTATTTCTTATAATTCCATAACACCTTCCACTCTTCATCTACCTTAGTTACAAAAACATCCTGAGTGAGAGTAAAGTTACCATATTTGCCTTTAAAAACCTGTGATACCGAAACCTTGTAGACAACACCTATAGTCTCAGCACCTTTTTCCATTTTCCAGTTTTGGATTTTGGTAGATTCGCCGACCGTATATGTAAATGAAGTAACACCAAAGTGATTCATAAACACATGTGCACGATCCTGTATATAATGACCTTTATCGAATTTTTCCTTCATAAACGGATGAAACATCGACCAGGAATCGGAGAAATCCCCATCCTGTTCAAATTTATAAAATATATCAACCGTTTCAACAGCCTGTTCCTCCGGGGATTCATGTATCATGAAGTAAATTGCTATCCCAATACCTGCAACAATTACCACCAGTACAAGTTTCTTCATCAAATCCCCCCAGGTGCGGTGTATGGTTACAATCCCAGCCTGACCCATACTTTTTGCTCTTTAATACTGATTTCCTGAATATTTCCAAAGGGTACAGCCTTTACCTTTTCAATACTGTCGAGATTAATAATTGCCATGTCCCTGTCATATTTCATATAAGGAGGTCTGTTGAATATTTTCCGTTTCAGCCACCCTGCATTAATCGGCTTCATACTATCAATCTTAAAAAACAGCAATCGATTATACACATCTGACGGCCTTACCTTTACTTCAACATAAATGCGGGGCAACGGCTTACCAGTGATGCCGCTTATTCGTATACAATCGTTTTGTATCGCCAAATTTAAATCTTTGATTGAATGATGACGCACAAACTTTTCCTGTAAAACTCTTAAAAGCGTACTTGAATTTATCGGTATACTTACACCAGCATTGTTCATCTCAAGATCCCCGCTCCTTTAGTTTCTTTTAGTCTCATTTTATTCTCGGAATGCGAAAATATTATTGACATTCTAAAATCTTGAACTTTCAGAACCTAAATGAAATAATAAAAATAAATCCGACTAAATTAGTCAGAAATAATAGGAGGAATAAAATGAAACTGGCAGACTTGAATTCTATGGAAGAGCGAATAGGATTAATGGAAAAAACGGTAAAACCCTTTACCGATAGAGCGCCGGAACACGATGAAAATGGTACGTTTCCATTTGAAAATTTTAAAGAGCTGAAAGAAATCGGCTATCCGGCAATGACCATTCCCGAAAAATATGGCGGGCTTGGTATTTCGTTATATGAAATGCTCCGGCATCAGGAAACGATTGCAAAGGCAGATGGCGCAACTGCTCTGTCGATTGGTTGGCACATGGGAATCATCAAACATACCGGTGAAAACAACAGCTGGGATGATGAAAAATACCAGGACGTTGTGAACTATGTCATTAAAACCGGTGCACTTTTGAACAACGCTGCAACCGAACCGGCAACAGGAAGTCCCACACGAGGCGGCAAACCAGAAACTTTGGCAAAAAAATCCGGTAATGAATGGGTTATCACCGGCAGAAAAACCTTCACAACCATGGCACCAATCTTATCTTATTTTGTTGTAAGTGCTTCGATTGACGAGACAGATCAAGTAGGAAATTTTCTGGTTAAACGTGAACATGAAGGTGTAAAGGTAGAAGAAACATGGGATTCAATTGCGATGAAAGCAACTGGAAGTCATGATCTTGTACTGGAAAATGTTCATGTGGCAGAAGATGACCTTGTCGGGTATCTGACACCTGGAAAAAAACCGGCTGCCGGATGGTTGTTGCATATCCCGGCATGCTATCTCGGAATAGCCCGTGCCGCACAGGAATATGCCGTTAATTTCGCTGCAAACTATTCTCCAAACAGCATCAAAGGCACTATTTCCGAACTGCCGAATGTTAAGGAAAAAATCGGCGAAATGGAACTGCGCGTCATGCAAAGTACCCACTTTCTGTATGGAGTTGCTCAGAAATGGGATGCCAGCAGCAAGGAAGAACGTGACATGATGAAAACAGAACTCGGCGCAGCCAAACTATCCGTTGTAAACCAGGCAGTGGAGATTGTCGACCTGGCAATGCGAGTGGCGGGTGCGCGCAGTCTATCCAATAAAAATCCATTGCAGCGCTATTACCGTGATGTTCGAGCAGGTATTCACAACCCGCCAATGGACGATATGACAATCATCGGGCTTGGAGACAGGGCTATTGCACGAAATAATGAATGATAAAACAGATAGCCCGCTAATATTTAGCGGGCTATCTGTTTTTACTTGGCTCTTTTAATAAGTTTTGTTGCTCGTTAACCTCGTAGTTAATATAAATTGCGAACTAAATCCAATAAATATCACTTAGTGAGGTACTAATACCCCGCAGCTTGAATACACTCGCTTTCACACCTCCGGGTACCAAGGCGACATCTGTTCAAAAGTTCATTTTCGCAGTGTCTTCTTAGCCGTGGGCAAGTGCCGAGCCCTCCTCAGCTCGTACCTCGCCTGCGGGGTCTCGCCTAACTTGTACTTCCCACAGGACAAGGAAGGCTACGTCAGCGATACATCGCACGAAGAAAAAGTGCTTTTCTTTTTCGAGGAGTCTCGCATATTCCAGCTGCTGGTTTTAGTTGATTTAAAAATCTTGCTTTCAACCACCAGAAAATACATTGCAAACTATCGGGATATATCAAGCAATTTTAGCGGAGGAAATACGCTGAGACTCCTGGGGGAGGAAAGGCCTAGGTGAGACCGCTGAGTGCGTTAGCACGAAGAGGGCTCATCAGCCGCCCCCGGAAAGCGAAGTGTATTTCCGCAGCGGTGTTATTGCACACAATTTTAGTTCGCAGTTTATGAAAACTGTTCCTTAAAGCTTAAACCGTCTTACTAAACCATTTAATTCCTCAGCCAGTTTAGCAAGGTCCTCGGAACTTGCCGCAACTTCCTCCATGGAACTGCTGGTTTGTTGAGCTGATGCCGAAGTTTGCTCAACTCCTGCAGCAGATTCCTCGGAAATAGACGCGATTTCCTCAATTGAACCATTCATTTCCTGACTGCTTGCAGCAATCTCGGACAAGTTTTCAGATACGGTATTTATACGGTCAACCATCTCTTTAACAGCAGTATCAATATCGTTAAACGTCTCACTAGTTGATCTGATCTGTTCCGTACCCTGTTCCACCTCATGGTAGCCACCCTGCAGTGAATCAGCAACTGCACTGGACTCATTTTGGATACTTGCTACAATATCTGTTATATCTGTTACAGATACAGATACCTGTTCAGCAAGCTTTCTGACCTCATCGGCAACCACTGCAAATCCTTTCCCATGTTCACCTGCACGCGCTGCTTCAATCGCCGCATTCAAGGCAAGGAGATTTGTTTGATCGGCAATATCCCTGATAACCGAAACCAGCTTGGATATTTCCTGTGATTGGGAATCCAATCCTTCCACTTTTTTAACCGCTTCTTTTACAATTTGATCAATCTTTGTCATTTGTTGTGTGGATGATTCCATCAGCTTGCTGCCTTTGTTTGTCATTACTAATACTTCATTGGACGCCTGCTGAATCCGTTCGCCATTTTCATTTGCACCCTGCGCTTTATCGGAGAATGATGCCATGGTTGAAGATAAATCACTTGCACTGTTTGCCTGTGTCTCAGATCCGGAAGACAACTCCTGCATCGTTGTAGCAATTTGTTCCGAACCAGATTTAACTTCATTAGCCGACTGTGTCAGTTCTTCACTCTGACTATTTACCGATTCAGATACATTAGCAACCTGCTGAATAACGTTACGAAGATTTGCACTCATCGTATTTACTGCAGAAGAAAGGTCACCAATTTCATCATTTCCGTTATATTCAATCGTTTTAGCAGACAGATCTCCATCGGCAATCTGATTGCTCACTTCAACTACCCGGTTCAAGTTTCGAGTAACTCTGCGGCTGGTAAAGTAAACCAGTAATCCACCGGTTATCATGGCAACTGCCAAAGATGCAACCTGAATAATGAATGTCAGTTGCTGACTTTGATGCGTCTGTGCAATTGCCGCTTCACGTTCTTCATTAACTATCGTGCGCAGGCTTTCCAAATAATCAACTGTTTCCGCTCGCAGTTTATTTGCCTGATCCACAAAATGGGCAGCAGTTCGCTCATCACCATTCTCAATTGCATTGACGATTCGTTGTTCGAACATCTTATCCATCAGTTGATCATTCTCAACAAATGCATTAAATAACTTCTGCTGCTCTTCCGTATCCATTTTGTCACTGAGCTGAGCTTCCAGTTTATCAAATTGCTCACTGCGGGCCTGATATTCTTTTACGAGTTCAGGATCCTGATCTTGAAAATATTCAACAATGCGAATACCTTTTGACCGCGTCAGTGAACCCATTTCCGTAATATTAACCGCCCGGTCACCGCGGCGCTCCAGTGCATCTACATTATCACCTATATCCATAATTAACCAGGATGCAACACCGGTTGAAGCACCAAAAAGAATAAAAATTATAATTAAAATAAATCCGTATTTCTTGCCGATTGATAAATTTTTAACATTAAACCTGGACTTGAACTTAAATTTTGGCTTTTGCTGTTTCTTTTGCCTAGGTTTAGGCCTGGACTTGAATTTTTTTAACATCTCGTTTTCCCCTCTGTTTGTCTAAATCTATTTCTTTCTATTTATATCGACAAAAATAAACATTTTTTTAGGGATATGGTACTAATAATTGAATCTATTTTCATATGAAATTATTTCTGAGGTAATTTCCAATAATTCACTGGTCAGAGAAGAACAAAAAACCGGCCTTCAACACTTGAAGAAAAAATAAAATAGGAGTATTATTTCTAATGGATATTCTTTGCTGGTGTAGCACAATCGGTAGTGCGCATCACTCGTAATGATGAGGTTGGAGGTTCAAGTCCTCTCACCAGCACCATTTACAATATGGAGGAGTACCCAAGCCCGGCTGAAGGGGACGCACTCGAAATGCGTTAGGGCGTGTGAGCGCCGCGTGGGTTCGAATCCCACCTCCTCCGTTTCATTAAAATAAAGCCGGTTATCGTTCAATAAACAAATGATAACCGGCCTTATTTATTTTCCCTTTTGATTCATCGGACCATTTCATAAAGAATAGGGACCTGTTTTTCCAGTACCGCTTCATCTGTCCGCCATTCAAATTTTGGACCTACACCACCATATTCCAGCGCTGCTGCCCACGGTTCCGGCCAATCTCCGTCCTTTATTCGCTGAATTGCCCATGAAGCCAAATCCCAATCTGCTTTAGTCATAGGCATACTGTCACGCAGACGGCCGTTTTCATCGGCTTGAATACCGGTAATATGCAGTTCTTTCAGGTGATCAAGCGGAAATTGTGAAATATATTCTTTTACATCCATACCAAGACACATCGATGTCATTCGGGCATGTGCCGTATCAAGCAAAAAACCGCACCCTGTCTTTTCAACAATTTCACGAATGACTTTCGGATCGATAATAGGCTGCATCATATTTTCACCTTTACCTCTGCATATGACGTTCTCAACGATTACATTTTCAGCGCCTGCTCTTTCAGCAACAATTTCAATATCACGAACTGTGTAATCTACCATCTTGTGAATATGTTTCGTGTCAGCAGTAAAAATGTCTACGCCAGGATAATCCCTGGCAAATGCAACCGCATGTACATTGAAGAAAGGTGTTTGTGTATGTACTCTCAAGTCTTCAATATGTTCCCAATTAACATTTTCCATACGATTGCTTCCGGCATTTAACGCAAAGTGAACATAACTGGCTTTCGACTGTTCCGCCTGAAATATTAAATCCTTGCTAAAATCGGGACATTTATAATAATCAATTTCAATCAATGACTCCTTTACTAACCGTTCAACCGCCGGAGAATAATTTACAGCTACTTTCAAACAATCACCCCACCCTTTAATATTTTAATAACTTGATTCTATCATATAATGTTTTTATAATATCAGCTTAAGGTAATATATTACTAAGGAGGTGGGGACCGGTGAATAAAACGGTGAAAGATATATTGATGATTGTTGTCGGTTCATTTATTTTTGCAATTGGGGTCAATTACTTTGCCATTCCTAACCGGTTATCTGAGGGCGGTGTAATCGGTATTACCATTGTTACATATTACTTATTTGACTGGTCTCCAGGTGTAGTAAACTTTGTCCTTAACACTTCACTTGTGGCAGTCGGTTACAAGTTTTTTGATAAGCGGGTCACGATCTATACACTAATTGCTATTTTATTTTCTTCATTGTTTTTACATATAACGGTAGGCTGGGGCAATGAAATTAATGATGATACATTGTTGGCAGCACTGTTCGCTGGGCTGTCAGTCGGGCTTGGTCTTGGACTGATTTTCCGTTCTGGTGGAACATCAGGCGGTTCAGCAATCCTTGCACGGCTTGGCAACCAATTGCTCGGATGGACAATTGGAAAAGGAATGCTGATTATTGATATTGCAGTTATCGCAGCTTCTTCCTTTATTATCGGGCAGGAAAAAGCAATGTACACGCTGATATCCGTTTATGTTGGTGCAAAAGTTATTGATGTGGTTGTGGAAGGTGCCAATGAACGGACAGCAGTCATGATTATTTCCAAGCATCCTGATGAAGTCCTTGAGGCGGTAACCAAAAAGATGGCCCGTGGAATTACTGTTTTGGAAGGGCGTGGCGGCTATACCAGATCACAGCGTGAAGTGCTGTATCTTGTGATTAACAGGTATGAAATTGTTCCATTCCGAAAAATTATCCTAAATATTGATCCGGACGCATATGTAACCGTTCATGGCGTTCAGGAGATTTTCCGGAAAGGGTATAAAGGGAGATAGTAGAAAAAGGCCGACTCAAAAAGCCTAATGGCAGTCTTTTGGGTCGGCCTGAATTAATTTCCGCTATGCTTCACTATTGGTTCGCTATTCGTTCAATGTCACCTTCTGCACGAAAAATGCGCTTGTTCATCCCCTGCATGGCATATCCGATATCATCTATTTTTCCATTTTATCGATTCTGTTGTCTACTTTATCAAACCTCTGATCCATCTTATCCAGTTTTTTATCTATCCCTTCAAATCTCAGGTCCATCCCATCAAGCCTTTTATTGATTCCATCAACTCTTTTATCAACTCCATAAAGTCTGTCTGTTAAATGGGATATTGCCTCGGTATTTTTCCCCACCATACCGATAAGTTGAACCATCATTTTTTCTTGGTTTTCCAGCATTTGCTGATGACTATTCAGCGTTTTATCCTGGTTTTGAATCATTTTCTCTTGACGCTCCATCGACTTTTCCAAACGACCCGTGCGTTCATCTAAACGTTCAAGTATTTTTTGCATGCAGAAAACTTCCCCTCATTATTTGCTTTAACAATATACCATTTTACGAATAGATGCAAAAGGTGAAAACCGGGAAATTTTGCTTTATGACTGCTTGAAATCCCGAAAATCCTGAGCGGGAAATTCAATATTCACTGACATGTACCTTGTAAATATTAAATTTTCTCTCGTAACCTTTTCACAAACCGATCGCCTACTTCACCTGTCGAAGCATCCCCACCTAAATCAGGTGTCAGCAGTTCAGTTTCCGCAAGCATATCTTTGGCAACATCCAAAACTCTTTTTCCCCACTGTTCTTCACCAAAGAAATCCATCATCTGACTGACCGACCAAATAGCGGCAATCGGGTTGGCTATTCCTTCACCGGCAATATCCGGTGCAGACCCATGAACAGGTTCGAACATGGACGGATATTTTTTTTCCGGATTCACGTTGGCCCCTGTTGCCAGGCCGAGGCCACCGGTAATTCCGGCACCAAGGTCGGTGATGATATCACCAAACAAATTTGAGGTAACAACGACTTCAAAGCGCTCCGGATCGGTTACAAAATAAAGACTGGCAGCATCGACAAGATAGGAATATGTCGCAACATCCGGATATTCTTTCCCCACTTCTTCAAAAATTTCATCCCAGAATACCATCGAATAATTTAAAGCATTTCCCTTGCTGATACTCGTCAATGTTTTGTTCGACCTGCGTGCTTCTTCGTATGCATAGCGGATAATTCGCTCTGTACCCTTTCGTGAAAATACACCTGTCTGCAGCACCACCTCCTCTGGTTTTCCTTTAAACAACCAGTCACCTGCACCTGCATACTCACCCTCACTGTTTTCACGAATAACAAGAAAATCGATGTCCTTTTCCGTTTTTGACTTCAATGGAGTTAATGATTGATTTAACAGTGTAACTGGTCGTAAATTAACATACTGATCAAATTCTTTTCGGATCCGTAAAAGGAGGTCCCATAACGATATGTGATCAGGCACTCCGGGATAGCCAACAGCACCCAGATAAATTGCATCGAATTTTTTCAGCTTTTCAATCCCATCATCATCCATCATTTTCCCATGCTCGAGATAATACTCACAGCCCCACGGAAACTCTGTAAATGAAAACGAAATTTCTGGGTCCATTTCCTCAATTGTTTGTAATACTTTTACACCTTCTGCCACGACTTCCGGACCGATTCCATCGCCTGGTATTAGTGCTATATTGAAATGCTTCATAGTTGCCTCCTTTTAATCCAAAAATTTATGCGCCAATCCTTTCCGCTTCTTCCAGTTCTTTTTTCTCATGCCGGTTACCCAAATACCGGAGCAGGAAGAATTGAACAACGATACCCACGATAAGCAGTACTACACTGCTGCCAATCAGGGAATATGACAGATACAACGCTCCTGCAATCCCTGCCGGCACGAGTGCGTACGGTATTTGTGTATTAACGTGTGCAATGTGGTCTGATTCTGCAAAAATTGATGCCATTACAGTTGTATCAGAAATTGGTGAAACATGATCACCGAAGATTGCCCCAGCAAAGATTGCCCCAACTGCAATTGGAATAAGTTCCTCACCACCAAATGTAAATGCCATTGGAATCGCAATTGGCGTTAAAATTGACATGGTCCCCCATGACGTACCTGTTGCGAATGATATAAACATGGCTATGATAAAGATCAGGAACGGCAAAAGTGCTGCGGTCATCCAGCTTTCCGTTGCACTAACAACAAATTCAGCAGTGCCAAGCTCAGATGTTACGGTTCCAATCGACCATGCCAAAATAATGATGATAAGCGCCGGCAGCATCGTTCGAATACCACCAAGGATGGTTTCTTCACAATGCTTGAATCCCATACCCTGAATCAATGCAAGTATCAAACCAACTGTCGTCATTGCGAAGGCTCCCCATGTCAGGGCAATAGATACATCAGTATCAGCAAGCGCATCCATAATCGACTTGCCTGTTGCACCTCCACCAACATACCATAAGCCCCAGATACCTACTGAAATCAATGCGACAAGCGGCAAAATAAAATTCCAGACACTTCCTTCTTTTTGATACGGTTCACCCAGGTCCTGGTCAACCGATGATAACGGTGTTGAACCATCGGGAATCAGTTTTCCGGTTTCCTGTGCCCTTTTTTCCGCTTTTGCCATTGGACCGAAATCTTTACCTGCGATAATCATTGGTACTGCCAAGAGACAAAGAATGGCATAAAAGTTCCACGGAATCGACTGTAAAAATGTAAAATAAGGTTCCAGACCCATGATACCAATACTTGCAAAAGCTGCGGCAATCAACGATACCTGAAATCCAATCCAGTCGGACACAGGACCAATTGTTGCGATTGGAGCAGCTGTCGAGTCAAGTACATAGGATAATTTTTCTCTTGAAATTTTCTTTTTTGCGGTGATGTCTTTGGTGGCATTTCCAACAATTACAGAGTTCACATAATCGTTAAAGAAGATGATAAGTCCTAAGAAGTAAGTTAAAAACTGAACTCTTTTTCCTGTGGTTAATTTCTTTTCCAAAACCCGAATCAAGCCTTGCGATCCACCCGTCTTAAACATAAACGCAGCCCCTGTCCCGAGCAACGCTGTCATAACAAGAAATCTGGCATTCCATGGATCAACCATTACGTCCTTCATCCATGTAAAGGTTACACCCACTGCTTCAAACGGATTACCTCCGGCAGCAATCAGACCGCCTACCCAAATACTAATAAACAGTGACAATAAAACACGCTTTGTTACAATTGCCAGTACCACCGCAACGATCGGTGGTATGACCGATAAAAAATCCATGCGTGTACTCCCCCATCTCCCTATCGTTTTTTTATAAAACTAAACATACACCCGTCGAATTCGTTCCATCAGACTAGAAAGAACTTCATCGACATTACTCTCCATCCATTCGGCTATATCCTTAGCAGAAATCTCATCACCTCCTTGACTCCCCATTACAATAACCTCGTCGCCCGCACGTACATCCGGGATGCCTGTGACATTAATAACCGTCTGATCCAGGGAAATTGTTCCAACAATTCTCGCCCGCTTTCCGTTTACGAGCATTTCCCCCTTGTTTGATAATGCGTATTTATAGCCATCACCGTGACCGATTGGCACGATGGCGATTTTTTCGTGAGATGAGGTAACATAACTGCCGCCATAACCAACCGGCGTATTTGGGGGTAACTCTCGTACACTTAAGAGACGCGACTTCAGCGTCATGACCGGTCTCAGTGAAATCAGATCGCGTTGCCGCGATGCAGGCTCATATCCAAATAATGCAGCACCAGGTCTAATCATATCCAGATGCATATCTTTTCGTTCAATCGCAATCGTTGAAGCCCCGACATGACGAATCGGGAAATTATATCCGTGATCATTCAGGTTCGATACCGTGTCCAAAAATAAGGCAAACTGCTCCTCCGTCAGTTCCCAGTCCCCTTCATCAGAATTGGGGAAATGTGTATATATGCCTTCCCAGTTTAAGCTGGTTAAGTGATAGCACGATTCACAGAATTGGATCGCTTTTTTCGGTTCAATGCCAAACCTATGCAGCCCTGTATCTATTTTGAGGTTCACCGGTACGGTTTTATGCTGTTTTTTTGCCTCGTTGTTAATATCATTCGCAAGTTTTCTTGATGACACGGATGCTGTTAAGTCATATGTAACGATATCTGCAGCCTGCTCAGGCAAAACGGAACTCAGTATGTGAACAGGCACCGTTATGCCGTTTTCCCGAAGCAGAGCGCCTTCTTCAACGGTTGTAACACCAAGGCGATCTGCTCCGGCTTCAACAGCTGCCAGGCCAATTGGAACGGTCCCGTGCCCATACGCATTCGTTTTAATTACTGCCATCAGCATACTATCAGCAGCAACTTGCTTAAATGTCCGGATATTTTCTTTAAACGCAGCTAAATCTACTTCAGCAATCGTTGGGCTGTTCGCAGTTAAAGTTGGTAGTTTAAGCAAAACACGGTCCCTCCCCCTGTAAAATCAGTTTTTTACATCCTGCTGATAAAGTGAACGAAATGCTTCTACAATCCGCTTCGTGACTTCACCTGGCGTACCATCAGCAATTGTATGATCATCTACATTCAGAATTGGCACAACATCCAATTTCGTTGCTGAAACAAAAACCTCGTCTGCCTGAAGCAAGTCATCGACAGAATACGTTTCTTCATTCACTTTGATATTTAGCGAATCACAAAGCTGAATTATTTTTTTCCGGGTAATACCATTCAAAATATAGTTATTTGCCGGATGAGTATACAGTTCACCATTCTTTACGATAAACACATTTGATGCACTTGCCTCCGTTACCGTTTCACCACGATGGAGAATAGCCTCAATCGCATTATTTTCAACTGCCTCCTGTTTTGCCATCGCGTTCGGAAGCAGATTAAGCGTCTTAATATCACATCGCAGCCAGCGGATATCCTCAACAAGGACAGCCTTTGCACCCCGATCCTCCACATCTGTCATACGTTCTTCTTCCCGTGTATATGCCACGGTAACGGGCTGAACATTTTCACCCGGAAAATAATGCTCCCGTGATGCAATCCCTCGGGAAACCTGCATGTAAATGATGCCCTCTTCCAATTCGTTAACAGAAACAAGCTCCTCCAGTTTACGTTTAAGCTCTGATGTTGATTCAGGAAGTGTCAGGCGGATTTCCCGCGCACTCCTTTCCAGCCGCTCCATGTGCTCATCAAGCATCAGCGGCTTGCCATTATAAACGCCGATAACTTCATAGATTCCATCACCAAACTGATAAGCACGGTCCTCAATATCAACAAGCGTATCCCGATCCATTATCTGATCATTAAACAACATTTTGTTCATCGTAAAACCTCCTTAAAAAATCAACTAGTTAGATTGATATTTTTGAGTAACATCCAATATGAGGGACGTATCCACGCTGCCACCACTGATAACAATCACAGCGTGCGAACCTGGCTCGACTCTGTTATTTAAAATGGCACCAATCCCGGATGCCGCTGCCCCTTCAATCGACATTCGGTGTTTATCCAGCATGAACGCCATTCCCTCAGCGATTTCTTCCTCATTCAGCAAAATAATAGAATCAACATATTCCTGAACCATTCCAAACGTATAGTTATTGTCGAGCCCGATTCCACCTAGTAAACTATCAGCCAATGTATCCTGTTCTTCGATAATGACAGGTTTTCCTTTTTTGATACTTTCGTACATGGTGGCACCACGCGCTGTGGATGCCCCTATTACTTGAATCCCGGAATCCGTCGATTTTAAAGCTACTCCCAATCCGGAATGCAGACCGCCACCGGAAAGCCCGCCGATTACTGTATCCACTTGAGGTAAATCTTCCAATAGCTCCAGACCAATCGTTCCTTGCCCGGCAATGATATACGGATCATCGAAAGGGTGAATAACAGTTAACCCATGCTCTTTTTCCAACTGATAACTGCGCTGTTCGGCATCATCCTGTGATTCCCCGTAAATTTCGATCTGTGCTCCTGATTGTTGAAGCGTTTCCACTTTTGCTTTGGGCACACGGCTGGAAATGCAAATGGTTGCGTTTATTCCGAGCTTTTTAGCAACATAAGCAACACTCATCCCAAAATTGCCTGTGGAAAAGGTTGTCACTCCACGTTCCTGTTCCTCGGGTGTCAGACTTAGAATTTTATTTGCTGCACCTCTGATTTTGAATGATCCGCTCACATTCATATTTTCCAGTTTTAGATAGACAGATGACCCGGAAAACTCAGATAATGCCGGCGAATAAATCAATGGTGTTTTGGATACGATGGACGAAATCTGCTTTTTTGCTTTCCAGACATCGCGGAAGGTGATCGGTTCTTTTGCCATTCTATTCCTCCTTTCGTGCTGGGCTGTTATTTGTGCTGCATAATCTTGGTTTTGTGCTGTTCTCACACTGGTTTGTGTTGTATTCTTTAGAGTTTATGCTGTTTTTAGTTTAATGGCGAATCACAAACTTTCATCAGCGGTTTCCGCACTTCCAAGTTCATTCGGGCACTCATGATACCGATGAGTGACCTTTCTTCAGAACTTCTATCTCTCCGGCAATTTCCCATTCTGCAAAAACCGCCGCACCGTTTCCCCCATGACAGCCACCCCGACCGTCAAAACATCTTCATTTATATCGAAATTCGGGGTGTGCAAGTCTCTGGCAACACCATCTCCAACTGCACAGCCGAGAAAAAACATTGCTCCGGGGACGGTCTGTGTCATATGGGCAAAATCTTCCCCGCCAAGTCCAAACGGTTCATCCACAATTCTATAGTCGGGGTAAAGATCTGCAAATACACCCTTAAATAACCAATTAACCGCCGGGTCGTTCCTTAATGCCGGATCTTCAGGTGTAATCGTTAATTTATAGCCACCATCAAATCCTTTTACGATCGAAAAAGCTTTTGCCAATTCATCATGCAGCAGGTCCCGAACATCAGGCTGATAACTGCGGATTGTTCCTTTTATCTGTACCTCAGAAGGGATGACATTGCCGGCAAAACCAGCATCAACACTTCCAATGCTGATGACCGCTGAATCAAGTGGCGATACACGGCGAGCAACAATGCCATGCAGCGCCTGCAGCACCGGGCCGAGCATCCATACAGGGTCTGTTCCCAGATGCGGATATGCACCGTGTCCGCCCGTTCCGAGAATATTCGCTTCGAAAATATCAACATTGGCCATGCTGTACCCATCATGAATCTTGACCTCACCAAGCCGATTTTCCGGACTCATATGAAGTGCAATGGCGCAGTCAACATCATCCAACACTCCTGCCTGAATCATATAGGGTGAACCTGTTGAACCATCCTCATCAGCTCGTTCTTCAGCAGGCTGAAACAGAAATTTAACCGTACCATTCAGTTCACCACGTTGGAAAAGTTCCCCCACTAAACTGGCGACACCCAATCCAATGGTGGTATGCGCATCATGTCCACATGCATGCATAACACCTTCATTTTGAGATTTAAATCCATGTTCATTTTCTTCCTGAATGGGCAATGCATCCATATCCGCCCTAACAGCAATTGTCGGTCCTGAACCAGAAGAAAGTGTTCCTACAACAGCAGTTGGATAACCGACCCCGGTTTCTACTTCCATGCCGGGTATGTTTTCCAAAACCTGCGCGACAAACTTGGATGTTTCCACTTCCTGAAAACTCAGCTCAGGATAGGAATGAAGTCTTCTTCGCCAATCAATAAGCTGTTCTGACATTGCTTCTGCCTGCTCAAGCAGTGCCCGATTTGTAATCTTCTCCACTCGCGAACCCCCCTTCTTAAAAGAAGGGAGTCAATGATAATAACTCCCTTCCTCTGGGTCAGTTTACACAGGCAATCGCCGTAATCTCCACTTTAGTCTCCAGCAATTGACTGCCGATTGTTATCCGGGCCGGTTTTACAGCAACATCCTCCAAATAAGACGCATAAGCTTTGTTAAATTCTTTAACCGTCTCTTCCTGAAGGTCGGATAAATGGCATGTGACGTATACAAGATCTGAAAGTCCGGCGTTTTTTTCTGCCAATATATTTTTAATATTTTCAAGACTTGCCGTAGTCTGTGCGGCAATCGAATCACCGACTGATTCACCGGATGGCTTTACACCATCCTGACCGGAAACGAAAATGAGTTGCTCTGTTTTTACACCTTGTGAATACGGTCCGCTTGGCTGTGGAGCATTAAGCGTTTCGATTAATTCCTTCATAACAAATCCCCCACTATTCCATGCCAATTGACACGTATTGTGATTCAACAAATTCTTCGATACCTTCGTGTCCGCCTTCTCTGCCGATGCCGCTTTCTTTCATTCCGCCAAACGGCACTTGTGCTGCTGATGGTGCACCGTCGTTCCAGCCGACAATTCCGAAGTCAAGTTTTTCAATCAGCTTCATGCCTCTTGCAACATTTTCCGTAAAGACATATGCGGCCAATCCATACGGTGTATC
Source organism: Virgibacillus doumboii (assembly GCF_902806455.1). Taxonomy (GTDB): domain Bacteria; phylum Bacillota; class Bacilli; order Bacillales; family Amphibacillaceae; genus Lentibacillus; species Lentibacillus doumboii. The sequence goes on along the minus strand of NZ_CADCWQ010000001.1, from coordinate 780,160 downwards.
ATTTGCCAGCTTAACCGCCTCTTCGTCTGAAGCGATTTGCTGAACAGGTGTTACAGGGCCGAATGTCTCTTCATGCATTATCACCATTGAATTATCTACATCTTTAACTACGGTTGGCTGATAAAATACACCGCCATTATCCGAAATCGGCTCACCGCCGGATACAACCGTTGCCCCTTTGGAAACAGCATCATCAACATGTCGTTTCACCTTATCCAGTCCGTCCTGATTGATTAGCGGACCAATATCAACGGATTCATCAGTGCCGTCGCCGACTTTCAATTCTTTTACCGCTTGGGAAAGCTTCTCAACAAATTCATCATAAATACCTGCCTGTACGTATACCCGATTGGCACATATACATGTCTGCCCGGCATTTCTGAACTTGGATGCCACCGTTCCTTTAACTGCCAGGTCAACATTCGCATCATCCAATACGACAAGCGGTGCATGGCCTCCGAGTTCCAGGGACACATTTTTCACCTGTTCAGCACTTTGTTTAATTAATAGTTTGCCAACTTCGGTTGAACCGGTAAATGTAACTTTGCGTACTTTATTATTTTCCATGATTGTTTTGGCAATTTTCGATGAAGAGCCTGTTACCAGGTTTACAACGCCTTTTGGAAAACCAGCTTCCTCACACAGTTCCATTAATTTAACCGCTGTTAATGGGCTTTCACCAGAAGGCTTCATAATTACCGTACAGCCTGCAGCAAGTGCCGGACCCATCTTTCGTGTCAGCATCGCAGCTGGAAAATTCCACGGTGTAATCGCAGCGACAACCCCGACAGGTTTTTTCCATACCTGCAGGCGCTTACCAGCCTTATGTGCCGGAATCGTTTCACCGTAAACACGCTTCCCTTCTTCGGCGAACCATTCAATGAATGAAGCAGCATATTTCACTTCACCGCGTGATTCATTGATTGGCTTACCCATTTCGAGAGTCATGATTTGTGCCAGTTCTTCCTCGTTCTCCAGCATAAGCTGATTCAGCCGCTTTAAATATCCGGCACGTTCATGGGCATTTGTTTCGGACCAGGACTGAAAAGCTTCGAAAGCCGCGTCAATCGCCTGTTCTGCCTCCGCTTCACCACCATTTGGCACCGTCCCGACAATCTCGCCGTTCGCAGGGTTCGTGACATCTTTTGTCTTAAGATCTTTACCGACCCACTCACCATTTATATTCATCAAATAATTTTCCATCTTCAATACAGTCATTTCACGTTCACTCCTATCTGATTAGAAAAATTAGCTTATCGCCAGAGCTTAATGGCGAAATCCTTAGCTGCAGTTATGCAATAAGAGGCTGAAACTAAAGTGCTTTATCAAAAGGAATATCCGAACTTACTGGATAAGTGCTCAACAACCGCTCCGGAAATATACTTCGCTTTATCCGTACATTGATCGTTTCTTTTGCTACACGTTTTTGTTATGTCCCAGCCTCTTACTGAATAAATAGTAATCTGCAAATCTATTACCCTTTTGCTCCGACAAGTGCTGCTGCTTCCACTGCCTCTTCCAGAATATCCAAACCTTCTTCAAGCTGCTCATCGGTGATAACCAATGGCATGAGCAGCCGTACAACATTATCATGTACACCGGATTTCAGGACGATCAGCCCTCGCTCACGTGCTTCTTTTAACACCTGTGCCGTCATTTCTTTGGCAGGTTCTTTCGTTTCACGGTCCTTCACCAGCTCAAGTGCACACATTGCACCGAGTCCGCGATATTCTCCTACCACATCTAATTTCTCAGCAAATTCACCGAACCTTTCCATAACCCGCTTACCAATCTTTTCAGCACGTTCGTTCAGGTTTTCTTTTTCCATAATATCCAGAACGGCGAGCCCTGCCCGGCACCCGAGTACACTGCCGCAATACGTACCGCCTAATTCGCCTGGCTTAGCACCATCCATAATTTCCTCACGGCCAATCACCCCGCTGATTGGCGTTCCGGCAGCCATTGATTTGGAAATAACGGTCAAGTCCGGTTCAACACCAAAATGTTCCATCGCAAAATATTTTCCGGTACGGCCGAACCCTGTCTGGATTTCGTCGGCGATAAACAAAATGCCATGCTGCTTACACAGTTCATATACCCCTTGAACGAATTTTTTATTCGGGATAATAAATCCGCTTTCTCCCTGAACCGGTTCCATGACAAATGCCCCGACAAGACTCGGATCCACTTCACTGATAAAAAATTCCTCGATTTGATTTAGTAAATAATCGGTATATTCATCTTCACTCATTTGTTCAGGACGACGGTAATAATACGGATATGGCGCATGATAAACCTCCGGCGCAAACGGCCCATACTCGTATTTAAACGGTTTCACCTTCCCAGTCATCGACATCGTCATCAATGTCCGTCCGTGAAAGCCGCCCGAAAATGAAACAACTCCCTGACGTTTCGTATATTTGCGGGCAATTTTTACCGCATTTTCCACCGCTTCTGCACCACTGTTTAAAAACATCACTTTCTTTTTGGATGACCCGGGTGCCAGCGCCGCAACTTTCTCAGCAAATTCAATATACGGATCATACATCATAACGTTGAATCCGGTATGAATATATTTATCAACCTGGTCATGTAAAGCGCTTACAACTGAATCATGACTGTGCCCCACATTGATACAGCCAATTGCACCGGCAAAATCGATAAATTGGTTCCCGTCAACGTCATTCAAAAGTGCACCTTTTGCTGATTCCACAAATGTCGGTGCCCCATAACCGACCCCATGTGGAACAACATCATGTCTCCGATCCAGCAATTCCTTCGCCTTTGGACCTGGTAATTCCGTTTGAACATTTGCAAATTGTCTATTCATTTTGTTCAACCTCCCCAAAAAATTTATATACTTAAAATGTAACCGGTAAGATAATTAATTCTATCCTGATGCCTTTGCATGTTGACCAAGCAGATTAGCCTCGACGTATGCGATGTGATCCTTCACTCCCTCATTCACTTTATGCTCATCTTTGGACTCCAATGCTTTAAGCAATTCCTTATGCTCATCATAAAATGCCTGATAACTTGAATAATACCGGTCAAGATGCATCAGGAACGTTCTGATTTGCACCTGCAATGAATCATAAATCTTGATAATCCGCGAATTGCCGCACAAACCAACTACAAAACTATGGAACTTCATATCAAGATCAAACAGCCCATTCCAATCTTTTTCATCTGCTATCACTTTCATCTGCTCCATAATTTTTCGTAAGTGGTCAAAGTGTTCCTTCTCGAGATGTTTAATGGCCTGGGTAAACGCCTGCGATTCAATCAGTGAACGCAATTCAATAATTTCATCCAGATCCTGATCAGTAAAATCCGTCACATACGTACCTTTCCTTGCTTTACTTATCACCAATTCTTCCACTTCCAGAATTTTAAACGCCTCACGAATTGTGCTTCGGCTGACATCAAAGCTTTCCGCCAGATCCGTTTCCAGCAGTCGCTCACCAAACTTTATATCTTCATTCCAAATTTTCCGTTTCAGTTCGTCTGCAATCAGTTCACTTAATGGTTTTTGCAAAATATAATTGTCATCATCCATATGCAAAAGCCCCTCTCTAATTAAGCCATAATGTTTTATGTCGATTGTCGACATTACCTTATATGTCCATCATAATTCAGATTATTTTGATTGTCAATTGCTTAATTGATTATTTTAAATATTTTATTATTTTCATTGACTTCCCGTTGAACTGTGGTTATTTTGAAGATAGATACTTTGTCGACATTAATGGAAACGGGGGTATTTTAAATGAATAAAAAAGTTATTGCCTACAACCGCGTGGAGACACCTGTTTTGGAGGATTTGAAAAAGAAGTACGATGTCCATTTTTTTAAAAATATCGATACAAAAAAAGATCCAGAGTTTTTGGACCACTTGAAAGAAACAGAAGGAATTATCGGACTGGAGCTTCCGGTGGATCAGGAATTGCTCGACCAGGCTCCCAATCTGAAAATAATCAGTAATGTATCTGTCGGCTACAACAACCTTGATATCAACGAAATGAAGAAGCGAAATATTATGGCCACTAATACACCGGGCATCTTAACCGATACTGTCGCAGATATAGTATTCGGACTGGTCATTGCCACAGCCAGACGTATTCCGGAGATGGACAACTATGTAAAAAACGGTCAATGGCAATCAGAGGCAATCGGACCTGAACACTTTGGTACCAATGTCCATCACAAAACATTGGGCATTGTCGGCATGGGAAGAATCGGCCACGCAATTGCACAGCGGGCCCACTTTGGATTTGATATGAATATTTTATACCACAGCCGCTCCAGAAAGCCTGACGCAGAAGAAAGGTTCAACGCCGGCTATCGTGATCTTGATGCATTATTGCAGGAGTCCGATTTCGTCTGCCTTATCACACCACTCACCCCACAAACAGAGGGACTTATCGGCAAACGCGAATTCGAACTCATGAAAAAATCCGCTATCTTCATTAACGGATCGCGCGGAAAAACAGTTGTGGAAGAGGACTTAATCAACGCACTCCAGAACGGTGAAATTGCCGCAGCCGGGCTTGATGTTTTTGAAAAAGAACCACTTGATCCGGACAGCCCGCTGCTCAAAATGAAAAACACGGTTACAACACCGCATATCGGATCCTCTACACACGAAACGGAACTGAAAATGTCTGAACTTGCAGCACATAACCTTGAAGAAGCCCTAAGTGGGAGGAAGCCGCCTAATTTGGTAGATGAGATTGTTTGGAAGGAAAACTGATACGATAGACTGCTCTTATTTGATTTTGTGCATTTCATCGTGGCTTCGCGCTTTTTACGTGAGTTTGAGCTGTTGTCGCGCAAGTTGAGCTGCTGCTTGCGCGAGTTACTCCAGATTTCGCACGAGTCGGGCTGCTCCTTGCGCGAGTTCTAATAAGTTATATCAAAGTTCAACATTTAAATTAAAAATATACATCGTTCACCCCTCTACAACTTCCTCCCAACTTTAAATATTATCAATTTAACTTCATTCTAATTTAACTGGATTCATTACTAATCCAATTATAATTTAGCTAATAAATGAATTTGACGGATTATATTAGCTAAAATGTGATATGATATAAGTATATTAGCTAAAAGGAGGTGCATTAAAAATGAAAGTACCTTCAACCAAAGTGCAAAATAATTTCGGAAAATACTTGAAATTCGCGGATGCGGGCGAGGAAATCATCGTAACGAAAAGCGGAAAAGATGTAGCCAGAATCCTGACCTGTCATGACACAGATACTGTCAGAGAACAACAATCAGAATATCGTTCTTCGGGTGATTGGGTGACTTATAAAGAATTTCTGGAATTAACCGAAGAATCGGAACAAAGGTTTGAGTTAATTGACGGCGTGGTCTATAACCTAGCCTCCCCTTCGTATAAGCACCAACATGCGGTCCACGAGCTTCACGGCCCATTTTACAACTGGTTTAAAGGGAAAAATTGTGTTCCGCTAACATCACCTTTCGATATAACTCTCTTTAAGGAGGAAAACAACATCTGTGTGGTCCAGCCAGACATTGTTGTCATCTGTGACATGGACAATCTGGACGAAAAAGGCAAATATAAGGGGACGCCCACTCTTGTGGTCGAAGTCTTATCACCATCCACCAGAAGTAAAGATATGCTGAAGAAGCTTGAGTTATACAAGCAATGCAACGTAAAAGAATACTGGATTGTCGACACGATCAATGAACATGTATTGATTTACTTGCTGGAGAACAATGATATTATTAACAGTAAAACCTATTCAAAAAATGCACGCCAAATGGTTCGGTCCGAAATATTTGAAGGATTGAACGCTGACTTGCAGGATGTGTTTGCCTGATGGCATGAGAAGGAGCAATATGAATACCAAAGCCCGGATCATCTAAAGATCCGGGCTCTTTGTGTTAAAACACTATTAAATTTCCCCATTGCAGATTTCTTCAGTTGTAATATCATCTGGAGCTATATTAGTCTCTGCACTAAATCCATTAGCTTCTAAGATTTTGCCAAATTCATCGCTTGCCTTTAATTCAGCCAGCTTTTCATTATATGCTTTACGCAACTCATCATTATCTTTATGGAATGCGGCAGCACCATAGCTTGGAACACCTTCAACATCAGGCTGTTCAAAATCAGTAACTAATTCAAGATTTTCTGCATTTGATGTTTCCAGCGCCTTCTTAAGTGACATTCCCGTCCCGGTTGTTGCATCAGCACGGCCGGATGATACGGCTGAGAATGTTGCCGGAACGTCCGGTGCACTTTGAATCTGATCATCACTCACACCTTCTGATTTAACAAATTCATTCTCTGTTGCACCTTGCATAATTGCAATGGTAGCATCAGGATTTTCTGCAATATCTGCATAACTGTGAAGGTCTAACGGATTTCCTTCCTGAACAACCAATCCTTCACCATACATCATTTCCGGTTCACCAAAATCAGCGTTTTTACAGCGATCCGGATTGATTGCCATACCCGCTGTAATAACGTCGAACTTACCAGCGTTTAAGCCAGGGATAAGTTGTCCAAATTCAGCAAGTTGTCCTTCCATATTATCAATACCCAGTTCCGCAAATACGGCTTTGGCAATATCAACAGCTGCACCTTTTAATTCTCCATCTTCCTGATATGCATATGGTTTTTCATTGGCAAAACCAACTGTTACCGTACCTTCTTCTTTAAGCTGGGCAAGAACGCTGTCTCCGCCTTCTCCTTCCCCGCTGCTTTCGTTTCCCTCATCATTCGATCCACAAGCAGCAAGTAAAACGAAAGAAAAACATAATACTGAAGCTAATAATAGCTTTCTCATTGCTAAAAATTCCCCCTCTTAAATTTTTACTCGAAAAAGCATCCCCTAATTATGTTAACGATAATTTCACATTACGTAAACCCCTTCCCCTGCTATGGAAGTACATAAGAATTTTAATTCAGTACGCAGTCCGTATTCTTTATTTTTATGTTAAAATTGTGTCAATTCAAATAAAAGAAGGGGAAGATTAGTTATGATCCGCTTTATTTGGAGGAGCTGGTGGCGTAATAAAGAGCGCTTTATCTTGCTGTTAATCGGCGCTCTCATTGTAAGTGCAGGGTTAAGTTATTTGGTCGGTGTTTCCGAAGCCAATAAAGCCACGGTTGTGGACTCGCTTGAGAAAAGATGGTCCGCTTCCTATGATATCGTTGTGCGGCCTGAAGGAAGCCGGAGTGTTACCGAGGACAAAGATCTGCTTGAGCCAAATTACCTGAGCGGGTTGTCCGGCGGCATTTCCATGGAACAATACGAGAAAATCAAAGCTATGGAAAATGTTGATATTGCCGCACCCATTTCGATGATTGGCTATGTCAATACGTTTACGGTGATGGAAGATAACCTTAACATTACGAAAAATGGTATCTATCGCTTATCACAGACCAGTGAAACCGATACAGGCGTACAGAACATCAGCGATGATTATCCAGATCGCTATTTCACCGTCGGCCCGTGGGATTCCAAGAACCAGCAAAAAGGTTATGGCATTATATATTTTGACCAACAGCAGCTGAGCATAGGGTCAAATATTCTCTTAGCCGGGATTGACCCGGAAGCGGAATCCAGGTTGGTCGGACTTGATGAATCCGTTATTAAAACTGAAAAAAGTCGTTTTTTTACCGAGGATGATAAGTCAACTGCCAGAAAAGAATTAAGCTGGAAAGAAACAACCCTGCCAGTTTTGGCGAGCAATCAGGTTTTTGTAGATGAAACGACCACATTTACTATCGAGCGGTTGGATTTACCTTTCTCAGACCATGAAGTTGTAAAAAAGACGATGGAAAAAGTTAAGGAAAACGGTGGGAAAAAGTACCTCGAACAAATCGAAACAACCGACAGAAAAACATATTCCTTTTCATCACAGGAAGCATATGACAAGTTCAAAAGGAATATTAAAGATGGTTTTGCCACCGAAGATATAATTATGGGATTTGAACCAACACCAACAACGTACCAACCAGTTTCAAGCCCGTTTCCCGAACGTTGGCCTTACGCATACCAGGTGGAATCATTTCAAGTACCGGAATCCACTAATCTGCCACAAAGCGAATCTTATCGTCCGGTTAAAATGACAAATCAGGATTTCAGCAAAATGCCAAGGCTTAACGTTAATTATATTGGTGTATTTGACCCCGGTAAACTGGATGTTTCCAAAGACCCATTAAATGAACTGCCAATGGAAACGTATTTCCCATCCAAGGCACAACAAGTTTTGGATGCTGAAAATAAACCGGTAAACCCACCAGCGGAAATGAAGCCGGTCAATAGTCCATATGGCTTTTTGACCAAACCGCCATCCATGTTGACGACAATTGAAGCGGCAGCAGAAATTATGGGTGATAAACCGATTTCAGCAATCCGAATCAAGGCAAAAAATGTTGACAGCCTGTCCGAGGAATCACAGCAACGTCTGGAAACATTGGCAAAAGAAATCGAGGATAAGACTGGACTTATCACGGATATCACGCTTGGATCATCACCACAGCCTGCACTGGCATATGTTCCTGAAACAGATTCACGGGAATCAAGCGGCTGGCTGCAGCAACCTTGGGTAAAACTCGGCTCGTCATTCGCAATTTTTAAAGAAACAAAAGTTGGCTTTTCTGGGGTTGTCGGCAGTGTCGTGCTAGTTGCAATTGTTTATGTATTCACATCAAACCTGATTTCCATGTATGCCCGCCGGAAAGAGTTTGCAGTCCTATTGTCAACCGGGTGGCGTCCGCAAAAGTTGGCAAAATTGATTTACACGGAAGCACTGCTTTTGGGGATATTTGTTTCTCTTGTCAGCTGGTTTATTTTAGGATTCATCATGATTACTCAGGATACCGATACTTCGGTTCTAAGGATATTACTTATCGGAGTGCTCGGGCTGCTGATTTATTTACTCGGTGCCATAATCCCAGCATTTTTAACACGTAAAATAACCCCATATGAAACAATACAGTCAGGAGAAGTTTCTAAAGGTAAAAGGTATTTCCGCACAAAATCCCTTGTTTCGATGGCATTCAATCAATTATTGGCCAAATGGAAACGGAGCGTGTTATCAATTGCAGCAATCGCCGTTCCAACAAGCCTGCTGACAGTATTTTTATTTGTTACATTCCGCTTACAAGGTGTCATGTATACCACATGGCTCGGTCAATATGTCGCCCTTGAGGTTGGACCGATGCATTATGCCGCAATGGCTGTAGCGTTACTAATTGCCATTTTGACTACAGCAGAAATCATTTGGCAAAACGTTAGTGAGCGCCAGTCGGAACTTGCACTGTTAAAAGCGGTTGGCTGGAAGCATGGAACGATTCGCTCAACTATTTTACTTGAAGGATTAATCAGCGGGTTTATTGCAGGAATTTTTGGTTTGCTGATTGCCCTAGTCATCATCTGGCAAATGTATCAAACATTTCCCGTCGACCAAATTGGCTTTCTGCTTCTGACATGGTTCGTGCCAATAGTGACAGGTTTAATTGGAGCATTTGCACCAGCGCAAAAAGCGGTAAATATCCAGCCATATCAGGGAATGCAGGGAGCAGCAACAAACAGTAAGCGGACAGAAAAACGGTTCAAATTCGCAATCGGTTCATTAGCAGCAGTTTTATTTGCGGGCTTTCTGACATTAATGGCAATGGCGGTACCGGAAATGCAGGACAATTTGGAGGCAAATCAGACGCAGGAAAATGCACCGGATCCAACAGAAGGTGAGGTTGCTCCGGTTACAGCAGATGATGACGATGAGGAAAAAGAAGAAGAGGATAAATCAGAAAGTGATAAATCTGATGGTGCAGCAAATGAAGAAAATCAGATAAAGGTAAGGAAAACATACCAGCAAGGTGAAAACATTTCTTACATTGATCACGTATCTATTAAAATTGGAGAAATAATCGAAACCCCTGAAGAACATAAGCAGGATAGCATTGAAGATGACATGAAATATCTAACTATACCGGTAACATTTATTGCTGAGAAGAAATTTACGGAGTTAACCCCTACAGTCTATAAACTAAGCAGCGTTACGAACAGAAAAAAAGGAGAATTTGGTACAGCAACTCTAACAACTCACAGAGCTAAAATTGATCCTATTGATTACACAACGCTTGAAAATGACGGCTGGAGATCCGGACTAATGCACAAACCGGGCAAAGTAGTATTTGCTGTGACGTACATTGTTCCGAAAGATAAAACAAATTGGAGTGTTATTTTTCAACAATTAAATTTTACTGGTGAACGGTACTTCGAAGTAAAATTAACGAAATGAATAGAAAATGGAGTGCTGAAACGAATGCAGCACTCCATTTTTTTAGTTATTTTTGTACAACAGTTTAAGCCAGCCGAATATTCGGTTTAATCATCAGCTCACGAGGAAACTCAGCAAGTATTTCACAGCCATTTTCCGTAACCCGGAAGGATTCACTGATTTCAACACCCATATTGTCCATCCAGATACCAGGAATCAAATGGAATGTCATGTTCGGCTCCAAAATCGTACGATCTCCCGGTCTGAGACTTGCCGTATGCTCACCCCAGTCCGGTGGATAATTAAGTCCCATCGAATACCCCATCCGGGACTCTTTTTTAATACCGCTCTTTTCAATAACCCTCCGCCAGACCATTTCCAATTCTTCACATGTTATGCCTGGTTTGACAGCATCAAGCGCAGTATTAATTCCTTCTACAACAACGTCAGAAACGTATTGCATATCCTCTGTTGGCATCCCGATTACCGCTGTTCGTGCGAGTGGTGAATGATAACGTTTGTAACATCCGGCAAGTTCAATAATGACAGGGTCACCATGCTTAAACCTGTCATCCGTCCAGGTCAAATGGGATGCTGATGTTTTATCACCCGTCGGCAAAAGAGGAACGATGGACGGATAATCGCCGCCAAAATCTTCTGTCCCGCTTATTTGCGCATGCGATATTTCAGCAACAACGTCACACTCCCGTACTCCTTCGTTTATCGTATCAAACGCAACCTGCATAGCTTTTTCGGAAATTTTTGCAGCTTGTTTTATATATTGTATTTCACGCTCAGACTTAATAATGCGCACCCAATTAACCAGATTTGTTCCGTCTTTAAACGTTGCATCCGGCATCTTTTGGGTTAATCGCATGTAACTTTTAGCCGTGAAATAATACGCATCCATCTCAACAGCAATCGTCTGATTATCACGTTTTCTTTCCTTCAGCAAATCACATACAAAATCCATTGGGTGTCTGATCGTTGACTGCACATAATGATCTGCATACGGAATTATTTGTTCTTTATCAAGCCACGTCGTGTGTAAAGCCGCGTTGGCATCCTGACTCCGGCCAACCCAAATCGGCTGCTCCTCATCAATCATCACAATCAGCAATTGATGAACATAAAAAGACCACGCATCATAACCGGTTAAATAGTTCATATTCGCCGGGTCAGTCACCAGCAGCATATCCACACCTGCTTCAGCCATCCGCTGCTTTGTTTTCAGCAATCTTTCCCCAAACTCAGAAATAGAAAATGTTAACACAAATCATCCTTCCCTTCGTGCCTTATTAAATTAATTTTAAAATGAAAGCGCTTACTAATCGGTTAAAAATATAAATCTTTCATTAATAGATCATCACGAAAATGTTTGAAAAGCATAGATTTAGTGTATCGAATAGTGTATGTAATAATCTGCAAGGATAATAGGTGTATTACTACTTGTCATCATTCTGTCGATTGTCGACAATGTCTGTTACCTATATTATAGTTCAGGACTTTTTTTAATGTCAATCATTATTTAAATAATTTCAAATATTTATTTTTTTATTTAATACTATTTTATTCGTTATTGATGGTTTCGGTTCCGGATACATGCGCCCATATGCTCGCACTTCTTTGCAAAAAAACAACGCCCCCTAGATTAGGAGCGTTGTGCCGCGTATTCTTCTGTTAATTCCAGGTACTCATCAATTGCCTTTTTAACAGGCTGAAGTGACTCATTCCAAAATGCTTTTTCTTTAATATCCCTGCCTAAATGGTGATGTGCCAGTTCCTCCACAGTCATTCTTCCTGTATCAAGCAAAAGCGCATCATATTGCTCAGGAAACTGATCGCCCTGCTCCTTTGACAATGCGTAAATTCCATTACTGAACAAATAGCCAATCGTATATGGAATGTTGAAAAATGCTAATTCGGTATCAAAAAAGTGAGCAAGAGTCACCCATAAATAACGGTTGTTTTCACCCATAATGTCCCCGAAAACTTCCTTCATCTCCTGTTCCATCAAATCGGAAATTTCATTTGCTGTCAATGTACCGGCCTTCCTTTTTTCATACAGCTTTTGTTCAAAAGAAAACATCGCAGGCACGCTTACCTGATACTTTAAACCATTTAAAATTTTCATTTCCAACAGGGATAGCTTATCCTTCTCCGTTGCCGCATGCTCAATCGCTGCATCCAATACAAGGTTTTCTAAAAAAGTTGATGCTGTTTCAGCAACACTCGTACTTACTTGCTGTGCAAAGGCAGGTTCATCATGCAAAATATGGTTGTGGTATGCATGGCCAAGCTCATGAGCAATCGTCACAACATCCTGGTAGCTGCCGGTATATGTAAGGAAAATTCGGCTTTCTTTTGCTACAGTCATGTTGGCGCAAAATCCGCCGTGCATTTTTCCTTTACGATTTTCAGCCTCAATCCAGCCTTCACGAAATGCCCGCTCAGCAAAATCACCAAGTTTTTTACTGAACTTGTGAAACTGGGTGATAATGATATCCGCTGCCTCGTTGTAGGAGAGCTTGCTGTCACTCGTAAAGCTTGGAATTTCAGCGTCATACCAGTTTAATTTATCCTGTTTCATCACCTCGGCTTTTCGTTTGAAAAAAGTCTGTACGACGGACTTATTTTCCACAATTGCCGAAACCATTGTTTGAACCGTTTCCTCCTGAATCCGATTATCTTCCATCGCTTCCTTTAAAACATTGTGCCACCCGCGTTGTTTGTAAACATCAAGACGGAACCCGCTGATTCGATTTAATGCAGTCGCAAAGGCGTCCGCCTGCTCACTGCACACTTTAACAAGGCTGCGTGCGATGTTCTTCCGTGTGGAGCTGTCACTTGCAGACATTAAATAACCCATTGTTTGTCCGATTGACAGTTCTTCTGTTTTCCCATCCCTTTCCACCGGGATGCGCATTTTCCCCATCATCTGTTCATAATACTCTTCCCAGCCAACGAACCCGTTTAGCGAAAGATCATTAATCATTTTTTCCATTTCCAAAGGTAACTTGTCATCCATTCTTCGTTTACGTTCTTCCAAATAAAATTGATATCTCTTTACTTCATCATGCTGCATGAGTAAGTCCCATTGTGTTTCTGGCAAACTGTCAATAAGGTGATCGATGTCCAATTTTAATGATTCAAAACCTGACTTTATCATTTCGCTTTTTTCAACGAGTTTTGCTACATCCGGATCATCAACATTAACGGCATACAGACAAACCATAAATTCATCGAGCTCAAATGATTCATTATAAAACGTCTGTACTTCTGAAAAGAACGTCACCAGGCTTTCAATATCTGCCTGATCAAATGATTTAATCTTTTCCTGCAGTCCATGTAAATCATGTTCCAGTCTGACTATCAATTCGTTTAATTCATTCGAGTCTTTTCCACCTGGGTACAGTGACTCGAGGTCCCAGGTTTCATCCATTACTTTCTCCATTACTATTCCTCCCTGAAATTCTTTCTGCAATAATTGTACCGTATTTTCTGTGCACATGTATCCGCCTTATGACTAAAAAATCATAGGATTCTAAACTGATTTTCTGATATAATATTTGGAAATCAAACAAATGAGGTGTCCCCCTATGGTCAAAGCTACTAATCCGGTTGAGGTATTTTACGAGTCTTATAATCGTAAGCAGCCAATTACTAAAGAAGAAATCCCGGAAAATATCAGTGAGAAGGAAGCTTATAACATTCAACATCAATTGACGGAAAGAAAGTCCGAAAAGAATAACGACAACCTTGCCGGCTACAAAATCAGTTTAACGAGTGAAAAAACACAGGAACTCTTCCATTCCACAACACCTCTTTATGGTGCACTGACCCAATCTAGTCTGACCGATGAAGCAATTGAGCTGGAGAAGATGAATGAACCTTTAATTGAAGTTGAATTGATGTTTATTGCGAATGAAGATTTATCAGAAACAGACGATCAGCAAGCTATTTTACAAAAAATGAGTATTGCACCAGGGCTTGAGATTCCCGACTCCCGTTTTACCGACTGGTTTCCTGAGCTGAGCCTCGGTCAAATTATTGCAGACAGTGCCGTCGCCGGAAAAATTGTAGTTGGTGATGCCGTTGAGGGATTAACGTACGAGCAGTTAGCGACTATTCATGCCGAGCTGAGATTAGATGACGAGATTATTGCTCAAGGACCTTCAACCGAAGTACTGGGCAACCCTGTCCATGCCATCGAGTGGCTCATTAAAGAACTTGCCAAAAGCGGACGCACGATTGAAAAAGGAATGATCATTTCATCAGGTACATTTATTTTGCCTGAGTCATTGCAAAAGGGTGTCTATCAGGTACGGTTTGATGGTGTTGGTGAGGTGAGTTTGGAAGTCAGGTGAATGTATGGTTGAGGGTCAATATCAGGAGATTAAGCCGTATCATCAAAAGATGTGGCTCAATCTCCTGTTCTGAATGTCGTTTGTGTTCTCGGGTTGATATATTTCTTGGTGTTGATTTATTCTTGATCGAGTTGAAAATTCCGCTCCTGGAGAAATTTCTTCCATCAAAACGGCATTGCACTTTGCATTTTCCGCTTCCTCTTTCGGATTACTTTAAAAACTCGCCGCCGCATTTTTCCATTTAGGAACGGATACGCAATCAATGGCAGGCCAGGTACAATTGAAACGGCTGCAAGCGCCAGCCAGTAACTCTTCTGTGCCAGGAAATATATGACCGATGGCGGTAGAAACGGATAAAACAATCCCACTCTTATCGATGATTCATACTCGCCGGGACCCTGTGCAGTTACAGTATAGTTCGTGCTTACTTGCTCCCCCTGTGAAAGAACAACTTGTTTATGGCTTAACGTGATTTGTCTATCATCAGTTGTGATGGTTCCGAATAATGGAAAAAACCCCTGATTATTAAGTTCCGATAACGGCTTCGAAACCTCTTCACCAATTTTCAGTATACCAACATCACTTCCCATTAAAACCCCCTCACTCTTTTCCGAAACTTCATAGACCAGATTTAACTTTTGGCCTGAAGTAAGCATCGTCCCGCCCATAATAACAGCAATCGTTAATCCACCTATTATATAGATTAGCTGCAGCTCGATTCCCTTACCTTTCTTTTTATTACTCTTATCGGATTTCAATTCCCCAACCCCAATTAACAAAGCAAGAATTATTGCAACGGCCGGTAATAAAATGGGAGTACTTTGAAATTTTTCCATCCATAGTGATAAGTAGCCTATTTTTGGAATGACGATTGGAGTTTCACCAAAGGTAACGGCTCTTCCAGCAATCGCATCCCTCGGAATCGGCCCGGTCCCCGAAGACTCCTGATCGGTATATTCGTTGGCATCACCCTTTGTAATAAAACCTTCTTCATTATTACCGCCCATTACCCGGTGTGCAATCCATCCTTTATCTGCAAGACTTCCTTCTTCTGTTTTAAAAAATACAATGTCTTCATTATGTATCGAATCATTCTTACTTACATTTTCAATTACTACCATATCTCCCCGTTCCCAAACAGGAGACATACTATTAGAACGAATTACCGAAAACAAAACAGGTTCCTTCGTAATGGCTGATCCGATCGCAGCTATAAGTGAACATAGTACAACAGCGGCCAGCATAATCGTTATCAATTTTGATATAACTTTCATAGAGTTCGCTCCTCTCCCCTTCTATTTTATTGAAAATCCGGGTAAGAATAATCACTCGAAAGTAGAATTCATCTGGTACAAAAGTATACCTTTATTAGTCGAAGGTAGAAGTTAAGAAGTAGACTAATGTTTTGCCAAAAGCATACTTGCGAGTGACGAAAAAGGCCGAACAACCTCCTATACTTGAATTATCAACAAAAAACACGGCAACAAGCCGAATAAAATTTTTAGGAGGAATTTTCGTATGAAAATGAAGAAGGGATTACTATTGGTAGTTTTACTACTGGCACTCTCGAGTGTGATGGCGGCGATGTCTTATACAAAAGCCAGTGTAAGCAATGATATGTCATTTAATATCGAGAATACAAACAGCTCACTATTGGCACTCAAGGAAAGTAAACAACACAATGCATCATTTTATAATACAGCTGGTGCAGACAAATTAAAAATCGATCTGGATAAAGGTTTTGGTGACTCAGATTTTGGTATTCAAAATAACAGTACTTATTCCTGGGATAAATTATTCACAGTGAAAAATAATTCAGAACATGCTGTAAACGTTTCGATTGAAACTAACCCAAAAGTTGATACAAAAGGACAAACTCAAGGAATTAATACTTATTTAAGTAGCCTTGAAGATTCCTGGACTCAAATTAACGGCATGTATGGTGCTGGCGCTGGGGAGTATACTTTTACACTTGAACCAAATGAAGAAAGACAAATTAATTTGAAATTAGAGTCTATGCACGGTTCAAATAAACATCAAGAAGAACGTAATTTTGACATAATTGTTAACGCAGAAAGTGTTATGCCACAATAATAGTTTTGATAAAACAGTCCTAGAAATAGGGCTGTTTTACTTTGTTTATTATCTAATATAACAATAGAAAACATTACTTCTACTCTTTCGACAAAACTAGAACCTCCCCACCCACATAAACTGACAAAATCTCCGCAGCCTAATAGTTATAATAGACTATGAAATAAAATATTTTTCCAGGAAACTATGAAATACGTCCCATATATGGGCACCAGGGGCGTGTGGAGTGAGTGGTGCAACCGGCCTAATTAATTGTGGACAACTGTCCCGTTAATTAGGTTTTTATTATGAAATTCAGGAGGGAATACATTGAAAGTTATTTTGTCGCTGGCAGCGGTTTTTGCATCCTTGTCATTTCTGTTATTGCATACGAGTAGTTTTACAACTGCCAAAGTGAAAAATGAAGCCAATTTATCCATTGTCTCAGAAGAAAGCGCTCTCATCGCAATAAATTACACAAAAGGAAAGAGGTTTACGGTAACAAATAATACAGTCAAAACAATCCATATCGATAGGGTTAGCGTCCTGAACGGGTCTGACCAGAGGGCTATTAATTTAGGAAAAGATAGTTCAGCTATTAAACCTGGAGGAGTTCAGGAATTTAATATAACCGGCGATCCAAAAAAGCTATCCGGAAAAGTACTCCGAATTGACACCTATTGGAACGGCGGCAGTGCAGAAATAAAATCAACCATACCGGACCTAATGGAAAATCAGAAGGGTGATAACAAGTGAAGCAGACAATGACAAAACTACTTAATAGAAAGAACAAGAAATTCATGACCAGCCTTATTGTTTTATTTTTCATCTCAACCGCTGTATCAGCCTATTCTTTATTACAGCCAACTACCATTACAAAACAGACCAACGAGAACACCGCACAAGTTCAAACACAATACGATTATAAAGCGACGGTTACACCAAACATTCTGCATCCGGACGGTGGGACGATTGAAGCAGACGATACGATCTTCAAACAAATCACTACCTCAATCCCGCTTAACATGAATACGACGATAAACTCCAATGAGCAAGTTCTGGCTGAAGGCACACACGAAGTCCAGTTATTAGTCAAGGCCGGGAACCTTTGGGAGAAAGCATTTCCGTTGGAGGAGAAACAACCCTTTAAGCAAGAGGGAACGAACATAGCAGTTATCGATGATAGCTACAAAATTAATCTGGAAAATATCAAATCTTTCATAACACAGGTGGAGGAAGAAACAGGCATCAGTCCTGATCAATATACGTTAGAAGTAGTACCGAATATCGAGGGAACCATTACATCCGGTGGCGTGGAAAAGGCAATTCAGGCACAGGATCATCTTGCCTTCCAGCTTTCATATAACGAGATAACACTGGCGAGTGAAAAAGTATTCACTTCCGCTGTTCCATTTACAATGACAGAAACGATGACAAATACACTAACTGGACTCGAACTGCCGCTTACTCCGGTCAGAACAACCAGTACAATATTAAGCCTTCTTTTACTGGCAGCAATTATTTTTGCCTATCGAGACCTGATTAATAATCGTGAAAGAAAGCCGGCAACACTGGCAGAAAAAATCAATAATAAGCACGGTAACCGAATCATTCCGGTAAAACACAAAGTAAATATTGCCAAGAAATCCATTTTCACGCTTGATTCCTTTAAATCCGTCATCAAGATTGCTGATGAAAAAGAACTGCCAATTTTTTGTTACAACGACCACCATGATGGAAGCGCCGTTTATTTTATCGTTGACGGGGATTACTTGTACAGTTATGAAACACATAAAAGTATTGAGACGCGTACAGGAAGTGAAACAGCTTATGCAAAAGGTTAACCAGTTTTACCGTTTTATAAAAATGGACCCTACAAGTAAAGTGCATCTTGTGTTTCTATACCGATATATTTCGCTAATATTGACTTCATTCTTCTTTTTACTTGGGCCGCAATCACCATTTATTTTCAAAACGGTCGTTGTTTTGTCATTGGGGATTGCAGCCTGGATAATCACTGATTTGCAGCGGAAGTATTTAGAAAATAACTCCATTCTGAAATTAATCGTCTTAACGGAAACGCTTGGGTTGACGTTTCTGTTAATCCCAACTGGCGGCATATCAAGTCCATTCATTTGGTATGCACTGAATCCCGTTTTGGTTGCTGCAAGCTTCCTGAGGCCGTTATTTTGCTGGGGTGTATTAACTTTCTTTCTTGCCAGCGCAACCTTAATTGCTCACGACAGTATCGCTATGGTATTGGAAGAAAAATCCTACTTTTACCTTGTATGTGTACTGATAACTTTGCTTGCAAGATTATTTTCAGGGTTAACAAAAGCACTGGACGAGAAAGCAAGCCTGCTAAAAGTGCAGCAGCAGGATTTAATCCAAGTTAACGACAAACTTACAGAAACGAACCAAAAATACCAGGAAGCGTTGGATCACGTTATGTCGCTTTACCATTTGATGGAGAATTTTGCTTCTGAAAAAAACGCCGAAAAACTGACGGAAGAAATAACCTCTTCGTTAGTTAAATGCACACAACATGATGTGGCGTTCTTTTGGCTGACAGACATAAATCATCAAAACAGCTACCTGGAACATACTGCAAACGATACCGGTATGGAAGAAGCACTTAAGAGTGAATGGAGCACTATCCGCGGGAAGAGGGAACCTTTCACAAAAACAATTAATGATGAATTATATTTGATGAAAATAATTAGAACCTCGCATAATATTGGCGTTCTCGGAGTTAAGATTGAAAGTTCCAGTGAATTGGAGAATACATTCCTGCTCAACCGTACTTTTGAATTTTTAACCGACCTCAGTGAAATCATGCTTGAACGAATTCATATGGATCAGATGAAAGACCAGATGCTTATTGTAGAGGAGCAAAACCGTATCGCTAACGAAATCCATGACAGTGTTTCACAACGATTGTTCGGCATGGCCTTTGCAATGCACAGTTTACAGGTCAAAAGTCAAAAAATGACGCCTGGCGAATTAAACAAAGAGTATCAGTTCCTGTCACAGTCGATAAATGCAACAATCAAAGAACTCCGGTCAGCCATTTACCATCTGAGTTCAGTGAAAAAAGATGAGAAGCCGTTTTTTGTTCAAATAAGAAAATACTTTGATGAATTTTCCAGGCTGAATGATATTCAAATTAACCACCGTATTACCGGCAAAGAGACTTTGATTTCAAATGATCAGAAGCAGGCGCTTTACCGGATTATCTGTGAAGCGTGCGGTAATGCTGCAAGACATGGGAAATGCAATAGCATAGACATAAAGTTAACATTGCATGAGAAAAAAACAGCCCTAACCATTTTTGATGATGGCATTGGAATTGACTTACATAGAGACGTTGATGGGAAAAAAGAAAAAGGAATCGGGCTCCATAATATGCAAAGCATCGTAAACACGTTTGCAGGAACGTTTTCAATCGATGGCAGCCCGGCTTTAGGAACAGAAATACAAATTGAAATCCCAACTATCAATAAAAAACAAGAGGTGGCTGGATAATGAAGGTTATTATTGTGGACGATCATCCGTTAGTAAGATCAGGACTGACCTCCGTGCTTTCCTTGGATGGAACATTTGACGTTAAGGGAGAAGCAGCAAATTGCGCTGAGGCAATGGAACTCCTTAAATCTGTACGGCCTGATATCGCATTAGTTGATCTTCGGATAGCTGATGAATCAGGCTTAGACCTCATAGCAGAAGCGATGAATCGGGGAGTAATCTGCATGCTGACCTCATCAACAGAAGCAGAGGATTTTAAACTGGCTAAAGAAAATGGCGTTGATGGCTATGTATTAAAGGAAGCATTACCCGAGGAGTTGATTCAGGCAATGCGGATAATCAGTAAAGGCCGTAAATACTATGACCCTGGGGTGATAGATTTTGTAATGAACTCCGCCGATAGTGGCCGCGATGTTCATGGGCACATCGAACAATTAACACCGAAAGAAGAAGAAACATTGATCGCACTTGGCAAAGGCCTTTCGAACAAGGAAATATCACAGACACTGTTTATTACTGAATACACGGTTAAAAAACATGTAAGCCAAATTTTAGCGAAACTCGATCTGGCTGACAGAACACAGGCAGCACTGTATGCTAATGCAAAAGGTCTGGTTAAATATGCAATTGCTGAATAGGTATGATTGAGTGCTCTGGTGGATGTTTTTATGATGGTTTTGTCGATCTGCTGAAATTCCTGCTGTTCTGCCGATGTTCCTGCTGTTCTGCTGATGTTTTTTCTTATCTGCCGATGTTCCACCTCTCGAGCAGACATTTCTACACTTCCCCTCCCTTCCAAACCATCCTCCACAAATATTTTTTCAAAAAAACATAATTTTTTGACGTTTGCCTATTGCAATAAGATGGAATATATCATAGTATTGATATAAAATTTTTATGCAAAGGGGCTGGCGTTATGGAAGATCGTCCGATTCAAGTCAATCTTAGTTCAACCGGTAAAGAAAAGCCCAAATCAGATGAACTGCAGTTTGGACGAATGTTTACTGACCACATGTTTGTAATGGATTATTCTGAACCTGCAGGATGGCACGACGCGCGTATTGTGCCATATCAGCCAATTGCCATGGACCCGTCTGCCATGGTATTTCATTATGGTCAATCTGTTTTCGAAGGACTGAAAGCGTACCTCACACCTGAAGGAGATGCTCAATTATTCCGTCCCGAAAAAAATCTCAGGCGGATCAATCACTCAAATGACCGGCTTTGCATTCCTCGGATTGATGAAGAATTTGCATTAAAAGCACTTAAGCAGCTCATCGCATTGGATAAAGACTGGATTCCGGATGCAGAAGGAACGTCACTCTATATCCGCCCATTTATTATTTCCACCGAAGCTTTTCTCGGTGTTGCGCCATCACGTCATTATAAATTCATTGTTATCCTGTCTCCAGTGGGCGCGTATTACAAGGAAGGAATTAACCCGGTCAAAATAGCGGTGGAAAATAAATATGTCCGTGCTGCTGTTGGCGGGACCGGTGAAGCTAAAACCGGCGGAAACTATGCTTCCAGTCTGAAGGCCCAGGAACTCGTTGCAGACAGCGGATTCGCCCAGGTTTTATGGCTCGATGCTGTTGAACGAAAGTATATTGAAGAAGTAGGAAGTATGAATGTTTTTTTCAAAATAAACGGTGAAATTGTCACCCCAATTTTGAATGGAAGTATTTTGGAAGGTATTACGAGGAAATCGGTTATCGAATTATTGAAACACTGGGAAATCCCTGTAGTTGAACGGAAAATTTCAATGGAAGAATTATATCAGGCGTACTGTGATGGCCTTGTTGAGGAGGCTTTCGGATCAGGTACTGCAGCCGTCATCTCACCGATCGGCCAGCTCACATGGGATGACAAAGATATGGTGTTCAACAATATGGAAACCGGTCCGATTGCCAAAAAATTATATGACACACTGACAGGTATCCAGTACGGCAAAATTGAAGATCCGTTCGGTTGGATTGAAAAAATAAAAAGTAGGGTAACCTTATGAAGTTGAAGGGCGCTTTCATTGCAAAGCGCCCTTCTTTTTTTGTCCGGATCGTGCTAAAAGTCGAAGTTCACAATGAAATCGTCGAAGTTCACAGGCGAAATGTCGATGTTCACATTTAGTTTGTTCGAAGTTCACAATTAAAATGCCGAAGTTCACAATTTGTTCGCCCCTCGTCACTCGAAATTACAATCCAAACACACAAATCAACGAAGAAAAAAGCCCGCACCCCCTATCTACACGCCATTTCGGCCCCACAACTTTATCTTATCACTATGTATAAGTATTTGATATCACTTTTATAGGTTTCAATCATTTATTTTTATCACTAATAAGCGTATTATAATAAGTGAAGGGAGCGAGAGACATAACGAAGCCCCCTTCCCTACACCTCTTTGTGGCCACTGAGGTATTCATTTCCACAAAAAAATTTGGAGGTGACTTACATGTCAAAGCAAGAAGCTACAATGGTTGAACAACTTGCTGATTGGGCGCACAACATCAAATGGGAAGATCTCTCGGATGAAGCAATTGAAGCACTCAAAGGTCGGGTACTCGACTCAATCGGCGTTGCAATTGGCGCACTTGAAGGTGAACCCGTGAAGGCTATCCGCCAAATGACAGAAGATCTGGGAGGCGAGAAACTGGTAACGCTAATCGGCGGTGGAAAAACTACACCGGATTATGCAACGTTCCACAATGGAGCAGCAATTCGTTATCTCGATTACAACGACTCTTATTTAGCAAAAAACGAAACAGGACATCCATCAGACAATATAGCACCAGTTCTGGCAGCAAGTGAATATGCAGACAAGAGCGGTCAGGACTTCCTGCTGGCATTGGCTGTCGCATATCAGGTTCAATGCCGACTGTCAGATGTTGCACCTGTAAGAAATAACGGCTTTGACCATACCGTTCAGGGTGAATATGGCGCCGCAGCCGGTGCAGCTCGTGTAATGGGACTTGACAGCAACAAAATAGCAAATGCGGTTGCAATCGCAGGAACCGGCTACAACTCACTGCGCGTAACAAGAACCGGTGAACTTTCGAACTGGAAAGGCCTTGCCTATCCAAACACAGCAATGGGCGCTGTTCATGCAACATTGCTTGCAAAATACGGAATCACAGGTCCGCGTGAAGTTTTTGAAGGAAACAAAGGATTCATGGACTCCATTGCCGGTCAATTCGAAATAGATTGGTCAAAAGAAGACCTTGAACGTGTTTCAGATACAATTATTAAACGATATAATGCAGAAATCCATTCACAGTCATCGATTGAAGGACTGCTGGAAATCCGCGACCGCGAAAATATTGCGCCGGAAGACATCAAGGAAATCCGGCTCACCACTTTTGACGTCGCATTCAACATTATCGGCGGTGGTGAAGAAGGCGGCAAAAAATTGATCCGCTATAAAGAAGAAGCTGACCATTCATTGCCATATATGCTTTCAGCTGCATACCTGGACGGTCAAGTCATGCCGGAACAGTACGAACCGGATCGAATCAAACGGGCCGACATTCAGGAATTATTGCAAAAAGTGGATGTAAAACCGAGTGATGCATACAGTGATCGCTTCCCGGACGAAATGGCATGTCATATTGAACTGGAAACAAACGACGGACGTATTTTTGAAATCGAAAAAAATGATTACCAAGGATTCAAAACACGTCCTGCCAGCTGGGATGTGTTAATGGAAAAATACAACAAATTAACCAGCAAAATGGACGGCAAACTGGCTTCCGAAATTGCTGACACGATCAGAAACCTGGAAAATGTGAAAATCAGTGATTTGACTGCTTTACTTGGTCAAATAAAAATCAGGGAGGATGAATAATCATGGAAAAAAATAACTATGCATTCACAGATATAAGGGCAAATCATCGTCAGGAAAAACCACGGACTGCAGGAGTGACCGAAATTCGCGGACCATACTACACTGTAATGGGGCAACGTTATTTAAAAGACGTACTGGAAACAATGGGCGATCATGTAGACATTCTGAAATTTGCCGGTGGTGCTTTCACATTAATGCCGGAAAAACAATTGAAAGAACTATTGGATTTAGCTCATGACTATGGCGTAAAAGTTTCAACCGGAGGATTTATGGAAACCGTACTGACACAGGGGCCAGAAGCCGTTGATTACTATATCAACGAGTGTAAACGCGTTGGGTTTGATATCATCGAAGTCTCAACCGGCTTCATTACCATGCCAATTGACGATATCGTTCGTGTCGTTGAGCGTGTTCAAAAAGCAGGACTCCTTGCCAAACCTGAAATTGGTGTACAATTCGGTGCCGGTGGAACAAATACAATCGCACAGAACGAAGCAGCAGGCATATCCGACCCTGCCCGCGCAATCGAGATCGGTAAAAAATGCCTTGACGCAGGAGCATATATGTTAATGATTGAATCAGAAGGTATTACCGAAAGCGTTGAAACATGGCGCACCGAAATTGCTTCCCGATTCGCCGCTGAACTGGGTACAGACAAAGTCATGTTTGAAGCAGCAGACCCGGATGTATTTGCATGGTATATCAAAAACTATGGCCCGGACGTTAACCTTTTCGTTGACCACAGTCAAATCGTTCAGCTGGAAGGCCTGCGCCGCGGAATCTGGGGAAATAATGAACTTTGGGGACGTGTAATCACTTTTGACGGCAACGACAAATAAACAAATTAAATAAAACCGGGCCGCCATTACCAGCGCCCGGTTTTTTCCATTAAATTGCGGTACTGCCAAAATGGGCAATTCCACTTTTCTTTTTAATTCATATTCATAACAATAATTCCAACAATAAACACTACCAGAGGTATATACCACAGTGTATCTGCAACACTTCTTCTTCTTGCTTCATTTCCCTTACCTTTCATTGCAAATACCCCCTTGTTTAAATGATCATTTCAGCTTTATATAGTCTAACGCCCTTACACCAAAAAGGCAATATGTTTTTGCGATTTTTTTGCAGTAATTTTCCAAGGAATTTTTTTGGCCAAAATTGATTTGTATCACAGAAAATCCTGACCACTTATGCCATTATAAAAGTGGGGTAAAATAACCATTTCAGGAAGTGGATATGATGAAAAAAATCGCTTTCATTTTAATCATTGTGACAACCTTTTTAGCAGCTTATGCAATGCAAAACCAGGGTGGCACCGAGACACTTGAGGATATTTTACAGACTAATCCTGATCAGATAACAAAAATCTCACTTTCCACACCATCAGAAACCAACTACAACATCACAACCGACGACGCCAAAATCAATAAGTTCATCACTAAAATGAAACAGCTTGACTATAAAAAAATAAGGGGAAATGAACCGGCGTATTTGCCAATGGAGGCAGGAATGATTTATTTTTACGAAAATGAAACTATCCACTTTATCGTTGCATTTGAAGACAAAGTAATGATCAATAAAACGTTTTATGAAATAACAAACGGTAAAATAACCAATGAATTTTTATCGGAATATTATCATTCGCTTAAATAAAGAGACTGGGACAAAATGAAAACGTGAAACACAAAAGACGAACTATGCACGAATTAAGCGAAGTATATTTCCGGAGCGGCTTTTTGCACCATTTTCTAGTTAATTCGGATTTTTGCTCTGATAAAACACTTTTGTCCCAGCCTCCACTTATTATTTCTTTTTCGGCTGATATATACCCGGAACGGCAATCTTTAATTGTAGACCTCCACTGAATAAATTTAAAAAATCCACAACTTAAAATCCGCTTCACAATCAGCTTTTAGACACTTTTGTGAACGATTAACGGAATAATTGAAAGTAATTCTCATTGGCGTGTATAATGGAAACAGGTACGATTTAAAGGAGATGATTTTCGTGGCAAAAATCCTGGTAGTATATACAAGTCTAACCGGCAGCACCGAAATGATGGCAGAAGCAATTATCGACCACATGGAACAAGGCGGTCATGACGTTACAATGAAAACATTTGATTTTGACCCGATTGAAGCAGAAGAAATGAAAAACTTCGACGGGATTATGATAGGTTCTTATTCATGGGATGACGATATTCCGTTTGAAGTGGACAGCTTCCACGACGACATGGATGAGGTGAACCTAACCGGAAAGCTGGTTGGCGTATTCGGCTCATGCGATTCCTATTATGATATATACGGCCCGGCCCTTGACACAATGGCTACAAAAGCAGAGCAGCAAGGCGCAAAAATATATGAAGAAAAACTGAAAATTGAGCTTGAGCCTGACGATAAGGATATCGAGCACTGCAAGAATTTTGCGGATGGATTTTTAGAGGAATTGGGAAAATAAATATGGAAGATAGTTAAATAGCATGCGCAATCAAAAGTGGTTGCGCATGCTATTTTTTGATGCTTTAATTTGAGAATCAAATGAAGGAGTGATTGGGCTAGGATCATCTGTATCCTTTATGAAATTCTTTTCTCTCATTTTTCTGCTCCGTATTGACCTTCATATGAGTGACCTTACAACGTTTTTTTGTCCTCGTTCGGGCAATCATAGCCCCGATGAATGACCTTGCAATGGCTTTTTGTCTTCGTTCGAGCACTCATAACCTTGATGAGTGACCTTGGAACGATTTTATTGCCTCATTCGGGCACTCATATCTTGTCTTCCTTTCAAATACAAAAAAGCAGAGAAATTTTTTTGCAAACTTCCCTGCTTCCCAAAAATCAATACCAAATCCTAAATCTTCCTCCATTATCCACTGTCGAGATCATTCATCAAAACTATCCGGATTCGTACCGGTCCGCTCATTCTTATTCAATCCACTGATCTGCTTCATCTCTTCATCAGTCAACGCAAAATCAAATATATCCGCATTTTCAACAATTCGATGTTCATTTACCGATTTAGGAATCAACACGACATTATTTTGAACACCCCATCGCAAAATAACCTGGGCAGGTGACTTGCCGTATTTCTCAGCTAGACCTGAAATTGTCGGGTCGTCCAATATGCGTCCTTTTTTAAGCGGTGACCACGCCTCCAGCTGGATATTTTCTTTTTCACAAAAGGCCTTTACTTCAGTCTGCGTGAGATGCGGATGGTATTCCACCTGATCAATCACCGGCTTCACATTACTGTCAGCCATCAGATCCTGCAGATGATGTACATGGAAATTGCTGACTCCAATCGCCCTGACTTTCCCTTCATCATATAACTTTTCAAGCGCTCGCCATGTTTCTTTATACTTGTCTTTCACCGGCCAATGAATCAAATAAAGATCAAGGTATTCCAACCCAAGCTTATCTAGACTTTCATCGAATGCCTTCAGCGTATTTTCATATCCCTGCTGGTCATTCCAAACTTTGGAAGTAACAAATAGTTCTTCTCTTGGCACACCGGACTCCTTTATTCCCCGGCCGACACCAGTTTCATTATCATAAAAAGAAGCCGTATCAATGCTCCTGTAGCCATGTTTCAATGCCGCTTTCACCGATTGAACCACCGTATCCCCGTCTTCAACCTTGTAAACACCCAGGCCAAATCCGGGCATCTTCACACCATTATTCAATGTTACGGTATCCTGAATATTATTTATCATGACAATTACCTCCTATATTTTCAAATCCAACTTTAATGATATACTAAAAAAAACAGATATCACAAATAATCACTAGGGGGAAGATTTATGACCAATTATCCAGTATTCGACGGACACAACGACACACTGTTAAACCTCCACTTGCCCAAACCAGGGAAGGAGCGGTCTTTTTTTAAAGAAAGCGAATTCGGGCACATTGACCTGCCAAGAGCTCAAAAGGGTTCGTTCGGTGGTGGTTTTTTTGCCATCTTTACACCAAACGAAAATTATCACGTGGAGCCTGAAAACTACATAACGGCAGATGGCTATGACATGCCACTACCACCGCCAATCGATCAGGCTCAGGCACTCCAGTTCACCAACATCCTTGCTGCAAAACTGTTCAAACTGGAAAAAGAATCAGATGGGAATTTCAAAGTGGTACGTACAGCAGAGGAATTATCTTATTGTCTGAAAAACAACATCACCGCTGCCATTTTCCATATTGAAGGTGCTGAAGCGATTGATACGGACTTTAATGCACTGCATGTACTTTATAAAGCGGGATTACGTTCGCTCGGAATTGTTTGGAGCCGCCCGAATGCATTTGGGGAAGGGGTGCCGTTTCGCTATCCATCATCACCAGATATTGGCGGCGGTCTCACTGATGCGGGAAAGGAACTTGTCCGTGAATGCAACCAGCTTGGCATCATGCTCGACACAACACACCTGAATGAAAAAGGATTTTGGGATGTCGCAAAAATTACTAATGCTCCGATTGTCGCAACCCATTCCAATGTACATAAGCTCAGCCCAATCTCACGCAATTTAACCGACAAACAACTGGAAGCCATTGCAGAATCAAAAGGTGTTGTCGGCATCAACTATGCGATTAACATGCTGCGGGAAGACTGTGGATTTGATACGGATATTTCACTGGATGAAATCGTCCGCCACGTTGCCTGCATCGCTGAAAAATTCGGTGTGGACCACGTAGCACTGGGGTCCGATTTTGACGGCACGACCGTTCCCGATTCACTTCATGACGTAACCGGTCTGCCAAAACTTGTTGAACGATTAGAGGCACATGGATTTAATGACGAGGAATTACGTAAGATTACTCATGGAAACTGGGTACGGGTTTTAGGAGATACGTGGAAATAACAGCATACAAAATGCCCGGAAGCTATAACAGCTTTCCGGGCATTTCCAGATTATTTTTCTTTCAATTCTTCAACCAATTCACCCTCAGTCAAATAACTGCCTTCCAGCCCAAGCTGTTTAGCAATCTGTGTAAAATAAGGCTGCTCCAAAAACGCCTTCTCAAGCACACTTTGATTCGCAAAAACATCTCTTGTCGCGCCATCAAGCAGTACACTACCCTGATTAAAAACAATCGTGCGTTCAAACGTCTCGGCGGCAAAGTCCATATCGTGCAAAATACACAATACAAGTTTCCCCTGACCGCTAAGCTCGCCTATGATCTCCTTAATCTTTTCCTTACCGGCAAAATCCTGTCCCATCGTCGGTTCATCAAAAATAACGACATCGGTGTCCATCGCCAGGACCGATGCAATCGAAATCATCTTGCGTTCCGAAAGACTTAAATCATATGGATTCTTTTCCTTTTGATGTTCGAGATCAACTTTCTTAAGCGCCGCCAACGCTTTTTCCCGAGCCTCCTGTTCACTCTGTCCAAGATTCAGCGGCCCAAACATTACTTCACTAACCACCTTAGTTTTAAAAATCTGATCGTTTGGATTTTGAAATACCATGCCAATATGTTCAGCCAGGCCTGCAGCTGTATAGTCCTTGGTATCTTTACCGTTGAACTGAATCCTACCCTCAGTCGGCTGCAGCAATCCTTTCAACAGCTTTACAAATGTAGTTTTTCCTGCACCATTCTGGCCGACAATTGCCGTCGTCTGATCCCTCAGATGCAAATCAATTCCTTTTAGGACCTCTACATCTTCTGCATAGGAAAAATGCAGATTATCTATTCGAAGCTCAGTCATCTTTAATCACCAATTTTTCACGGGAAATTTCCGAAAGTGTTACAGGATACGCTCCCGTACCTGAATCCTTCATCCCCAGTGCTTTTGCAACTCTGGTAACCACGGGCGCAGCAATCCCATGGTCCAGCAGATCATCTCTGGAAAAAACATTTGCCGGCGTGTCATAGTCGATCAACTTCCCATCATCCAATAACAATACCTTGTCCGCATATTGCGAAATCTTCTCCATCTTATGTTCGGCCATCATGATAGTGATGCCTTCCTTTGTCAGATTCTCAACAACCTTAAAAACTTCCGCTGAACCCTGAGGATCCAATTGGGAAGTAGGCTCATCAAGAATCAGGACATCCGGCCGCATCGCAATAACACTGGCAATCGCAACCCGCTGCATCTGCCCACCTGACAGATCAAAAGGATTTTTATCTTTAATTGCAGTAATATCAAGCAGCTCCAGACTCTCGTCAATCCGGGTAATCATTTCCTTCCTTTCGACTCCCATGTTTTCCAGACCAAAAGCGATTTCCTCGTAAACGGAAAATTTGGAGCCGGTCATCTGGGAGAATGGATTCTCAAAAACAAGACCAACTTTGGCAGCAATTTCACCAATATCCTGTTTTTTCAGTTCCATCCCGTCAATCAGAACCTTTCCGCCATAGGCTCCTTTAAAAAAATGCGGGACAAGCCCTGTCAGCGCGAAACACAGCGAGGATTTCCCTGCTGTATTCCGCCCAATCAACCCTATGAATTCACCCTTTTCCACCTTAAACGAAATGTCGTTAAGAACAAGTTTATCTGTATCCGGATATTTATATTTTAAGCCTTCCACGTCAATGATGCTCATAGTAATATCCTCCAAACAATCGCAGCAATAAGTGCGGCAATCAATAACAATTGCATTACTTTTCGGTACGGGTATTCCCTTGATTCATTTAAAAATGTCTTTTTCCCTTTTGTGTTAAAGCCCCGCATTTCAAGGGCAATCGCTCGTTCACGGGTATCATTAAGTGAATTCAGCACAACAGGACCGATTAACGGGAAAAATGCCTTCATCCGGACAAGCAGATTCCCCTCCGTCTCCATCCCTCTGGAGCGCTGGGCATCGGTTATTTTTCCCATCGTCGCCCGCATTTGCGGGATGATTTGCAGCACGGATAAAAATACATAACCAATTTTAGGCGACATTCCTTTTTTAATCAGCCGTTCGATCATCTCATCAGGCTTCGTTGTCAAAATAAGCACGCCAAACGCACTCAGCATATTGATCACCCGCATTGTTAGCAGTGCGGCGTATGACAGACCTTCCTGATAAAACGTTATTGCCCCAATCGAAAATAGAACGGTTTCATTTTCCGGATGAAACATCCCCTGAACGATAATGATCGAAATAATCAAAATGATACTGATCGCAATAATCGGCAGTATTTTCCTGAATACTTTTCCGATAACAAGGAGCAGCAAACTGTACGCTGCCACCAGCAGCACAAATTCATGCACCGGCACGATATAGGTAGCCGCTATCGAAACAAAAACATAAATCATTTTTGTCAACGGGTCCATATTGTGTATAATTGAATTTTTTTCAACGTAGAGTGTCATGGAGCTCATGTAATCAACCTCTTATAATTCCTCTATTTCGTCATCACTGCGGTAAATGTTCGTGAGTGTATTCGGCAATCCTTTATAAATCAAATAACCAATAATAACTGTAGCTACTTTGTCTGGCACATCAACAACAATGCTGTCACCGAATGATGCAAGCCAAACTGGAAGGTCCATGGAAATCAGATACGCATAAAACGCATCGCCCCATACGTTCCCGGTTTGTCCTCCCCAGAAAATAATATTCAATGGCGTTGATACGATTGCTGCAACAAAACCAACCACAAGACCGATAACAATCGCCTTTTTAATATTTGCAATCCATCCCTTATAAGCCATAATCCCAACACCGAGACCAATAACACCACTTGTAATCGCATAGACCGTTGATATTGGATCCACTGTAACCCCGTAAATAATATTATTAATAATACCTGATGCAGCTCCAATAATTGGTCCGGCCAGCATACCTGCAAGCACTGTCCCGATTGAATCAAGCCAAAGCGGCAGTTTCAATAATCCGGCAAACAATTTACCAAGATAGTTAATACCAATCGCTGCCGGAATCAGCACAATTGCTGCCGTTGATAAATTCAATGACCACATACTCCTTTTACTCATGTTTCTCTCCCCTTTGTAAAAAAATTATTTATGAATGGAAGCAATTGCTTCCAGTGCTGCTGTAATTTGGTTTTGCTCTCCCCTGGCTGTCACACCCTCTCCAGAAACAAAATTATTGATACCGTTTTCAAGGCTTCCCTTTGAAGGTACAACAACATTTAACACTGAAGCAGTCCGTAAGCCTCGCAAACCACCTAATACAAACAGGCCGGCTGTTTCCATGTCAGAACCAAGTATACCTTTGCGGGACCAAAATGCATCAATCTCATTTTCCTGGTCCGTATAGAATGTATCATGACTTCTGACAATACCCAGATGGTGCCCCACCTGCATTTCTTCGACCGCCTTTTTTAAGGAAAAAACTAATTCATAACCAGCTACAGCCGGATAAATACTATCAATATATGATTTTGACAATCCCTCATCCCGTACTGCACCTGTTGCGATAACCAAGTCCCCGAGTTCAAGGTTGTCCTTTAGTGCACCACAGCTTCCAATCCGAATTAGCGTGTGCACACCGATGTTGGCAAGTTCCTCAACTGCAATACCTGCTGACGGTGCCCCAATCCCGGTTGATAACACCAGAACCTTTACCCCTTTATAATAACCTATTACACTTTTATATTCTCGATTATATACTAAATCTTTCGCATTGGTTAATTGATTCTTTACTTTTTCTACTCTGGCAGGATCCCCTGGCAATAATGCATACTCTACATTTAAGTCTCTCGATAACTGTATATGGGGCTGAACGTCCTGTAACATGATGTGATAAATCCTCCTATTCCAGCAAACTATTTTCTTTTTCCTCGTTCAATTGGTCAATATCCAAAATAATAATGGAATCGCTTTCAATACCTACAATACCTTGTTCCTTCCAATTATACAGAACACGATTTACGCTTCTGGATGTAACCGCCAGATGATCACTGATCTGACTCCTGCTCATCCTGACGATAAATTGACCTTCCTGATACGGGTTCATATGATTAATCAAATAATTACAAAGTCGATGCCTTAACGAATATAAACTGTCCATGCCGGCCTTTTTGGATAAATTATATAGATATTTTGCCAGGTTACGATTGAAATATTGACTCATATGTGTATCCACTGCAATCCAATCCATAAAATCATCAGCCTGAATACGAATTAACGTTAAGTCAGAGAGTGCCTCAACAAAGCAGGCAGATGGCAAATGGTCAAATATTTCAAGCTCCCCAATAAAATCACCATTTTGATAGATTACCTGCGAATACTTCTTGCCACTTTCTGACATCATGTAAATGTTGGCTTTCCCCTTTACAATGATGCAGAAACTATCAACGGTTTCTCCCTGCCTGAGGACAATATCCCCCTGCTGATAATCCTGAATCGACCATTTCTTCAGAATCCGGTAAGGACAATTTTTCAAAATCGCATAAACATGACTATTCTCTTCTATTAATTGGATAACCTTTTCAATATTCATCATATCACCTATATTCTAACGATTTAAAGTGATTGTTCACAGGACATTTGTCTTTATTTTGTTTGAAAAAATAATCTATTAAATAAATAATAACCTATTTTGGGAAGAATGTCTCGAGTTTATGCTCATAATTTCACATATCAAAACAACCTGCCTAAAAATTGTTGCCAATCTTCTATGGAACAGTAAATGAACCAAGTAATTGTTAATTTTTTTAGAATTATAGATTTAACGCAGGGCCAGCCCTTGTCTCAAATTGTGAACTTTGGCAAAAAGCCGATTTACGGAAAAGAAACCAAGCTCGAACCCGAACCTGGTTTCCTTCCCAATACTATTCTACTCAACAAATTCTGTCCACGGTGTTGCTGTATCTTTAATAGCTCTTTTCACTTTACTTAAATTTTCCGCACCGGTTGTTTCAAGCCATTGACAATACGCTTCCTTACCTTCTTCGGCAAATGGCTGAACACCGTCTTTCCAGATGGCACGTCCACAAAGGCTGCCACTGAATTTAGCGCCGGCTTCTTTGGCAAAATGCAGTGTTTCAATGAACTGTTCATTGGTTACGCCACCGCTCAAGTAAATGAATGGCAGAAGGCTTTTTTCTGAGCATGTCCGATAAAAGTTTACTGCCTCTTCTTTGCTGAATACAGGATCGTAGTTATCATATTTCTCGTAGCCTTCAATATTATAGATAGATACCGGCACTTCCACCTTCAACAGGTCGATGCCGTATTCCTCTTTGGAGAATTCCGTCATGAAGTATTCCACAATTTCCGGTTTTTTCTTGGCAAATTCAGCACTTTTTGAGCCAAAGCCTTCTGCACTGTAAGAAACGGGTTCCAGAATGAACAGTAAGTCGTTTTGCTTACATTCATCACCAACACGCTTAATAAATGCTTTTTTAATCGTGTTGTATTTTTCTTCTTCTTTGTGATCATAATATACGAGCAATTTCAGTGCGCTTGCACCTTTTTCAACTAAATCCTGTACAGCAAAGTCGTCAACTAAATTCGGAAGGCGGCCTTTTTCGGAAGCGTCATAGCCGGTTTTTTCATATGCCATAATCAGACCAATGTCATCGTTTAATTTGCTTGCTGCACTCCAGCCGTACTCCGGATCAAGCAAAAGGGAAGATGACTGATTCCCGAGCACTTCACTGACACCTTCTTTAAATTGGCTTAAGCCGTCTTCATAGGAAATGCTGTCATTAAACGACTTAATCATTTTTCCTAAAGAACCGCGCTGATCCATTGCAGTTGCCAATACAACATGATCGTCATCAGAGATTAATTCCAAACCGCGTTTTTTTCCTGGTGTTAACTTCATTTGTTTTTCCTCCTAGCTTATTTTTTCTACACGAATCTGGTCCATGCACCATTCTTTTTTCTCCGGGTTTATCGAACCGGTTTTGGCTTCCATCGCATTGAGAACACCCATTGCCAGTCCATATTTTATAAACTTTTCATCCGCAAACCCGCGTGACAATCCCGAGGCAAAGCCTGCAATAACCGAGTCCCCTGAACCAACCGGATTTACTGCATCAACTTTTGGCGTTGTCACCCTGTATATGTCCTTATTGTGTTTCACAAAAGCTCCCGAAGCCCCAGTAGTAACTACTACCCAAGGAATATCCGTGAATTGCCGCGATTTTAGTGCATCAGCAATTTGAACCTCGTTCGTCACTTTTTCACCGAGCATATCTCCGAGTTCATCCTGGTTCGGCTTGATTAAGAAAGGCTTATTTTTGCTTTCAAGCACATGGCTAAGAAGTTCACCTTTTGTATCAAGCAATACAGGTGTATCATACTGTTTGGCTATTTCCAGAAGCCGAGCATAAAAATCATTCTCCAGTCCCTTTGGCAAACTCCCTGAAATCGTTACAATATCCACTTTTTGTACATACGCCGAAAACTTATCCAAAAATTGCACAGCCTCATCTTTATTAATCACCGGACCAGACTCTAATATTTCTGTCTGTTGCCCCTCGTGAAGCACCGCAATACAATTCCGAGTTTCACCATCAATACTGACAAAAAAATCCTCGATTCCCTGCTCGGAGATTTCCGTTCGGATAAACGCACCTAAACTTCCACCCAGAAATCCCGAGGCAGCCACATCTTCATCAAGGTGCTGTAATACACGGGAAACGTTCAGCCCTTTTCCACCAGCCGTTTTCGTAACATCAGTAACACGGTTCACGGTATCAAGGGAAAGTTCATTAAGCGTATAACTTATATCAACAGAGGGGTTTAATGTTACGGTTAAAATCATTTTCTCACCTGCCTACTCTTTTAGTCATTGCTGTATTTCAGTTCACCTGCAACGGCAACAGCCTGTATCGAAATGTTCTCATCGATCACAACATAATCAGCAATTTTCCCATCGACAATACTGCCAAGCTCATCATCCCGGTCAAGACTTGCTGCCGGTGACAATGAAGCACGGTGCCAAATCTCATACAATGGCTTTCCGCTCCATGCATACAGATTTTTGACACCATCAATCAGTTTCAGCGTACTGCCTGCCAGTGAACCGGTTTCCGTTCTTGCGATACCATCTTTCATGACAACCGGAAACTCACCAAGATGATAGTCACCATCAGGCATTAATCCGGCCCGCATGCAGTCCGTTATCAATGACAGCTTTTCACCTTTTGTACGAGCAGCATGTACTGCCACATCCGGATGTACATGATGACCATCACAAATTAACTCAGCAAATGCACGTCCATCAGTCAAAGCTGCTCCCACAACACCTGGTTTACGATGGTGCAGACCAGACATGCCATTAAATAAATGGACAAAATTTCGCGCCCCGGCATCTATTGCATGTCTGCATTGGTCAAAACTTGCATCTGTATGTGCCAGGCTCGCCAGAATACCATCAGCCCTTATGGAACGAATGAACTCCAAAGCGCCTTCACGTTCCGGTGCCAGTGCAATTTTTACAATCGAATCATCGGTAAGCTGTTGCCAGCCCTGAAATTCTGTGTAATCTGGATCACGAAAATAACCAGGATTTTGTGCACCTTTATGTTTTTCCGTGAAATAAGGACCTTCTAAAAAAATCCCCTCCGACTGAGCACCGGCCAATCCTTGTTGAACAGCGTTTTTTACCGCGGAAATCGCCCTATCGAGATCTTCTTTAGAAGATGTTAATGTAGTCGGCAAAAACCGTGTAACGCCAAGTGGCAGGATTGACTCTGATATTCCCTGAACCGCTTCAACCGTGCCATCCATAATGTCATGGCCATTAACACCGTGAATATGGGTATCAAACAGTCCCGGCGCAATCGTATAGCCAGTCCAGTCAACAACAGCTGCATTTTCCGGCACTGCATCAACAAACGAACCAAATTTGCCATTGTCCACTTGTAAATATCCATTCGTTTTCTTTTCGTTCTCAAGTAAAAAATGATCCGCTTTAATAAAATATGTCATGATATTACTTCCTTTATCAATGAATTAAATAAGAGGAGGTGATGAAGCCCCCTCTTTTTTATCCTGTTATTTAACCAGCATTCGTTTCTTCCATGTGGTCTTTATTATTTTTATTTCTAAATAATACGCATAAGATTATGAATCCTACTAATCCTAGTACAAAACCAACAATTGGTATTTCCAATGTGAAAAACAGTTTAATAAGTGCTAATACTATTATACCGTCTGGAACAAGAAATGCTAAGCCTTCCACCCCGTATGTTTCTAAACCAAACAATGGATAGAATAGAGCAACCGGTATTGTTAGTATTAATCCGTAGACTATTCCTGAAACAACTGCACCACGTCTTCCGCCTAAAGCATTTCCAAATATTCCTGCCATTCCACCAGTGAAGAAGCCCCCAATAATAGAAGGCAGAGGAACTACTGTGCCAAATAGTGTGGCAACAAGCATCCCTATTACCATCCCTATAACAGAAAACAAAAATCCAAGCATTAGTGCATTAGGAGCGTATGGGAAAAATATTGGAACATCCAATGCAGGTTTTGCACCAGGAACCGCTTTCAAAGCAATCCCTCTGAACGCAGGTACAATTTCTCCCAAGAACATTCGTACACCTTGCAGCAAAACTAACACACCAGCAGCAAATCCAAGTCCTTTTAACAAACTAAATACCAGGTAGTTTTGTCCATCTGACAAGGTTCCTACCAACTCTGGACCTGCAAATACTGCAGTAACAAGATAAATGACAATCATTATTAAAGATACGGAAACAGCAGTATCCTTAAAGAAATCTAATTTTTCAGGTACCTTAACTTTTTCACTATCCTTAGTCTTGTCGCCGAAAATCTTTCCAATATATGCAGAAGCAACTACACCAGTTGTCGTTAAATGACCATAAGCAACTTTATCATTTCCTGTTAACTTTCTAACAATTGGTTGTGATATAGCTGGTAGAGTAACTAATACAATACCCTGAATTACAGATCCAAAAATAATACCATTTACCTCAGAAACACCTAAGTCATGGAATGCCCATGCTAAGGCTCCAGCCATTATCCACATCATATGACCAGTTAAGAAAATATATTTGAATGGCGTTACCCGTGCAAGAAATATATTTATAAAAAAACCGAACAGCAGTATAAAAGAGGTCATTCTACCAATTTCGGCAACTGAATCAACCAAAGCGGCAATTACGGCCTCATCTACTGGAACCACTCCTGTTAAGCCAAATGCTTCCTCAAACATGGTAGCAAATGGGGATAAATTAGTGACAATTAAAGAAGAACCAGCTCCTAAAATCAAAATTCCAAGTATAGTTTTAGTTGTGCCTTTAACAATGTCCGTTATATGTTTGCGTTGTAATAATAACCCCAATAAGGCTACTATACCTAAAGTAATAGCAGGAACTGTAATAATTTCAGCAAGTGCTTGCAATAATCCCATCTTAACTCCTCCTTTGACCAAATATATGTTTTCAGGTGAACTTGATGTAAGCTTGGGACGAATCCCATAGCTTACACCTTTAATTATCAATCTTCCATATCTTTTAGTTCTTCCAATAGTTTGCTTCGGACTTCTTCAGTATCAGTCAAATTATTAATAAATACTTTTCTAATTTCTACACTTTCAAGAGATGATTCTAAATCTGCTGAAGCCATTATTAAATCAGCAGTTCTCCCTTTAGCAGATCCTACATCTAAAGCGCTTACTTCTGCTCTGACACCTTCTTCGTTTAAGATATCGTCTACTGTCATCTTAAGCATTAGACTAGTTCCAAAACCCATTCCACAAACTGTGATTATTTCCATTACACTCACCCCCCCTACAGGCAATTTATTCTTTCACGATATTTCTCGATGAATTTCTTATTGATTTGATCTCCTTTATCAAGGTTAGAACTGACATATATAGGCGGCTCAATACCTTTCTGACTAAGGTTCCCAATAACCTGGGCAACGATTGATTGGAGTATTGTAAATCCAATCACTGATGAAGTCGGTGCAAATTTTGACCCCACACCAGGAGTTTTTAATACTGCATCTCCCGGTTCACCATGGTTGTCCAGCACAACATCCGCTAATTGATAAAGTTTTTTATTGCTTTCATGTCTGGAACTTACTTCTTTCGAAAATGACATGGAAGTTAATGCTATCACTTTCAATCCCCGATTTTTTGCTTCAATAGCCATTTCGATTGGTACAGCATTTCTGCCCGAAGTTGATACAATTAACATGACGTCTTGAGATTTAATATTTTCAGCATCAAGAACCACTTTCGCCAGTCCTGTTTGCCTTTCAGCAAAAGTGCTTAAAGGAGCAGTTGGTGCAAGTGAAAGTGCAGGCGGCAAAATTGCGTTAACAGGTACTAGGCCGCCAGCTCTATAGAATAGCTCCATCGCATACATTTGCGAATGCCCACACCCAAATACATGAAGAACTCCATCATTTTCTATGGATTCGTCTATTAATGCAGCCGCTTTCAGTATATTTTCGCTTTCCTTTTCTGCGATTTCCGCAAGTGACTTTTCAATACTTGAAAAATATTCTTTGTATAACATGTTGAGTTCCTCCTACTCTACTTTTTCATAGATCATTTTTAAAACTTTTTCTGCATTCGTTTCACTTTTAATCTCATTTACCAGCTCATTATCCTGTAAGATTTTCATCAGCTCAGCCATAGCTTTTAAATGCGAATCATGTTCAATCGCCCCAAGTGCAAATACCAGATCTACCGGGTCCTTACCATCTGCCCCAAATTCAACTGGTTTTTTTAAGGTAATCATACTTAAGCATATTTCATTCACACTTTCCTCAGGCCTTGCGTGAAACAAAGCCATGCCTGGCGCTATAACAATATATGGTCCATATTCATGAACAGCCTCAAGCATTCTTTGGATATAATCTTCTTTAATAGAATTGTTCTTTAATAGTAATTCCCCTGCTTTAACTCCAGCGTCTTCCCAATCAGCTGCTTCCACTTGAAGACTGATCGTTGATTCTGTCAATAATTCTTTAATCATAGGATTACTCCTTTTTTACGGCAAATTATGTTGCATCCTCAACTGTATTCCTTTAAAAATACTTCTCTCTCATCCATCATAATCATAGATCGTTACACCCTGCACCACACGATTCACACGACCGTCCGGGCTCGGATTATCCGGTGTGATGCCAAGCTGCAGTGATTTATTCAATGCAAGCGCCTGAGCAAAAATCACATAAAGCAGTGCCAGATGGAAATCTCCGGACAAGCTCTCGTTTCCGCTCGTAACTG
Source organism: Virgibacillus doumboii (assembly GCF_902806455.1). GTDB lineage: Bacteria > Bacillota > Bacilli > Bacillales > Amphibacillaceae > Lentibacillus > Lentibacillus doumboii. The sequence goes on along the minus strand of NZ_CADCWQ010000001.1, from coordinate 739,966 downwards.
AAATTGTCCAATCAGCCAATTCACTAACTTCTGCATCCGCTTTCTCCGTAAGTGCAATTACTTTCATTTCAGAATCATCTTCTGCAATCTCACGCAAAATATCCATATCGTATTTTCGTGTATACGGGTCCTGTGACATAAACACAACAACTGCTGATTTTTCGTCTAAAATCGACTTTGGACCATGGCGGAAACCAAGTGATGATTCGTGTACTGCCACCACTTTCCCGGCACTTAACTCAAGCATCTTCAGTGCCGCTTCATGTGAAAGCTGCCCCAGCATTCCTGATCCTAAATAAACAATACGCTCAAAATCAAAATCAATAATTTCATTGATTTTAGCAGGCAGAGTTTCAAGCAATTTTTCCGCATCAGCAACAACATTTTTGTCAAAATCATTTGACGTAAACAGAGTGTATGCAGCTATCAGCATACAAGTGAAACTGCTTGTCATTGCAAACCCTTTATCGTGTGCCTTATCCGGGGTTAATATAGTTACTGAGTTTTTATCATTTTTCGTATTACTGGCAAGCTGTCCATCTTTATTGCACGTGATTACCACCTGATAAAAATCCTCAACGACCTGTTCACCAAGTGCCACAGATGCTACACTTTCCGGGCTGTTTCCGGAGCGTGCAAACGACACCATAATAGTTGGAACATCTTTTTGTAAAAATTCTTTGGGATTGGAAACAATATCCGTTGTCGGAACCGCATCAAATTGAACATTCCCCTTATTTTCCCTGCACAATACAGGTGCAATCGTGTCACCGATAAATGCTGATGTTCCGGCTCCTGTGAAAATCACACGAACATGTTCGTGTTTTGTATAAATCGAGTTAATAAAATGATTTAATGATTCCTTTTGTTCGGAAAGTGATGCTGTCAGCTCCTGCCAAACTTCAGGCTGCTGGGAAATTTCCGATGCAGTATGAATCGCTTTTTTGGAACGCAATTCTTCCTCAGTAAACGTAAACATTTCTATTCCTCCATCTTGCTGTTATATTGTGTATTGTGGTTATGTTGTCATTACCAGTTATTGTTTAAAAATAACTCTATTAAGTGTTTTCTCTATTAAAGCGGTTAATACCACTTCACTTAATAGAGTTTTAGGTTAACTCGACAGTGTAATCAAACTTGTCACCACGTGCTACACTAATAGTATACTCAATCAATTCATCATTATGATAAGCAAAACGCTTAATCAACATTGCAGGCTGATCTGCGGTCATTCCAAGCTGTACCGCCTCTTGCTTGCGTACACTTGTTGCAGAAAACCGCTCAACTGCTTTCGTCACACCAACCTGATAATCCTGGCTAAACACGTCATACATCGGACGTTCATCCAGGTCTTTTTCGGTCAAATGTGGAAAGGTCTTTTTTGGAAGATAGGACGTTTCATACATTAATGGCTCGTCATCAGCAAGCCGCAGTCTGACTACTTGAAAAGCTTCATCCAATGGCGTCAGGTCCATCTTATTTGCCAGTCTTTCATCCAATGCAATTTCACGAAACGAAAGAACTTGTGTCGCAGGTGTTTTTCCCATTTCCTTCATTTCTTCGGTAAAACTGTAAAGCTTGACGAGGTTTTGATTATAGCTTTTTGGCGAAACGAACGTTCCCTTGCCATGAAGCTTATAAATATGACCCTCGCGCTCCAGCTCCTGCAGCGTTTGCCTTACAGTTATCCGGCTGAGGTCATGGAGTTCACACAACTCACGCTCGGAAGGAAGCTTCTCATCCACCTGATATTCTCCAGCATCTATTTTCTTAATTAAGTCCTCCATTAATTGTAAATACAGTGGAACCTTACTCTTCTTATCCAATTCGCACTTCCCACCTCCCAAAAAATGTGGTAACTGGTATTAGAAATTGTTATATGGTTATGACCAGTTAAGATAAGTATAAAATATGGTTTATAAATTGTAAAGGGTTTCATTTGAAAAAAATTTATCCGGACATATATTCCGTTATTCCAGTCAAGTCCGGCGTATTTGTAATTCCACGGACTTCTGTTCCGTTATCGATCAAAAAAAATCCTATTTTGACATAAATTTATCTAAATAAAGGAAAATATGTCCGCCAAAACTTTAAAACGAAGTTATTTTCGAGTAATAGGGGAATAAATGTCCCCCAACAAAAAGGAACCATTAATAATCAAATGTACTTGATACAAAAAGCCGACGACTCCATCAAGAAGATCATCGGCTTATACTTAAATAATCTATTGTTTTTGTATCATCTCAAAAACCTGATCAACATCCTTATCGCCCCTGCCTGATAGATTCACAATAATCGAATCCTCTTTCGGCAGCGACTTTGCAAGCTTAATCGCTTGTGCGACAGCATGTGAACTTTCCAGTGCAGGAATAATCCCTTCGACTTTGGACAGTTCCTGAAAAGCTTCAAGTGCTTCATCACCAGTCACAGTTTCATATTCAGCTCTTCCACTGGTTTTAAGATGACTATGCTCAGGCCCGACACCTGGGTAATCCAGTCCGGCTGCAATCGAATACGTTGGCTGTGGTTCCCCATCTTCATTGAGAAGTGTCAGGCATTTAAACCCGTGAATAACAGCAGGTTCACCTTTCGTAATCGTCGAAGCTTCAGTTGGTTCTACACCAACCAAACGAACCTCATTTTCCTCAATATAATGAGCAAACGCACCAATCGCATTACTGCCCCCACCGACACAAGCAACAACTGCTGCCGGAAGTTTACCTTCTTTTTCAATTATCTGGCGCTTTGATTCCTGACTGATCACAGCTTGAAAATATTTGACCATGGTTGGATACGGGTGCGGTCCAACGGCTGAACCAAGCAGGTAAAATGTATTCTCCTGATTTTCCACCAGGTCATTTAACGCCTCATCAACAGCGTCCTTCAAGCGACCCTGGCCATTTTCAACCGGGATAACTTCCGCTCCCAGAAGCTCCATCCGAAACACATTTAATTTCTGGCGTTTCGTATCAAGTTTTCCCATATAAACCGTACATGGAATGCCGAACATCGCACATGCCGTTGCAGTCGCAACACCATGCTGCCCGGCACCGGTCTCTGCTACAATCCGCTTAACACCCATCCGCTTTGCCAGTAAAATCTGGCCAATAACATTGTTAATTTTATGGGCACCGGTATGATTCAGATCTTCACGTTTTAAATATATTTTCGCTCCACCAATTTTTTCCGTAAGATTCCCGGCAAAAGTCAGTGGATTATCGCGACCGACAAACTCCTTCAGGTAATACCGAAATTCCTGTTCAAAATCCGGGTCATTCCGATACTTCTCAAATTTCTCGGCCACATAGGATAAAACCTTGTTCAGGTCGTCAGGAACATAACTGCCTCCAAACTCCCCGAAAAATCCTTTCTCCGCTACACTTTGCTTACTGCTCATAACTCTACTCAGCTCCTCTATACTATACTGGTATTCTATAATAAGAATACTTGGGAGCTATTTTACCATTTTGAGATAAATTTGCAATGAATTTTTAGAAAATAATAAATTCATATAAAAAAGTCGAAGCGGTTGATACGCATCCGACTTTTCAAATACGGTCTACAGCATTTCCGACACTGTCTTCGCCTCAAGGAAGTTCAACAGATAGTCTGGTCCGCCTGCCTTGGCATCTGTACCGGACATTTTGAAACCGCCAAATGGATGGTAGCCAACGATGGAAGCTGTGCAGCCACGGTTGAAATACAAATTACCAACATGGAATTCATATCGGGCACGGTTCAAGTGTTTGCGGTTATTTGAGATAACGGCGCCGGTCAGTCCGTAGTCGGTATTATTTGCTATTTCCAACAGTTCGTCAAAATCTTTTGCTTTGGCAAATCCAACAACAGGGCCGAAAATTTCTTCCTGCATAATCGTTGCTTTCGGATTCAGATCCGCGAATATCGTTGGATAGACAAAATAACCTTCAGAGTCGTCGGTTTCGCCGCCAAATACGAGTCTTCCTTCTTTCTTGCCCAGTTCGATGTAATTTTTAATTTTATCAAACTGTTTCTGATTGATGATGCCTGCCATATACGTATCTTCCTGGGCAGGATCGCCAACCGTTACATTTTCTGCTAGTTTTTTTGCTTTTTCAATAACCTCATCGTAAACTTCCTCATGAACAACTGCTCGCGAACATGCCGAACATTTCTGTCCCTGGAACCCGAACGCCGAGTTGACAATGGCATCTGCAGCAAGGTTCAGATCCGCATCATTATCCACTATAATCGTGTCCTTACCACCCATTTCAGCAACAACACGTTTTAAATGCGTCTGTCCTTCATGAACCTCGGATGCACGTTTGTAAATCCGTGTTCCTGTTGCACGTGAACCGGTAAAATTAATGAAATGCGTCTGTGGATGGTCAACCAGATAATCACCAATCTCACCCGGATCACCCGGGACGAAATTCACAACACCTTTTGGCAATCCGGCTTCTTAAAGCACCTCGACCAGCTTATACGCAATGACCGGAGTGTTTTCCGACGGCTTCAACAGCACTGGATTCCCCGCAACTATAGGACCAACCGTCGTCCCGCAAACAATCGCAAAAGCAAAGTTCCATGGCGGAATCGCAACACCGGGACCAAGCGGCTGATAAAAATAGGAGTTATGTTCAAAAGTCCGGTCATTAATCTTTTTCCCCTTGCCAAGCTCAATCATCTGCCGGCCATAGTATTCCAGGAAATCAATTCCTTCAGCCGTATCCGCATCAGCCTGCCCCCACGGCTTTCCAGCTTCATACGACATCATCGCAGAAAACTCATGTTTCCGCCGGCGGGCAATTGCTGCAGCCTTAAACAAAACACCCGCACGTTCTTCAGGCGTATATTCCCGCCATTCTTTAAAAGCAGCCTGAGCAGCTTCCATCGCCTGATCCACGTGCTCTTTCGTTGCTTTCGAAGCATACCCGATTACTTGCTCCTTGTTGGAAGGATTAACCGATTCAAGTTTATCATCGGTATAGATATGTTCCCCGCCAATCACAAGCGGATAATCCTTTCCCAAATCCATGCGGCGAATCCTGCTGAGTGCATCTTCGTAGAGCTGACGATTTTCCTGTATACTAAAGTCTGTAAACGGTTCGTGTGTATAAGGAACTACCATAAAAAAACCTCCTCGAGAAAATAATTCATCCTATAGATGAAATTTCCCTTTGGAGGTCGGGTTAAACATAATGAAGTTCATTGGAAAATATTTTATGGCAAGTTACTCTGTCTTCCAGGTTTTCGTCATTCTCTCCCGGGTTTGAGTGACTCTCTCCCGGATTAAGGGCGTTTTCTTTCTAATCAGCGAATATTTGAGCGTTCTTCCAGCACCTCATTAAGATAAATAAGTAACTCTTCCCTAATATTTGCATTATCCAAAGCCATATCAATAGTAGTTTTCACAAATCCCAGCTTTTCACCAACATCATATCGCTTACCTTCAAAATCATAAGCATACACTTTTTGTATATCATTCAATTTCTGAATTGCGTCAGTAAGCTGGATTTCACCGCCGGCGCCGATTTCCTGCTTGTCCAAATAAGAAAAAATTTCAGGTGTAAAAATATAACGGCCCATGATTGCCAAATTCGACGGGGCAGTTCCCTGTTCAGGCTTTTCCACGAAGTTTTCCACCTGGTATCTCCTGCCTTCCGAACTGTTTGGCTCCACAATTCCGTAGCGGTGCGTTTCATTATCAGGTACCTGCTGAACCCCGACAATCGACTGCTGCGTTTCTTCAAACTGATTAATTAACTGTTTCAGACATGGCGTTTCCGCTTTAACAATATCATCACCCAACAAAACAGCAAACGGTTCATTGCCAATAAATTTACGCGCACACCATACAGCATGTCCCAGTCCTTTAGGTTCTTTTTGGCGTATGTAATGAATGTCCAACTTGGAAGACTGTCTAACCTCGCCCAGCAAATCAAACTTTTCTTTTTTCAGCAGGTTTTCTTCCAATTCAAAGTTGATGTCGAAATGATCCTCGATTGACCGCTTCCCTTTACCGGTAACAATAATGATATCCTCAATCCCGGACTCCACCGCTTCCTCCACGATGTATTGAATGGTCGGCTTATCGACAATCGGCAGCATTTCTTTCGGCATTGCCTTTGTCGCCGGCAGAAATCTGGTACCCAGCCCGGCAGCAGGAATAATTGCTTTTTTTACTGTGTTCATTTTAATTGACCCCCAATTTGAATGGTTTATTTTTTTATATTAACTATTACCTATCCATCAATTCCTGAATTGTTTCCTCATGTTTTGTAATGTTTCGTTCCAAAACTTCATAAAAATCATCACTAATATCATCGGGTAACTCTTTTTTATACAAAACAATTCTGTCATCCTTTATTTCAATCCCGACACTATCCCCATAAGAAATCCCTGCCCTTTCCAGTAGCTCTTTTGGAAAGGTTATTCCATAGTTATTGCCAACTTTAATTATTTTCCTTTCCATTTAATTACCTCATTCCGTTTTTATCATTACATTCATTATAACGTAAATGAGTAATCATTGTTAGAATAGTACGAAATAAAAATACTTCCTTCACTACTACAATCGAATCTCAAGCCAAAAAGGTGGCATAAACCCGGAAATTATTTTTTATAAATTATGCCACTTTTTAGCGTCCAAATCCGATTATATATATGAAGGAGCATAATATTTCACAAAAGATTACCAAGCCTCCAGCGGTCATCACTCCCCTACTGTGATATAATCGATTCGCCAATAGTCGAGTCACCTGGAGGTTATTATGAGTAAATGGTTTTATTTTAATCTGGTGTTGTTGGTTTTTGCTATATGGAAAATTGCGGACCACACCCCTATTCCATTACATATATTATTTGGGGCTTTGGGACTGTTCCTGGTTTTATTCAACTGGACGCGGCATGCCGTTTTCTCGACAATCCGTAACACATCGGATCGAAAGAAAAAAATCAAATTAGCAAACATTTCCAAGAAAATAGTCCCGTTTCACAGGTATATCGGCACAACTGCCCTAATCCTAATCATTATTCATGCCATGCTTGTCATAGACCGCTTTGGCGGTTTTTACTGGCAAAACATTAAAATGATAAGCGGGCTTTTGACCGGTTTAGTCCTGATTGGTATGGTAACCAGTGGTTGGCTGCGGTTAATCTGGCCGACTGTGCGAAAACGGATGATTCATATTTGGCTTGGAATAACACTGTTTTTTCTGATAGCAATACACTTGATTTTATAAAATTCCTCCTTGAAAAATAACACAAGAAGTCATATAATAATTAACGGACTCAACGGGGCATTAGCTCAGATGGGAGAGCGTCGTGCTGGCAGCGCGAAGGTCAGCGGTTCGAGCCCGCTATGCTCCATTAATAATTAAAAACACCATTTCTCCTTTGGCGGGGAATGGTGTTTTTCTGATTTGGTTATCGCAATGGCTGCATGTGGACATATTTTCCGTTATTTCTCCTAAATCACCCTATTTAGATGGTTATCCGGACATATTTTCCGCTATTAGCTGAAAATACATCTAAATCTATCATTTTGGGGCTGATAACGGAAAATATGTCCGCGAAATACCAAAATCACTCCAAAATCACTTCATTAACGGAATAGATGTCCGCTGCGTTCTCCCCATCCCACTCTTCCCGCCTCCTTACCTCAGTCTATACTTCCGCACTCGTTCTTCGCCACTCTCTACCTCTAAATTCTTGGAATCAACCATTTTACGTAATAGTCTTCTGGCGTGGCGGTCGCTCACATTGAGGTGATTGGCCACTTCAACAGGTGTAAATGGTCGTAATATACGTCGCGCAAATCGGATAATCTCTGTTTCGGCTGGGGTTAATGAGGATGGTGTTTCACTTGAAATGAATTTACCAATAAAAGCGAGGATTAACTGCTGACATCGCTGGGGTTCATCCCTGATGGATAGAAAAGCGATAGGCAGAAATGTCCAACCATCCAAAGCTAACAGGGAATGCCGCCAACATAAATCTTTAAACCTTCTTGTATCCAGATCTCTTGCATGAGGGCCATATCCTTGGACCTCAATTCCTCCCTTTGCACCTCCCGGCATATAGGCAAGGTCGAGGTAGCGATAGCCGCCGTTAAAATCGCGCACCTCCCATTCCGGATACAGATGATCGAAATTACCAACTGCGGGGTACCAAACGCGTCGGAGGAGTTCAACAGATCCATGTCCCAATCCTTTCTTTAGTATTTCCCGTCTCCTAGGATTTTTTTCTTCAGAAATATTTTTTTGAAGCCATTCATCGATGGCTTGTTCGAATGGTTGCATGTATGCACATCCTTTTTAAATTGGGTTTTATTCAGTCACAAAGCAATTTGGAATGGTTAGGTTCGTGGAGTTTTGGTGGTAAAAAAGTAGATTAGGGAGAAGAGGTAATTCCGGAAATGACCTTCGGATAATTGTATAATACCTTACCAATTCACAATTGGCAATTGATTTTAAAGCATCCTCAATTACTAATTGGAAAATGCACTGGCAGCAAATAATTCGGTAACTTGAACGCCACATAAACTTTATTTCATTTTTTAGAAATATACGTTTAAAGCTGCATATTTTAGTTATACTTAACAGTACTAGCCCCTTTCGTATTATAGCTCTGCTTTGGTTATACTTTTCTTCCTTTCTAACCAAAGTAATCTACGCCTTACGAACAGGGGCTAGTCTTATTTGATTGGAATGTGGTCCCAAAATACACCAGTTATCAAAAAAAGTCTGGAAAGCACACCAGACTTTTTTATATAAATTAAATTTTCACACCCTCCGGCCAATGAAGATCATGCTCCTCAACACTGGTAATCTGGTTATTTTCATCAACAAAAACAACACGCGGTTTCAGGCCCTCTATTTCCTCGTCAGTCATCATTCCCATACTCAGGATAATGACGATATCCTCCGGCGAAAATAAATGTGCGGGTGGGCCATTTAAACAAATACGCCCAGAACCCTCTGAAGCTGGTATTGCATAGGTTTTCCACCTGGCTGCATTTCGCACATTGGTAATTTGGACCATTTCATATGGCTTTATGTTCGTTTCCTTCATTAACTTATAGTCTATCGTTACACTTCCTACATAATCCAGATCAGCTTCGGTTACTGTTGCTCTATGTATTTTTCCTTTGCACATTAAACGTTGCAATTTATATACCTCCCCAAAAATATACTTCCCGTTCATCATAACACACCTATCCTCCACCATATGCTGCCCTTTGGTAAATATGTGTCCGGGGGTTGGAGAAGGGATGAGGAGAGGCCCCGGCTAATAAAACACAGGACCTCCCTCTTCTTACTTATTATCCATCGATTGCTGATTTTTCCGTTTCACCTCTTCAGCATCCGTATCACTAAAAACATTGGTACCACGCCCGCCTGTTGTCCTGGCTATCCATTCTTTTGCTTCATTGTAGGATAATCCGGAGCGACGGCTCTGTTCTTTGACTGCTTCAATATCTGTTCCCGCAGCTGTATATCTTTTGTTATTTTCATTATTTGCCATCAAAAAACCTCCATTTACGTTTCCCGTTAGTTTACGCAAACAGAGTTTTTTTATTTTAACTAAAAACGTTTCCTTCAATTTTAATTTCTTTCTGCCAAATCACATCCAAAATCGTATTAATGTTTTTCATGGAATAACAAGCCATCTCTGTGTGACGAACAACCCGAATTTTGGTATTATTATTTGACAATGTAAAAATAAACAATAGGGAGAGTAAACAAAATGAGCCAGGACCTACACTTGCGTACACTGGAAAAGGATGATCTGAAATTCCTGCATAAGCTGAACAATGATCCGAATGTGATGGACTATTGGTTTAGTGAGCCCTACATGTCCATGGAACAGCTGCAGGATTTATATGAAAAAAGCCAGGAAAATAAAAAAGTAAGACAGTTTATTTTAACGAATAATGAAGAAAGACTGGGCCTTGTAGCACTTTATTCGATTGAGCAAAGGCACCGCAATGCGGAGTTCGCCATTATGATTGATCCGGAACAACAAGGTAATGGGTATGCATCGCCGGCAACACAGCTGGCGGTGGATTATGCTTTTTTAAAGCTGAATCTGCATAAGGTTTATTTACATGCAATCACAATAAACGAGAAGGCTATTCATATTTATAAAAAAATCGGCTTTCAGGTTGAGAGTGAACTAAAGGAGCATTTTTTTGTAAATGGTGAATATCATGATGCCGTTATGATGAGTATTTTCCAACGGGATTATTGGAAACTTCAGTCCAAATAACAAATGGCAACCGCCCTATATGATGGGCGGTTGCCATTTTATTTTCTGCTATTGCGTGGTTCAAGTTCACAGGATTTTCGCATAAGTTCACAACTTACTCGCTCAAGTTCACAATTGGCAATTCAAATTTTGCTATTTCCTTCAGGCGTCAAAACCCCAAACCAGGCTTATCAGGCAACTCAGCTATTTTACCTTGCCACTTAATTCCACCCTGTTCAGACTGATCCTTCAACCAAAGTGCTGCATCAAGATCATAACGGGTAATATTACTGTGTGCATAGGCAAGATGAGCGGCTGCTGTAACGGAAACATGGGACTCCATCATGCTGCCAATCATACATTCGATGCCAGCACTTTGCGCCATGTCAGCAATTTGCCTTGCCCGACGAAGCCCGCCGCTTTTCATCAGCTTAATATTCAGCAGGTCAACCGCTTCATGTTGCAGCAATCGAAATGCATCAGATGGTGAAAAAACACTTTCATCGGCCATGATCGGTGTGTCAACGCGCTCACGAATAAACTTCAGACCCTCAAAATCATGCGCTTTAACAGGCTGCTCGACAAGCTCAATTCCGGCATTCTTCTCCAAATAACGGATGATTTTCACGGCCTGCTTCGATTTCCAGCCCTGGTTGGCATCCAGGCGCAACTTCACATCAGGGCCAACAGCTTCACGGATTTTCAAAATACGGTCGATGTCATCCCGCTCATTGTTGCCGACTTTTATTTTCAGTACATCAAAACCCTGACCAATTCGTTCTTTTGCATCGTTCTGCATCACCGCGGGATCATCAATACTAATCGTCATATCGGTTTCCGGAAATACTGCACCTCCGCCGAGATACTGATGGAGTGGAATACCAAATACCTTGCAATACACATCATGCAAAGCGATGTCCACGGCTGCTTTGGCACTGGTATTTGCCACACAGCTTCTATCCACTTTCATCAAAATATCTTCCAGTTCCTCAATATCACGGTCCAACAGTACGTTTTTGATCGGGCCGTCGATCGCAGCCTGTATGCTGATCAATGATTCTCCGGTGATTTGCCAGGTGGAGGAAGCCGATCCCCGGCCGACTTCCCTATTTTCCAATTGAACCATAACATCAATTACTTCAATTTTTGTTACTGTCCTTAACGCTGTTTTAAAAGGCTTTTCCAATGGCAGTGACGTTTTTTGCGTTGTCATTTCAGTTATTTTCACAACAATTACTCCCCTCAGGCATTTTCTCAAATAGTCATTGTCCTCCAGCTCTTTCAGTCCATCTTACTCAAGCAGTCATCCTAATATGAACAATGCTTTATAACATGGACAGAATTTGTGCTGTCAGGAGTCCAAAATAAGTTCCCAAAAATGATCCTGCCAGCGCCATAACAACACCAATCGGAATCAATGCACGGTTGTACGCACCTGCAAGCAGCGGAGCGGAAGCCATGCCACCAATATTGGCAAGACTGGAAACACCAAGTGTAAACAGGTCAAGCTTGAACAGTCTTGCTGCCAAAGCCATCATTAGTGCATGGATAGCGAGGATGATAAATCCGGACACGATATAGATTGGTGCCTGGAACAACTGTGTAAAGTCTGCTCTGGAAGCAATTAGCGCAATCACTACATATAACAGTACATTGGCAACATCCATGGATCCCGGAATTTTAGAAACACGGGTCATTGCAAGCAACACACCAACTACCGAAACGATAAAGATTGTCCACGTCAGTCCGCTGACAATATCGCCATAGGTAGGCAACATACTCCCTATTTTTGTTGCCACAGCAGATCCGAAAATCCCTATAGAAAATAACCCCATTAAATAAACGAATGAAGTATTCTTTTTATCGCTTTCCAACTGTTCCTCAGCCAACTCCCGGCTGACTGCATCCAGGTGTGATGTGTCTGCTTTCACCCAACGGTTAAACACTGCCGCGAAAGGTACCAACCAGAACATAAGCATTACCCAAGTTGAATAGTTAATCGTATCCATTACAAGCGCATAACCGAAAATATTTTCCGGAACCTCAAGAATCCCCTGGATAATAACCATATTGGCTGACCCGCCTGTCCAGCTTCCGGCCAGCGCACCAAATGCCTGCCATGTTTCCGGTGCATAGAAAGCCTGGAACAACAAATAAACCACGGTGAAACAAAGAATAATGCTGAATACCGCTGTAAAATAACCAATCAGCATTTTTGGCCCAAGTTTAATCAATTTCCGCAAATCACAGTTTAATAGCATTAACAGGATAAGCGCCGGCAGAATTGCATCACGCACCGTCCCATACGTATTGTCAATCGACTCGGTATCCCCTATGACACCTGTCGTTTTAAGAATCGCTCCGACAATATAAATAAGAACAATTCCCGGAACATATTTAAACAGCTTCGAATCTGAGCTATGTTCAATGTAGGCGATGAGACCCGCAATTCCTATAACCAGACCCAAATATAAAAACCCATCCTGAATCATAAAAATTTCTCCCTTCATTTCTTGGTAGTATTATCTCCAGGACAACCGTTATACCATTAAGAAAGTTCTGATAAAATCACAAAAACCCAGCTGACAGGATAATTATCACTATCAACTGGGTTTTATCTACGTTATAGATAGATAAAGCAGTTAAAAAATCATTAAGTTCCAAAAGCTTGTTCATACTTCTTCTGCGCATGTCTAAACGCTACATTTAGCGCCTTTTGTGAAGACCCCAGGTAACGGTTTTCAATCGCGCTGTTCACTCGATCACTATCCAATATGTGCTGACCGGTAAATAACGATTGTACAAACTTTTTGGTAAGTCCGATGACTGCGGTACACTCGGCATCGATAATCTCACCGTTTGTACGATCAATGACAAATCCGACGAAAAATGTTTCGTACTGCTTCGTTATCGGATTATTTTCCGGAGATTTAGCCTCTCCGACGACATATACTGTTTTTTCATGGTACAACGCTTGTCCACTCCTTGAAAGGCCACCAGACTCCACATGGGGATTTACCCGGAAAAGGTAAATGACCATTATGGAATGTAAACACTTTCAGAGAATATAGGGTTATCTTACCATAGCGAGGAAACGTTTTCAAGATTCGACATGACAAGAAGACACAGGGACAAGCTCCTAATGAGGCCCTGTTCCTTTGCCCCACCGAATACCTATCTATAAATCTTTCGACTCAAATTGACAGAATTCGTGATTTTGGTTTATATTAAAGTATTAGAATAAATAGGAAATTTCTTTGGAGTGAAATATATGCAAAACGTAGAACCTGATTACATAACTGAATCGAAACGTAAGTGCAGGGAAATGGGAATGGATCCGGATGTGATTGCCCGTCCGAAAACGTTTTTAACCGGAAATGAGTTACTGGATAAGAGAAATTCCTATAACGAGATTCTATCAGTTGTAAGCTTTTTTTCAAACAAGCTGTTGGATTCATTAAAGGGAACACCAATACTAATCGTTATTTCTGATGCCAATGGATACTTACTGGATATTGTCGGTGACGAAACAATAAAGTCTACCATTGAACAATTTGGGATTAAAATAGGAAGCCTTTTCGTCGAGGAAGATACTGGAACAAATGTTGTAACAATGGCCCTGCAACAAGAACATCCCGTGACTTTAATAGGCGAACATCATTACCACAAACCTCTCTACAGTATGGCCTGTTATGGCACTGCTTTCCGCTACACAGATGACAACAATCTGCTTGGCAGTGTTTCAATCATGATGCCGATTCAATATAACAACCCGTTGTTCATTCTCATGCTGTCACAGGCTGTTGATTCGATTGAAAGAGAACTGCTGCTGCGGAAACAAAACAAAAAGTTGAATGTCATGAATCAAATCATGCTTGAGCGAACAAGTAATGGGATTGTTATCACCGATGAAAAAGGAATCACGACGGAGTTTAATGATTTCGCCCAAAAGATCTCCGGCAACAGTAAAGAATCTGTTATAGGAGAAAATATCCAGGAGTCCCAGTTAACCGGGAATTATTTTAAAAAAGTAATCGAACAGGAAGCTATATTTAAAAACGAAGAACTCGAGTTTACAAATGACAACGGCGAACGGGTTGTGTGCCTGTTTGATGCGCAGCCTATCTATGAAGAAGATAAAATGGTTGGTGCCTTTGGGCAGTTCAGGGATATTTCCGACCGATACCTGTTACAGGAAAAATATAACTACCTAGCCTATCATGACGATCTTACTAATCTGCCAAACAGAAGATATATTAAGAAGGAAATTGAATTACTGATCGATCAGAAGCAAGCTGGATATAACAGAAACCTGGCGCTGTTATTTATCGACCTTGATCGATTTAAAGTAATTAATGATAACTTTGGTCATTCAAACGGAGATGAATTCCTGAATGAAGTAAGCAAGCGATTATCAAAATGTCTTGGGGAAAATGATTTGATTGCCAGAATGGGTGGTGACGAGTTTATTTTCCTTCTTAAGGATTTTGAGAATGATGATTACGTTGTAAAAAAAGCGGAAGAAATTTTGGATCAGTTTAATGATCCATTTCAAGTCGCAAACAGTGAAATACATACGACTGCCAGTATCGGCGTCGTCATTTATCCCGACTATCCGATAACACCTGAGCGACTAATGGTATATGCGGATAACGCGATGTACCAGGCGAAATCATTGGGCAAAAACCGTTACGTCGTTTACACGTCGGAATTACTGGTGGATAAGGTTGAGGAACTGCGCCTTGAAGCTGATTTACGAAAAGCATTGGAAAATAATGAATTTGTGCTGCATTATCAGCCGCAAATCAACAACAAAACCGGTGAACTGGTTGGTGTTGAAGCGTTAATCAGATGGCAGCATCCGAAGCTTGGCCTCCTTTCTCCTGATAAGTTTATTAAATTGGCTGAGGAAAGTGGGCTGATCACAGAAATTGGCGAGTGGGTAATCCAGGAAGCTTGTACCCAAAATAAAAAATGGCAGGACAGCGGGATGAAACCATTAAAAGTTGCAGTTAATCTATCAACCCAGCAATTCATCACCCAGGATCTTGTTAAATACATTGAGTGTGTTTTGGATCAAACAGGACTTGATCCGGAATGTCTTGTAGTCGAAATTACCGAATACATGGCAATGGAATATGAGTATTCACTGAAGGCGCTCGAGCAATTAAAAGCAATTGGGATTTTAGTCAGTATCGATGACTTCGGTACAGGTTACAGCTCATTAAACTATTTGAAAGATTATCCGATAGATTATGTGAAGGTGGATAAATCATTCGTCAGGGAAATAATAGAAGATAATAACGATGCAATCATCGTAAAAGCAATTATTACATTGGCCCACAACCTTAATCTGCAGGTGATTGCAGAGGGAGTGGAAACCGAAGCACAGCTGGACTTTCTCATAGAACATAATTGCGACGAAACACAAGGCTATTACTTTAGCAAGCCAGTACCTGTTGAAGAATTCGAAGAGAATTATATAGAAGTAGAAAAATAATTTAATGGGGGCTACAGAGAAATGAAAACTTCAGCATTTGTGTTAGCAGCAAACTTTAAAAATTGGGGGATTGAGCACCTTTTCGGAATTCCCGGCAAGGCTGTCTCCCCCATCCTTTTTGAACTATTAAACTATGATATCGAGTTTGTATTAAGCAAACACGAATCAGGTGGTGGGTTTGAAGCAGGCGGCTATGGATTGATGAACCAGAAACTTGGGGTGGCTGTAGGTACATCAGGACCCGGTGGTACCAACTTATTTACAGCTGCCGGTCAGGCAAAAGCATTCAATGTACCATTATTGATCATCACCGGCCATCCGTCGGTAAAAGATACGGGTAAAGGAATGGGACAGGACTCCAGTCTTTTCGGGACCGATCTGGTGGATATGTTCGAAAAGGTAACGAAATTCAGTGCCCGGGTCGAGCGGGGCGACAAACTGGAAATGTACCTCCAGCATGCGCTTGAAAAAGCCATATCTGGTGTAAAAGGTCCTGTTCATCTGAACATTCCGTTTGATATTTTACTGGAAGAAATCGAGCCATTTGAATTGGAACTGCCGGAACCGAAAGAAATGATTTCTCCTGACCTTGATAGTGTCGTTGATAAAATAAGTGCAGCCAAGCGTCCACTGTTATTTTTAGGAAAAGGTGTCCACTCCAGCAGGGCATATAAAGAAGTGCAGCAGCTTGCTGAACAGTGGAACATCCCAGTTATCACAACACCAGGCGGAAAAGGCACGTTTATCTCTAACCATAAATTATCATTGGGGGCATTCGGACTGGGCGGTACAGTGGAAGCGACGGAATACCTCAACAAGGGTGTTGATACATTAATCGTAATCGGAACAAAACTGAGTGACATGTCAATACCCGCTGTGACGGAAGAAATGTATCCGGAGCAAATCATTCATTTTGATTACGATCCGACGTTTGTCGGCAAATCGATTAATGTGCCGACTACTCCTGTTCTTGGGGATATTCGGTCCAACTTGCGTGCAATTTTGAAAGATAAGCCCGAACCGAACAGCGCAGAATTTTTAACGCCTAAGCGGGAATTTGAAGTAACGGAAAATAATCCTGGAGAGCGCATGTCAGCAGTTTCAGCATTACAAGTCATGCGAAATGCCCTGCCAGATGATACGGTTGTTTTTGGTGATGACGGCAGCCACTCGTTCTACGGCATTCAGCACTATGATATTTATGAACCCGGAACTTACTTCTTTGACGATATTTTCGGGGCAATGGGAAATGGTATCGGCTATTCTGTCGGCGCAGGGTTGGCCGCATCCGACAAAACGATTGTCTGTTTAGCCGGTGATGGCTGTATGTTCATGCACGGAACCGAACTCTCAACTGCATATAACTATGATTCACCTGTCTTGTTCATTGTTTTAAATAATGGAAGGCTGGACATGGTGGAAAAAGGAATGCAGAAAATGATCGGCACATCGATCGGCGGTGTTTATGAAACTCCACTGGATGCAGCAGGTTTTGCCAAATCGATGGGACTTGAAGCATTCACATGTCTGGATCCATCTGAATTAGCAGATAAAATCGGGACTGCGTTACATATGATTAACGAAACGAACAAACCGGTTCTTGTGGAAGTGTTAGTTGATGAAAACGAAATCCCACCAACCATGGGGAGGCAATAAAATGGAAAATAATAAAAGATACGACGCAGGCATCGATACAATGGAAGAAATGTTCCCTGAAGAAACACTTAATGAAATGAAAAGAATGAAGGAAATGTCACCCGATCTCTGGGATATGATTGTCTCATTCGGCTTTGGTGGCCTATATACAAGGGATGCACTACCACTAAAGCGACGGCAAATTGCTACACTCAGCTCATTGATTACACAGGGGGCTTTTGAACAGCTTGAAGTTCATTTGCGTGCAGCATTAAAGATTGGTTTGACGCAAAAGGAAATTGTCGAGATCATCATCCACCTAACAGGATACGCCGGGTTCCCAAAAGCCGTCCAGGCAATGCAGATGGCCGATAGAATATTTAACGAACAAGACGAGGGGTAGAGCTTTCCCCTTCGTCTTTTTAATTCTCTTCAAACAACTTAATCAACGCCTGCGTTCCACTGTCACTTTCCCCTTTTTCCGCAAGCCTCTTATACAATTTTAGGGAAAGCTCCAGTCCCGGCGTCGATAATCCCATTTCCTGTGCAGATTCCAATGCAATCGTCATATCCTTAATAAAATGCTTCACATAGAATCCTGGGGCATAGTCATCTTCAAGCATTCGTGGTGCCAATTTTGATAAAGAAAAACTGCCTGCAGCACCCGTTGAAATACTGTCGAGGACACGTGATGGATCCAACCCTGCTTTCTTGGCATAGACAATTGCTTCACAAACACCGATCATATTCGTGGCAATCGCTATCTGATTTGCCATTTTAGTATGCTGACCGGCACCGGCATCGCCCTGCAAAACTATATTTTCACCCATAACTTCGAATAAAGGAAGAACTTCATCAAACACTTCCCGCTCACCGCCGACCATGATGGCGAGCGCCCCGTTTTTCGCTCCAACATCACCACCGGATACAGGCGCATCTAATACATGGATATTTCTTTCTTTAGCTTTTTGGAATATTTCCGTGGCAAGAGCCGGCTTGGATGTTGTCATATCAATCACATATGTACCTGCTTTGGCTTTTTCGATTATTCCATCCTCGCCAAAATAAACCCTCTCCACATCTGACGGATAACCGACCATTGTGATGATAACATCAGATGTTTTTGCTAATTCGGCAACCGACTCCTTCCAGGCAGCACCATTCTCTAATAATTCATGGGCTTTTTCTTTTGTTCGGGTAAACACACTGGTCGAATATCCGGCCTTTTGCAAATTCCGCGCCATACTTTTTCCCATAACTCCAGTACCGATAAGTCCAATAGTGGATTTCTTTGAAAGCATAAATCTTCACACCGTCCCCATCTAAAGATTTAACTCTACTGTCTGTTTATCGTTTCTATCTGTGATTCAACTTTAAAAACTCTCTTATTCAGAGCTTCTGTCTTATCATCAACATATTTATCAACCATCTCCGTGTATTCACCGAGGTTATTTACCACATCCTGATTCAATTCAGATAGTTTATTTTCCAGCCTGATTTGCCCTTCTTTTAATTCACCTGCATCAGTTCTCAGGCCGTTTATGTCTGTACGTACACCTTTCATATCTGTCTGCAAACCACTTATGTCTATTCGTACTTCCCCTATGTCTTTTTGCAAACCATTTATATCTATTCGCGCTTCCCCCATATCCTTTTGCAAGCCATTAATGTCCGTACGCATTTCACCCATATCTGCTTGCAGTCCATTTAAATCCGTACGCATTCCACCTACATCATTACGCAATTCTGTCATCCTATCGAGAATTTCTTTCAATGTTTCTTCCATGCTTTTCCCTCCCCTCCATTCTCAACTCAACGTCTCTCTTATTTGCTTCCATTATACCTTGAAAAGATTTTAAACGCTATTAGCTAAATTTCAATTTTCGGTCAGATGCACTTTCTTAAAATAGCATTATTACTATATAATAAATAAAAATAAGCATGGTAAACAAACTGCAATTTCAGGATTTTCTATATCTTTTTGTTATAATAAAACCAACCAACTCCTAGATGAAGGGGGCAGTAATTCTATTGATTGAAGTTTACACTGATGGTGCCTCAAGCGGAGACCCTGGAATCAGTGGAGCCGGGATTTATATCAAGGCGAATGGACAAAAATATGAATATTCTGTTCCGCTTGGTGAAATGTCCAACCATGAAGCGGAATTTCATGCTGTTTTAAAAGCGCTGGAAATCTGTAACAAGCAGTTCCCCGGCGAAATTTTGTCATTCCGATCAGACTCAAAACTTGCAGTCGATGTAATCGAAAAAGGTTTCACAAAAAACGAACGCTTTATCCCAATGCTAGCCGAAATACGCAAGGCAGCGGGCAGTTTTTCATATTTTTTTATCAAATGGATTCCCGAAAAACAGAATGGCCACGCAGACAGGCTGGCAAGACAAGCAATTCAAAAGCAAAAATGAAGGAGGATGATCATGAAAGCAATTATTGTCAAAGAGCCGGGTGGAGCAGAACAATTAAGTGTCACAGAACAGCCAAAACCTGAGCCCAAAAAGAACGAATTACTCATCAAAGTAAAAGCAGCTGCGATTAACAGAACTGACATATTAAATCGGGAAAATAAAGCCGGATATTTGGACACACCGATTCTAGGTGTTGAAGTTGCCGGCATCGTCGACGAAGCAGGTGCGGAAACGGATGTGGAACCAGGCACAGCCGTTATGGGACTCGTAAATGGTGGCGGATATGCGGAATATGCTGTAATGCCGGCCGACCGGGCAATGCGAATCCCGGAAAATCTGTCATTTGAACAGGCCGTAGCCATCCCCGAAGTATTTTTGACCGCCTATCAAACGTTATTTTGGCTCGGCAAGTTAAGTAAAGGCGAAACAGTATTGATCCATGCCGGCGGGAGCGGTGTAGGGACAGCTGCTACTCAGCTTGCAAAACAAATCAGCAACGCCAAGGTGATTACGACTGCTGGCTCAAAAGAAAAACTCGATTTCGCACGGTCACTCGGTGCAGACGCAGGTATTAATTATAAAGAGCAGCAGTTTGATGAAGAAGTTTTAAAATCAACTGATAATCAAGGTGTCGATCTGATTCTTGATTTCATCGGCGCATCATACTGGCAAAAAAATCTCGCCAGTATAAAAGTCGATGGCCGGTGGGTGCTGATTGGCCTGTTGGGAGGAGCAGAAGTCGAGCATGTCAATTTAATGGAACTGATGGCAAAACGGATTCAGCTTACCGGAACATTGCTTACCCCGAGAAGTGACCAATACAAAGCTGACCTTACTGCTGATTTTGCATCCAACGTACTGCACCTTTTTAAAGATGAGAAAATAAGGCCGGTTGTTGATCGCATATTCCCTTTCGAGCAAATCCAACAGGCGCATGAACATATGGAAAGCAATAAAAATATTGGAAAGATTGTGTTGAGGGTGGATTGATAGATTCCTTATAAATCGCCTTAACTTGCGCGTCAATCACCTCGACTCGCGCAACAATTGCATCAACTCGCGCGTCAACTGCTCAAACTCGCGCGAAATTGCCTCGACTCGCGCACCAACTGTCCCGACTCGCGCGAAATCGCCTCAACTCGCGCAAAAAGCACCTAAACTCGCGCGTCGACTGTCCTGACTTACTCGTCGAGGGTGCTCCTCCCCTCCCTTCACCTTAACGCAAGAGCCATCGCACCCTTTATCCCTTGCTCATCATCCAGTTCAGGAGCCACAATCATTTTTTCAACATCTCCGACTTCTACATAACCATTTACCATTTCCAGAACCTTTTCACGAATCATTGAATACAGCTTCGTCTGCTTCATGACTCCTCCACCCAAAATGATCCGCTCCGGAGATAAAATCAATATGTAGTTCACAATCGCCTGCGCTAAATAATACGCTTCAAGCTCCCAAACGTCGGCATTATCCTGCAGCATTTTACCCTGTACTCCATACCGGGCTTCGATTGCCGGTCCTGAGGCAAGTCCTTCCAGACAATTCCCATGATATGGGCAAATGCCGTCAAATCGATCATCTTCACGCTGTTGGATAAAAATATGTCCCATTTCCGGATGATTGTTGCCCTGAAAGGTATTTCCGTATTGCACAAATCCTGCGCCTATTCCTGTGCCAACAGTTATGTAGAGCACACTTGATTTATCTTTCCCTGCGCCATATAAATATTCACCCAGGCAAGCCACATTGACATCATTATCCAAATAAACCGGTACAGAATAGTCCGCTTTAAGCCTCCCCAGTAAATCAAAATGCTTCCATTTCGTCTTTGGTGTTTTCAGAATCGATCCATATGTATCACTATCAGCATTCAAATCAACCGGGCCAAAACTCCCAACACCTAATGCTTCAATCGGATATTTTGCAAAAAACTCTTCAACAGCCTGAAGTGTTTCATCCGGCCCTTCTGTCGGAAGACTGATTTTATCAATGATTTTTCCATCTTCATCACCGACAGCACAGACAAATTTAGTTCCACCAGCTTCAATTCCACCAATCAGCATATGCTTCCCCTCCTTTATTCAACTCCCAATTAATCCCACGATACAATAAACTCCGCATCCCCTGATAACGTGTATTCATCCAGCCCATTAGGCAAAATAAAATGCATTCCTTTTTCAATGTCGAATCGCTTTCCTGCCACACTCAAAACAGCATCACCTTTAATCACACTCACCTGCAGAAAATCCTCGGTTAACTCACATGTTGCTTCACCATCCAACTGCCAATGACTTACCCCAAAATAATCATTTTCAACAAGTTTTTTCATTACCAAGCTGCCGGTTGTCTCCTCATTCTCCTGTAAATCAGAATCCCGATGTGGAACGGAAGTCACCTGCTTGGCTTTTTTCAAATGCAACTCCCGCTTCTCTCCTGCAGCATCCATTCGGTCATAATCATAAACACGATAAGTAATGTCTGAACTCTGCTGTGTTTCCAAAATGACAATTCCTTTACCAATTGCATGAATAGTCCCGCTTGGAACATAAACAAAATCACCAGGCTTCACCTTCACACGTCGTAATAGCCTGTCCCATTCAGCCTTGTCTATCATGTGCTCCAATTCTTTCCTGGATACAGCATGATGTCCCAACACCAATTCTGCATCCGGCTCCGCATCCAGTACATACCAGCACTCTGTTTTCCCGTATGGCTGTCCTTCCTCATGTTGAGCATACACATCATTCGGATGCACCTGTACCGACAAATCTGCATTAGCATCCAATACTTTGACAAGCAGTGGATATGCTTCATCATTATCACTGGTTTTATTAAATAACTCTCCATGTTCCCTCCAGGCTTCTTCCAACGTACGACCATTCAAAGGGCCATTCTGAATAACGCTCGGTCCGTTTGGATGAGCAGAAATCACCCATGCCTCACCAGTCTGATTGGAAGGAATATCATAATTATATTCTGTCTTTAATTTCTGACCGCCCCAGATTCGTTCCTGAAAAACCGGCTGTAAAAAAATCGGTTCGTTATACATCTCATTACCTCCAGATCCCTCATTTAAAAGTATCATACCATAATCTAATCGTTACCCAATTTAATCAGTACACCCGTCTTATCATCATTCATTTTCAGACGGGGATATGTCACACACTGAGTATCACTATTTTCCCTAGTCTCCACTTCATCAACTAATCCATCCAGTCCGGAACGAAAGGCAATTTCCGCGGTTTGTTTCCACGCATCACATTCTTCCTGTCCAGTCGGCAGCATTAATCCATCACTCAACAAAAGAATTCCGGTGACTTTTTTCAAAGATAAACTCCCATTTTCCAAGTGAGCTAAGGCACACTCAATTCCATCAATCACACCATATCCATCATCTGTGTTAAGCAGAGAGCGGTTTTTGATTAAAATGGGCCGTACTTCTTCTCGAGCTTCCGCCAAATCCACTTGACTGCCCCGCATTTCCCTTAATTCCACAATTTTATCTATAGCCTTTTGGTCAAAATGGCTGAGCAAGTCATAGGTAACCGTACGAATATCTCCATTTTCGTACTGTAAAAAAATCATGCAGTCGGCGGCGTGGACATACTTTAGTGATAAGCTATCCATATCTATTGAAATTGCTGCAAGTGCACATGTACTCCGCTTTTCTTTTGGCACCTCATTAATGGCAGCGTCATCCAGGCCGAGGTATTTTACAGTTTCCTTGCCGACCTGATGATTGGCCGTTTGGATTATTTTCTCAAACTGCTCTCCTTCTTTCGCATTATCTAACACATTTTTTACAGCACCTGATGCTACATGGCCGGGAACACCTTCAAGTCCTGTGGCACCATCAATTGCAGCAAATATCCCCGCCTGTTCATTTACGACATAGGCATCTTCGTTTATATCCCGATTCCCTTTTTTGTATACTGTACTGATTATCATATGGCTTCTCCTCCCTTAAGCGCCTATCCTTTTAACGACTGCTTTCCCTGTTAACCATTTCTGTCGCTAATATAACTTTTTTAGCTACAGTACGTTGCTGGAAAACCCGTTCCTTCATTAAAGATACCGCAGTTTCTCCCATCAATTCCGTATAAACCCTGACAGTACTTAACGATGGCGATACATATTTGGCGACACTGGAATCGTTGAAACCAATGATACTAACCCGATCTGGAACAGAAATATCGTGATCATGCAAAGCACGTAATGCCCCAATAGCGATCGAGTCATTTGCACAATAAAATGCGGTTGGTAATTCATCCTGTAAGGTCCGTATCGCATAATCCATCATTCCATATCCGGAGTCCACTGTAAAAGAACCCTTAAAGCAAAATCTGCCGTCAAATAATCCCTTTGCTGTCATATATTCACGAAAACTTCCAATCCTTGTATCCTCCAGCACATTATCTGTACCCGGAACCTTCTCCTCACCGGCGAGCATTCCTATTTTCGTGTGTCCACTTTCTATTAAACTGAATAATAGATTGTATACCGCCTGTTCAAAATCAACGATAACGGAATCACATGCAGCCAGTGAATAGACATTATCGACAAAGCAGATATTGGGACTCCATTCCTTTAACCGTTTCATTTGCTGCATGGAGAATTTACCAATGGCAATGATCCCGTCAATCTTCATATCAGGTTTCTTTTTCGTATTTTGAAATAGTCGTATATATATATGGTGTTCTTTTTCCAGAGTCTTTTCAACACCCAGTCTAATCGAGTAATAATACAAATCATTCAGTTCTTCTGACTCGGTATACCAGTGAACAATGGCGATGCGCATGTGCTCTTTCGTTCGTTTGTTCAAGTGTTTTTTATAGCCAATCATCTCAGCGGCTTCAAAAATGTCATGCTTTGTTTCTGCGCTTACGGACAGCGTTGGATCATCATTCAGAACCCGCGAAACAGTTGTAATGGAAACATTTACTTTTTCGGCAATATCCTTTAACTTCGCCATCTTTTCACCTCTAAACATTCACCAGTTAAATTTTATCTAAATTTTACTTGATAAATAGTAATATTTCAACATAATCAATTAAATAAACCCAATTAACACCGAATATAAACCAGGTAAAATTATTATATATTTTACTAAAATTATATTATTGTGTATCCGATTACACTGTAGTAAACTTAAGATAATAACATGAAGGAGGAGCAGCTCATGGACGATTTAATCCAAGAGTTCCAAAATATTTTCAACACAACAAAAACACCTCGTGAATTCTTTGCTCCGGGAAGAATCAACCTGATCGGGGAGCATACCGACTATAATGGAGGACACGTTTTTCCGGCATCGATTTCTTTTGGGACGTATGCCGTGGCGGTAAAGCGGAACGACGCAACATTACGCTTCTACTCGATGAACTTTCCGGAAGTTGGTGTGATTAAATGTGACCTTTCTGATTTAACCTTCAATCCAGAGCATGATTGGGCAAACTATCCCAAAGGAATGATCAAATACATAATGGAGCAGGGCCATGAAATTGAACACGGTGCTGACATCCTTTATTACGGAAATATCCCCAATGGTGCCGGTCTCTCATCCTCTGCATCAATTGAAATGGTGACTGGCGTACTGCTGGAAAACCTGTTCAATCAAAAAATTAACCGTATCGAGATGATCAAGCTAGGGCAAAAGGTTGAAAATGAGTATATCGGTGTGAACAGCGGAATTATGGATCAGTTTGCAATTGGCATGGGCAAAAAAAATCACGCAATTCTTCTGGACTGTCAGACACTTGATTACAACTATGCTCCGATTGAACTTGAGAACCATGCCATCATCATTATGAACACCAATAAACAACGTACACTGGCAGGGTCCAAGTACAATGAGCGCCGCCAGCAGTGTGAGCAGGCGCTTGCCGATTTAAAGCGCGAACTGTCCATTAATAGTCTTGGTGATTTATCAAATGAGCAATTTGACCAGCACAAGTACCTCATTAAAAACGAAATAGACCGTAAACGCGCAAAACATGCTGTAACTGAAAACGTCCGTACGCTGGACGCTTTAAAGAAATTACAGGAAGGCGATCTGATTGGATTCGGCGAGTTAATCAATGCATCGCACCATTCACTCAAAAATGATTATGAAGTAACCGGAATTGAACTGGACACACTCGTGGAAGCAGCCTGGAAACAGGATGGTGTTATCGGCGGACGGATGACCGGGGCCGGATTTGGCGGTTGTGCAATTGCAATTGTAGAAAAGAATAAAATAGATGATTTCCAAACGAATGTATATCAAATTTATACGAAGTCGATTGGTTATGAACCGACATTCTACACAGCTTCAATCAGTGACGGGGCCAAAGAAATAACGGAAGGAGTTCGTTAAATGAGTATTCTTGTATTAGGCGGAGCAGGATATATCGGCTCCCATGCGGTGTATCAGCTTATAGATAAAGGTGAAAATGTCATCGTTGTTGATAATCTGGCAACAGGGCATAAGGAAGCAATCCATCCTGAGGCAACATTTTATCAGGGAGATATCCGGAATTTTGATTTCCTGAGCGTTGTCTTTGAAAAGGAATCAATCGATGGAGTCATGCATTTCGCCGCCAACTCGCTTGTCGGGGAATCGATGGAAAAACCACTCCAGTATTTTGATAACAATGTATACGGTACACAGATTTTACTGAGGGCCATGGTCGAACACAATGTAAAAAATATCGTCTTCTCCTCAACCGCAGCAACGTATGGAGAACCGGAATCGATTCCGCTTACGGAAGATATGCAGCCAAATCCGACAAACACGTATGGAGAAACAAAACTGACAATGGAAAAACTGATGAAGTGGACGGAACAGGCGCACGGAATCAGGTATGTATCCCTCAGGTATTTCAATGTCGCAGGCGCCAGGGAATCCGGCGAAATTGGTGAGGACCATCGCCCCGAAACACACCTTGTACCAATCATATTGCAGGCTGCTCTCGGTCAGCGTCCGAATATTACCATATTTGGTGATGATTATAATACAGAAGACGGCACCTGTATCCGGGATTACGTTCATGTAGAGGACCTGATCCAGGCACATATCCTGGCAATGACTTATTTAAATAATGACGGCGAAAGCAATATTTTCAATCTCGGCAGCAGCCAGGGATTCTCGGTAAAAGAAATGATTGATGCTGCACGAAATGTAACTGGAAAAGAAATTCAGGCAGAAATCGGTGAGCGTCGCGCGGGCGATCCGAGTGTTTTAATCGCAAGCTCCGACAAGGCAAAAAAAGTACTAGGATGGAACCCAACACGAACAGCAATCACAAAAATCATGGAAGACGCATGGCAATGGCACGAAAGCAACCCAAACGGGTATAAGTGAGACATGGGGACAGGTTCTTTGTCTCGTTAGCAATTCCACCTGAGAGGAGTAGATGCAACATGATTGATCAGCATATTGAAAGACTGATTCAACAGGCAATCCAAACCGAACTAATCGAGAAGTCTGACCATATTTATGCACGCAATCAAATCATGCACCTTCTTCAGCTTGAATCTTTTCCGGAAGATACAGGAACAAGTGCAACATCTCATCTTGGCAAAGCAATGTCAGACTTGCTGGAACAATTAATTGAATATGCCGTCAACCAGCATATCATTG
Organism: Virgibacillus doumboii; assembly: GCF_902806455.1. Classification (GTDB taxonomy): domain Bacteria; phylum Bacillota; class Bacilli; order Bacillales; family Amphibacillaceae; genus Lentibacillus; species Lentibacillus doumboii. Next base: position 712,556 of record NZ_CADCWQ010000001.1, on the reverse strand, counting down.
ATGATAATTTCGATGAAAAGGAAATACTTGCTGCTGGTATCATGAATTGCCTTGTCGCCCGTCCGTCAACTGTGAATTCTATTTTCCAGGAAAAATACAAAGACTCCCCTATCAAGGCAACCGATTATTTTTATCAGCTGAGTAAAGACAGCAATTACATCCAGGTGAAACGGATTGAAAAGAATATCCATTTTAAAACCGATACGGAATACGGAGAGTTCGATATCACGATTAATTTGTCAAAGCCCGAAAAGGATCCGGAACAAATCAAACGTGAGCGGGAAAATAAACAAAACATTGACTACCCCAAATGTGTTCTCTGCGTTGAAAATGAAGGATATGCCGGCCGCACCGGATATCCGGCACGGGCCAATCACAGGGTAATCAACGTTCCATTGCTGGGAGAAAACTGGCACCTGCAATATTCACCTTATGTCTATTACAACGAGCATAGCATATTGCTTGCGGAAGAACATCGTGATATGAAAATTGACAAAAAAACCTTTGAACGGCTGCTGGCATTCATTGATAAATTTCCTCATTATTTTATCGGATCGAATGCGGATTTGCCGATAGTCGGCGGGTCAATTTTGACGCATGACCATTATCAGGGCGGCAGATACAGATTTGCCATGACAGACGCAAAAGAGGCATTTTCATTTACACTTACAGACTTTGAAAAAGTTTCTGCACATGTTCTGCACTGGCCATTGTCAGTTATTCGGCTGAAAAGTACGGAAAAAGAACACTTAGTTGAAGCAGCAGACCATATTTTACAAACGTGGAAAAATTACTCAGATGAACATGCAGCTATTAAAGCTTTCACCGGTAATACACCACATAATACGATTACACCAATAGCCCGGATATGTGGTGAAGTCTATGAGCTTGACCTGGTTTTGCGCAATAACCGGACATCGGATGAACATCCGCTGGGTATCTTCCACCCGCATGCAGATGTCCATCATATTAAAAAGGAAAACATCGGACTGATTGAAGTGATGGGGCTTGCGGTGCTTCCAGCCAGATTGAAAGATGAACTGGCTGAAATCAAGCAATCTCTGTTGGGCAAACCTAGCAATGTAGCAGACTATCATAAGGCTTGGGCGGAAGACATCAACCAAAAATATGGCACTATTAGTGATGACACAAAAGCAGAGCATATTTTGCAAAAAGAACTGGGAATCAAATTTTCAAAGGTTCTTGAGGATGCTGGTGTGTTTAATGAGAAATCAGCATTCGAGCGATTTATTAAAACGCTTTGAGGCAGAAGTGGGCCAGGGGGACAGGTCCCTTGTCTCCATATATTTTTCAGAGGCAGGTGAACTAATTTGTATATTGCAAAGAAATATATACGCGATAAATGGAAGGAATATACTCTCGCAAATGATCATGGCATGTCTGTCAGTATATTGAATTATGGCGGGATTATTACAAAAATGATGGTTCCTGACCAGCATGGAAACGCCGAAAATATTGTACTGGGCTATAAAGAATATGCGGATTATGCATCAAATAGCAACTTTTTAGGTGCGCAAATCGGGCGTGTTGCCGGAAGAATTCAGGATGCTACATTAAAGCATGATGGACAAGCATACACCCTGGAAAGAAACGAAGGCAACCATCATCTGCACGGGGGTGCAAGTGGATTCCATCAGGTGATTTGGGATGCAGAAACTTCCCAATCAAATGATGAAGTAAGTCTCATTCTCTCACATACGAGCAGTCATTTGGAAGATGGCTATCCCGGTAATCTGGAGGTGACCATTACTTATACACTGAACAATGCCAATGAACTTACACTCACCTACCAGGCCATATCTGATCAGGACACACCAATTGCACTGACGAATCATTCATATTTTAATTTAAATGGAGATATGAAAGATACAGTGTACAATCATCATGTCCAATTTGAAACTGGTTATTTTGTTGAGATGGACGATGAACTCATTCCAACAGGGAAGCTTATTGATACAGCTGGGACTCCTTTCGAGTTTCAAAAAGGGAGATTACTTGGTGATGGCTTCAAGCCAGATACATTACAGCAGAAAATTGCGGGAAATGGCTATGACCATTATTTTATTTTTGGAAAAGAGAAAGAAGTTAATGTAGTGGAAACTAACTCCGGCAGAAAAATGGAAATTCGCACAAATCAGCCAGGGATGGTCCTTTATACTGCAAACGGCTTGGATGCCGGTTTGGAATTAAGCAACGGCCTGTCAGAAAAATATGCAGGTGTTTGTTTTGAAGCTCAGGCTCATCCGGCAGCCCTGCATCATGAAGGGTTCCCAGATATTATATTGCGGAAGGATGATTTATACAGCAGATATATTACTTATTCATTCAAGTGAAGGCGAATTATTCTCTCCCGACTTTGTTGGGCTCTCTCCCGAGCTCAGTGCATTCTCTCCCGACTTTACGAGTTTCATAAAATGGGACAAGCTCTCAGCCTGTCCCATATCTGCTTCCAGATTAATAACCACCCCGAATAAAATCTTGCACTTCATCACGATAAAACTTTTCAATCTTTTCCTTTTCTCCCGCCGAAAAACCCTTCGTATCTACCGCCTGAAGATTATCTTCCACCTGCCTGACATTTTTAAATCCCGGAATGACACTCGATATTTCCTTGTGTTCCAAAATCCACTTCAACGCCGCACGACTCATGCTGTCTCTTCCCTCAGTTAGCCAATCCAGCTGACTGCTAAGTTCGACTCCTTTATTAAATTCAAGTCCGGCAAACGTCTCACCCACATTAAATTCCTGCCCATCACGATTAAAGTTTCGGTGATCATCCGCTTCAAAGGTAGCATCTTCGTTAAATTTACCTGTAAGCAATCCACTCGCCAACGGAACTCGAGCCAGTATTCCAACTCCCTTTTCATAAGCTTTCGGAAATAGTATCTCCAATGGTTTCTGGCGAAAAATATTGAAAATCACCTGAAGTGAACTTGCATTCGTATGGTCAAGGCAATACAAGCCCTCCTCAACTGTCTCTACACTAACACCGTAGTAGCATATTTTTCCTTGCTCCTTTAATTTTTCCAACGCCTCGAAAACCCTGCCATTCTGCAGTATCTCCATTGGCGGGCAATGGATTTGGTATAAGTCAATCCTGTCACGGTTAAGACGCCGCAAACTATTTTCACAATATTCCATAACCCGTTGCATCGAGTAATTCTCCAGATCATGAATATCACCGGCACGGCAAAATTTAGTAGCAATATGAATAGAGGTTTCCTTCCCTTTTGTAGCCCTGGCTAAAAGCTGCTCACTATGACCATTACCATAAACATCGGCTGTATCAAAGAAATTGACACCTTTATCCATGGCCCGATCCAGCGCACCCAATGCCTCATCATCATTGGTTGTTCCCCACTGGCCGCCAATTCCCCACGTTCCAAAACTTAATTCGCTTATGTTCAACTCAGTGTTTCCAAGCTGACGATAGTTCATTCTGTCTCACTCCTCATGACTCTTATTGTAAAAAAGAATCTATTATCCAAACGAATAATAGACTCTCCATTTTCCTACCCCTTCACAGATCCTGCCAGGAGTCCACGGACGAAATATTTTCCTAAAATAATATAGACAAGCAGCGTCGGTAACGCAGCAATTAACGCCCCGGCCATCTGCACGTTCCACTGCACAATCTGACTTCCGGAAAGATTCTGCAATGCCACCATAACCGGCTGATTTTCATTTGTCGTTATGGTTACAGCAAACAGGAACTCGTTCCAAATGTTTGTAAACTGCCAGATTGCTACAACGACAAATCCCGTAATAGATAATGGAATCATAATATGTCTGAAAACACCGAGGAAACTTGCACCATCTATTTTAGCTGCTTCAATCATTTGATCTGGAATACTTGCATAAAAGTTACGGAACATCAAAGTTGTAATCGGCAGTCCGTATACAACATGCACCAGAACCAGTCCAGCAATTGTATCGTACAATCCAATCGTACGTATGAATTGAATCATCGGGATTAGGATACTTTGATACGGAATAAACATACCAAACAAAATAATTGTAAATAATGTTTCTGATCCTTTAAATTTCCATTTCGATAATACATACCCATTCATCGCACCTAATAATGCAGATAATAGTGTTGCAGGCACTACCAGATAAATACTGTTCATAAGGTTTGGAGCCAGTTCTTTAATTGCCTGGGAATAGGAACTGAAATCAATTGAAGTCGGCAATGCCCACATTTGCTCCAGTGATACCTCATCCAAGGGCTTCAAACTGGTTACAATAATGACATAAACCGGCGTTAAAAATAAGATAGCAAAAAATACTAAAACAATATATTTAATTACTTTTCCAAATTGAAATGGCGCCATTAATTACCACCCTTTCTGCTGTTCCATAAATACGGAACGATGAATATTGCTACCACAAGCAGCATGATAATTGCTATAGCAGCACCATTTGCGTAGTAATTGCCCTTAAATGTCGTTTCATACATATAAACAGCAGGAACGTCGGTAACAAAGTTTGCCCCGGACCCGGTCATGGCATAGATCAGGTCAAATATTTTCAATGAAATATGTGCCATGATAATAATCACACTTACTGTTATCGGCATCAGCATCGGAATAACAACCTTCCGATAAATCTGAAATTCACTTGCTCCATCCATTCGTGCCGCTTCACGTAGCTCATCAGGAATGCCTCGCAAACCTGCCAGATACATTGCCAGTGAAAATCCTGTCATCTGCCAAACCGCTGCAATTACAACTGCAATAATCGCCACCGGTAAACCAAACTCTATCTGGCCCCATTCAAAGCCGGCAAGGATATTTGTATCCGTATACCATTTCGGAGTTATTCCAAAAAACTTCAGAAACTGATTAAATCCTGTTGAAGGGTTGAGTAACCACTGCCATACAACACCCGTAACAATAAAAGACAATGCCATCGGGAATAAAAAGATATTGCGGAACAATGATTCCCCCTTTAACTTCTGGTCAATCAAAATACCTAATCCCAGTCCCATAACAATAACCAGTCCGATGAAAAGGATTGTAAAAAATATCGTATTTCGCAAATCAGCCTGAAAACGGTAATCCTGGAATAAATAGATGTAGTTTTCCAGGCCGGCAAAGGATAAATCAGGAACCAGTGAATTCCAATTACTGACGGATACATATCCCGTCCATCCGATAAATCCGTAAACAAAAATAAAGATGAGGATAAGAGATGGAATCAGAAATGCCACTGCTGTCCAATGATCTTTTGTGAACTTTTTTCTGTTTTTTCTTGTACTTGCTGTTTGCTCCAAATTATACCCTCCTTACTTAAGGTTCTTTTTCACAAAAAAATCAATAAGAGGCTGCCCCCAATTTCAGGCAGCCTCAAGTTTCAAACCTATTACATTTCAGATGATGCATTTTTTAACGCATTGATGAAGTTATCAACATCACGTTGCGTAACAAATATGTTCACAGCCTGATTAGCTTTAGTCAAAAATCCAGCCGCAGCTGCAGATCCGTGTGCAAGGCTTGGGACCAGACGTGACTCGCCAAAATCTTTCATTGCTTCTTTTCCATATGCATCGTATTTTGATTCATCCGCATCAACACGTGCCGGAATGGAACCCTTTAGTGGGTTGAATACATCCTGTGCCTCAGTTGATCCAAGGAATGTCAGGAACTTCTTAACATCATCAGGATTTTCAATACCTTTTGGCAATCCAAATGTATCGGTAATTACCTGGAATTCGCCTTTCGTACCCGGGAATTCAAAGAAACCGAAGTCTTCATTTGTTTTCATTTCCAGATCATTTACAAAATAACCTTTTGCCCAGTCACCCATATTAAGCATTGCCGCTTCTCCATTGGCTACAAGCTGTGCAGAATCCTGCCAGTTTCGTGCAGCATGGTCTTCGTTAATGTTATCAAGCATTTTTCCGAACGTTTCAGCTGCTTCAACGACTCGGTCATCATCCCACGGAATTTCACCTTCGAATAACTTTTTATAATCATCCGGACCAAGTACGCCTAACAGAACGTTTTCAAAGATTTGTGTTGCAGGCCAGGAGTTCTTGTCACCAAGTGCTAATGGTGTAACACCGGCATCTTTCAGTTTTTGGGATGCAGCGAAGAATTCTTCAAATGTCTCTGGCTCTTCAATACCATTTTCTTCAAATACTTTCTTATTATAGAAAATTACGTTTCCACGATGAATATTTACTGGTACGGAATAAATATTCCCGTCCTTACTTACCAGATCGATCAATTCTTCAGGGAATTTATCTCCCCACCCATTCTCTTCATATAGGTCGTTAAGTGGTTCCATTTTTCCGGCTGCCACCCAACCTTCGTTCAACTCGTCGCCACCGTGAACCTGGAATGTTGATGGTGGATCATTACCTTCCATACGTGTTGCAAGCACTGCTTTTGCGTTTGTACCAGCACCACCGGCTACTGCAGCGTTTTCAATTGTGATATCCGGATTCTCTTTCTCAAATAAATCGATTAATGCTAGTAATCCGTCTTCTTCACCGGCACCAGTCCACCAGCTGAAAATTTCAACGGTGTTTGCACTTTCTCCACCCTCTGAGTCTGAACTGCCTTCTGCGTCATCAGAACCTCCACTGCACGCAGCAAGCACGAGGGCCAATGCAAGCATTAAAAAGATACCATATAATTTCTTCATTAATAGTTTCCCCCTTCGTTTTGTTAACGCTTTCAAACACCATTGTAAAGTTTTCTGAATAATCATTGGGCATTGATTACTGTAATTTTTTATGATTTTCTTCACTTTTTAAAGATTTGCTGCTGAAATTTCTTCGGAGACATTTGATAATGTTTTTTGAATACCCTGCTGAAATAGTTCGGATCATTATAGCCAACCATATAACTGATTTCCTTCAAAGCGTATTTATTTTCTACAATCAGGCGTTTTGCTTCGTTCATTTTCCTCACGGTTAAGAATTCTACAAACGTTGTTCCAAACACTTTCTTAAAAACATTGGAAAAGTAATTTGGACTTAACCCGACATGTTCAGCCATCTCTTCCAGCGTAATTCCCTGCTTATAATGTTCATCAATGTACTCCTTCACTTTCCGCATAAGCCTTTTCGATTGATAATGTTCCTGGAACTTCAAACAGCAAAGCGTTATAAAGTGCTCCCATGCTTCATTGGAATCCAATTCGGCAATGGAATTTTCTGGCAATGATAAATTTTGTTCCTCCATTAACCGCTTTACGTTAAAATAAAATTCCTCCTGATCATCTGCTGACAAAGCGACCCGGCTATCCTTATAAAGCTGTACGGCTTCATGTTCATTCCCTTTTTCAACCTCACCCAGAAGTTGTATAACAGCAGCCGAATTTTCATGCTTAGCTGCACTTTTTTCGGTAAATCCGTATTTTCTGTTGTCCATTTTTTCCAACTGATATACTGCAGCAAGCGCATCATGATACGACTTGGGAAAGCCTTCCAAGGTTGAACAGGCATACCCCAAGCCAATATAACAGCCTTCACCAAATTCCAATTGTATTTTACGGGCTTGCATTAATATGTCAGACTTTCTTAATTCCAAATCTGCCAATACACAGCAGGCAATCCGACCATCAGTACTTTCCACAATAAACGCATGCTCCAGATGTTTTGCAAGCTTCGTCTGTATCACATCTTTTTGAGGTGGGACATCCATCTGAATTACCAGAAAACACCCACTTTTAAACGAAGGAAAATATTCTTTCTGTATCGTATAGGCCTCCTTGTCCAACGGCTGGTGCATCAATTTGGAAATCAATCGTTCCTCCATTAACTCGCGTTTTTCCACCTGCTGCTGCACTTCTTGCTCAATCTCCTTTTTCACCCGCAAAATCGATGCAACAATTTCTTCTTTTTTACCAGGTTTTAAAATGTATTCTTTTACACCGTAATGCATTGCCTGTTTTGCAAAGTCAAACGAATCGTAAGCAGATACTAAAATATATTTGCTTGAGGGGCTTATTCTTTGGATTTCCTCAATCGCTTCGAGCCCATTAACACCGGGCATTTTAATATCCATAAAAATAATATCAGGAGCAGCGTGCTTTGCCTGCTCAATTGCTTCCCGTCCATTCGTCGCTTCACTGATTGTATCTATATCTGCAAAATTATCTGTAAGAAATTTTCGCATTGCCTTTCGCTCCAGTAATTCATCTTCAGCAATCAGAATCCTCATTACTGCACCTCCTTTTCATACGGCAAAATAAGTCTGATAACTGTTCCTTCGCCAGGCTCCGACTCCATCTCAATAATAGGTTTTTCCTGGAAGACAAGCTGAAGCCTTCTAATTACATTCGTCAGTCCGATTCCAGTCGAATGCCCCACATGCTCTTCCTGCTGCTTTGTCATCGAAATGATTTGATTCATTTTTTCCTGTTCCATACCAACTCCGTCATCACGGACTTCCACAATCACATTCTCCAGATTCCGATAAATTACCAGAGAAATTGTACCGCCCTCTTCCTTTTCCTCAATCCCATGTATAAAGGCATTCTCAACAAGCGGCTGCAACGTTAATTGTGGTATTTCAATATCCAGACAGTCCTCATCAACATCCAGGTTAAACGTTACCCGTTCGGAAAACCGTACTTTTTGGATATGAAAATAATCCTGTACAACCTTTACTTCATCCCTCAGCGGAACACGCTTTTCAATCTCTCCCAGACTGTGCCGGAGCAGGGCCGCAGCAGAATCGATCAAGCCGGACGTTGATTTGGCGTCTTCCAGATAAGCCATTTTGGAAATCGTATTTAACGTATTAAACAGAAAATGCGGATTTACCTGATTTTGCAGGTGCTTCAGTTCCATTTCCTTCACCAATCTATCGAGTTCAGACTGATCCTGAACTTCCTCAAACAAGTCATGAATATTTGCACGCATCTGGTTGAAAGTATCGCCGAGCAGTCGTAATTCATCATTCGTTCGAATGTGAACCGGTACACCTTGCAACTCTCCACTGGCTACTTCCTCGGCCGCGGCAGAAAGCTTTCCCAATGGTCGGGTAATCCCTTTTGAAAACCATAATGCAAAAAACACCGCCAGCATTATCGTTGTCAGAAACAAAAACGCAATGAACAGCAAAAAGTTATTATTACGCAGCTGCAAATCCTCATAAAACGACTGATAGGCAGTTAATTCCAATTTTATAATTTCCAAGGTTGATTCGGCAATATAGTCTGATGCATTTCCGGCTTCTTCCAGGTGATTCATATACTGTTCCGTATCATCCCTTATAACAAAACCTACCGTAAGATCTGTTTCATGAATGAATGTTTCTACCAGGTTTATATAATTCTTCATTTCAATTGTATCTATATAATAGAATGTTTCTGACAACCGATTTAAGTTATCTTCCAGATCCGCTTTAATTTCAAAATAATCATCAGAATTTCCAGGGCTCGGATCATTGACAAATAATTTAGTTGTTGAATACAGCTCAGAAGCATTTTGGGAAATTTTATTCAACAGCAGAAAGCGCTGAAAACTATCGTTATACGTGTTTGTTAACTCGTTGGAACTAATAAAGATGGAAATAGCTGTGATCTGAAATAGAAAGACAAAAACGAAGAAATAGACGATCAGTTTACCACGAATGGTCTTCATTGTGTCTCACCATCTTCAAAAGAGCGTAAATCGTCTTTTTCAATCACTTTCGTACCTGTATAAATTTCATTTTCCAATACGTCATGCTCCTGCAGTTCAATGAGCACATTTACCGATTCTTCCCCCATCTTCTTCGGATATTGCGCAATTGTCGCATCAATATCCCCTTCACGAATCAATTGTAATGTTTCCGGAAGCAAATCAAATGAAATGATGGTGAATGCTTCATTAGGTGCAATTTCCTGAATTCCATCAACAATACCGATCCCATCAAGTGCACTGGTTCCGAGGAACATGTTTATCGACGGGTGTTGTTTTAAAAGTGAATAGGTTGCCTGAGCAGCACCAATTGATGTGATATTCGATTCTTCTGTATCAACAATATGGATACGAGAGATACCTTTGATGGCTTCCTTAAAACCTTCCAGCCGCTGTTGCTGATTGATTGCATTATATCGCCCCGTAACAATTCCAACGTATTTCTCTCCAGTGGTATTTTCGATAACTGTTTTTCCAGCCAACTTTCCAGCTTCAAAATTATCTGTTCCAACATAAGCTTTCCGCTCACTGGCTGGAACATCAGTATCTACCGTAACAATCGGAATGCCTCGTTCAACCGCTTTATGTACTAAATCAACAAACCGTTCACCTTGCACACCCTGAACGATAATCCCATCCACTTTGGCGGAAATCATCCGGTCCAACAGTTTCAGCAATTTATCATTATTCGCCCTTGTCGGAGCGAGGTACTCCAAATAAATATCGTGCTTTGCAGCTACTTTTTCAGCTCCCTCTTCAATCAGCCGCCAATATTCGTTATCTGCTTCCTCAGCAATCAACGCAAAATGATAGGTATAATCCCTCGACTCAACTTTCTCTGTCTCAATAAAAAAAGTTTTATAGCCATAAATAAGCATACCTATAAAACAAATACAGAAAATAACCCCGCTTAACGTATAGACCAGTAATCTCAAATTACTCACAACACTCACCCCGGACACAGGGACAAGCGTTATCCAGCTTGTCCCCTACCAATTTCATTACAATTCTACCTGTTGACCCTTTTTAATAGATTCATAGCAGGCGTCGATTACACGCATATTATTAATCGTATTTTCCACACTATGGTATAACTCTTTATTGCCATCCAGAATCGCCTGTGAAATATGCTCCACCTGACTTCTGTATTGATCATTATTTATTGTTTCAGTCCGCACTGCTCCAGCTTTCTCAACAATAACTAATCCATCCCCGCCGTTATTGTCAGGCCGGTATGCACGTGGAACAGTAATACGCCCCTCTGTTCCAACTACCTCATATTCACTCCGGTGTGCCATATTAAAACTGGAGTCAAACATTGCTCGTACACCATTCGGAAACGTCATATATCCAGAAGCATCTGTCTCCACATCATATTTTGGATCAACTACACCATGCGCATGAACAGACTCAGGTTCAGTGCGGAGAATATTCCGTATCGAATGAATTGCATAACACCCAATATCATAAATACTTCCGCCACCCTTTTGATCACTCATGCGGATATTATTATCCTTGTCAGCAAGATAGAACGAAAAGGCAGCCCGCATGAATTGGACATCCCCAATCTCACCGGAATCTATGATTTGCTTAACCCGCTCATGCTGCGGATGGAAATGATACATAAATGCTTCCATGAAAAGAACCCCGTGTTTATCACAAACCTCTTTCATTTCGATTACATCATCCGCATTAATCGCAGCTGGTTTTTCACATAAAATATGCTTACCTTTTTTGGCAGCCTCCATCACCCACTTTTTATGCAGGTGGTTTGGTAATGGAATATATACTGCATCAATGTTCGGATCGTTCAATAATTTTTCATAGCTGTCGTATGCAGTCGGAATATCAAATCGTTCCGCAACCGCTTCAGCTTTTTTCACATCACTGCTGCTGGCTATCGTTGTCACCTCAGCATTGTTTGCATGAACAAAAGCCGGCAGAAGCGCCTTCTGTGCAATTTTTGCAGTGCTTAAAACTCCCCAACGAACTTTTGACATGGGAATCTCCTCCTGTTTATTGTTGTTATATTTGATTATACATGAAGTAAAGGTGTAATGGGAGAGACGGCAGCGCATTTGAGGGTATACCAAAAGATTAATAGAAGCAGGCATCTGCTTACATTTAAAAAATGAGACGAGGGTTTTACCCCTGTCTCATTTACAAATAATAATCTTCAAATCTTTTCTCCCGGCAGGATTTACACCTTTTCGGATAATCGAATCCTTTATGTTTATAAAACCGCTGCTCACCTGCTGAAAAAAGGAAACGTTCACCACATTCCCAGCATTTTAAAAAAAGATCTCCGGGTTCCATCCCCTGTAACGCTTCCGAAATTACCTCATTTTTTTCATTGATATATTGGTAATCAACAGGCTCTTCAGCTTCCAATGCTTTAATTGTCTTGTTTATTGCGACCCTTACCTTCTTATAATCAATTTTTTCCCATTCCTTCAAATAAGGTATATAGTTTTTGTTACCTGTCTCTCGAATCTTTTCAATAAATAATAATATCATTTTTCGATTGCGATCTTTTAAATAATCCATATCCGGACTTTCCTTGCCATTTGCCAGCCATTCATTCCATTCTTCCAAAAGTTCATCCGCAAACTGATCTGACTCTATGTTCCATCCCCGATCAGTGAAAACAATCATTGGTAATTTCCCGCTGTATTGAATGTCCAGAAAGTCGTGATCAATCATCCAATCTATTTTTTGCATGACCTCATCCAGTTTTTCCGAACGAAACCACCCATAAGTCGGACACATATTCAATTCTAGTTGCAGCACCTTCTTCTCACGAGAACCTTTCAATATTTTAGCAAGAAGTGTCCGCCCGCCTTGTGCAATAATTTCATCAGCCGCCCGCAAAATGGCACGGATATCAGCTTCCGGCAACTGTTTAATATTTGATTTCATTTCAAAAGACAACTCCTCGTCCGAAATATAATCCTTTATGAATTGCTTCTGGTTCCAGAGACTCTGATTTAATGAAATTGCTGAAGCTGTCATTATGTCTTATGACTTAATCCCCACTATCATATCATGCACTTTTGCAAGCTCCTCATCCGGTACTAAATAATAATAAACACCGTCAATCTCCGTTCCGCTGCCTTTCAGCATATAACTTAGCCTATTCTTCCGCACATCTTTATAATTGAAAAGTAAATCTTTCATATCATCGAAGTCCATGTTGGTAGCCATATTTTTGCCGAGAACGTCTATCATATTATCAATTTTATTAACCGATGCAATACTCGCTCCTTTATCAATAATAGCTTCAATAACCTGGCGCTGGCGTTTCGTTCTGCCAAAGTCACCATTTGGGTCCTGGTAACGCATACGGACATAGCCCATCGTTTGAGCTCCATTCAGTGAAATTTCACCCTTGGCATAATGATATCCTTTTTTATAATATCCAGTGTCATACCAGTCAAGTTCGTTTTGCACCGTGATCCCTCCAACTGCATCAACCATTTCAGATAAACCTTGCATATTCATTTGGACGTAATAATCCAATTCAATGTCCAGCATGTTTTCCACAGTCGCAATGGACATATCCGTTCCGCCAAATGCATATGCATGATTGATTTTGTCTTCAATACCCTTACCTGCAATTGTTGTTCTGGTGTCACGCGGGATACTGATCAACTGCATCTTATTATTTTTCGGATCTAAAGAAAGGACCATTAACGCATCTGACCGGCCACTGTCACCCGGGCGCTTGTCCACACCAAGCAACAATACATTTAACGGCTTCTGCTTGCTGATTTTCTTCTTCCCGATTGCACTATCTATCGAAGGTACCTTTTCATGTATGTCTTCATTTACAGTTTGTTTAGCATCATTATAAATTGAAAATGCATATGCACTTACACCGAGAGCAAGTACTAATACAACAGCTAAACTTATTTTCAGCCAACGGCGCTTAGGCTTACTTTTCTTCATATCTGAGCGTTTTTGTTCTGACATTTAAATATACCTCTATCCATGGAAAATATCGTTATTCATAAGTAGTTTTATTCTACCATTTTTCACTGACAGATTACTAGTTGGTTTAGGAAAACATAGAGGCAAATCAGATAGTTCTTAGCCAGATACAACCACATTACCCGAAGTCGTCTTAACTTTAATCGTATTCACATCGGATTCACCCATTAGCCCGGTCAGCCTGTTCTTACTGTTCTCAGAAATTGTCAGGCCTTTCACGTTAATGCTTCTGTTACCTGATTGGTTTTGACAGTCAATATGCAAATCATCAGGAAACTTTTTGCTGTACACATCGACATTACCGCTTGTTGCGCGGAGATCAAGGTTTCCGGTGAACTCGCCACTGTTAATGTGGATATTTCCACTTGATACGCTGCATTCCGTTGTCCCTTCCAGAATTTCATTGTGAATAGAAATTCCTCCTGATGAAGCATCCAGTTTCACTTTATTACTTGTATAGTCCCTGACATCGATTCTTCCACTGCTAATCGAACCTATCAACGAACCTGCACGATTATTTTTTAATAACATATTTCCGCTGGATGCCTTTAAAATCATCCGCTCCAAAACATCAAGACCGGTTAAAAGCTGATTTCCAGAGGAGGAAGTTCCGGAATAAGCATCAGCAGCAATATTTTTAACGATAATGTCCCCTGAAGAAGATTTCACATAAAGATCGCTGTAAACTTTGGACGGCAGGTTTACATTAAGGGTAAGATTAGTAGAATACATTCCGAACTGAAACCCCATATTCAAATCCACATTAATCAATAGCATGTTATTATTCTGCTGCACTTCGAACTCAAGATTTTCCTCAAGACCTTCACTAATCTCGCCTTCCAGCAGAACTTCAACCGCATCACCTGTGGCTGGTGTTACCTGTATATCTGCTGAAGATGCCGTTATTCTCACTTTTTCCACATTGTCACCAGTCATCTCTTCCTGCAGATGAATAGGGTTCATTTTTTTACCAAGCCCAAATAATTTCATTTCAATCACTGCCCCTAAATAAGATTTGTAACTATAATAACACTTTTTACAATGCTTGTACTCTGTCTGAAGTCTGAACCGAGCCCAATCTGAAGAAGTAAATACATCACTAGCGTCAAAAGTTTACTTCCCAACCAATTAATGAAAAAAGAAACAAAAGGAGTTGATAGTGTGACACTTATTGCAGATAATCACCTTGCCGATTCCGCGCGGCTGAGTTTGTGGATCGGCAACAGCAAATAGCTGAAAATAACCTTAATGAACAGCAACTTCATGAAGTGAATGAAGCACTTAAACGGATGGAAAAGGGCACCTATGGAATTTGCGTGGACACCGGAAAAGAAATCCCTTTAGAACGGTTAAAAGCGGTGCCTTATGCAAAAAGAACGGTGGAAGCTGAGGAAGACCATCAAAATCAAACAAATGCAAATGGAGACGAAGACACAACAAGACTATTGAAGCCAAAAAGGGAAATGGAAGATTCCAGAAAACGTACACTTGTAAGAATTGAATATCCTTAATTATAAAAAACACCGATTTCCTAAGAAAGGTCGGTGTTTTAAGGAGATAATATTGTCTGAAAACCAATAGTCATTTTTATAACCTTCTACCTCTTTATAAAAATACGTTATTTATTAGTGTAAAATTCCTTAACTGCTTCAACTTACCCCATACTACCAATGCTTAATCTTTTCATACCAAAACATGGGTAAAAATAAATGGACTTAATGGCTGATACCAACCATCCCTTCATAGTTTTTTAATGAAGGAAACTCATTTTGGTTTATAAACCTATAATATTTCCGTACAGCATTTTGATATGCTCCATTACTGTCATTCAATCTACGTCGGATGTGAATCAATAATTCATACGTCTTTTGATCATCTTTAACCACTTCATCCAAATTTACTTCTAAGTCCCGTTCTACTTTCCTAGCTTTTGCCAATCGTGAATTTATTGCTTTATGCTTACTTTGAATACTCTCTTGCTGAGTTAAAAACCTAATAAATTTTTCTTCTCTCATAATTTTTCTCCTCCTAAAAATAAATTTCTTACATACGAATATACAGGAAAAAATTGTAACTGAATTAAACAATTTTATTTGTAAACAATATTCAACGATTGTCTATGATAAAGCAGTGTTAACAATCAAGGATGATTTATCCATTAAGGAAAAAGTAAATATTCACTTGGCTTTGCTTATTTTCAGATTTTGGACAAGATCATTAAAAATACAAAGGTGCACAAAAACTATTTACTTCTATAAATACTTAAAAACCGCTAGCTCCAATGTTTTAACACATCGAAGCTAACGGCTGATAACTTTTCCAATTTTAACGAATTACTATACTTCACCCTACCTCTCACTCTCAAAAACTATACCATTCTGACGCCTAGCTTCCTCCGTAACCGAAAGCACTTCACAACTAAGCTCTTTTAATTCCTTGTATGACTGAACATCATTAGTTCTAACTATCTCTGCAAAAGCTTCAATTTCGTAAACCATATCCTGATCAACAGCGTTTGTTTCAATAGGTGTAGTTTGTTTTGCTTTTCGATCAATATATGCGAGATTATTAATTTGGGCTGCATTTTCGAATGTTAATGTTCCGGTTTCCCCATGTATTTCACAAGGAATGTAGGAAGTGGTTATTTTTGAACACATGACCGTGCAGATAAATCCATCATAAGTTAATACGAGGGTACCACTGCCATCCACGCCGGATTCTAAAATTACAGGTTTATAAGAAACACTGTCAGGCTTTCCAAACAAGGCAACTGCCAAGTATAAAGGATAGACACCCATGTCCATAAGTGCTCCTCCTGAGAATTCCAGTGAAAAGACGTTTGGATTTTTTCCATCTAAATAATTATCGTACTGGGATGAGTATCGACCGCGATGTAGAATGCAACTGCGAACCGTTCCCACTTTCCCCAGGCTAGCCTTCAAGCTCTGGAAGTTTGGCGAATATATACTGCGAATCGCTTCGAATAGATATACATTGTTTGCTTCAGCAACTTGATATGCTTCATTTAGTTCTTCCGTATTTGAAAAAATGGGCTTCTCACAAATAACATGCTTCCCATGTTTCAAAAAAGTTATAGCATGTTTATAATGCAGCGAGTTGGGCGAAGCAATATAAACGCAATCGAAGTTGGTACATGCAGCCATTTCTTCCAAATCAGTAAAAAAATCTTTTGCATGATGCTTCTCAGCGAAGCTTTTTGCTTTTTCTTCAGAACGTGAATAAACAGCATGAAGTTGAAAATCATTTACCTCTCTGGAAGCCTGAATAAATGCTTCTGTTATCCAGCCAGTTCCAATTGTCGCATAATTCATTGCCTTCCTCCTTCCAAAACATCAAGGTCCTAAACTTCATTGCTAGTCAGGATCTTTTTTATCCGTGCCGCTGCTTCTCGTGGATCTCCCGACTTTGTGATGGCACTGCCGACAATCACTGTATTCGGTCCTTTTTTTACAATATCAGGTAAAGTGTCTTCATTGATGCCACCTGCTACAGTAACTTCAAAGCCTAAATTGTTAACCAGGGAAAACAACCCGGTATCAAATTCCCCCTCTTTTTGCTTGTCCTTACCGACATGAAGGCTTACTAATTCGACACCTATATCCTTGAGTTCCTGCATGCGCTGTTTGCTTGAAACCTCAAGCAGATCAACCATAGTCCGCGTTTTATATTTTTTGGCAACATCAATTGTATCCGTAATTGTCAAATCGGATGAAAACGCCATAACCGTTGTAATATCTGCTCCTGCCTCATAAGCCTGTTTTGCTTCATGGCCTCCTGCATCACACGTTTTCATATCGGCTACAATTGTTTTATCGGGATATTGCTCACGCATTTCGCGAACTATTGTCATCCCATATTCCTTAATTACACCGGTACCTACTTCAATCCAATCAATGGATTCTTTCGTCTGGTCCACAATACGAAAGCACTCATCCCATGTTAGCCTGTCTAATGCTAATTGCAATTTCATGTCAACACCTCCAATTTAACGCTCAATATTTTCTTTTTCTCCCAGTTTGATTTGGACATCTTCCAAATATGGCAATCCTTCATTATCCCCTTTGACACTAACAACCATAGAACCAATTGTATTAGCAAATTCTATCGTCTTTCGAAGTGGCCATTCGTTCAAATAACCATAGATAACACCTGCATTAAAACCATCACCGGCACCAACTGTATCGACGACCTTTGCCGGCTTCACTGAGGGTGCTTCTATTATTTCTCCATTGAAATAACCTACAGAACCTTTATCTCCCTGTTTCACTGCGGCAAAGCCAATACCCAATTCTTTCGCTTTTTCGATGATTACTTTTGGATCTTTTTCACCCAGAATAATTTCCATCTCTTCATCGCCAGCGAGCAAAATATCAACATCAGGCAAAATATCAGAAAGAACTTTCCTGGCTTCGTCTTTGCTCCACATCTTCAACCGAATGTTAGGGTCAAAAGAAACCTTCAGCCCATATTTTTTTGCCAGTTCAATGGATTTTTTAATAACATCCTGGTTCTTCGGATCAATCGCCGGATAAATTCCCGTAATGTGCAAAATTTTTGCTTGTTGAAAATAAGCTTCATCCAATTCATCCGGGGTTAATGTAAGTGTTGGTGATTTATCACGATAATAAAATGTCCGAACATCACCGCTCTCCATAATTTCCTTGAAATTCAATGATGTCGGATAGCCTTCTACTAATTCAAGCTGAGAAATATCGATTCCCTCTCCACGGGCAAAATTACGGATATACTTTCCAAATTCATCATCACCAAGACGGCTAATCCAACCGGCATTGAGACCTAAACGGGCACATCCTATGGCAAAATTCAACTCTGCCCCACCTATTTTTCGCTCAAAACCATTGACAAAGCGCATAGGCCCAGTTTTAACCGGATCGAATGCAATCATCGCTTCACCTATTGTTATTACATCATTCACAACTGTTCCTCCTTGTGTCTCTGCTCTGTAATTCATTTATTTACAAGCGTTACTCCTTCACTTTTACCAACGATGGCTAGATCTGTCATGTCAGTAAATAGACCTGTTTCAACGACTCCAACCATTGACTTTATTCTGCTATGCAGCCGTTTTGGATCTGATATGCCATTAAATTCACAGTCCAAAATATAATTACCATTATCGGAAATAAAAATTTCGTCATTCTTTTTTCGGAGTGATGTACTGCACCCCAATTGCACAATATTCCTTGCTGTTGCTTCATATCCAAAAGGAACGACTTCGACCGGTAACGGAAATTCACCAAGTTTCGTCACCATTTTTGACTCATCAGCGATAATAATCAATTTATCAGCCAGCGCATCTACAATTTTTTCACGGACAAGTGATCCGCCCCCGCCTTTAACCAGGTTCAGCTGACTATCAATTTCATCAGCTCCGTCAATTGCTAAATCAATGGACTGAACGGAAGCAAAATCAGTTAATGGGATGCCGAACTCCTTCGCCCAACCCTCTGTACGAGTAGAAGTTGGAATCCCTTTAACTTGGCGACCTTTTTCGATCAGCAAACCTACTTGTTTCATCATCCAGTAAACTGTAGAACCGGAGCCCAATCCAATTGTCATACCATCTTCAATAAAATCTGCCGCACGCTCCCCGGCTAGTTTTTTATAACGGTCAGCTTCACTCAGCATTTAAACAACATCCTTTCCAAGCAGACAATGACCCCATTATTCATCTGGAGTCATTGGGTACTATATCTTCACCATCTGTACATCATACTAAAATAAGGCTGGATTAATCATCTTAGGAATATAGAATGCTACTTCCGGGAAGAAAGCGATAAACAATAATACTACTACAACAATTCCGATAAATGGTATGACCGCTTTAAATGACCTTTCAATCGATATCTCACCTATTTTCGCAGCTAAAAGCAAACATAATCCGTATGGAGGTGTTATTAAGCCTACTGCCAGTGTAATTACTACAATTAATCCTAAATGGATCGGATCAATTCCAAACATTGTTGCTGCAGGTAATACTACCGGCACAAACAGAATCATTGCCGGAATTGCATCCATAAATGTTCCTACAAAAAGGAAAAATGCAATGATAATGATGATAAAAAGCCATTTTGCATCAATATTATTGTTAAAGAATTCTTGTGCAAGTGCACCTAATTGATAGTAACTCATTAATTCTCCTAATGCACTTGCTGCAGCTAAGGCAAACAAAGATAAGGAACTTAATCCCAGAGTATCTACCAAAATTTTTGGTATATCACGCACTTTTAAAGTTTTATAAAAAAACATACTAATTAATAACGTGTATAAAGATGCCACAGCTGCTGCTTCTGTTGCCGTGAAGAATCCTGTAATGATTCCACCAATAATAATTACCGGTGTCAGTAATGCGGGGAATGCTTCCAGTGCTAATTTGAACAATTTCTTCAGCTCTGTCCGAGCAAATTTAGGGTAATTATTTTTTAAAGCCATAAAGTAAATGAAAACCATCATGGCCAGGCCAATCAAGATACCAGGCACAATACCACCAAGAAATAGTGCACCAACTGATGCATTTGTAAGTCCTGCAAAAATAATCATCGGAATACTTGGCGGAATGACCACACCTACTGTTGATGAAGCTGCAGTTACTGCCACTGCTGTTTCCGTGTCATAACCTTTATTCTTCATACTAGGAATAAGAATCTTACCTACGCCTGCTGTGTCAGCCTGTGAAGCACCTGATACACCGGCAAACATCATCGACACTAAAATATTCGCATGAGCAAGTCCGCCTCTTATTGGACCCACAATTGCAAGTGATAGTTCGATCAATTTTTCGGAGATTTTCCCGGAATTCATCAGATTCGCTGCCAGGATAAACAACGGAACGGCCAGTAATACAAAGGAATCCAAACCATTCAGCATTTTAATTGGAACTGTCAATTCGGGAATATATTCAATATCCATTATACCCAGCAATGCAACAATTCCAATGACAAAAGCAATCGGTATCCCGATTAGCATTAATACTATAAATAAAGCTACCAATATAAACCCCATTATTTAAGCGCCCCCTCTTCTTTCCATGTTTTTACGTGCTTAGCAAGATGAGAAAGCGTATAAATAATCATTGTTGCACCCATAATTGGGATGGAAATCCAGACATATCCCATTTTCATTTCCGGTAGTGATGTCCAATTGTAATTCCAAAAATTCTGTACTACTTTTATACCGTAGTAAAAAATGGCTGTATTAAATAAAAGTAAAATTAGATCATTAAAAATACTTAATAAAATCCTGGGCTTCCCTTTTAATTTTTTCGTTAAAAAATCAAAGTTAAAGTGCTCCCTTCGATTCACCATTACTGCTGCACCCATAAAGATTGCCCAAATGAACGAATAGTTTGCTACTTCAACCGTCCAAATGGCCGCGATGCCCAAGTGTCTTGTTGTTATCTGAATCATAATGACGATAAAGAATAATGATAAAAAGAGCACCCCTATCGTCAATTGAATTTTCTCGAGCACTTTCACAAAACGATCCACTGTATACCCTCCTAACAAAAACTTAAGGAAAGGACACAACGAAGTGCCCTTCACTTAAGAATGCAATACCTTACTTGGCATCTCTAATTTTTTGTAACATATCTTCTAAACCAAGCTCTTCAGCTGTTTTATCATGTAAAGGTTTTGCCAAATCGATGAATGGCTGACGGTCGATTTCATTAACTTCTGCACCATCATCAATTGCTTTTTGTTTATATTCTTCTTCTTGACTGTAAAGTGATTCACGTTCAGCTTTAACAGACGCTTCAGCTGCTTTCAGGATGATTTCCTGCTGCTCTTTAGTATACTTGTCAAATTTGTTGCCATTTACCAACAAGAAGCGAGTTGTATAGTCATGTCCTGTTTCTGTAATATATTTTCCGTTTGCTGTCGTATGATGGTTTTGCTGAACAAAGTATGGGTATGCGTTTTCAGCAGAATCAACTACGCCCTGCTGTAATGCTTGATACAATTCACCCCATGCTACGTCTGTTGGAACAGCACCTGTTTTTTTCCAGTAATCCGCTACAACACCAGATGTTTGCGTTCTGATTGTCATACCTTCCAAGTCGTCCATAGATTTGATCGGTTTCTTACCATAGTAATGACGAACACCAGCAGTCCAATATCCAACCAGCTTGAAGTCATTGTTTGATTTCTCATTAATGATTTGGGCCATTTGGTCGCCAACTTCACCATCAACAACTTTTTCCCAATGATCATAGCTGTCAAATAGGTAAGGCATTGCGAATAGGTTTACTTCATCAATACCTGTTTGTGTCATGAATCCTGGAGAAACAAGTACCACGTCAGCAGCTCCAAGTTTTAGCTTCTCAACCAGTTCTGATTCCTCTGTACCAATAGTACCAGCATGTACTTCTACTTCGATATTGCCATTAGATTCACTTTCAGCAACTTCCTTAAATTTCAATAATCCATCCTGATATGGGTTTTCAGGGTCTGTTTGGTTGTGTGCTGCAATAAGTTTAATTTTTTCTCCTTCACCGTCTCCCCCTGATCCTTCGCTGCCTTCACTTCCGTCGTTTCCGCAACCTGCGAGTACACCAAAGGTTACGAAGATTAGTGCAAATGCCCAAACTTTAAAGTTCTTCATGGATAAATCCCCCTCCAAATAATTTATTTAATTTCATTCACTTTATCTGCAAACTGTCTTGCCTTATCAGTTAAAAGTCTGTAATCATCCGGTGTGTTCAACGCTTTTACATTGACTAAGTTGCTGCCAATACCTACCGCAACACCTCCTTTAGTAAAATACTCATTCATATTTTCCAGCGTAATGCCCCCAGTTACCATGAGTGGTATGTGTGGCAATGGACCATGAATATTTTTAATATAATCCGGTCCAAACGCATTGGCTGGAAACACCTTCACCATTCCTGCACCATTTTCATAAGCTGTCAAAATTTCTGTCGGTGTCAATGCACCGGAAATAGTAAGAATGCCATAGCGGTTAGCCATCCTGATAGTGTCAGGGTTCAAAGTTGGGGAAACAATGAATTTCGCCCCTGCCATGATGACTGACCTGGCCGTCTCCGGATCTAAAACAGTACCTGCACCTATAAGTACTCTGTCTGCGAATTCTTCAGCTGTCCGCTCAATCAAGGCTGTTACTTTCGGTGTTTCCGCCGTAATTTCAATCGCCTTAACACCACCTTTTTCAAGTGCTTCAACAATTGGAATAATATTATTTTCATCCGCTTTTCGGATTACTGCGACAATCGGATTTTCATTTATCTTTTCAAAGACGTTCATTCTTTCACCTCCAGCAAAGCATTACTCCAGATTGGCATGTCGTTTGTTTAATTGTTTTTTGTTTGTTCCGTTTTCCAAAAGATGAACCATTAGAGCGTCGAGCAATAAATGTGCCGATTGGTCAAATTGGCTTCCCAATGGTTGGATAGTATCAGGTTCATGCGGTTCACGCTTTTTGGTTGCAGCCGGGATAAAAACTGTACAATCTGAGAGTTGTCCGATTTGGGAGTCTTTGTTTGTGGTAACAAGTGCCAGTTTAGCCCCGACGTTTGTTGTTTTCTCAGCAAATTGAACCAACGAACCCGTGCTCCCTGATCCCGATATGATAATTAATAGATCTTCATCCTCAATACTTGGAGTAATTGTCTCTCCAACAACATAAACGGGGAAATCACTTTGCATAAGCCGCATGGCAAAAACTTTTCCTATCAAACCTGAGCGGCCGGTTCCCGAAATAAAAACCCGTTTTGCCTCTTTGATTTTATCTTCCAGTGCAAGTACTTCATCTTCATTAATATGGTTCAAAACTTCAGCAATCTCGTTTGCAACTGTTGTGATAGTTTTACGCATTGATTATTCCCCTTTCATTTCCGGATGCAAAGTTTTTAAAGCCTTAGATGATTCCCGAGCAATTAACTTTGGGGAAAACCTTTCGATATTAGCTTCCTTTTCTTCGCTGCTTTTGTTAGTTATTTTATCTAAAAGAAACTCTGCAGCTTGTTTTCCCATACCGAATGTCGGCTGGGCAATTGTGGTAATGGAGGGATGATAGATATCAGCAAATGAGACATCGTCAATCCCGATTAGAGCCAAATCTTCTGGTATTCTCTTCTGGCTTTTCTTTGTGCTTTTTAAAATCTCAATCAAAGCAAGGTCATTTCCGGCAAGGATAGCCTCGGGAGGATTTTCCAGTGACAGCATTTCCTGTAATTCTGATTGTATATCATGAATTTCAGCACTTTTGATGTAATCATTCATTACTGGGAAACCATGTGCCTCAAGCGCTTTTTTATAACCATTTATCCGTTCAATTCTAGGTGTAACATTTTTTATAGTTGATGTTGTTACAATCCCGATACGTTCATAACCATTGCGGACAAATTCATCAATTGCCAATGAAGACGCTTTCTCGTTATCCAGCATAATCGAACTTATCGCTATTTCCGGCACATGCCGATCCATAAAAACAATCGGATAATTTTCGTCGATCATACTTTCATACAAATCAACATTGTCACCTGTAGGGAAAATAATAATTCCATCAATTTGCTTAGCTCTAAGCATGTTTATATATTTCTTTTCTTTTTCCGGTTCGTCATCTGCATTACACACAATGATGTGGAAGTCCATTTCATGGCAAAAGTCTTCAATTGATCGAATGACCTGAGTTGAAAACTCATGCATGATATTCGCGACGATAACACCGATTGTGGTTGTTGATTTCTGTTTCAGACTTCTGGCCACAATATTGGGTTGATATCCTAATTCCTCAATGGCCTCTTCTATCTTTTCTTTCGTTTTCGTACCCATATAATCATATCTTTTATTCAGAAACTGCGATACGGTACTTTTCGAAACACCCGCATGTCGCGCAACATCTGTGATTGTTACCGTTTGCATTGTTACTTCTCCTATGAAATTATTTATTTACTAAACCGGTTTAGTAAATCGGTTTAGCTAAAGTATATGATAAATGTAAGCGTTTTACAACCCTTTTTTAAATTATTTTTATAAAAAAATTACGTTACACCTTTTGAAAAGGCTTTAAGGCGGGCTCTACGGGCAATGTTATAAAATCAGCTTGTAAAAAGTGGAAATATAATAATGCAAATACTGGAACGGAGTATTGTTCTTCCAGAAGTTGTTAGACAAGGAGTTCTCCCCCTATTCCCTAGCGTAGAGGTTATTCAACCTCCCCCCAATCAAAAACCACTCCCATTTCCGACGTACGATCTTTAAGTAAAGCTTCATATACTTTAGGTGCCTCCATTGGCGAACAACGACTTGTAATTAAATCCGATACCTTCATCCGCCCCTGTTTCAAATAGTCAAAAAATAACGAAGCCATTTTCCCGGCTGTCCAAGGGTTAAATTCCGTTCCCACTTGAGGATACATCATGCCATGGATACCAAGGATTGATATCGAGTCACCTACCACACGGGGACCTAAATGCTGAAGTGATGGGGTCGTACTATCACCCAATAATATCAGCCGGCCTAACTTTCTTAACAGCAAGGTGGATGGCGCCAGAACATCGGGATGTCCTGTTATATCAAAAACAACATCCAGCATTTCACCATCCGTTATCTCTTCTACTTTTTTTGCAGCATCATTAATATCCTCATTTATGACATGTGTTGCACCATGGTCTAACGCCATGTCCAAACGCGAACTGACAGGATCAATTGCAACAATTTTACGGGCTCCCATTAGCCTGAGATATTGAACGACCAATTGACCCAGCATTCCTAAACCAACTACACCGACTGTTTCACCGAGGTGAAGTTCAGCTCTTCTGACACCAAGCTGGGTAGTTCTGGCCAGTGTATTCCACGTCGCCTCTTCATCTGTAACAGTTTCAGGTATTAAAAAAGCATCGTCCTGATGAATCGTAAAATACTGCTGATGTTCAGTCCAGGATGAAATGCGATCTCCCGGCTTTAAATCGGTAACACCTTCTCCTACTCTCACAACTTCAGCAGCCATACTGTACCCTGGATGGAAAGGATAACTTATAAAATCTTCCCAATATGTTTCCTTATCATATTGACCTTTTAGACAGGAAAGCTCAGTACCAATACTTATTAATGATTTCTTTGCAGCACATAAAACTTCTCCATACTTCAGCTCAGGAACCTGTTCTTCCTTTAGTTCAACTACCTGTTTTTTTGAAAAAACCACATTCTTGCTTTTCAATGTAAGCCCCTCCCTCATGTTTTAGCCTTATAAAGCAGTGAATGTTTTTTCTTTGGCCGAATTAATCGCCGTTTCGCATATTTTTACTGCTTCGATTGCCTCATTCAGAGTGATATCCGGTTCTTTACCAGAAACGATACAATCCTTAAAATGCTCTAACTGGATCTGATATGGATTTTTATCCTCCTCAAAATCAGGTAGTGTAACACCCTCCACTTTATTCGAAACATCTGCTCGATTATTTAAAGCTACTATCCCTTCATCCCCAGTAATTTCAACAGATGTTCCAAATTCTTTAAAATGACCCCAGGAAGCATTTATCGTTGCGATCATATCGTTTTCAAATCTTAATGTTACCAACGCATACTCTAACGGCTGATTATGTAAGGTTTGATTGATTCGTACAGCTGAAACCTGCTTAACTTTTCCAAAGGTCCATAATAACCAGTCTATATCATGAATGATCAAGTCTAAAATAACGCCGCCGCTGTAATCCGGATTACTGTACCAACTATCAGGACTGGCAGGATAAGGGCCTCCCCGACTTAAATGTGCCAAAGTCGGCCTTCCAATGGTACCTTCCCTTAACTGATCATGAATTTGTCTGTACTCAGGAAAGAAACGCAATACATGCGCCGGAAACAATCTCACATTATTTGCCTCACATAAATCCTTCATTTCCATACATTCCCGAACATTGAGTCCAAGGGGCTTCTCACAAATGATATCCTTTTTAGCAAAAGCTGCCTTTTTTACAAACTCCTTATGTAAAAAAGTAGGAAGACAAATATCCACCAGATTAAAGTCCTCTGTTTCTATTATCTCCTCAAAAGATGAAGCGGCTTTACAATTATACTTCTGCGCTAATTGATTTGTTTTTACAAGTTTCCGCCCAAAAATTGCTACAATCTCCACATCACTCATATCACTCCAAGCGTTAAGATGTGTTTCCCCCATAGATCCTGTTCCAATAACAACAACTTTAAGCATTTATATTCCTCCCCCTTTACAAAAGAATCCTTAAAAAAACTCCCCACTTCGTTCAAAAAATATGATAATGACTTAATTTTATCACAATTCAAAAATAAAATAAGCATCACTAGTAACCCTCACTAAATAACGTCAAAATATATCACCTGATTTTATGAACAAAAAAGCCACTAGCTTTAATGTATTATCAACATTAAGCTAGTGGCTTTTTAAGTTTCGTCTTCTCCCGCCTTCTCACCATCATCAAGATCCAGCCAGGAAAGCATTTCATGTACAACCGTATTTATTTTTTCATCAACGATTTCATTCCCGTACTTTGCCTTGGCCCGTTCAATGTCCTTAGAAACATCCTCACGAAATTTAATCGTAGGAACATCGTTTTCAATCTCATTGAATAAATCAATCATGGCTTCGTTCCCCTGCTGAATCTGGTCAATGGCATCACTGTACTTTTTATAATCACTTTCATTTGCCTTCATATGTATCACCCACTATTAGGGTGTCCGGAATGTGTAAAATAATTCCATAAAACGTTGTGCGATTCGACAAAATCCGGGTGGTGACAGGCACCGCCTAACAACCTATCTCCCTCATGACTTGATTAATATCCACCGCATCAAATCCTTTCTGAAAAGAACTATCAACCCTGACCGCCTTGCCAAAATGGTATTCCTTAGCTCCAACTACTCCATGAATGTCTCCTATATTCGCCGGTGACAAACCCGACCCCGGCATGATTACAGGGCCATCCAGTTCTTTTGACAAATTCACAAGGTTACGAAGCTGCACACGACCCTGTTCACAGTTGCTCGCTCCACCAGATGTCAAAATACGTTTGACATGTTTCTTGAATTTCGAAAGCACCCGATACGCCGCTTCCTGCGAGGCAACTTCATCGAAAGCCCGGTGGAACGTAATATCCATCTGTGGCGCCATTTGTATGATTTCCTTCAGCGCCTCTTCATCTATCGTATGATCGTCATTCAACCCTCCAAACACAATTCCGTTCCCACCCAAGTCCAGGACCGCCTGAACGTCAGCCTTAATTATTTCCATATCTTCCGCCGAATAGCAATAGCCGTAACTGTGCGGACGAATCATCACTTGAACCGGTATTCTCACGGTCCCAAGCACCTGCTTTAATGTACCAAAACTCGGTGTCAGACCGCCTTCCTGGATGGCAGATACCAGTTCAACTCTGTCAGCACCAAGTTTTTCTGCCTCAACAGCTTCCTGTTTATTCTGAACGATAACCTCCAGCATATAATCTTACTCCTTATAATGTAATTTTTGTTTCACCGATGATTTTTCCAATGTCATTATAAATGTCATATGACCGGATCCCCAGCAACCGATGAAAAGCTTTCATCGTCATTCACGATGTCCGCAACGTATTCGACGGCAGCTTCTCCTGGGCAAAAAAATCTTAAAATTTTTCGACAAAATTCGGGAAGTGACAGGCACCCCCCCTATTCCAGCAATCCAACCATCTTTAATCCATAATAAATTCCATCCTCATCAGCATTTTTAGTGACAAATTTTGCTGCCTTTTTCACTACATCCTCTGCATTTCCCATCGCAACACTATTTTTCACCAGCTTCAGCATTTCGATATCGTTCAAACCATCGCCAAATGCATAAATGTGTTCAGGTGCAATTCTCACCCGTTCCATAATTTTTTCAATGCCTTTTGCCTTTGAACCGCCGCGTGGCAATACATCAACCGAAGCCGGATGCCAGCGGATAAGATCAAATTCATTGAACCGCTTTTCGTAAACCGATTCTTCCCCATCCGTGCAAAAAAGCAGTGCCTGATAAATGTCACGGCCGATATAATATTCCGGATCATATGTCAAATCTTGCGGGATTTTCAATGTACCAATCGCATTTGTTACAGACTCGTCATTTTCCTTATTTGACCGCCAGTCCTCATGGTCAATATAAACCACTGGATGATCCCGCTTCATAGCAAAATCAGTCAACTTCTCCAACGCATCTGTGTTCAGCGGGTTTTTATAAACCACTTCGCCCTGATAAACCACATATTGTCCATTAAGTGATACATATGTATTAATGTTCAGTTCGCCCAGAACATGTTTGAACGCAAATGGCGTCCGGCCAGTTGCAATTGCAACAATGTGACCCTCATTTTGAAGCGCCTGAATCGCCCGTTTAGCTGAAAGCGGTACTTCTTTTTCCGAATCAAGCAATGTATTATCAAGGTCAAAAAATATTATACTTTGTGTCATAGTAACTTCCTCTCTTGGTTTATTGAATCCTATTTAGTAAACACATTCTCTCCCGACTTTCCGTGGCTCTCTCCCGGGTTCGCATGCACTCTTATCTCACCCGCCACTCTCAGCAGTCTCTCTCTGCCTTTTTAAAAAGAACGAAAGGAATAATCCTGTCACAGCAAACAAAAATGCAACCAGAAAGGCATTTTTTACACCAGTCAAATAGTTGGCGGGGTCTACAACTACCTCATTCCCTGAACCGGCTCTGCTGATAAAGGAAATAATAAACGTCAGCCCCAGTGAGCCCCCGAACTGGCGCGCCGTATTGATCACTGCAGTTCCGTGGGGAATCAGTTTATCGGGCAATGCATTAATACCGGCAGTCATAATCGGCATATTAATCAATGCCACACCACCCATGGCAACCATGAACAGGACCATCGTCACAACAAACGGCGTATCAAGTCCCAAAATCAGATAAAATCCAAGTGTGCTGAAACATAACAGCACAAATCCGATAATCGCGATTATTTTGCCACCGTATTTATCAAATAACCTCCCTGCCAAAAGCGACATAACAGCGAGGGTCAGGGCGCCGGGCATCACAATCAGCCCGCCATAAAACGCCGAGAATTGCTGAGCGTTTTGCACATACATCGGCAAAATAGTTTCGGTGGATATAAGTAAACTGAACGATAAAATGGACACAAAAGAAATCAGCGCAAAAACAGGCACTTTGAGCACACGAAGTTCGAGAATTGGTGTTGGCAGCCGGAACTGCCGGAATACGAATAACCCCAGCGCCAGAGCACTCACTATCAGAACAGTAACTGTCACATCAGCTGTAATTGCACCTTCCTGTACTTTAGTGAAACCATAAAGTAAGCCTCCAAAACCAATCGTGGACAGAATAATGGATAAAAAGTCAATCTCTGTATTTCGCTGCTTCGCAATATTTCGCATAAACAGGAATATACAAACGATAATAATTGCTGCAATCGGCAGGGTTAGCAAAAATAATGAACGCCATTCGAAATAGTTAATGATAATACCGGAAATCGGCGGTCCAACCGCTGGCGCAACGTTAATCACCAGCCCGGCAATCCCCATCGCATATCCTCTTTTTTCCCTTGGATACATTAGAAACAACAGTGTCTGCATTAACGGAATCATAATGCCTGAACCCATTCCCTGAATAACACGTCCCGCTATCAGAACAGGAAACGAGGGCGCAAACAGGCAGATGGCAGTACCTGCAAAAAACAAAAGCATCGCACTCATCATTAACGACCGTGTTTTAAATTTATCGATAAAATAAGCTGTTACCGGGATCAGTACAGCGATGGTTAACATATAGCTCGTTGTCAGCCATTGAACTTCTGTTGAGTTAATATCAAACTCATTCATGATTTTAGGAAAAGCCGTAATGAGCAAAAATTGAGTCAATACAGATAAAAAAGCAGCCGATAATGCTATCGCTACAATTAACCGCCGTTGCATGTGCGTCAGCTTTGCCTGTGCCATCTCACCTGCCTCCTTTCTCCGTAACAGAATCTACTCACCATCTTACATGTCACACGAAATTTCGGCAATCGGAACCTTCCAATGTAAAAAAACATACGTCCGCACTATATAAATCACTTCTCAATCCTCGCGCAATACGATGAGTTCTAAGCATTACCATACTGTTCAGATCACAAAAATAAGCCGCATCACCTCATCAGCGATACGACTTCTGTACTTCATTTTATAATCCTGTTACCGGCTTTGTCTGTCAACACTTGTCACTTTCCAGCCTTTTTGATCAACCCATTGGAGATTGACAACATACATCCAATCCTGAACACCTTCAGGACTGACTTTGCCGACCGCTTTCTGCGGACCGCCGCCATTTTCCAGCCGCCAAAGCGTCATGCCATCATCCAGTCCTGTTGCCATTTTAATCGCTTTTATTTTTTCATTCCAGTCGACTGAACCTCTTTCATAGCTGGATGTATGCTCACCGGTCTGGGAAGTGCCGATAGGTTCGCCAACCTTATCTGGATTCGGGCCTTCTTCGTCCTTATTGGATTCATTATCACGTTGGTCATTCTCTGTGTCATCGTTGTTTTCGTCATTTTCAGATTCATCACTTTCTTCAACTTCCAGGCGGTCAATCGCGTTTTCATTCTTTCCTGATTCACCTTCACCCTGGCCGCCGCTGTCTTTCTCATTGGAAGTTGTTGAATCAGATTGCTTCTCGTTATTTTCATCATCAGTGATTGTAACTTCTTCCTGATTGTTATTACCGCTGCCATCCGCATTGCTGTTCTGCTCGTCTTCAGCAGTATTGTTACCGCCAAATACAATGTTTGCTCCAACAATTAATATAAGAGCAAAGATCACTATGATTAGCGCGTTTAGGATTAAATTACGTTTGCTTTACCGCTTGCGAAACATGTCAGTTCTGCTTCTCATGTTAATCTCCTTTCCAAACCCAACCGAAACGATACTAATTTGGAGAACAGTTTGCAGTTGTCCATTCTTAAAAAATTCTATTCCAAACTGCTACCTGAAAAATCGGTTTATCACTGCACCGACTGACTGAACAGCCGGCTTAGAAACATTAAAAGACTACCATTGTTTTGTATCAATCAGTAACCTCAGATATAGTCTATTCGTTTATATTCGAGCTTTTTCTAGGGTTTAAGCTTAAGTTGCCTGTCAACCGGGGTTCTTTCGGCTCCATATCGAATCCAGTTTTTCCGTCATCCCCTTCACTATTACAATCGAACCTCACATAAGAAAAGTGGCATGGAAAATAAATAAAATTTCCTGCCACTTTTTCGATCTCTGAAACGATAGTATTAGTGAAGGATGTATTTTCTGCTTTAGCAGAAAATGACATGTTAAACTATACTAACAGTGAAAAATATTTTTAAAATTCCTGAACAAAGGAGTTATTACATGATTACATTAAAAAATATCCAACATGCAGATGAACAAATCTCTGACATTATCAATGATACGCCAATCCTGAGTTCTACAGAGCTTTCTTCTATTTGCGGAAACAAGATCTTTTTAAAAAGTGAACATTTACAGAAAACGGGATCCTTTAAAATAAGAGGGGCAACGAATAAGGTAAAACAGGTTGTTAAAGAAGGGGCAACTTATGTGACTGCTGCTTCATCAGGAAATCACGGGCAGGCCGTTGCTTATATTGCAAATACGTTCGGGATTCCAGCGACAATTGTTGTGCCTGAAGATGCATCTGTAAGTAAAATGAAAGCCATTCAAGCATACAATGGAAAAATTAAAAAATGCGGAACAACCTCCGCTGAAAGAATACCCAAAGCTAAGGAACTGGCAGCGGAAAAGAAAGGTGTATTTATTCCTCCATATGATGATCCTTATATTATAGCCGGGCAAGGCACCGTAGGACTCGAGATATTGAAGGAAATAGATGATGTGGATATCGTGGTTGTTCCAGTTGGTGGCGGAGGTCTAATTTCCGGTATTTTAACTGCTATTAAACAAACGAAGCCGCACGTTAAAGTGATTGGAGTCGAACCGGAAATAGCTCATGATACATTCCTCTCACTTGAAAACGGGATGATAACATCAATTCCCGGTACAAGGACAATTGCTGATGGGTTACGAACAAGTCAACCCGGTGACATGACATTCCCAATCGTGCAAAAATACTTGGATGACCTAGTTTTAGTAAGTGAAAATGAGATCCAGCATGCACTATTTTTTGTTCTCGAAAGAATGAAGCAACTAATTGAGCCATCAAGCGCTGTGGCAGTGGCCGCTGTGATGTTTGATAAATTGGGCGTAAGAGACAAGAAAATAGCATGTGTCATCTCAGGTGGTAATGTGGATTTACGGAGGTTAGCAGAGCTATTTCCAGAGAAATGATTAAGTAATTCTACAAGATGAATAAAAACAGAATTAATGCTTGGGTTATACTCACAAAATTCCGTCCGTGCACATCGACAAAATTCGGGTGGTGACAGGCACCGGAAACTAAAAAAAGAAGGGTTGCAGATGGCTAAACGAAGAAACAGGTCGAACACACCACGCCATAAACGGTTGAACCGTTCTTCAAGATTGGACGCAGCCAAACACTGGATACCAAAGTATGAAGGTAAACATCTTGTCAAAGGTTACAGTAAGCATTTTGGTGTGGACAAACTTTGTGCTGTTAAAGAATTAGAAATACTTGGATATCCTATCAAACCTTCGTACAAGAAACAACTGCAAGAGAGCATACATCTGAATCAGCGAAATGTTGGATTACAACATAATGAAACAGAGGATGAGGAAAGTAACGAAACATTCGCATATATTGCCGGATATACACCAGGTGGCGCTCCGTATGGTATAACTTGGGAAGAACTGGACGAAAATGAATGATACTGAAACTGAAAGGAGGCTATCCATAATGAACATAAAAAAGACAAAAGCAGAACGGAAACGTGATCGTGAAATTTTGAGTCTTTATCATAAATATTTGACTGAAAAAGAACTGGAACCCCTTTACGAACAGTTTAAACAATGGAAGACAGGACACTTACCATACGACGAATTAACGGAATTAATCCATGAATTTCATAAAAAGAACCAGGAAATATGGAAGACGTTTAATTACGATAATGATGAATATTTGGTTTTCAGGGCAAAACAAGAGCTGGATATGTTTAATGAAAAAGATCTGGAAAATGAACTTTATCAACGATTGTGGAGTTTATATGCTGACTAATCCACCTCATTGAATACTGGTTGCTAGAATGAATATAAGACCTATTACACTTGCAACAAATTGAACCTTTCCATATAGAACGGAGGCCTATGCATTGCATAGGCCTCCTGCGTCATTACAGACACAGCTTTATTGCTGTGGATTACGTAATGTAATTTTTAGTATATGTTATTACCATAAAAACATGTAGGTAAACGAAAAACAACCACAAAGGTTGTTTTTCGGATCGCGTCATGATAAACGTAACTAGAAACCACGAACTTTTAATGTATTTTAATTACAGCGTTTGACCTGTTAGTGTCAATAAGTTCAAAAAGTCCAATTTCTTTTTGCCTCCGGATTCAATTCCCAATCTCCTTCCAGGTGCCGATTACATATATATAATTCATTTCACCTTCATTTCTTCTACTACATACTCCCTATACTTCCTCCGTTTCTCTTCCCCATTACCAGAAAAACACCCAAGTACAACTTCCATGTTCAGCATAGGAGCCCTGGAAGTGTGCAAGTAATAGCGGTAGCTGCTCCATCGATAATCTTCCGGTCTTGTCACCATGCCTGCAGCAAACGGATTCAAATGGATATAACGACTGACCTCAAGCATGCTTAGTTCAGTATTTATGATCTTATCAAAATATCGTTTCTCAAATACGTGACCAGTAAGACCGTTCTTTGTATTGTAGTAATCGGCATATCGCTTATTTAAGAGGGACATCACTTTAGAAATCGGTTGTTCCCTGGAGCGCATTTGCAGGTGATAGTGGTTGGTCATCAAACAATAAGAGGACAGTTCAAAAGGGGTTTTCTTGTTAACCGTCTGAAGTATGAAGAGGAATGTTTTAAAATCACCGTCATCTTTAAAAAGGGCATCCCGGCGGTTACCCCGGCAAACAACATGGTAATAGTAATCCGGAATCCACATTCGCCTTTTCCTTCCCATTTGCCTAATCACTCCCTTCAAAACAAGATAGTTACTATAACAATATCCTAATCCTTTACAAAGGACAATCGAGCAGTGATGAGCGGAAATCAAGTTTAAATGACATATTCATGTTTAAAAATCTATTTTAAGCACCCATAATTCAAGTAAAAAGCAAAAACTGCACAATAGTCAGTTTAAAAAACTAAATGTGCAGTTTCTGTAAATTTTATTCGACAAAATTCGAGTGTTTTCGGGAAGTGACAGGCACCTAAAACAACCTTCTACCCCAACAAATCATCAGTACTCTCTCCCAATTTCGGAGCCTCTCTGCGAATTTCACCGGGAGTTCTGGATAATTTGATGGGGGTTCCAATTTGTTTTAGCGGACCCATTGTTGAATGATTCACAGTTTTAATCATCTCACGCGCTAAAACCTGTGGATCCTTAATAACCTCTTCAAAATTTAATACCGGTGACACACAAGCTTCTATATCAGAAAATAATTCGAGCCATTCTGATAGTGTTTTTCCGGATATAATTGTTTGGATTTCATATTTCAGGCGATATTGTTCTTGTAATGGCGCTTCGAGCAACGGGATAAAATCATCTCTTTCTATAACACTGCAAAATTTCGCCCAAAACTTTGGTTCCAAAGCACCCACAGATAGATAGCGTGCATCTTTCGTTTCATAGATTGCATAGCATGCCCTTCCGCCATCAAGCATTTGCTCACCACGTTTTGGAACAGCATTGGCTGATAAGTAACCAGGAAGAACGGTTTGCAACCAGGAAACAACTCCATCCATCATGGAAACATCAACAAATTGCCCCTCTCCGGATTTTTCTCTTTCGAACAAAGCAAGCAAGATGCCCACTGCAGCCGGGAATGCACCCCCGCCGATATCAGCAATTTGTGTTGCCGGAATTACCGGACTACTTTTCTTTTCACCCATTAAATTCAGCAATCCCGCATAACTCAGATAATTGATATCATGGCCAGGTCTGTTTGCATATGGTCCGGTTTGTCCGTAACCTGTAACAGCACAATAAATAAGTCCGAGGTTTATGTTTTTCAAAGTCTCGTAACCCAGGCCAAGCCGCTCCATCACACCCGGACGAAACGATTCAACAACCACATCGGCACTTTCAGCCAAGCGAAGAAAGTCTTCCTTTCCTTCTTTAGATTTCAAATTTATACTGACACTTTTTTTGTTCCGGTTGAGCGAATGGAAAAGAGCGCTGTCCTCGTCAAGCTTCGGTTCATAGATTCTTGCGTAATCACCGGTATTTGGATCTTCAATTTTAATAACCTCCGCGCCGAAATCCGCCAGCAGCATAGTACAGTAAGGACCCGGCAACAAACGGGTTAAATCAAGAACACGAATTGATTGCAGCGGCAAATCCATCCCCCCTTTTAATTCAGCAAAACCCGGAGAGC
The DNA here is from genome assembly GCF_902806455.1 of Virgibacillus doumboii. GTDB lineage: Bacteria > Bacillota > Bacilli > Bacillales > Amphibacillaceae > Lentibacillus > Lentibacillus doumboii. Next base: position 676,358 of record NZ_CADCWQ010000001.1, on the reverse strand, counting down.
ATCGGACAACTCCCCGGGAATAGTATTCGACAAAATTCGGGTGGTGACAGGCACCGCTAAACCTTCTGCCACCTCCCAAACCCCTAGTTCACTTTCTTCGGCCCTTCCCAGTGCATCTCTCTCAAGCGATATTTTTGCATTTTTCCTGTCGCTGTTTTTGGTAAAGCCTCCACGAATTCTACTGCCTTTGGTGCTTTAAAGTGCGCCATATTATCCCGGCAGTATGCTATTATATCTTCCCCGGTAACATTCGTATTTGGATGCAGCACAACAACTGCCTTGGGAACCTCTCCCCATTTTTCATCCGGAATTGCAATAACAGCTGCTTCCATTATATCCGGATGCTTAAATAACACACCTTCAACTTCTGTCGAGGAAATGTTTTCACCGCCGGAAATAATTAAATCCTTGGCACGGTCTCTGATTTCAATAAACCCGTCCGGATAAGTAACTGCCAGATCACCGGTATAAAACCATCCATCCTTAATTGCAGCTGCAGTCTTTTCTTCATCTTTGTAATACCCTTCCATCACAACATTTCCACGGGTAATAATTTCGCCTAGCTCTTCACCATCCCAGGCGACTTCTTCACCATCCGGATGAATGACTTTGGTTTCCCCGTTAAAAGCTAACTCAATTCCTTGTCTGGCCTTTATTGTTGCCTGTTCATCGGCTGTTTTTGAATCGAACTCTTTTTTCCACTCACAATACAAAATAAATGGGGAAGTTTCTGTCAGTCCATATACATGAATCATATTCAGGCCCAGGATTTGCTGGGCATTATTAATCAGAGCAGCCGCCGGTGGTGCACCTGCTGTTGCCATACGCGGGCTCGTCTTGATATTTGTTTCTTTGGCTTTCTCATCATTGATAAGCATATTAACGACTGTTGGGGCACCACACAACAGTGAGATTTTTTTACTTTCAAATAAATCAAGTATCAGCGGCGGGTCTACCTTGCGCAGGCATACATGGGTACCTCCTGTCGCCGTAATGGCCCAAACTCCACCCCATCCATTCGCATGAAACATCGGCAATGTATGAAGATAAACATCATCATGACTAACACCAAGGTGAAACATAAAGTTTGCCGCATTGATATAATTACCTCGATGGGTCAACATCACCCCTTTTGGCTTTGATGTCGTTCCGCTTGTATAATTTATAGTCAGCAGTTGATTTTCGTCTATTTCAACTTCCGGAGGTTTTTTATCTTCCGGAGTATGTTGAAGAAAAGCTTCATAATCCACACCATTTAACGACGTCGACTGTCCCGGAACCGATACAACAACAATCTGTTCCAATGAAAGGCTATCCACGATCTCCTCAATCGGACCAGTGAACTCCTCATCAACAATCAGCATTTTCGCATCACTGTGATTAATGATGTACTCCAAATCCCCCGCCTGCAGACGATAATTTAACGGAACCATTGCAGCACCAATCTGGCAAATTCCATAAAAGCACTCCAGCATATAATGTGTATTCGGAAGCATCACTGCAACGTGATCACCCTCCCGTATACCCGCCTCATTCAGGGCTACAGAAAGCCGGTCTGTCCGCTTGCCAAATTCCTTATACGTAAACTCTTTTTCACCATCAATTACAGCAGTTTTTTCTGGGTAGTATTTCACTGCCCTTCGCTTCCAGTCCAATGGTGTTAATGCAGAAAACAATTGAACCAACTCCTTTTTATTTTGAATATGTTCTAACCTTTCAAATGAGTTTGTCATTGTTAGCGCTTACAACAATGATATATTACCGACTTTTGACTTACAAGGGGAAAGGACTAAATTTTTAAAATTATTAAATAATATGAATCTCAGTCCAGGAACTTGATAAAATTTGGAAATTTTGCCGATGAGGATTTTCGACAAAACTCGGGTGGTGACAGGCACCCTACCAAATTTCACTAAACTCTGATATAATCCAACCTAATAAAAAGATTGCAGGAGGAGAAATAGTATGAAACGCACTCCAGAATCCCTTTTTGAGAATATTGCTCAGGACAATGAAGTATTACAAATGTTTAGACATCACTCTTTACGTGTTATGTATTTATCATCAATCCTGGCCAAAAAAATCGGTTGTTATGATGATGATTTAAGGGTTGCAGCATTTTTGCATGACATAGGCAAAATAGGTATTGCAAAAGAAATTTTATTAAAACCAGGTAAGCTGACTACCATGGAAAAAACGATTGTTGAAAGTCATTCCCACATTGGAAATACCATTATTCGAAAAGAGCTTGGAAGAACTCGTGCTGCAGAATTCATCAGGGATCATCATGAAGATTGGAAAGGAACCGGATACCCACGCCGATTGATGGACGAACAAATTTCTGTCCAAGGCCGAATTATTCGAATATGCGATTCTTTCGATACGATGACTTATGATATACGGAACTACAAGCTAACCAAAATGTCCTATCATGAGGCATTTGAAGAATTAAGAAGATGTTCCTGGATTCAGTTTGATGGTAATTTGGTAGAAACTTTTATTCAATTGTTGATTGAATTAGAAATTCCTGATTCCTGGTATGATACCTATAATTCAACATTCATGGAAAAAATATATAAAGAAATAGAAAATCCGGCAGATATTTTATAATTAGCATAAAGACCACCTTAAAATGATATATAAGTTGGTCTTTTTATTTGGAGTGCTAAAAAGCTGACATCAAAGGTGAATCCCTTTCCCATTTTATTCGACAAAATCCGGGAAGTGACAGGCACCTGCACCTTTCCACAGACACCCTCCTATCTACCCATCCCTCTCTTCCAAAACATCTTTAATTATCTCAATATGTAACGCGGACCATGCTTTTTCTTTAAAATGAAAAAAGGAGCTCACCGTTAACAGCATCAGATATATCGTAATAAAAATCAGCCAAACCAGAATACCATTCTTAAACAAAAGTTCCTGAACCTTGTCTGAGAATAGAAATAATAGCCAGGGAATAGCCGTGACATAAATTGGAATGATACCTGTTCCATTTTGTTCCTTCACCATTCGGTAATAAATTAATCGAAGTGTTTCACTTTCAAGGGATTTATAAAAAGATTTTATTTCAGCAGCTTCCCTAATATCCTTATTGAAATTGATATCCTTTTCATTCTTTAAAATCAGAAATAATTTATGTGCATCACCTCGAAAAGAAAACATCCAAATCCTCCTATTTCAGGACGCAGAGACAGGGCCCGTCCCACAATCTTCATTAACTCCCACGGCAAGGTTCAAGTTATATTTGCAAAGAGTTTACCAATACACATAAACTACAATCTTCCCAAAAATATAAAGAATATACTTACGTCCAACCAACGAACAAGCAATTATACATTGGGAGTACAAGTACTATATAAATAGCTTTGGTGATGGCACCCATCCATGTATAGCATCTCACATAACAATAAACAAAACCCCTCACTTAATACTTTGGTGAGGGGGTTTGGCATTTCTTATTTCAATGCACTTAGTGTTCCCGTTCGGACTTTAAAGCGGCTTTATATGTTTGCCTGACCTGCATATCATTTTGCGCATATTTTACTTGTTGAGCAACCCTTCGCTGGTTCCGGGAAAACTTATTTTGCCGTGCCTTTCTGATAACCACCTTTATGCTTTTCTTTTATGTTCTTCCTAATTGCGGATTGTATACAGTTTTTTTAGGTGGTTTTCAAGATTGACTATAGAAATAAATGCTTAACATAAAAAAACTGCCACCATAACAGTGACAGTCCATAACTTTCGACATAATACGACAAAACCCGGGTGGTGACAGGCACCCCCTGGAGTCCCTCTAATCCAGCTCAAACGTCTTCATCTCACCCGCCATATAAAACATCATGCCTTCCTCATCATTGATGAACCATTGCTTTTTTTCCTCGTCATAAACCAAAATAATTCCGAGCAGGTCTTTATCTTCTTCGGTTTCGGCCTTCTCTTTATTTCCCTCATCATAATAAGTCGAATCCCAATACATCATCAGATTAATCTCAACGGTGGATTTTCCTTGATCATTTGTTCCAACATTGAAACTGTCCATGTCAATTTCGTTCTTAACAGCCTTTCCTTTCCAGCGCCGGCCATCATCCTTCATTTCCTGGATATCTTCCTCTATACCTTTCAGAAAACTGTCCGTAACCAATCCTTCTAGCTTCGAGGCATCCATTTGTTTATAGGCCTCAGCCCAGGTAACTGCATATTCATTTACCTGATCAATAAGGCCTTGTTTCATTTCATCGGTAAACGGGCTGATGTCTAAATCAAGGTAACTTCCATCAGATACAGGCACCTCATCACTCTTCACCGTCCCCCATGGAAATGCTTTTTCGGCATGAATGGCAATGTCACTATCCGACGAAAACGGACCCAGTTCATCTACGTCACCGACTGTAAGATCCGTCTTTTCCCCGTCAATATACACAGCAGCATCCTCGAAATTGGAGTCCAGATGAATCATTTGGCCATCCAGATCAAAGTCGACTTCGCTCACAGGTTCTTCCTGATCAATCAAGGTCACCGTTGTTTCTTTTTCCAACTGTGCATACTCACCCTGCCAAACAGCTTTCACCGTGTGTGTCCCCGGAAAAAGCGGGCCAATCTCCACCGGCTCCTCGGTAGATTTGCTGACAGCAGCTTCTTCTCCGTTAACACTAATTTTTGTTCCTTCATAATTTGTCTCTGCTTCCAAATGAAATGGAGTCACTGCAAATTTGTAATTATCAAACAGTAGCCACTTTTTTCCGGCCTTCTTTAATGTAAACAATCCACTCAGCTCAAAATCACTGTCAGACTCAGCCTTTGCATCCGTTTCCGATTGCTGACGAATGTTCGCAATAAGCGTCTTTTTTGTCTCCGGATTTTCCTTCAAATATGTAAAAAAACCTTCAATGTCCTTTTTACTAATCTTCCAATCTGACTCCTCAGTGGTGATTGATTCCAATACTGCCGCTTTATCTTGGTTCTCCAATGCATCGGTAAAAGCCTTGACAGCTTTATCTTTACCGGTCAATGATGACCCAATCATATAACCGCCAATCAAAAATACTATGATTGCAGCAGCAATCCCTGAAAGGATGAGTGTTTTCCTATTAAATTGAAAGGACTGTTTTTTTGGCCCCTTATCAGGCTGCCAGCTAACCTCGGCACCACACTCCCCGCAAAAATTTTGCCCCTGTTTTAACTCCGCACCACATGTTTTACAATTATTCATAAAGACTCCCCCAAAACGAAAAATTCAATAATCATCTCCAACTATTAATGTTACCACAATTTTCCTAGTACTTTTGGCCCGAATCTCCACACCGATTAATCGACAAAATTCGGGCGGTGACAGGCACCACTCCAACAAGGCACCACCCCAACAAAAACTGCACAAATAGTCCGTTTAAACAACTAAATGTGCAGCCTCAGCAAATATTATTCGACAAAACCCGGGTGGTGACAGGCACCCTCACAAACTATACCAATACTCACCACCACGAACTTCCCTTTTACACTCTCCCTCATACCGCAAATATTCCAAATGGGCCAACGTTTCACCAACCGCAAAACGCAACTCATGAACAGAGAGCTCTTTCCGAAATAATTTTTGACATACCTGATACACCGTACTTCCGCTGCCGATTGAATCCAACGTCTGCTCCAGCCGGTCGTCATGATGGACTTTAATCTCCTCAATCCGATTGTTTGCTCCATGAAAAGGCTCTCCGTGAGAAGGGATAACGAAATCAGCATCCAGTTTTTTAATTTTGTCCAGTGACTCCAGATAACGTGCCAATGGATTCGGATCGCCGTGAAACCAATACGAAATATTCGGCGTGATTTTCGGCAAAATATGGTCTGTCGAAAGGAGCACATCTCTTTCCTTATTATAAAAAGTGACCAGACCGTCTGAATGCCCTGGTGTTGCAATTACTTCATAGTCATACTTGCCAATCGGGATTACCTCACCATCCTGCAAAAAATGGTTCACTTTCGGGTACGGTGTCACGAGCGGGACAAACTCCCTGGTGTTGTTCAACATCTTTTCGGCGTAGTTTTCAGGAATGCCCGCCAGCAAATAGTTTTGCGAAAGCTCATCCAAAAAATCCCGGTTCCATGCGTTAAGTGCAGCTTCATAATCAATTTCCGACATGGAAACTCTGGCATGATGTTCCGCCTGTATCCCTCCGACATATCCGAAATGATCCGGATGGTAGTGCGTCACGATAATGTCGGTCACATTTTTCCCGTTCAATTCCTTCTCCCATCGTTTAACGGTCTGTTCGTTATGCAGGCCTGCATCGATGGCTGTCCAGCCGTGCTCACCTTCTGCCAGAAAGCAGTTTACATGGTCAAGCCGGAATGGCAAATCAAGTGTCACACGTTTTAAGCCGTATTTTTCAAGCAAAATTCCATCACCCCCGTCCAAAGCATATCACTTCAACCTCTCCCCGATAAACGCTTTACACTTCTTGGCAATCAATTCTTTATCAGCGTCCAGCGTTGCGACATGATAGCTGTTATCAAGCACGATAAAATCCCGGACATCTGAAGCGATTGATTCATAGATTTCCCGTGAATTCTCCGGTGGAACAACGTGATCTTCAGTGGAAGAAAAAATCATGGCAGGGGCACTTACATTGGAAAGATTTTCCCTCACCATTTCCGACAGCTTTATCAATTCCTGCATCGACTTCACCGGTGTCTGCTCATAGGCCAGTTCCACGACACCTTCCTGCTTAATATCGGACCCAATACCCTTCACAAACCGCGTTTCCGTATTTTTCAGCGAATCATAGTTCGCAATCAATTCGGGCATATGGGTTGCCGCATTGATTGGCATGACCCCTTTTATCTCAGGATGGTTTTCTGCCAAATAAAGGGTTAACGTTCCACCCATAGACAGTCCGGCCACAAATATAGCTTCACAAGTTGCCTTTAATTTATCCAATCCTTTTTCAACCGTTTGAATCCAATCCTGATAAGAGGCATTTTCCATATCTTCCGGCGTTGTCCCGTGTCCTGTCAATCGCGGGCCAAATACAGTGAACCCTTCTTCCGCCAATTGCTCGCCAAGGTAATACATACTTTGTGTCGTTCCGGTAAACCCGTGAATAACAAGCACCCCTGTTTTGTTTCCCGGAAAATAAAACTCCACTGCCTCTTTCATTACAGGAAAAGAATTTGCCATTTAATAACCCCTCCATAATTTTAATGTTAAAGCAATTTTATCATAATTTTTGAAAATTAAAATCATTAGGAAGAGTTTTCGAGGGGATAGGGAACTCATTCGACAATATTCGGGAAGTTTCGGGTGGTGACAGGCACGTTCACAACGATATTTGACAAAAACCGGGAAGTGACAGGCACCTTCAACCCCGCATCTTCCCGATTCTACCACCACTATAATTCACCGTAATAATCCCAACTGCTACCAGCGCCAGAGCTCCCATGATTTTCAGCGTCAACTTTTCACCTGGAATAAACATCGCTGACAAAATAACCCCGGATACCGGTGTAATGAACTTGAACATACTAATCTCCCCGGCCTTGTTGAACTTCAATATCGAATACCATAATGCAAATGCCGTTGTTGACAGGAACGCAGCGTAGAGAAGCAATCCCCAGCCAAGCGGTGTAAAGGTTATCGCATCGTCACTCAATTGCGGGACACCAATCAACAACATAAGGCTTGCCCCAATAGTTAGTTGCCAGCCGGTCAATGTATATGGGTGAATCCCCACCGCAAGCTCTTTGGCCATGATTGTTCCAATTGAACTTGTAAGCGCAGCTAGCAACATAAACCCTTCCGCAGTCAATCGGAAACTCAACTGGAAATCCTGGCCCCAATTAGCTGCAACAATTCCGGCAAAACCGGCAATCAGCCCAAACACTTTTTTGGCTGATAAGCGGTCATCACTGTAAAAAAAGTGAGCTATTACAATGGTAAAGAATGTTCCGCTCGAAATCAGGATCGCCCCCTGCATTCCGGATACCCGGGCAAGACCATTGTAGAAAAAATAATATTGTAATGCTGTTTGAATAATCCCGAAAATAATAAGAAATAAAAACTGTTTACCCGAAACGCGCAGTCTTTTCCTGCTGAAAATAAACAACGCCACAAGAATGATTAACCCGGCCAACAAAAAGCGCATCCCGGCAAATACAATTTTCGCGATAGTATCGTCCTGTGCCATCTGCAATTCATCATAACTCACCTTTAATACCGGAAAAGCACTCCCCCACAAAATCGAACAAAATATTGCCGTACAAACGACCACCCATTTTTTCCTGAAAATATGCTCCAAACTTTGTCACTCCAAATCCGCTGTTTGCTACTCAATTACTGTATCGGTTCCATATACGGTTGTCCAGTTAGGAGGCTTTCTTTTTTGGGTGCCTGCCACCCAATACAATCGGAAAACATGGTAAGGTAGAAATAAGATAATAGATAGGAGGACTAGCATGTTTACGTACATAGGTAAAATAAAAGAGCAAATGGATCAAGTAGAACGCGTGAATAAGGAGAGCTTAGAACAGGTCGCTCAATTAGTTGGGAAAGCCATAATTGACGACAAAATCATTCATGTTCTGGGGACCGGCCACTCGCATATGATTGGATTGGAGCTGTTTATCCGTGCTGGAGGATTAGCTAATATCAATGCAATACTTGATTCGACGGTCCTTACTGCCGATGGTGCTATTAGAAGCAGTAAACTGGAACGAGTAAGCGGAATTGCGGATATTTTATGGGAAGAACAAACAATAGCCGATGGGGACCTAGTTATTGTGATTTCGAATTCCGGCAGAAATGCGCTGCCAATCGAATTTGCAATGCGGGCCAAAAAGGAAGAACATACAGTAATTGTTCTGACCTCATTGGCGCAGAGTAAAAAATATCCCAGCAGACATAGCAGTTCGAAAAAATTATATGAGTTCGGTGATATTGTAATGGACAATTGCGTCCCTTCCGGCGATGGGTTATTTGAAGTTTGCGGAATTCAAACTGGAGCTGCATCGACAATATCAGGGATGGCCCTATTACATACCGCTGTAACGGAAGGAATGAAAATTGCAGCAGATAACGGAGCTAAACTACCAATCTTCACAAGCCAAAATATCGATGGATATAATAACGATGAATTGTATGATATGTACAAAGGAAGAATTAAGCATATGTAAATATAGCAGGCAAAATAATCCCTAGCTAATATCGCCGGGATTATTTGTGGGTGCCTGCCTCCGCCGGATTAAAGCAGCAGTGGTGTAATTCCTATTCATGCATTCGACAAAATACGACAAAAACCAGGAAGTGACAGGCACCCTATCCCGGCACCCTATCAAACCCTATCCCCCTTCCCCAACATCTCAGCACTCACACGAACCGTATCCGGATACTTGATTCCAGCTCCCGTATTCAAAGCAACTACAGTTTCATTCCGTCCAATCCATCCGTTCTCTCTTAATCTGCGAATGGCTGCAAATGCGGCGGCGCCTTCTGGACAAATAAAGCTTCCTTCCATGTTAGCTACTTTCTCCTGTTCCCGAAGCATCGATTCGTCATCAATGGCAATCGCACAGCCATCGGTATTATAAATAGCATCTAACACTAGAAAATCTCCCAATGCTTTCGGGACATTGATACCGAAAGCAAGTGTTTCAGAATCATTCCAAAACTCGGATTCACGCTTCCCTTCCTCCCATGCCTTGACAATAGGTGCACATCCTGTTGATTGAACAGCTACTAATCGTGGTAGCTTTCCCTTGACCCAGCCCAGTTCCTTTAATTCATTCAGCGCCTTATAAATTCCAATCAGACCGACACCACCGCCAGTCGGATATAAAATGACATCAGGCATTTTCCAATTAAGCTGTTCAGCAATTTCCAGCCCCATCGTTTTCTTTCCTTCAATCCGATAAGGCTCCTTCAATGTGGATGCATCGTAAAGGTTATAATCCATGACCGCTTTTCCTACAATTTTTCCGGCATCACTAATGAGTCCATTCACTAAATAAAGGTTGGCTCCAGATAGAGCGACTTCATTCCGGGTAATTTTGGGCGCATCTGCCGGCATCACAATGGTAGCTATTATACCAGCCCTGGCAGCATATAACCCCCATGCTGCACCAGCGTTTCCATTTGTTGGCATTGCCAGTTCCTTAACGCCGACTTCTTTTGCCTTTGAAACCCCAACAGCTGCCCCTCTCGCCTTAAACGTACCTGTCGGGATCAGTGCCTCATCCTTCATGTACAGGTTACCAATGGACATATCATTTCCAAGTTCGCGCATCGGAATTAGCGGGGTCATACCTTCTCCCAGTGAAACGACATGATGTTCCTCTTCAACCGGAAGTAATTCATGATACCGCCATAAAGTAGGTTCCCTTGTTCCCCATTCCTCGGGGGCTACATTCTTTTTCATTTCGTCCAAGTCATAGGCCACCAATAACGGTGAACCACAAGTGCATAGTTGATGCTGTTCACTGGTTCCAAATGTATTCCCGCATTTCGGACAATAAAGATGCGAAACATAACTGTACCTCAAACGATTCACTCCCATCTGCATAAACGGTCATATTTTAGAAAAAATATCCTGTTCCAGCATATCCTTCACATTGATTACCCCACCAGTTTTAATGGAACGTTCAGCAGCTTCCCCGACAACAATTGACCAAAAACCTTCTTCCACTGTGGCTGTAGCCTTATTATTTCCCTCTATATTATCGATAAAATACTTGTGTTCATAATACGTGGCACCGCTATGGCCACTTTCCTGAATAACTTTCGGGTAGCAGGGGCTTGCTGTTTTTGCTGTTCCGTTTTCACCGCTTAACACTTCCAAATACGTACTGTTACCGTTTAAAGGTAAAAAATCCTCTTTTTCGTACGCTTTCAGTCTGCCACCGTCACCGCAAATCGTTATTTCTTCATAAAACATAGGTGCAAACATGCAAAGGTGAAAATGGGTTTTGATGCCATTCTCGTAATTTACCGTGACCATCGCATTGTCGATTATGTCCGACTTGTTGCCTTCATAGTTAAAATCGGTGAAATTGACATCCATGCTGCCTGTTGAATACACTTCTTTCGGCCTCGATTGTGCAAGCAAGTTTAATAGATCAAAGTAGTGACAGCATTTTTCAACCAGCGTCCCCCCGGAGTATTCGTAAAATTTATTCCACTGATTCACTTTATCTAAAAAAGGCACACGATGTTCTGCAATGCTTATATTTTTGATGTTTCCTGCGGCTTTTCTTTCCAGCACTTCGTGAATGGCTTCCGTGTAAATAGGTTTATGCCTGTATTGAAGACCAATTTGAAAAATAGAATCATAGTCTTTTGCTATCTCTTTTATCTCCCAAGCATCCTTTAATGTTGTTGCCATCGGCTTTTCCAGTAAAATATGTTTTCCTGACTTGACAGCCTCTTTAACAATGTCAATATGTGTAAAATTTGGGGTACAAATAATCAGCCCATCAACTTCTGGATCCTGACAGGCATTTTCCAGCGAATCATAAACTTTCAATTCATCATCCGGATACTCCTGCCGAAAAAACTGACATGTATTTTCTATACTGTTTTCATTAACATCAAATATACCATTGATTGTCGCCCGCCCCTCCAGCATTGTAACCCTTATGTGCTCCTGGCCGATTATACCCGTACCAATTACATTAAATTTATACTTGGGGGATGATTTTGAAAATAAATACTTATCCTCCTCTGCTAAATGGTCTGACTTAAAAAAACCGGTATAAAAATTGTTTTTTGCTTCACTCACTTCAGACACCTCCTTAATTCAAGACACTCAACAATCATATATTTAGGTTGGATATACACTACCCAAGTTGACTTTGGATTAAAGGTTCATCGTTTTATATCCTCACTTTCCGATTCTTTGTCGCCAAGACAGCACTTCTCTCAATGATTTCATCCCCAATTCAACCTCCGTTCCATCGTGAAAGCGCTCCTCTCGATGATTTCAACCATAAACCGGCCTCCTTTTCATCAAGACAGCCTTCCTCACAATGATTTCAAGCCTAGTTTCTGCATAAATTTAAAAACATCAATTTATCTGTTCAGCTCAATATCATAATGATACTGATCACTGCGATATTTTGTTTTCGTATATTCAATCGGGTGGTTATTCATACCAAAACTTAAACGAGTCATTTCCAGCAGCGCCTCACCGGGCCTTATACCCAGTAAATCTGCCTCGTCCTGCGTTGCATTAATGGCATGAATTTCTTCGCTTGCCTTATGAAGATAAATATTGTTGTTCTCTAAAATTTCATAATACCTTGCTGCGTTCAGGTCGTATTGCATTAAAATACGTCCAATTTCATTTGGCCAGCAAGTTCGCTCCAAAGCAATTGGCTTATCATCAGCAAAACGGATTCGTTCTATCAGAAGAATAGATTCATCTTCATTAACATCCAGCATTGATTTTTCTGTAAACAGCCGCTTACGAAATTCTGCTCGTATAAGTTTTGATTGAGGAAGTTGACCTTTTTCAACTACCTCCTCAGCAAATCCTTTTAGACGGCCTAAACTTCCTACTAGTTTTTGAGGCTTAACAATCGTGCCTCTTCCCTGTGTTTTTTCCAGTAATCCGGTTTGTACAAGAATGGAAATTGCCTGCCTGATTGTCGTTCGGCTCACATCAAATTCTTTCATCAACTCCCGTTCGGTCGGGATCAGTGAATGCTCTCCCCACACGCCATCCTGGATGCGTTTAACTAATACATCCTTAATTTGAAGGTATAATGCTTTATTTGCGTTGTGATCCAATTTTTGTGAAGACATCGACTTATCTCCTTTGCAATGGTGGCGGATAAGGAGTAAAATCGTTCCCAATCAGCGGGCGCAGCCATTCATTGAACGCTCCCTGGTCATTAAGAAATCTGGAAGGCAGTTTTCTTTCCCCGCTTTGGACAACCGTCTTCAGGGATACTGGCGTAAACAATGTCTCGTATGAAACGCCTTCAGAACGCTGAAGTGATACCATTACATCTGTCACACCCTCTCTAAGCAAGCTCGCTCCCACACTGCCGACTTGAATGGCTTCGGTATAATCGGTTGCTGAAACGGAATGAGAGCAGCTTCTTTGATTCATTCCCAACAACTCAGCACGCACCATGACATTCATTTTTTCACTAACCTTATGTTCAATCTCCTTCGATATCCCTCCCAAAACGGAGTGACCATTTACGCGATCTCTCTCTACCTGACTTCCTTTCTCCCAGCATACCCCTTCACTTACAACAATCAGCGCAATTCCATAATCCCGAATTGCTTTTTTAATATGATGAAATAAAACCTCAGGCCTTAATGGCTCCTCAGGCAATGCGATAAAATGGGGGCCATCGTGTTCAAATTCCTTGAGAAAGCCGGAAGCTGCGGCCAGCCAGCCGGCGTTTCTGCCCATTGTTTCAATAATCCGTACGTTTTCAAAATTATTCATCGCCAAGAGATCACGCCCCATATCCCTGGCTGCTTGTGCCACATATCTGGCAGCACTGCCAAAACCCGGTGAATGATCTGTTCCCGGCAAGTCATTATCAACCGTTTTGGGCAGACCTATTAGTTGCAGCTGATAACGCTGACGGTGGGCTTCATCTTTTATTTTGTCCAGTGCCTCCATCGTTCCGTTCCCGCCAATGAATACAAGTGTATCAATCTTAAGATCCCGGAGTGTCCGGACAGATTGGATTATTTCTTCCTCACTTAATGTATAACGGCCGGCACCCAGTGCTGCACCGGGCACTTTTTCATGTGCCAATAGATTTTCAATCACGTTGTCATCAGCTTTCAGAAACTTTTTTTTAGCTAACCCTTCAAAGCCGTTCATAATGAATGTAAGGGAGTGCTCCTTATTTATCTCACGGACAAAAGCCGCCAACGTAGCGTTAATAACTGCTGTCGGGCCTCCAGCTTGCCCAATGGCGATATGCTTCATTGATTCCTTAGCTCCCTTCAATCCATCGTGTACACAGATACTGGTAATTGCAGCTGTTTACCTAATTCAATTAAATCACTGACAACATCTGCATAAACCAGACCGTAATGAGGTTCAAACCCTTCATCCATTAGACTGTAAAGGGTTTCCGTCACATTCGTTTCCAGTTCAACCTCGACCGATGTTCCATTAAAACGTTGTGGGGTATCAAGTGCCTGCCCCCGCATAACAAGCAGTCTGTAACCTTCCGGGGTATATCCGACACGAAAAATCGTCACTTTTCCGGGTTTAAGTCCGAACTCCATCGTGAAGCCAAGTCCCCGGTTTGGATGGACTCCAGGCTTAGCCCCCTGATCCGGATGCGCCAACGAATATGCTCCAGCTCCACAGTGCCAATAAACCACAGCGTTACTGGATTCATTAACATGAACCATATCTCCAAGATACGGCGCCTCTCCCCCGGACAATTCCTGCAAAATAAACATGGTAATAGCTCCGTGAATATCTGATTCGCAGGAAGAAACAACCCCATCCTCCGTGAATTGGGACAACGTCGAACATGCAGCAGCCCCCAGCTCATTAAAAAATTCCGGCCAGCAGCGAATGGACAATGCAGAAATATGTTGCCGATCTATTTCCTCCCTCACAAAAGCTGAAAACTGCGCAAATCGTTTAACTGTTTCATCGGTAGCATTTAAACCGATAACTTGCTCTTTGGCACGGCTGACTTCTTTTTCCCACTTTTCCTCAGCCATTTCTTTGCTTTTATCGAACGCCTCCTGTAAATCCATCCGGATCACATCAATGCCAAATTGATCTTTAAGCTGCTTTTCATCTGTTCCTGAAAAATAAAACCCTGGCTGGTGGTCACCCAGGACGCCAATGTTGAAATTTTTCAGCCGGTTAATCAACGATTGTATATTAAGTTGTTGTTTTATTTTTTGCTGAACCTGTGTTTCCTCTGAATTCCCAAACACAAATGTATACGGATGGTGATCACTTTTCAGGACGTGACATGTGCTATTTCCGCCTGTCAGCGAGTTAAGCCGCAATCGTTCACCAACAGCTGGTTCTCTTATGGACCATACGATTACAGGAGAGGAGACATGATCCAGCAGCATCCTGATAAATTGACCATCAGCAAACGTGATGCTTTGATAGATCGTAACGGCAACCTCATCCGTATTTACTTCCTGAAGAAATTTTTGCAATGCACCGGGAGCTGTAATGGTGCTTTCCGGTTCGATCAGCTTATCGGTCAATTCATGCAAAAGGGCTGAACTTTTTTCCCGCTCTTTCTCCCCGGTTTCCATGTCAAACGTTTTTCTCCCGATTGGCAGGTATAGTATTTTTCCCAAGTGATCACTTCCTTTCAAAATTTAGCCCTTGACCATGCCTGATGTCATGCCTGTAACAAAATAGCGCTGTAAAAAGATATACATAATGACCATTGGAACAGATGCAATCAGGACTCCTGTAAACAACATCGGGTAATTCGTGAAATACTGCCCCTGAAAGTCCAGTAATGCAAGCGGCAGTGTCTTATATGCATTATCTGTAATAAACAGCAATGGATACAACAAGTCATTCCAATGCATCACAAACAAAAAGATGGCGGTGGCCGAAAGGGAAGGCAATGATAATGGAACAACCACTTTTGAAAAAATCCGCCAGTTGCCGGCACCATCAATGGTCGATGCTTCAAACAGTTCTTTTGGCAGTGTCTTCATAAATCCTGTCAGAATAAAGACACCAACAGGCAATGTGGAAGCAATATTAACTAAAATCAGCCCCAGCAAGCTGTTTGTTAATCCTAAATCCAACACGAGTGAATATAACGGAACCATATTTACCTGGGGCGGAACCATCATACCAACCGTAAACAAGGCGAAAAGTCCATTCCCTTTCCAGTTATTCAGCCGTGTGATACCAAAAGCAATCATGGCAGCGAAAAATAAGGTAAGCGTTACAGAAGAAAGGGTTACAACTGTACTATTCAAAAAATAGCCTGCCATCGTCTGTTCCTGAAATAAGTTGATAAAGTTATCGATAATGAGGCCTTCCGCCGGTATTCCCAACGGGTTATCAAACGTCTGCTCCAATGTTTTCATCGATGTCAAAACGACCATAATAAGCGGCACCAGTATCAAAATGGCATAGATAAATACCGCAGACTTTCTAAAAAACAAGCTCATTGCCCCCTCTCCTAGTAAGATATCCGGTTGGAACGCAACACCTTAAACTGAATGTACGTAATAAGCGCAATAATACACATAAAGATGACCGAAATAGCTGATGCGTACCCAAAATCATAGCTTCTGAAAGCAACGGTATAAATATAAGTGGAGATAATTTCTGTCGAATAATTCGGCCCGCCGCCTGTCAAAGCAAAGACTAAATCAAAGGCCTGAAACGACTGTATCGTTGTATATGCGATAACAATCGTTGCTGAAGGCGCCAACAATGGCCAGGTTATTTTTCGGAATAGCTGCCATCTGGAAGCCCCCTCCATTTTGGCTGCTTCATATAAATCTTCCGGAATGGCATGCAGCCCTGCCACAAAGATGATCAGCATCTGCCCCGCGTGGAACCAGACTTGTGTAACGGCCAACGAGTAAATCGCAATATCACTGTTTCCAAGCCAATTCTGTGTCAAAAATTCAAGTCCGAAAAGGTTCAATAATTGGTTTAAAATCCCCAAATTCGGGTCATAAACAAACGCCCATATAAAAGCAACTGACACGGATGATAAAATGGTTGGAAAGAAAAACAAGGCTCGCAGAAAGTAATTCACTTTTGTATTTTTAACCAGAAATACGGCGAATATCAAAGCAACCAGGGTTTGAAAGATGGCTACAAATACCATAAACTCTAAATTATTTCCGACAGACTTCATGAAGATGCTGTCACCCGTAACTGCCCGTTCGTAATTTGCTAATCCGACGAAATTGAAATCAGCACTTATTCCATCCCAATTAGTAAACGAATAAAATAATGCACTAACTGTCGGATACAAAAAGAATAACGAATACAGGATTAGACCCGGGATAAAAAACAGATATATCGCCTTCGAAATTTTCATGAAATCAATCCTTCACGAGATTACTTTTATATGCAAGCCCTGTGTGTCATTTACTCGATATTTTCTTCAACAATCTGCTGCGCCTCTGCAGCTGCATCTTCCGGTGACGCACCACCTAATACGTTTTCGATTGAACCAAGCACAGCATCCTCCACGGCAGCCTCTGTGATGAAATACCTTGGCTGGAATCGTGTATTTTTATCCGTGATCCAATGAGCCGTATTTTTCAGTTCCTCTGATTCATATTCCACATCTTTTACGGTTAAGTGCTGTCCCGTTCCATTGGCATACTGGGAAGCAATCTCCGGTTCACTCAAAAAGTCGATAAACTTCCTCGCTGCTTCCTTCTTTTCGGACTTTTTGTTTATGGCGAGCATAAATGTTGCCGTATGGATACCTTCGAACTCCGCTTCACTTTCCGGAACCGTAATTGGCGGCAATAGGCCCAATTTAAGATCCGGATTCAAATCCTTTAAACTAGCCATATGATAGGACCCAGTGGCCAGCATTGCAGCTTCCTCATCGGCAACCATTTGCATGGCAGAGTCCTGATTCGTTCCTAACGCATTTTCCTGGAAGTAGCCATTCTCATTGAAATACTCAAAATCCTTTAATGTTTTGACCCACCAATCATTTGTCAGTGACTCTTCACCACTTTCAAGTTTCTTAAAAACGCCTTCTTCCGAGTTGTTCATCATCATACTGTTCATCGTTTGGTTCGGTCCGATATCAGCACCCGGAAAAGCAACAGGAACAATATCATTTTCAATCAATGTAGCTGCCATCTCCTGGTATTCTGACCAGCTTTTCGGAACCTCAAGTCCCAATTCTTCAAACATTCCCTTGTTGTAAACCGGCATATTGAACACCAGCTGATACGGGATGGCCAATTGTTTACCATCAGCCTGACCAATACCAATGGACCCTTCTGAAAATTTACTCACGAAATCTTCATTCGATAAATCGGTGAACAAATCCGCTTCCTTCATAGCCTCAAATTGCGATCCCGGAAACGAGGTAAACACATCACCAACAGATCCATCACGCAGCAATTGCTGAGCATTTGACTGATACTGCTCGGAAGGGTAAATATTCATCTCAACAGTTATGTCCGGATTTTCTTCTTCAAATTGCCCAATGATATCTTCAAAAACCTCCTTGTCCTCACCCCTCCAATGAATGAAACTAATTTCGGTTGCTTCAGACGCTGATGACGAATCACCACTATCCTGTTCTTCCTGACTTGAGTTACCTGCACAAGCTGTCGCAAAAACCATCCCCAATAACACCAAACAAGCCAGCCACTTCTTCATGAACTGATAACCTCCTCTTACTATTTGTAATAATAAATTCTTAAAGGTACGTACCTTTAACACCAAAAAGCATGCCTTCCATTAAACCGGCTGGTTATAAAAGCGCTTTCAATAAATCTGAAAAATATCTCTTGTTTTTAAGAAACTTATTCCTCTTATTGGATGAATAGAACTGGTTTGATAAAAAACTTGTCAGGTAATCTTGTAAAAAACCTTTACTATATGGGAAACGGGGCAGTTCACAAAGTCCCAGTTAAGAGAGTCTATTTTCTTTTATAAAACACAATAGACCAGCGCATTGCCCGCGCTGGTCATCTCGAATACTATTATAGAATTAGCAAAAAAACTACCCCAATATAAATATAATCTTAATCCTTTTTCTGATTTGATCCCCAGTTACCCATTAGCCCTTCACCGCTTCATCCGCTCATTAATACTCCCCTGCAGAAACAAAATTTCCTCAGCAAGACTCCGCAGCCGTTTCGCAACGACTTTATCGATAATTTCTCCACTTTCCAAATCGAAGCAATCATTCTGAACAAAAACATTTTCTGAAGGAATCAGCCCTTTAAAATAAGAAAGGACTGGTTTCAGCTGATACTCCGTTACAAGAAAATGTTTCTCGGACAAACCTGTTGCGACAATGCCGGTAACTTTATTTTTAAACGCATATTCCGGGAGATGATCCAGCAGATTTTTCAATACCCCGGAGATAGAAGCTTGATAAATCGGTGTACCAAACACTAAGCAGTCTGCAGACAAGATTTTATCGGCAACCGGCCAGGTGTCATCATCAAAATAAGCAAGCGGGGATCCGTCAGCAAATGAAAGTTCATAATCCCTTAAATCTATTAGTTCAGTCTTCACCGATGTATCCATCAGATCAGCAGCTTCCAGTACATCATAAACAGCTTGAGAAGTCTTATTTCCAGCCAATGTTCCTGATACGCCAACTAATTTCAACATTATGCCTCCTCTTAGTTCCAACAATTTTTTACACGTGTATAATCACCATTTTATCATAAGAACTGTAGAGGGGCAGAACCTTTGCCACTTTTACTGTAATTCAAACGCTCTCAATCTCATGATAGACTGACACTTTGTTGTAGAACCAACACTCCCAAGTTCGCTCTGCTGTCTCCCGACTTCGATCACTTTGGAATCTCACTCGCTCCATCAAATGCCGCTTGCTCACTTCAACCTGAATAGAAGTTCTATTTATTTTACATTTACATCCTCATACGACATGATTCGACAAAAACCGGGAAGTGACAGGCACCCCCCGGAAACAGGCACCCCCGGAAGACAGGCACCCCCGGAAGACACTCTCCTAAACCAGCTCCTCCCACACTCTTGCCTGAGGAACCGTAGAATCAAACTCATCCGAATCTGAAGCTGTTAACTTGTTTGCCATTCGCAGCGCGACTATTTGTCCTGGCATAAGTGTAACAAGATTACCACCATACCCCTTCATGTTTGGCAGATAGAGCTCGTGTCCTTCTCGTGAGCGATAAGGCTCAATGTGCCAGTTCATGGCATAGTATTTTGGCCCAAACTCATTATTCTCCTCCTTAGAAACGGCTAAAGCAGGCGGTTTTTCTTTTGGCAATATGCTGTCCACCAACTCGCGATGCAGTATCTGGTTGCCATTCCAGCTGCCATGTTTTTCATAGAGCAACGCGATTTTAGTCAATTCATCCAGTGTGGCATGATAACCGAAATCCAGTCTGGGACAACCGGATGAGCCGTTCTCCTCAATTGTATGATTTACCGGTCCCCAATAAATGCCGATTGGTTCGTACACTTCTTCCTTGAGCAGCTTGTCCAAAGTCGCTTCCTTACCCTCTTTATGCTGAAGGTACTTTTCAAGGGCAACGCCAAGAAGGAATGCGTCTTGATCCCGATAATTATACTTCGTTCCAGGCTCCCAAACCAGCGGGTAATCGACTGCTTCTGCAACTTTTACATTCTCCGACGGTGCTAAATACCACCTGTGATAATCACACAAATAGCATGTTGGTTCGTCAGCGGTGGCACCGCGTCCTGAAGCCATGTTAGCCATATCCAGGTATGTGACATCCTCCCACTCTTGTTGCGTATCCGGCAGTTGGATATAGTCAGCGATCTTCTCATCAAGCAGGCCGCGCCCGTACTTCTCAGCTAAACGCAGCATTGCCACGTTCATCATCGCTGTTTTTGTCACGGACCAAACACCATAACGAATTTCATCGCTGTATGGAAATGGACCACCAGCGAAATGACAAGGCGAGCGATACAGCACCCCGTCGTAAAACAGCGCAGTCTGGAGAACGTTTTTTTCCTCCGCTGTGTCTTTTGCCCCATTAAACGCCGCTAAATTTTTGTCCCCGACCATTTGTTTTAATTCATCGAGTGGTGCGGTTGGAAAACGGCTTTCGAGATGGCGGCGATAAACAGCTTTGTGATACTCCAGGTTATCTATTCCGTTGGGCTCATACGATGCTTTCGTAACTCCCCAGGCGTTGAAGTAGCCCGCTACATCGAAGGGACCTGTCTGGGCAACGATTTGAAATCGAACATGTGAAACTTTATCTTCTTTATAAAGGAACATAGCAATTCCCATATGCGTTTCCCCTTCTAAGCGATTGACGAGAGAAAATGGAAATGACGCACGATTCCAGCCGTTATCCTGGTCACCGTTATTCCAAACACGACCCGGCTGGACAATGATATCCCAGTAGCTTCTTGTGTTCTCCAACGTGCCATTCGGGATGACATCCTGCGTTACGGGAACCAGATATTTATCATCTACGGTAAAAAAATCCAAAGACACGTCTGGAAAAAAGGTAATTTCTTTGCCGTGTACTTTATCCGTGCTGAGCTCTGGGTTCATCCCCATGTGTGCACCCTCAATTTTCAACGTTCCTTCAAATTCCGCTGAAGGATCTTGAGCGTTATCGGGAGCGGCAAATAGATGATTCTGTGCTAATCCCTTGACTTCCGTTCCCTCGATGAGTTCGTTCCACATAATTGGATCGTTAGCTGTTTTCATAATTACATGATCCTTTCTTGTCAGTGTCTAATTCATTGATCGTTCGCAAACATTTTAATGCCGGGATTACGTTATCCCGTGTTAAGACTCGCTTCATTAAACTGACGATCAGGCAAAATACCTGACCGTCATGTTTCTACTGAATTACGCATATAGAAAATTGGAAAAAGCAACACGTAACCACTTCTTATTTTCCATTTTTCATTTTCTCAATCTTATCCTGATTGTTATCAATCCACGCTTGTGTGACTTTGTCCGGATCCTTGCCACTGTCGATTTCGGCAATCATTTTTTCCATATCTTTAATGGATATACTCCAGTTGCTTAAAAACGTATATGCCTCTGGTGCTTTTTCTTCTAACCCTTTATTAGCAATTATATTGACTGAACTTGTATCAAACAAACCTTTCTCTTCTGCTACTTCTTTATTTGACAGTATTTTTAAATCGAATTTATCAAACATCGAATGCGGGCGCCAGCCATAAAACAAAACAGGCTTTTCCTCGTCCATTTTTGCTTGTGCAGCTGCCAGCATTGCGGCTTCTGATGAATTGATCATTTTAATGTCCAGGTTATAAAATTCGATAACTTTTTTCATATCCTGCATGGCCGGATCACCTTCACCAATGGCAAACATTTCCTTATTTACTATACCCTCTTTGCCTTTTAAATCGGCAACGTCGTTAATATCCTCCATATACTTAGGGACAACCATTCCTGAGTTTGCATTATCATAACTGACCGAAATACTTTCAATGGAATCAGAATACTTTTCTATATATTGTCTTTGTGCCGGAAACCACGAATCCATAAATATATCAATGTCGCCAGTTGACATACCAGTATAAACACTTCCGGCATCAGCATTTATTTCTTCAACTTTATATCCCATGTTTTCCAGAATTTTAGCAGCGATTTTCGTTGGCGGAACGGTACTTGTCCAGTTTGTGACGCCAAACGTTAACGTTGGTTTCTCCCCATCACCCGTATCTTCTGAATCACCGTTTGATGAGCAGCCGTACATGACCATTGATACTAAAATTATTATTAAAACAAATAATGTTTTCTTCATTTTAAATCTCTCCTAACATGTTTTGTAAGCACGCTCTTTTCAAATTCATTCATTGATAAAAAAACTGCAGTTGACAACCTTCTCGGCCCGCACAGCAAAAAATTATCTTTTTATCCCAATCCTTCTGCCCGCTTGTTCAGGCTGTGCCAAATGTTTATGCCCATTCCAGATCGCCTCAACTTCAGAGGCAACTCTTTCCGGAAACGGTGCCGGCCTTCCATCTTCTGTATCCATGCCCATCAGCATCTGTTCACTTGTGGCCAGCAATTGATTTTCATTATTTTTCATCATAAAAAGTACATGCAGCCGTTTAGCATCAGCATCCAGCAATTGCATAGAAACACTTAGTTCCTCGTCCTGATGAGCCTCCTGCAAATAACAAATATGGTTTTCCAGTGTAAAAATTGTATATGCATAATGGCTGCGGGCTTCTGCATTCAGGCCGATATGATCCATCAAGTGATCGACAGCCAAGCTGAACACGGTTGCATATGCCGCATCATTCATGTGACCGTTATAATCAACCCAGTCACGGTGAACATAGCTCTGATAATGGAACGACTGGTTGGACATGTTCACACACCCTCTTTTTTAGTTTTTAGCTCTTTTTGTAAATATGGTTTCTAGTTATTTAACACAGTAGACTTAAACTGCGAACTAATTTTGATTATTAGTCCCTCTTATCCCGCAGCCGGAATTTGCTCGCATTCCCAGCTCAGTTTGGCTTGGATTCTTAAAGGCACTATGTTAAAGGGATTTTCATCATTTATTTGGGCACACCTTTTATATGATTATTTCAAAATGTGTTTATGCAATCATGCTAAGAAAATTCCCCTCTTACATTAGTTTGGGGAAACTATAGCAGAATAAAACTATGACAGCCAAAACTGGTCTCCTTTTCATCGAGAGAGCGGTTCTATCGACTATTTTAAGGCCAAATCGGGATTCTTTTCCCCGATAGACCGTTCCTCACGAGGATTTTAAAGCCAAATCGGGATCGTTTTCCCCGATAGAGCGGTTCCTCACGAGGATTTCAAAGCCAAATCGGGATCGTTTTCCCCGATAGAGCGGTTCCTCACGAGGATTTTAAGCCTAAATCAATCCGCTTTTCGCCGAGCATCCCTCTTGTGCTTGAAGTGTCGGAAATTTTTTCAGCGATGTTGCACTCCTGGCTGAAAAAATTGGAACACGACAAGTATCACAGTATATTTCCTAGTCGTGTTATAACACTCGTCTAGTTCGCAGTCTATATCTTTTACGTAAAAAGCAACAATTTGTTTAGAAAACAGCCTTAGTTTTTTATAAGACTTTTTGATTCAGGCCAATATTCTTCAACCAGATCAAGAAGCTTCACTAAAAACTCATCACGTTTATCTTCGAGTTCAGCAACAGTCTTGTCCCCGGCGTGATTTTCACAGCCTTCAACCACTTTTTCTTTCAATTCATCCGTTAGTTCAGGTGCTTCCAGCTTCGTCCATGGCAGTTTCAACGCTGGACCAAATTGTTTCAGCATGTGGCGCATTCCTTGTTCGCCGCCTGCCAGATGAAAAGTCAGAAAAGGCCCCATTTGTGCCCAGCGCAAACCGGCACCATAAATAATGGCGGCATCTACTTCTTCCGTCGTCGCAATGCCATCATTAACTAAATGTAAAGCTTCGCGCCAAAGTGCTTCCATTAAACGATCTGCAATATGCCCTTCAATCTCCTGCTGTACAACCAATGGCTTCATTTGAATTGATTCATAGAATGCAGCCGCCTGTTTAATTACAGTTTGTTCTGTGGATTGTCCTCCGACAAGCTCCACAAGCGGCAGAATGTGAACCGGATTAAATGGATGTGCCACCATAAAACGTTCAGGATGCAACAGGTCTTCCTGCAGTATACTTGGCTTAATACCTGACGTACTGGAACCGATAATCGCATCCGGCTCAGCATACCTATCGATTGATCCCAAAACACTCTTCTTCAAATCCTCGCGTTCAGGGACATTTTCCTGAATCAAATAGGCATCTTTAACTGCTTCTTCGATAGTGGGTACAAATGTTAACCGGTCAAGTGAAGCACCCTCGGCAACACCCAACTTCTCAACGGATTCCCATGCACGGCTAACGCTTTGACGTGTACGCGCTTCAGCACCTTCTGCCGGATCAAATGCCGTCACATGATAGCCTTGTGCCAAAAAGCGGGTGATCCAGCCATTCCCAATAACACCGGTCCCGACGACGGCCACTTTCATCTCTTGTTTATTTTGCTGCATTGTTGTTTCCTCCTTAAGGTGTTCGCAAGTCATATTGCTTTCGTGCTTCTTCCGGTGTCATGATGTCAATATTATGTTCATGCACCATCTTCACTGCTTTTTCAACAAGCTGATCATTCCGTGCAAGCACGCCTTTTTTCAAATATAAGTTATCTTCCAGCCCCACACGGATGTTGCCGCCAAGCATAGCTGTCTGGGCTGCAATTGGCAGTTGCAATCGTCCGATACCAAATGCTGACCAATGTGCATTTTCCGGCAATCGATTTTTCAAATAAAGGATTGTCTCGACATCCGCCGCAGCTCCCCACGGGATTCCCAGGCAAAATTGAAACATCGGATCCCCCTCGATCAGACCTTCCTGGACCAATTGATTGGCAAAACGGAGATGTCCCGTATCAAAACACTCCAGTTCAGGTTTCACCCCGCTGTTCTGAACCAGTTTTGCCTGCTCTCTCAACCAGTCAGTCGGACTCATGTAAATCATATTGCCGAAATTCGTGCTGCCACAATCAAGTGTGCACATCTCGGGAAGCAGTTCTCCTACCGGCTCATGTCGTTCTTCCGGCGTTTGTATGTCCGTACCGTCTCCTCCAGCTGCCGGTGTATTTAAACTCGGGATAAAATCTCCCCCGCCGCCTGAAGTAATATTGATGATGACATCTGTTTCGGATTCTCTGATTCGGTCAACAATTTCACGGTAGTGGTCAACATGATGACTGATACCACCTGTTTCCGGGTCGCGAGCATGAACATGGGCTACCGTTGCCCCAGCTTTGGCTGATGCAATAGCCGCCTCAGCAATCTCCTTAGGCGTAACCGGAACATGCGGGCTTTTACTGGTCGTGTCTCCTGCACCTGTAACAGCTGCTGTTAACATAACTTTTTGGCTCATTGGTTAGTCTCCCTTCGTAACATTTAACATCTCTTATTTTAACTGTACCATCCGGACGGTTAACTATATTTGATACTATACCATCCGGACGGTAAATATTCAACCTCTTTTTGAAGAAATCATATAAACCTTTATCCATGACCGTGTTTAAACGAGCATGTTTACAAAACCGGACGTTTAAACGTAAAAAAAATACCATCCCCTTTGATGGTATTTTTTAACCTCTCCTATGACGGTGTTTTTTATCCTTTAATCGTCTGTATTAGCCCAATCAATCAGCTTTCGATAAACCGCTTCTTTCTTTTCATCCCCAATATGATAAATATCAAATAGTTCTGCAAGCCACATCCCGTCTGTCGCCAACCGAATAATGGTTGCTTTTATCGGATCAAGCCCATCGTTCTCAATTTCTTCCTGCCATTCAGAATAAAGATGACGAATGGGATCGAGCAATGCGGCATTAACTGCCTTAGCTGCCAGCAAACCGGAGTTCATGTCTTTATTCTGATAGACCTGGTTAAATGTGACATCCACATACGAACGTGTCCATTTACCTTTATCATTGGAATCAATGCTCACGTTATGAGCTATTTTTTCCCTGTAATTGCTTGTCAGATGTTGCACCATTCCCTCGACCATTGCTTCTTTGGACGGAAAATGATAAAGCAAACCGCCTTTACTGATACCAGCCTCTTTCGCCACAGCATCCAGCGTCAAATTAAATATCCCCTGTTCACTGACAATCTTTGATGCAGCATTGAGAATTTCCATTTTTCTTGAACTTCTACCCATCTCTTCACCTTCTTATTAATAGACTCCATATATCTATTACCATACTATCCAGACGG